>URZW01000001.1 GCA_900552555.1 uncultured Clostridium sp.
TCTTTGGTACTTATAATATCTTTAGTGTTATCATCTATAAGTAGTTTAAAAAAGAACCCAAAGGAATTGTTAATTGATACAAAGTAGATGACATAGTTTACAGATAATTAAATAATAAATAGTGTAAAAGTTAATAAGGATTTAGTTATGAATAAAGAAGGAATAATAAAATATTGTTTAACATTAGAAAATACATATAAGGATTGTCCTTTTCCAGATGATTTCGAATCTATAACGATGAAACATTGTAAAGATAAAAAATGGTTTGCATTATTAATGAATGTAAATAATAAGTTATACCTTAATGTTAAGACAGATCCAAATTATTCTGATATATTGAGAAATACTTATGATTGTATAATACCTGCTTATCACATGAATAAGGAACATTGGAATACAATTATTATAGATGAAAAGGTGGACGAGGATTTAGTAAAAGAATTGATAGAACAAAGTTATCAATTGACAAAGTAAAGATAAATGCAAATAGTAATTTTTTGTTATGATTGGAGGAACAATATATGACTGAAAAAGAGAAAATGTTAGCAGGAGAAATATATAATGCTAACTATGATGAAGAACTTATAAAAGAAAGAATTGAAGTTAAAGATAAATGTTTTGAATATAATAATATTAAGCCATCTAATATAGAAGGTAGAATAAAATTATTAAAAGAAATTTTGGGAAAATATAAAGAAACTTTTTATATTGAACAGCCTTTTATATGTGATTATGGATATAATATAGAAATTGGAAAAAATTTTTATGCTAATCATAATTTAGTTATATTAGATGGAAACAAAGTTAAATTTGGAGACAATGTTTTTGTTGCTCCTAATTGTGCATTTTACACAGCTGGACACCCTTTAGACTATAAAGAAAGAAATAAAGGATTAGAATATGCAAAACCAATTAAAGTTGGTAATAATGTTTGGATAGGTGGAAATGTAACTGTACTTCCAGGAGTAAGCATAGGAGATAATGTTGTAATAGGGGCAGGAAGTGTTGTTACAAAAGATATTTCATCAAACGTTATTGCAGTTGGAAATCCTTGTAGAGTTATAAAAGAAATATAATAAAGAATAGTAATTTGAAAGTGAAGATTGAATTTTAGAAGCTATTCTTATCTGCAAGAAAATATAGCAAAAATTAGTTGCTAATTTTCTATTCTTATGCTATATTATAATAAAAATAAATTGATATGGAGGAAATTTATGGAAAAAGAATTAGTAATAAAAAAATGTTCTAAATGTAATACTTTAATTGAAGTTATAAAAGATTGTAACTGTGATAATTGTAGTATTAAATGTTGCGGAGAGGAAATGATAGAATTAGTTCCCAATAGTGTAGATGCAGCTTTTGAAAAGCATGTACCAAATTATGAAGTTATAGATAATCGAATAATTGTCACGGTTAACCACGTTATGGAAGAAGATCATTTTATAGAATGGATTGCAATGTCTTCAAATAACAAAATCATAAAGAAATTTTTATTGCCAAATGAAAAAGCAAGTGCAATATTTCCATATGTTAAAGGAAGCAAGATTTATTCTTTTTGTAATAAACATGGACTTTGGGCAAAAGATATTGAATAAATATATATAATTAAGGTTGAAGGATAATTAATTTTTTTCAATCAGGTTTGTAACTAGGAAGGAATGTGATTAAAAATGAGAGATATTAGTATTTCTAATGATATCATATATATTGGAGCTGATGATAAAGATATAGAATTATTTGAAAATCAATATGACGTTCCAAATGGAGTATCATATAATTCATATATAATAATTGATAAAAAAATTGCAATAATGGATACAATTGATAAAAGAAAAACTAGTCAATGGCTTAAAAATTTAGAGAAAGTATTAAATGGTAGAAATCCAGATTATTTAGTTATTTCACATCTGGAGCCAGACCACGCTTACAATATAGATACTTTAATAAAAAAATATCCAAATATAAAGTTAGTTGGAAATTCAAAAACTTTTACCTTTTTACCACAATTTTTCGAAATACAAGATTTAGATTCAAGAAAAATTGAAGTAAAAGAAGGGGATATTTTAGACTTAGGAAATCATAAATTGAAATTTATTATGGCACCAATGGTACATTGGCCAGAGGTAATGGTGACATATGAAGAAAAAGAAAAAACATTATTTTCAGCAGATGCATTTGGTAAATTTGGAACATTAGACACCATAGAAGATTGGGATTGTGAAGCCAGAAGATATTATTTTAATATAGTTGGAAAATATGGTATGCAAGTACAAACACTATTAAAAAAAGTTATGAATTTAGATATAGAAAAGATTTGTCCTTTACACGGGCCAACGTTAAAAGAAAATTTGGAACATTATATTGAAAAATACAATATTTGGAGTAGTTATAAAACAGAAAGCGAAGGAGTGTATATAGCTTGTGCATCAATTCATGGAAATACATATAGTGCTTGTGAAAAATTAAAGGAGATTTTAGAAGAAAAAGGCGAAAGAAATGTTGTTTTAGTTGATTTATCAAAAGAAGATTGGTCAGAAGCAGTAGAAGATGCATTTAGATATGGTAAAGTTGTATTCGCTTCTTCAACGTACAATATGGAAATATTTACTCCAATGAGGAACTTATTATTGAATTTAAAAGAAAAAAATTATCAAAATAAGATTGTTGGACTGATTGAAAATGGAACTTGGGCTCCAAATTCTGCTAAATGTATGAAAGAGATATTGAGTACAATGAAAAATATAGATATAATAGAACCAGTAGTTACAATTAAATCTAGACTTTCAAAAGAAAATTGTTTACAATTATTTGAAATGGCAGATGATTTAATAAAAAAATAAAAAGGAGGTTTGTGATATGAAATATAAATGTACAGCTTGTGGATATATTTATGATGATAATGTAGAAACAGTAAAATTTGAAGATTTACCAGCTGATTGGGTATGTCCTTTATGCGGTCTTGGAAAAGAATTTTTTGAAAAAATAGAAGAATAAGAAATGATTTAAGAGTTTAATTCAGTGTTGAATTAAACTCTTTTTGCAAGAAAATTTAAATTAGATAAAACTTGTACTGATTTGAACTATAGCGACAACTTACAAGTTATAATTGAGATGCAATTTTATAAAACTAGGTAATTGCTTAAAAAAAGTAAAAGCCTAGTTTTATTTCTTTTGTAAAAATATGATAAAATAAAAATAAAAGTGTAACCTTTTTATATTTTTTACCACTATAAAGATGTAAGATATCTTATAAAGGAGCAATAATGTGAAAGAGAAAAAAGAACTAAAAAATTATATTATAAATAAAAGAATTGATTTAGACAAAATTGTAGATGACTATACACCATATATAAGAAAAATAATACAAAACATGGTTGGAAATAATTTAACTGAAGAAGACAAGGAAGAAATAATATTAGATACATTTTTTGTATTATGGAAAAGACATAGTGAGAATTTTAAAATTAATTCTTTGGATTCATATATGGCAGGAATTGCTAGAAATTTAGTAAAAGAAAAACTAAAAACATTAAAATATAACATAGATATAGAACAATGTGTAAATTTAATTGAATATAGTTATGAAGAAACTTATTCACAAGAAAGAGAAGAAATAAGTGAAATATACAATAAAATAAATAATCTAAAAGAAATGGATATTAAGATTATAAAAATGTTTTATTATTCAAACAAATCAATAAAAGATATAGCTAAAGAATTAAAAATAACAGAAGTAAATGTAAAAACAAGATTACATAGAATACGAAAGAAAATCAAACAAGAATTAAGAAAAGGAGGTTTTTAAATATGAATGACGAAATAAAAGAAAAATTAAAAATGAAAATAGCTATATCTCAAATAAAAAATGAGGAGAAAAAAGTTATGAATAAAAAAGAAAAATTTGTATTTAAAAATATAGGGATAGCAGCATGTGTACTAATGTCATTGACTGGAGTTGCTTTTGCTAGCAGTAAAGTAATAGAAAAAGTTTTTAAAGAACCTAAAAAGTATGAATCATATAATGAGATATTAGAAGAATGTGCAGAAATTCAAGGCTCACAAGAAGTAACACAAGAAGATGAAGAAAAAGCAGTAGATATGGAACAGGCTGCTGTAAATGCAAATAATATTTTAAATAAATTTGGATATGAAAATCAAGAATTTGCAGTTAAAGAATTGAAGAAAAATTATATAATGGGTGCAAAATTGTCTTATTTTTTTGCAACAGATAAAAATCTTAATAAAGGGATTCAGGTATATATAAATGCAGAAAATGGAAAATGTGTTGGAATATGTGATGAAGATTTATGGACTAAAGAAATTATATCTGATCCAATATCAAAAGAAGAAGCAATAGAAAAAAGTGAAGAAATATATAAATTATTTGGATTAAAGGAAAATGAATATAAATTAAAACAAATTGAAGGTGGACCAGATGAAAAATATGACGGAGAAAATCCTAACACTTGGCTTATAACATATGCAAAAACATATGATGGTGCATTCAATTACTTTGAAAGAGTAGAAATGTATTTTGGAATTAAAGACGGTAAGATTTTATTATATAGTGTATACATAAAAAATGAAAATATCGAATTTAGTAATAATGAAATTGTAATTTCAAAAGAAGATGCAAAAAAAATTGCTTTAGAAGAAGATAAAAAAATAACTAATAATGAGGTTGATTTTACAATTACTAACCTAGAAATTAGACAAGTAAATTCATGGATTTATTTATTAGAACAAAATGGAGGAAAATATCCTGACTTTAAACAAGAAAAACTTGAAGATGGAACAACCTTAACTTATCCTCAATATAGAACAGCTGAAAATAGAGCAAGAAAGGTATGGACAGTTAATATTCATTATAAACAAGGTGAGTCTGATTCTGATAATGATAAGAAATATAACTCAAAGTCAATTTTTGTTGATGTTACAACAGGCGAAGTTGTAGGTGGAGCAGATGAATCTTATTGGGAAGAAAAAAATAGATAATAATTAAAAAACTATTGACAAAAACAATACCTAGATATACAATGTAAAAAATACATAGAATATCTAGGTATATCTAATTTAAAGGAGGGGATAAAAGTGAAAATTAGTAAAGAATTACTAAAAGGAAGCACAACAATGCTAGTATTGGACTTATTAAAAAATCAAAACATGTATGGATATGAGATGATAAAAAAATTAAAAGAAAAATCAGAGAATGTATTTGAACTTAAAGAAGGAACACTATATCCAATATTACATGGACTAGAAGAAAACGGATTTATAACATCATATTGGGACGAAACAACTACAAAGAAAAGAAAATATTACGCAATAACTGAAAAAGGAAAAAATCAATTAAAAGAGAAAAAAGAAGAATGGAAAATTTTTAGCAATGGAATAAATCAAGTATTAGGAGGTGTTTCATTTGCAAACTAAAGAATTTTTAAATACTGTATGTGAACAAATAAAATATAAACCAATAAGAAATAGTATATCAGAAGAACTAGAAAATCACATAGAAGAATCAAAAGAAAATTATATTGAAGAAGGAATGCAGGAAAAAGAAGCGGAAGAAAAAGCAATTGCACAAATGGGAAATGCAGAAATTATTGGCAAGGAACTAAATAAGATACATAGGCCCAGATTAGATTGGAAATTGTTAATAATATTAGCTGTTTTATTGATTTTTGGCTTTGTAATTTCGTACATAATTACAGAAAATGAACATACAGAAATGATGCAGTATATGAAAGAAGGAGTAAACGAATATATTACAACAAACTATATGATAAAATATGTATGTTTTGTAGGGCTTAGTTTTGCAATAGGTATAATAATATATTTTTGTGATTATAAAAAAATTAAAAATAAAACATTAATTTTATATATAATTGCAACTGTAGTAATAATATTAGCTTTTTTATTTGGAATATCAGTTAGCGGCATAAATTTTTTAAGAATAGGAAATTATAGCATAAGGTCAAATACAATAGCTATACCATTATATATTCTTGCTTTTATTGGATTTTTAGAAAATATAAATGGAGAAAATAAACTAACCAAATTATTTAAAGAGAAAAATATTAAAATAAATGCAAATGTTCTAAAATTAGTTGTTTTAAGTTTGATATCATTACTAATGTTAAACTTAATTCCTTCATCATCATCAGTAATAGTGTTAGCAATTACATATTTAATTTTGGCTACAAAAAAGATAGCAAGTGAGAGTGAAAACAAGAGAAAACATATATTAATTTTGTGGGGAATACCTATAATAGTTGGTACATTATTGGTTTTAATTGAAATTTTAGAAAATCCATATGTTTTGGATAAATTTATTTCAGTATATAAACCGGAAGAATATAAAGAAACAGAAGGATGGAGAGCATTAAACAGAAAAGAAATAATTGAGTCAGCACAAAAATTTGGTGAAGCAGGAAATATGAGTGATGCTATATATTTATTTGATGGATTTGGAGGTAATGAAATTATATCAATATTAGCTCATTTTGGTTGGATACCAACTGTTGTTTTGATTATTACTATTTTTGCTTTCTCTATAAAGATGGTAATTAATTCATTTAAGATTAAAGAAAAGTATGGTGGTTTAATAATTTTAGGAATTGGTTGTATGTTTATTTTGCAAAGTGTATTTAATATTTTGATGAATTTTAATTTGATTTTTGATGCTAGTTTTAATCTTCCTTTTGTTACTTATGGTTCTGGAGAATTGATTGTTAATATGATGTGTTTAGCTTTGATTTTTGCTGTTTATAGAAGAAAAGATATACTTATTACATATGATATAAATGCTGAAAAATAGATTAAAAATAAAATATTATAACTAATAATTTTAAATAGTATATTGTCGTTAGTATATATAAAAAAGTAGAAGTGATGACTTCTACTTTTAACTATTCCATAAAAGTTCTGGAAAATACAATTTATCTAATTTGCATATAACATCATTAATATTAAAATTTAATTTATTATCTAAAATTCTAGGAACATTAAACAAAAAATTATAACTTAAATCATTAGTAATTTTATAAACTTTATTATAATCAGAATTATTAAATAAGACTAAATTAAGATAATTTGGAACCAATAATTTTTTCAATAATTCTTTATGTTATAAATTATTCAGATTAATATAGCAATGCAAAAAATTGCTATCTAATTTTAATAATACAACTCCCAAAAATATATTTTTATAATTTAATACTTTAAATTTAAAATCAACTTTAAAGTAGCACTTATTAGTTTTTATTCCTAGACAAACCCTATTCATTTCATCATCTATTAATACTAATTTATTTGATTCTAAATAATCAATATTACTAATTTTTATAACCGATGAATTATTTTGGTTTATTCCCCTATATCAAGTAATTTATTTAATATATAGTATTATAAATTATTTAATCAAAAAGATTAATGACAATAAATAAAAATTTAATAACAAATTACAATTTTTAGAGCAGATAGTTAGTTAATATTATTTACTTTTGTGACATAAATAATAAAAGGCAGTGATTTTATGGAAAAAACAAAAGCTGTGGATTCAGAGAGAAATGTCAAAAGAGTAATATTTTTAATACTTATTGTATAGTAAAAAAATCAAATAAACAACTTACAATAAAAGGGGATAGAAACATAATAAGAAAATTTTAAAAGAAAGATATAAATGCTGTAATGGAAATATGGAAAAATGAAAATATAAGAACTCACAATTTCATTACAAAAGAATATTGGAAAGATAATTATGGATATATAAAAGAAATTCTACCAAAAGCAGATATATATGTTTATATTTTAGATGAACAAATTGTAGGCTTTGTAGGTGTAAATAATAATTATATTGAGGGGATTTTTGTAGATATAAATAATCAGCATAGTGGAATAGGGACATCTTTATTAGATAAAATAAAAAAATAAGAATACTCTAATGTTAAGTGTATATAAAAAATGAAAGTGCTATTAAGTTTTACGAAAAAAATAACTTTATAATTATAAGTGAAAATATAGATAAAAATACAAATGAAATAGAATATACAATGACTTGGAAAAGATAAAAGATAAATTACAACAAGTAAATCAAAATACTTTAGCAAATATTACAAATAAATAAACAATAGAAGAGAGGTAGAAATAGATATGGAAAAGTGTAAAAAAAGGAATATGAAACATTGCGCAAAATCAAAGTTTTGTGCAAAAAGGAGTAGGAACAAAATATAAAACCATACATATATGGTCCTACCCACAAAATCTTGCAATTCCTTGCTATTACTAGTATTTAAGCTGTTTATTCTAACAACTAACTTAATTATTTTTAATTATTCTTGGTTGGATTTTTTTTCATTATTGTAACCACATATTTTAAAAAAATTTATATAACTTTAGATTATTTTTATAAAAATTTCACAAATCCTCATATTTCAATATTTTGCTCAATTATTCAAGCAACAAGTTATATGTCTGAAAAATAAAAACGCCTTAAAATCGATTCTCGTGCGTCGCTTTTTTAGCCTTTTTCGAGCATTTTTAATAAATGTCTAAAAATCAGCATTTCTACTAAAAATTATATAATAAACACTAGATTTATAAATTAGCATATCTAATCATAAACATATAACTTGTTTAATTAAATATAAAAATGCCTTAAAATCGATTTTAGCGTGTTATAATTGCAAAATTATATTATGGATTTGTAATCTAAAATTATATAATATTTATAAAAAAATTTATTAAATTATTTTATAAAATTATAATATAAAATTATTTACAAACATTATTAACAAATGTTCGTTAATAAAAAATTCTTTAAATTTAAAATCTTTAATTTATAATTTTTTAAATTTTAAAACACAATATTTTTTTCTAATTTTATTTTTATTTTAAAAATTTTAAATTAGAAATCTAAATTCTATTTTGCAAAAACTTTGCACAAAATTTTTCTATATTTTTTTATATTTAATACATAAAATATATTAAATGTAAATTTATAACATTAAAAATATAGCTATCCCCTACTCTACTCATTTTTATTCAAATCTTTAAAAGTCTCTTCAAAATCTGCTAAGGCAAATTTATAAAGTTTCAATATAATTTTTTATAGAGCTTGATAAAATGTTCATATCTCCGATGTTATTAATAGTTGGAATATGTATAAAAGCAATTTTTGATTTTAAATTATTTTTTTGTTTAAAATCTAATGCTCTAAAAAATACATTGTTACATAAATATTTTCCAGCGTCATATGAACTCATTACTTGGTAAGTATATTGTTCTAATTTTTCTTTTAAAGCACTATAATAATAATCTGTTACTAATTTTGTTTCTTCTAGAATAGCATTATTTTCAAGGTAAATATTTGTAGTATTTGGTTTTTGACCAAAAATCAAGACATTATCATAATTTTCCAATAACTTTTCTTCTATTTGTTTACTACTTATTTCAAAATCATTTTCCAAATATAAAATATCTACATTACATATTTTTTTTATATAATCTAATAGTATTTTTGCGGAGTTATCATCTCCTTTAAATCCTGCAATTAATATTTTCATTCTTCTACCTCTTAATATTTCTATATTTCTTAATTTTGTTTTATCTTATAATAAATACAATAATTTTTAATTTGTTCTAACGATATTTGGCTTTCCATTTCAATTATCTCCCTATTTTTAGTTTTGTTCAACCTTAATAACATTATCAAAGCTAATCAATTCAGTAACAAAAGAATGTTCAGATTTCTTTTTATCTTTACCAATAATTTTAATTATATTATTTTTATACTTAGACATATCTAATTCTGTAACAACAATTTCATTATCCTCAAGCATTTTTTTAATTTTTTGTAAAGTATCTTGATCTTGCTTTTCAAGTTCAATTTCTAGTTCTAACATATTATAATGTTCAATTTTATCTGAAATTAAATATGAATAAGACAAAATTATATAAACCAATGCAGTTGCAATTATTCCACACAAATAATATCCTGCTCCTATACATAGTCCAATACAAGTAACTGCAAGAAGTGTTGATGCTGTTGTTAATCCTTTAACATTAAATCCATCTCTTAAAATTGTACCAGCACCTAAAAAACCTATTCCTGATAATAATTGTGCTGGAATTCTTGATGAATCTACGCCAAATGATTTTGACATATATTCACCACAAATCATAACTAGAACAGCACTTATTCCAACTAAAGCATGTGTTCTAAATCCTGCCGGTTTGCTCCAAGATGATCTTTCTAATCCTATAATTCCTGCTAATATAATCCCTAATAACAATTTTATAATTGTTTGGAATTCAAAACTGTTAATAATTGTTTTTGCTATTTCCATTTTTTCTCCCTTTCTATCTTAAAATTACTAAAACAAATAGCAGAAATAATTGTCTTTGATTTAAAAGCTACATTTTTGTTCGCACACACAAATCTGCTATTGTTTATTTTATTCAACTTTACTTTTATTTTGATTTACATCATTTTTTGAAGATGTTGTATTTTCATTTTTCTTATTTTCACTTGATGTTGACGAAGATGTATTAGTAGTATTTTTATTGGTGTTTGTTGATGTTGATTCATGTTTATTATCACTTGCATCTGTTGTGTTTGTGGCATTTGGTTTAGTATTAGAATTGCCATTATTATCATGTTTTGTACCGGCACTGCTGTTATTCGTCTTATTAGTATTTGTATTTCCATTAGAATTTGTATTTTCTTCTTTCACTGTAGTTGTTGGAACATCCAAATCATCTTTTGTTGTAGTATCAAATGAATCAGCACCAGAATGGGTATTGTTTGTATTTTTATTAGATGTATTACCATCAGTTATTTCAGTTCCGGCATGTTTTGTACATGTTGTTGGTTTTGTACCAATTAAAAAATATTCGTCATAAGTATTTGGACAACCAGTATTGGCTTTTCTACCAGTTTCAGCACAAACAGTTACTTTCAAAACCGATGATGGCTTATCAAATTTTGCACTTTG
The DNA here is from genome assembly GCA_900552555.1 of uncultured Clostridium sp. GTDB lineage: Bacteria > Bacillota > Clostridia > TANB77 > CAG-508 > CAG-269. The sequence goes on from URZW01000001.1 coordinate 10,995, forward strand.
TAAATTTGAATGTACTCTACTCATAATATTAGCCCATAAAATTCCTGCTGGATTTTTTTTGCCGTTATAATTGATGGACTCATTTTTGTCATATCCATACCATGTAACACCTGTATAATATGGTGTAAATCCGCAAAGCCATCTATCATAATTATCATCTGTTGTTCCTGTTTTTGCAGCAACATCCATTCCAGAAATTGAGCAATATGTTGCTGTTCCATAGCTTCCTTTTACAGGTTCTGTTAATAATTCTTTTACTATGTAAGCAACTTCTTTTGAAAATACTCTTTTCTTCTTCTGCTTTACTTCTACAATAACTTTTTTATTTGATGTCTCAGCTTTTGTATAAAATGTTGGTTCTATATATTCTCCGTCATTCGCAATTGTTGCATATGCCCCAGCCATTTGTAATGGGCTTATTCCTTTGTCTAACCCACCTAATGCAAGTGCTAAATTTTCATCTTTTTGGCTAAGTGTTGTAATTCCCATTTTTTCAAGATATTTCATAGACGTTTTAGGTCCTATTTTTTCCATCATTTCTACAAAAGGAATATTTTGAGAAGATTCTAGGGCCCTTCTTACTGTTATATTTCCAAGATATTTACTATAATTTTCAGGTTTGTATCCATCAGCAAATATTGTTTGTTCATCTGCAAATATTGTTGATCCTGTAAACTCTTTTTTTGCAATTCCTGGCACTAAAACAGCTATCGGTTTTATACATGAACCAGTTTGTCTAATTGATTGTGTTGCACGATTTAATCCTCTTGATGTTGTTTTTTTACCAAGTCCGCCTACACAGCCTACAACCTGCCCTGTTTTATGGTCTATTATTACCATAGCAGCTTGTGAAGAGTCTCCTCCTGTTTTTGATGCAAGTTGATATTTAGTTTTTTCAAATTCTTTTTCCATTTGATTTTGAACAGATGTATTTTGAGTACTATAAATTGTAAGACCTGCCATAGTTACATAATTTGTAGCAAATGTTTTTGTAATTTTCTTTTTATCTGCAATGTCATCTATCAATTGTGATATTAATGCATCTGTATGATATGAATAAACTGCATCATCTGTTTCGATTTTTCCTTTTTTAAATTTTAAACCATTGTCAACATTTGCAACAGCTGTATTATATTCATCTTCATTAATATATTTAAGTTTCAACATTTTTGACAAAACAGTTTTTGTTCTGGTTTTAATCTTTTCTGTATTATCCTTGTCACCATAAGGATTATAGGAATTTGGCGAATTATTAATACCAGCCAAAAATGCACATTCCTCTAATGATAAGTCACTTACCGATTTATTAAAATAATAGTTTGCACCTGTTTCAATTCCATAAACATTTGGTCCTACATAGATTATATTTAAATATAAAGCTAATATTTCATTTTTATTCATAAAAGATTCAAGTATTAATGCTTTCCCCCACTCGTTTACCTTTCTAGAAATCTTACTTGAAGAATCTCCCGTTAAGTTTTTGACAACTTGTTGTGTTATACTACTTCCTCCAAATGATGATGAACCACGGTGAAATACATATGATACTATTGCAGCGCTTGTTCTTTTTACATCTACCCCATGGTGCTTATAAAATCTTTCATCTTCTATTGCTACATACGCATTCTTTAAATTGCTTGGAATTTCTGATGCAGAAATTTTATTTTTTGCTTTTTCGCTTCCTATTTCCGCTATAGTTTTCCCATCTGTATCTTTAACAATTGAATTTTCATTTTTTGACATTTCCTGTACTAAGCTTTTCCATCTATTTGCTGATACAGCTGTACGTATTCCAAAAATTAAAATTAAAGCAATAATAAGTGATAATATTACTAGATTTATTTTCTTTTTTCTTTTTATTTGTTCTGGGGTTTTTGTTTGCCTTCTTCTATCAGCTTTTTCAAATTTTTGATTATTAGAATTATTTATTATATTTTGAATGTTATCTGTTTTTCTATTTTGTTTTATTCTTTTTTTATTATCTTTTTTTGGTATCTTTATTATATTTCTTCTTTCTTTTGAATGCTTACTTTTCATTTATCTACCTCTCAAATTTTTTCAATCAAAATTATGTTACAGTTCAGTAACAAAATTATAACATATTTTTAAAAATTAATAAACAAATTATTCCATTTTAATAAATTTTATTATATAATATCAATGAATGGAGTGTGAAACATATGATAAATCATGAAGATAACCCAGAATACTTAAACTCATTTTTAGACTATACAATGACAATTTTAAATAAATCACCTAACACTGTTAAAGAATATAACTATGATTTAGCAACATTTTTAAAGTTTATAAAAATGCACTTTGGTTTAACAACTGAAGAAGATTTTTCAAAAATAGAAATTAAAGATGTTGATTTAAATACTATAAAAAAAATCAAATTAGACGATATTCATGCTTTTTTAAGCTATTTAACTACTACATACCACAGCAAAGCCGCAACTCGTGCACGAAAAGTATCAAGTATTAGAGTTTTCTTTAATTATTTATGTGCTAAAGCAAATTTAATTGAAAATAATCCAGCTCAAAATTTGGAAACTCCAAAATTAGATAGGCGTCTTCCAAAATATTTAAGTTTAGAAGATAGTCAAAAACTTTTAGAAGTTACAGAAAATGAAGATAATAGAAATTATCAAAGAGATTATGCTATTATCACACTATTTTTAAATTGTGGTATGCGTTTGTCTGAATTAGTTGGAATAAATATAAATGATATAGATTTTTCTGAAAATAAAATGACTGTTATTGGTAAAGGTAATAAAGAAAGAACAATTTATCTAAATAAAGCCTGTGTAAGAGCCATTGGAAATTATTTAGAGGTTAGGCCGAAAGATGGTATTAAGACAGATAAATTAAATTCAAGAAAAGCTCTGTTTTTAAGTGAAAGACGCGAACGTATTAGTAAAAGAACGGTTCAACATATTGTTGATAAGGAACTTATGGCTGCTGGGCTTGATACAAAAAAATATTCAACGCATAAATTAAGACATACTGCTGCTACATTAATGTACCAATATGGAAAAGTTGATATAAGGGCTTTACAGGAAGTCTTAGGGCATGAAAGTATTTCTACTACAGAAATTTATACCCATGTTGCCAATCAACAAGCAAGAAATGCTATTGAAAGTAATCCATTAGCAAATTTTGATGATTAAAAAGGTACCCCTATTAAAGGGCACCTTCTTCTTTCAGTTTATATGTACTTAATGAAACCCATAAGTATTCAGCAAGCTTTTCTTTAGATATATTTGGTGTACTACAAATATATTTTATAGTATTATCATCTTTTTCGTAGTATAACAGAGAAAATTCTATTGAATAAATATCTTCCTTTTTATATTCAATTGTTGATACTTCTTTAGTGATATCTTCAAAAATCTTACTTAGAATTTCATATATTCTTTGATAAGAAATATTGTCTGGGGAAGACCAATCAATATCATATCTATCATTGTTTCTTGAAATATAAACTGAAATTTGAGCTTTTAACTCATACCGGTTTGAACTGGCGCTTTTATGGAAGTTTTTATTAAACGGTATAATTTTATTCCTCATTAAAATACCTCCTTATTGATACAAACCTTTTAAGTTGCTATATAGATTATACAATGTTTTAATACATAATTCAACGTTTTCCTCTAAAAACTGGGAATTTTTAATTTGTCTCCTTCATTTAAGTTTGCATTTGCTAAATTATTTACTTCTTTTAATTCATTAACAACATATCTTATATCTTTGCCTTCAAAGTATTTATTATTTTCTAATTCTTCTTGAGCTATTGACCACAATGTATCTCCAGCACACACATATTCTTCTTTATATTTTATTTCTACATTTGAATATGCGTTAGTCGCAAAAATTACTATTGAACCTATTAAAATTGCTAATATTACATTACTTCTTATAAATTTGGTTTTATTTACTATTCTCATTATAATTACCTCCAATTCGTATTAAGAATATTTGTTTGCTTTATGAGATAATTATATACGAACATTTATTCCTTGTCAATAGTTTTTAGAAAAAATGTTCGTCTTTTTTATTTTATCGTTACAGTTCACAGCTTTAAAAAATTTGTAAACTGTAACATTCTATTTTTTAAAATTAAATCTATAATAATACGGTTTTATATCATTCAATAGTCCGTCCATATATACCATGTTTCCATAGCTATCTTGAACCTTTAAATTTGGAAAAGTTTTTAGCATTTTCTTGTCTCCCCAATATTTATAAATAAAATTTGTTAGTTTTTGATTGCTATAAATATCATCATATTTTTGCATAATTATTTCTTTGTTTGGTACATTTAAATCATAATTATGTACCATTCTTACTAAGAAGACTGATAATGCTATTCCTGTTGCAATACAATCAATAAGTAACAATATTATAACAGTTGTTGTAAGTACTTTTAATGCTTTAACAGAAAGTTTGCTTTTTATCCAATTTATTAGTCTGTCTATTCTAGGATTAAATGATGCAATTAGGTATAATGCTAAAAATCCCCAAAATATTGAAAAATAAACACATATTCTTCCATTAATATTAAGTGGCATGTCTGAATAGTCCCACCATTTTACACCTAATAACATCTCTCCAATCCAACTAACCAGATATTCAACAATTGAACCAACTATAAAACCTCCAATGAATAGTCGTGTATAGTTTTTTGAATATTTATGTAAGAACATTATCATTATTGCTGCTCCAAGTCCATATATTGCGCAAAATGGTCCATATAAAAAACTCTGTCTACTTTCCCATGTTCCTTTTGTAATTATTCCAAATATTGTTTCTATTATATATCCTACTACACTATATATTATGAAGTATGCCAGTATTCTCCATACTGACAACCCCATAATTTTAAATTTCTTCTTTTGATTTGTAGCTTTAGTATTTGTTTGCTCCAATTTATTATCTATTTCCGCTTCTTTATTGCTTTTTTTTACTGTATTTTTTATTTCCGCTTCTTTATTGCTTTTTTCTATTACATTTTTTATTTCATTTTCTTTCATAACTTATTTTCACTCCATTATATTTTATAATAAATTTTTTAGTTCTTTTATCTTCTTATTATAAAATTCTATAGCACTCTTATATGTATCTTTGCTTTCTAAATCTACATCAACCATTTTAAGCAAATCAATTGATTTTTTAGAACATCCTTGTTTTAGCATTTCTATATATCTTTCAACAAAACTTGGTTCTTTATTCAAAATTTTAGTTGCAATAGCTATAGCAGCAGAAACTCCTGTAGAATATTTATATACATAAAAATCACTATAAAAATGAGGAATTCTAGCCCATTCATATTTGATTTGTTCATCAATAACAATATCATTTCCAAAGTATTTTTGGTTTAATTTATAATATATATCATTTAAATCATCAGCTGAAAGCATAACATTATTTTCAACTTTTTCATGAACAATTTTTTCAAATTCAGCAAACATAGCTTGTCTAAAAAATGTAGCTCTCATATTTTCTAATAATTCATATATTAGTTCTGCTTTTTTCTTATTATCTTTTTCATTTTTGATTTGATAATCACTTAATAATATTTCATTAACAGTTGATGCTACTTCTGCAACCATTATTGTATAATCAGCATTTATAACATTTTGTTCTCTATTTGAATAATATGAATGCATACTATGGCCTAACTCATGTGCAATAGTGCTTATATCTCTCTTACTATTTACAAAATTAGTCAATACAAATGGATGTACTCCATATACTCCCATACTATATGCTCCACATCTTTTATTTGGCTTTGCATATACATCTATCCATCTATTATCAAAAGCCTCTTCTAACTTGTTTATATACTCTTTACCTAATATTTGTAATGCATTTAATACTTCTTGTTTTGCATCTTCAAATGTTATTTCATTTTTTCCTTGTTCACATGGATTTACATATAAATCATACATATGCATCTCATCTAATTTTAACATTTGTTTCTTTAATTTTATAAAATCATAATTTACTGAAATATCTTCATCTATAGCTTCTATTAAGCTTTCATATACTTTAAGACTTGCATCATCATGTTCAACAGCTTCCTCTAAACTTGAATTGTATTTTCTTAACTTTGCAGTTGTAGCTTTTGCTTTTACATTTGAAATATACATTTCTGTAATTGTATTTATAAACTCACTATATTTTTTGTACATTAAATTAAAAGCTTGTTTTCTTACATTTCTATCTTTATTTTTTAGGAATAATGTATATGTACTATCTGTCATTTCTACTTCTTTACCATTTTCATCTATTAAAGTTCCAAATTTAAACTCTGCATTTGTTAGTGTATCAAATGTATTTTCTGGAGCTGATATTATTTCTGAAAAGTTAGCAAGTATATTTTCCTCTTCTTTACTTAGTACATGTTTTTTCTCATTAAGTATATCCTTAATATCTCTTTCATATCCTTTAAATCTTTCTTCTTTGATATACTCTTTTATTGTGTTTTCATCTGCATATGTTATTTCTGGTGTCATAAATGATGTTGCAACACTAAATTCTGTTCCAATTCCTTCTACTTCTTTAAATATTTTTATTCCTTCTTGGTTTGACATGTCTAAATGATATTTTAACATTCCATAAGCATATACTTTTTCAAATTTTTCTAGTGCTTGCTCATATAGTTTATAACAATTATATAAGTTGTCTGATGTATTACATAGTATTCCTTGATATGTTTTAATTTTTTCTAATATGTCTGCTATTTCTCCTTTTTCTTTTTTGAATTGTTCTTCGTTTTTGAAGATATCTTTTAAATTCCAGTTATATTTTTCTTCCATTTTTATCATCCTTTCTTTTGCATTTTATGTTTGAATTGTGGGATTTAGGGACGTTCCTTAAAATCCCTTTTTAAAGGGAAAAAGGGACACTCTTTAAAGTTTTACTTACTCAAGATTTTAATAATTATATTTTGCAAGGAACGTCCCTATAAATCCCTTTTTTTGAAATTATAACATATTATTACCACAAAAACAAATAAAATTTCATATAATATATAAATGTCGAATGAAAGGAGGTTTTGTAGATTTTGGAATTGGAACATAAAAAAATAGGATTTGTTTTAACAGGTTCATTCTGTACTTTTAGTAAAACAATTCCTAAAATAAAAGAATTAGTTAAAATGGGTGCTGAGGTTATTCCAATTATGTCTTATAATGCTTACAACTTAGATACTAAATTTGGAAAAGCCGAAGATTATATAAATGAAATTGAAGAAATTACAAACAAAAAGATTATTCATACTATACAAGAAGCGGAACCAATTGGTCCTAAACATTTAACAGATATTATGGTAGTTGCTCCTTGTTCTGGTAATACAATGTCTAAACTTGCAAATGATATTATTGATACTCCTGCTACTATGGCTGTAAAATCTCATTTAAGAAATAATTTACCAGTTGTTATTGCTGTTTCTACTAATAATGCTTTAAGTGGTAATGCTTCTAATATTGGTACTTTACTTAATAGAAAAAATTATTATTTCGTTCCTTTTAGACAAGATAATCCTATTACTAAGCCACGTTCTGCTGTTTTTGATTTTGATTATCTTATAAAGACTATTGAGTCTGCTTTAGATGGAAAACAAATTCAGCCTATAATATTGTAAAAAACTGTGCCTGATATTAGGTACAGTTTTTTTACAATATTTTTAAAATTTATAATTTGTCAATTCTTCGTCAGATAAAGCACCATCATATATTGCTAAATTTCTATAATATCCATCTGCATACCCCCAATTTACTCCTACTGAGGATGTTCCTGCATTTGAAAAACCACCAATATACAATATATCTCCCTTTAATGTTGAACTGCTACTAAAACCTTTCTTCTCACCATTTGCCCAAAAAGAAAACTCTTTTCCATTATACCTTATTGCTAATATATTCCACTTACCTGATATATATAAATCTCGAAAATTTCCTGAAACTCCATATCCATCTCCAGAACCAGATAATGCGCTTAAATACTGCCCATACGCCTCAAAAATTCCCAATGCATAACTACCAACATTACCATGGCCATAACCATATCCAACAATCATTCCATAATGACTATATATAGTAGTGTTTAATACAATATCCTTTGTTTCTATAAGTCAGGTCTAACAAATATATCTAAGCCATATCCAAGTGGAAAAAATAAATAAAAAATATTGAAAAATCAAAAAAGTTGTAGTTTTATGTAAAATATAGTATAATATATATAGGACTTAAATATAGAAGTAGCCCTTACAATAATTATGGAGGGCACCATGTTTTATGTCCTCCATTTTTTATCAATTTCATGTATATAAAATAAGGAGGAAAAAACATGGAAAAAGTAACAAAATTACAGGCTTATAAGAACTTTGAAAAAATGGTAAAAGACAAAGGATACACTCAGGGCAAAAAAATCCCTGTCCGTAATCCTCTTATGCAAAATTATGTGAGAAGCATAAAAGAAGGAAAAATTGGATTACAGGATGTACCAGGTCGTTTTTTATTAGATGACTTTTTTATTCATGCATTAGCAGAAGATTTGTACAATACATCAAATGTTCATGAAGAAATTGTTGATTATGTAAAATCACATCCTGATCGCTTTAACAAACAGTTCTTTAAAAACCACATCGCAACGGATTTCTATGCATTAAAGGGACCTCTCAATGACTTCGAATTTATGCCAATTGAGTATATCGATGAAGAAATGGTCTCATGTGCAATGTTAGCAATATTCGAAGCGGACGACTTTAATGACATTTATGAGACTAATCCATCAGATGTACGAGAAGGCTTTGACTATCTTGATGGCTGGTTCTATTCTGTCGCTAAAAGAAAACCAAATGTATTAACACAAGATTTTTACACTCTTGGTGCAAGATACTTTGCCAAAAGTTGTCATGGTGAAAATAAGTTTTTGTCAATAACACCTGAAAAAAATCGGACAACCGAATATTACTGGGCAATGTGTATTGAAAACAATACTCCAGTATTAGATGGTGTTCCTATTGAAGCATTATCAGACAACTTTTTATTTGCATTAACTAATAGAAATCCCAAAAATATTAAGGCTTTCAGTAATGAATTTCTTGAAAGACCTACACACTTATTAGGTAGAGGAACGGTAAAATTCTGGCAGGCTTTTATCATTTTAAATGGAATGAAAGCTAAATATCTTCCACTTAACGAAGAAAGAGTTTCATTTGTTATCGCCCTGTATGGTGAAGATTCCAAAGAATATCAGGAATTAACTAACTTGTAATTTGAAAACTCACGAATTTCTCTATTAGGATTCGTGAGTTTTCATTTTTATTTTTTCAAAATTTCTTTTAGTTCTTCATTACGCTTAACTTTCTTAGTAGTAGTCTTAATAAGCTCTTTATCAGTCAAAATCATATTCATAATATGTTTATATCTAGGAACGGTAGTATTAACCTCATTCTTAATTCTATCCCAAATAATATTCCTAATCTCATCAAAAGAAATATCGCCATATTTTTGTTTTACTTCATCTTTATTATAAACAACTTTAACAGAAAGTTTAACATCATTTTTATCAACTTCGTCAGGCATTCCAAATACCATGCATTCATCTATTAAATCTATTCTATTAACTAGTGTTTCTATTTCCTCTGGGAAGATTTTTTTACCATTTTTAAGAACTATCATATTCTTTTGTCTACCTGTTATAAAAATAAAGCCATCTTTATCAATATAACCTAAATCTCCAGTATAGAACCAACCATCTTTAAGTACTTTATTTGTTTCTTCTTCGTTTTCATAGTAACCAAGCATTACATTTGGTCCTTTTGCACGTAACTCCCCTATACCATTATCGTCTTTATTTACGATTTCAACAGTCACATTTTCCATTGGAACTCCTATTGAACCTGTTCTTGATTTGTACATATTTTCTGCTGCAATAACTGGTGATGTTTCTGTTAAACCATATCCTTGTGCTACATTTATTCCTAAATCTATAAATCCTTTTTGTATTTTAGGGTCTAATGGTGCTCCACCTGAAATTACAAATCTCATTTTTCCGCCTAATTGGTCAATTAACTGTTTAAATAATTTTCTTCTAATATCTATATGGAATTTTAATAAGAAGTTACTAACTCTTATAGCATTTTTTATAAGTTTTGTTTTTCCCTGTTTATCAATTTCTTTTACCACTTTATTGTAAATTGCTTCTACCAATAGTGGTACGCCAACAAATACAGATACTTCATATTCTTTTAAGTTTTGTGCCACATATCTTAATCCATCTGGGAATGATGTCCTAGCACCACATGCTAACATAACGATTAGACATGTTGAACCAAATATATGATGCATTGGTAGAAATGCTAAATTTGAGTCTATGTTTCTAATGTCTTCAACTCTTTGCATTGCATATACATTTGATGCAATATTTTTTTGTGATAGCATTACAGCTTTTGATTTTGATGTTGTTCCAGATGTGAATAACAAAATATTCATTGCATTTTCATCTATTTTTGCTGATATATATTCTTTGTTTCCTTCTTCTAGTAATTTTTGTCCTTCCTCTTTTAATGTATTTATATCTTTATATCCTGCTAGTTTTGACATACAAATATATTCTTTTACATTTGTATTGTTTCTGTTTTTTATTTCTTCTATTTTTTCTATGTATTTTTCGTCAAAATATATTGCATCTGCTTTACTTCTCATTAATGAGCTTTCTAGTTCATCTATTTGTAAATCTTTGTCTAATGGAATTGATACTATTCCGCCTAATAAACTTGTTAAGTGTCCTAGTGCCCATTCATAGCTATTTCGTCCCAAAATAGCTATTCTTTTATTTTTAAATCCCATACTGTATAATTTAGTACCTAATGCATTTATTTGTTCTAAAAGCATTTTATAAGTTATATTTTCGTATGTTTTAGTTTTTCCTTCTTGGTGTTTTACTATAAATGCTATATTGTTTGCATATGTTTTGGCTGAGTTGTATATTAGTTCTTTTATGTCCTTAAATTCTTGGACTATTTTTTCTTTTTTCATTTTTATTTTCCTTCCTTAAAATACGAAATCTGCCAAAATTATTTTTAACAGATTAGTCTTGTTAGCAGTTGAATTAAATTACAATTGCTTTTACAATAATACACTATTTTTTAAAATTTGTCACTAGTCTTGGTGGTCAGTTGTTACAGTTCAGTTATTATTTTTAAATTTCTGCATATTCATTAAAGAGGTGAATTTATTTGAGACAAAAAAGTAAACTATTTCTAATAAATGGTGCCATACTAACAAGTACATCACTACTTATGAAATTTGCAGCACTTATTTTCAATATATACATATCAAATCAAATAGGTTCAGAAGCGGTTGGTGTATTCAGCTTAGTAATGGCTGTATACCTATTTTTCATAACTGTTGCAACATCTGGATTAAACATTGCTGTAACTGTTATTGTTTCAGAAAAATTTGCCTTAAATAAAAATAAACAAGCTATAAAGGCAATACGTACTTGTATATTTTTCAGCTTATTATTGGGAATAACTGCAGGTGGACTAATTTTACTTTTTTCTGATTTTATTACAAATAAATGCTTACACAATATGGTTTCTTCTAAGCCATTATTTTACATTGCAATTGGCTTACCTTTTATAGCAATGTCCTCTTGTATCAGTAGTTATTTTACCACTGTACGAAAGGCTTATAAAAATGCTATTACCCAAGTTTTTGAATTTACAATTAAAATGGTTGCAACAATAATGTTGTTAAAAATAAATATAGCTAATGGTGTAGAAGCGGTTTGTATTTCGCTTATTTTAGCTGATGTAATTTCAGAAGTATGTTCTTTTACATTGATTTTTATTTTATATATTATAGATATAAGACTTAAAAAATTAGAAAATGTCCGTTCATTTGGACAAAGAATTAATATTTTAAAAATTGCTTTTCCAGTAGCTGTTACATCATATATACGCTCTGGACTTTCAACTTTAAAACAATTGATAATTCCTAATCAACTTGAAAAGTCTGGAATTTCTTGTAGCAGAGCTCTTTCACAATATGGTATGATTAATGGTATGGTACTTCCAGTTATAACATTTCCAACTGTTCTTACAGATTCTTATAGTATGCTTTTAATACCAGAATTTTCAACATATGTAGCACAAAAAAACTATAAAGCAATTAACTATGTTGCAAATAAGATTTTTAAAATTACTTGTGCATTTTCTATGTGTGTTTGCAGTATATTTTTTATATTTTCAAATGATTTAGGGCTTGCAATTTATAATAACATTGAGACCGGATACTTTTTTAAGGTATTTACTCCATTTATATTTTTTATGTACATGGACCATATTATCGACTGCATTCTAAAAGGCTTGAACAAACAGTTTGGCGTTATGTGCTGTAATATTTTAGATCTAAGTATTACTACTTGCTTTATTTATTTTTTACTTCCTGTTTTAGGAATTAAGGGCTATGTTCTTTCTATCTTTTTTAGTGAGGTTTTGAATTTTAGTATTAGTCTTTTTCAGTTGTTTAAGTATTCTAGGATTAAACCTAATTTGATAGATTGGATTGTTGTTCCTTTATTTTGTAGTTTGGTTGGATTTTTTGTGGTTAATATTTGGAGATTTAATTTTGTCGGTTTGGTTGGTAATTTGATTTTTAATGTTTTTCTTTTTGTTTTGGTTTATGGTGTTACTTTTTTTATTATAAGTTTGTTAAACAAAAAGAAGTAGTTTTTTCTACTTCTTTGTTTGGACTTTTTCTTCATTCATTTCTTTTTCTCCATTATATTCATTGACTAAATATAATGGTCTATTTTTTGTTTCATTAAATATTCTTCCTAAATATTCGCCTACAATTCCAAATAGTAAAATTTGAACTCCAGAAAAGAATAATATTAATAATATAATTGCTTGAAAAGCTTGTATTGCTTGCTTAATAACAAAACATTTTACTATAACATATATAAAATAAACAAATAATACTAGAAAAGTAGGAATAGCAATATATGTAGAAAGTCTTAATGGAGAAGTTGTAAATGATGTTATACCATCTATTGCTAAATCTATTAGTTTAATATAATTCCATTTAGTAGTCCCTGCAATTCTTGGATCTCTATCATATAAAACTTCCTTCTTTTTATATCCAATCCAACTAAACATACTCTTTGTATTTCTTTCAGATTCTCTTAATTTTTTTAAAGCATTTACACATCTTCTATCAAGTAATCTAAAGTCACCAGTATCTTTTTGTATTTCTATTCTAGTTGTTTTTTGTAATACTTTATAATACATTTTTGAAGTAAATTTCTTTAGCCATGTTTCACCTTTTCTAGAACGTCTTTTGGCATATACATCATCATATCCTTGTTCCCAATATTTAACAAGTTCTGGTATCAATTCTGGTGGGTCTTGTAAATCTGCATCCATAAATATTACACAATCACCTGTTGCATAATCAAGTCCTGCAATCATTGCAATTTCTTTTCCAAAATTTCTAGAGAAATCAACATAGTTGAATCTTGTGTCTTCTTCCCTCATTTTTTTTATAATTTCTATTGTCCTATCTTTACTTCCATCATTAACAAACAATATCTCAAATTCATAGTTTTTCATAGAATCCATTAGTTTTTCTATTCTACCCCTTAACATAGGTAATGATTCTTCTTCATTATACGCAGGTATAATTATACTGATTTTTTTCATTTCTTACTCCTTACTTAACATTTTATATCTTATTTTTGTTATTTTTAAATAATTTTTTGTATATTTTCCAGAATTTACCACTTTTTATATTTTCAAGCTCATTTAATGCATTATTATATTTTGCAATATACTGTTCTAATTCTTGTTCTTTTTCTTTTAAAACTTTATTATTCCATTTTTCTCTTCCAAGGTAATAATCTTCAGTTTTTTGTCTGGCTTCCCATCCTCTGTCAATTTCTTTTTGCATCCATGTATGCATATATTGTAATTCTCCAATTAAAATTCTTAAAATTTCATTTCTATCTAATTCGGTTATAGGATTGTTTATTTTTTCAATATCTTCTACCTCATAAATGTTGTCCTTTATATTTCTATTTGTATACAACCATTCATAATTTTTATCTACTATTTTCCCGATATCCTTGTTTTTTAATAAATAGACCTGTTTAGCAACTTCTGCATACTCCTTTTTTCCATTTTTTATATCTTGAAAGTTAGTATAAGAAAATTTTTCTATATTATCATTTGTTATTATTCCTTGGAAATCTTCATTACCTGTAATAATTGCTATTCTTTTCATAGCAATAGCCTCTTGAGCACATCTAGCAATTCCTAATATGATACCATTTTGTTCCATAATATCTCTAATATCATTACGTGCTCCTAACATATGGCATTCAATCTTTAGTTCTTTTATTTGTTCTTCTACTTTTTGTCTTTGACTTCCATCACCTACAATTGTTAATTCTGCTTTAGAATTTAATTTTTTGTATTCTAAAAACCATCTTAATCCATTTATAACACCATTTTTCTTATCTTTTTCAAATCTTGAAATCAATAAAACTTTATTTAAATTTATTGGACTCTTGCTGTTAAATTCCAAAAAATCCACGCAATTAGGTATTACCTTATATTTGTTTTCTTCCAATTTAAATCTTTCCATATTTTCTTTTTTTGATGCTTCTTGAATTGCAATAATTTTTGAAGCCATTTTATAATATAGTGTCTGGAAGTTCCTACCCATATTTCCCATTTGTAGTTCGTCATCATATACTCCTGTAATTCCATGATGTACATATGCAATATATGGGATATTTGTCAGTATACATGCTGAAAGTACAGATGCAACACAATCAATTTGATGTATATATACTAATTTTATATTATATTTTTCTATAATTTCCTTTACTTGTTCAACTTTTTGTAAATTATAACTTGCTCGTGATTCATATGGAAAATTGATATACGTAACTCCCTTTATTTGTTTTAACTTTTCAGCATAAAATCCATTTTCTGCTAAAACATATATTTTATATCCCCTTCTTGAAAATTCCTTTATTTGAGTTATACATGCAGTTTCAATTCCGCCTGCTGTTAATCTTGCATGACATATCAAAATATTATATTTTCCGCTTCATTTTTTCTCCTCAATTAAATAGTTATTTTACTTTTTTTCTAAATTTTAAATATTGTTTTATACTCAATAATAATACTATTTTTCTTAACAATTGTTTTATATTACTTGACTTTATATTTTTAATCATTCTTCTCTTTTTTATTTCATTTATGTATTGTTTTTGATCTTTATCTTCAAGAGTTTCTGTTTTTAATAAAATTGCATTTGTATAATATATTTTTAAATAATCTGCTGTGTTTTTATTAATATTATATTTTTCGATTTTTATTAATGCCTCATCATATTGTTTTAAAGCATCGTAAGCCTTTTTCTTTGTTTTATTATAATCATTGTTTCGTGTTATGCTTCCATTAGATTGAACATATTGGTAACCATAAAAGTCAATTGATATCATTGAACTTGCCAATACAATTACAAATGGTATAAGCCCAAAATCTTCATGTTCCGTTCCAACATTAAACAAGAGTTTATTACGTATAAATATGTCTTTTTTCATTACATATACACATGGAGAATCAAGTAAAACATCTGATGCATATAAATATTTAAATCCTTCCTCTCCTGTTGTTTTTTCAAATATCGGTCCAGTTACCTTTTCTATAATATTATTATTTTCATCAACTCTTTGTAATTTAAATTTTATAAGTTCTATATTCTTTTCTATATATTGTTTTATTATACTATATAAATCAATATCTATATAATCATCAGAATCCAGAAACATTATATACTTTCCCTTTGCTTTTGCTATTCCATAGTTTCTAGTATCTGCAACTCCAGTATTTTGTTTTTTATAGTATGAAATTATTTCTGGATATCTTAACTTATATTCCTGCATTATTTCATCTGATAAATCCTTACTTCCATCATTTATTACAACTATTTCTAATTCATCGTCTTTTTGTTGTAAAACAGAATCCAAGCATCTTTTTAGTGTATTTTCAGCATTAAATACTGGAATTATAATACTTAGTTTTATCAATAATATCACATCTTTCTTTTATAATTAAATAAATGTTTTTAATAATTCACCTAATGGTTTCTTTTCATTTAATCTCTTTATTGTTTCTGCAAATAATGGTGCAATAGATACCACTTTTATTCTATCAATTTTCTTTTCTTCTGGTAAAGGTATTGTATTTGTTATAACAAGTTCTTTAATTGGTGAATTTTGTATTCTTTCAATTGCTGGTCCTGAAAGAACTCCATGTGTACATGCTGCATATACAGATCCAGCTCCGAACTCCTTTAATACTCTTACAGTTTCCATCATAGAACCTGCAGTATCTATTTCATCGTCAAATATAATTGCATTTTTTCCTTTTACATCGCCAATAATTGTTGTTCCAATTGCTTTATCTTTATTTCCATCTCTTCTTTTATCAAGCATTGCTATTGGGCATCCGAAAAATTCAGAATATTTATATGCTTTTTTTGAACTTCCTGCATCAGTCGCAACTATTACCTTATTATCTAATTTTTTATCTTCAAAATATTTTTCTAATAATCTTTCTGCTGAAAGTCTATCGCAATTTATATTATTAAAATATGCCTGTATTGCAGGATTGTGTAAATCACAAGTTATCACTCTTGTTGCACCAGCTGCTTCTAATAACTCTGCAAAAAGTTTTGCTGTTATTGGTACTCTTGGTTGATCTTTTTTATCAGATCTTGAGTACATATAGTAAGGTAATACAACATTAATATTTCTTGCAGATGCTCTTTTAACTGCATCTATTGTTATTAATAATTCCATTATTCTTTCATTAACGGGTGGCATTGTACTTTGAATTAAGTAAACATCATAATCTCTAACCGTTTCTAATATTTGAACAAAATTATTATCATTTTTAAATTTCATTCTTTCAATTTTTCCCATAGACAATTTTAAATAATCACATATTTCCCTTGTAAAAGGTTCTGCTGATTTACTACAAGCAAATATTTTAATTTTTTCCATAATATCATTTCCCTTCATATCTTTAGTATTTTACTATAGTTTCTAAAATTTCTTTATCTGTTAATTTATGTTTTGCATTGGTTGATAATTCTAGTATTATTTTATTTTCATATTTATATGATTCCAAAATTTGTTCAGGATCCATTTCTTCAAATGGATATTCTACTATTTCACCTGAAATATAATCTCTTTGATATGCAATTCCAGTAATATTTATGATATACAATTTCTTAGAATTAATCATTTTTTCTAGTTTTTTTTCAATATAACTTTCAATACTACCATCGCTTTTTAAATATCCATCCTCTGATATA
Source organism: uncultured Clostridium sp. (assembly GCA_900552555.1). Taxonomy (GTDB): domain Bacteria; phylum Bacillota; class Clostridia; order TANB77; family CAG-508; genus CAG-269. The sequence goes on from URZW01000001.1 coordinate 28,403, forward strand.
TAAAAATTATTTATACTATTTCTATTTAATAACATCAAAAATAAATCTCTAGACTGATTAGATATCCATATGCCATTATTTGATGGTATATTTTCAAGTAAATTTCCCAATTCTTTTTCCTCAGGCTTTGATTTTTTTATAATACCTGCTAAGTCAACATTGAATTGAATTTGTGGTTTTATTTGTAAAATTTTTCTTCCATCTTTCTCTTCTTCTACTTGATATATATCTGTATTTCCTGTTGCATTTATTTCTTTTTTCATATCTTGTAATTCTTCAATAGATACATTTACAACATTATTAATTGTAGTATCTGTTTCCTCTTCTATTAAATTTTTATCACTCTCAATAGTCTCTTGATTTTCAATATTTGTCTCTTCGATATTATTTGTTTCTTTTACATTTTCATAATTTTCTTTTTTTATCCCAAAAATTATTCCAATTATAATTACAATTATCAATAGTAGAAAAAAAAGTTTTTTCATATACAATCATTTTCCCTTCTAAAATTTTATCTATCAATTTTTTCTTTAATTATATATTTAGGTCTTTGTTTTATTTCTAAATACATTTTTGAAATATATTCAGATAATATTCCTATAGATATTAATTGGATTCCTCCTATAAATAATACAGCAGTTATTGTTGATGCGTATCCAGGAACAATTTTACCTTTTACAATAGTTTCTATAATAATACTAATTCCAAATATTATAGATAAAAATGATATTATAAATCCTAATATAATTGATATTTTTAGTGGAGCTGTAGTAAATGATGTTATTCCATCTATTGCATATTTAAATAATTTTTTAAAACTCCATTTTGATTCTCCAGCAACTCTTGGTCTATTTTCTACTTCTATATATTTAACATTAAAACCTACCCAATTAAAGATTCCTTTTGAAAATCTATTATATTCTTTTAATGATAAAATTGATTCCGCAACATGTCTTTTCATCATTCTATAATCTTGAGAACCTTGTCTAATTTTTACAGATCCGACATTTCCCATTATAGCATAAAACATTCTTGCAAACATACTCTTTATAACAGATTCGCCTTTTCTATTTCTACAAGTAGTTACCATATCATAATTTTCTTCCATTCCTGCTATCATATCAATTATAATTTCAGGGTCATTTTGTAAATCAGCATCCATTATTACAACGTATTCACCAGTAAAATTTTCCAATCCAGCATACATAGCTGCCTCTTTTCCAAAATTTCTTGAAAATGCTATTATTCTAATATTTTCATCCTTTTTCTTTAATTCTTTTAATTTTTTTAATGTATTATCCGAACTTCCATCATCTATAAATAAAATTTCATAATCGTACTTTTCTACTAATTTTTTTATTGTTTTTATTGTTTCTTCATAAAATTTTTCTATTCCTTCACTTTCATTATAGCATGGTACTATTAAAGATATTTTTTTCTTCATTTTTATCACATTTTCCTTTCTTTATGTACACATTATTTATTTCTCATTTGCTTTTTTTATATTTTTTATAATCATAAATATAATTATTATCACAATTATAATACCACAAATTATTATTAATCTATTATTAGCCTTAGTCTTTTTTTCATTTATTGTTATATCATCATTTTCTATATTTTCATTATTTTGTAATTTTTGATTTTGAGTAACATTATTTTCATTTATTGTATTCCCATCTATTTCTTCTGTTCCCTTATATAAAATAAAATTTTCTTCTAAAACTTCACTATTTGTTTGTTCTGTATTCTTAACTTCTTCATATTCCTTTGCTTGTTCTTGTCCCTCTTCAGAAGTAAAATCAGTTCTTCCAGAGCTTGCTGGTGGTACTGGTATATCGACAAATCTGCCATCTTCTTCTGTTGCATATGTAAAATTATATATATTAAAAATCAATAACATACTTATTAATAATATTGTTAAATATTTTTTCATTTCAATCATTTTCCTTTCAAAATATGATTAAGGCTGGGAAAGAAAATATTCTCAACCCTAATCTCCTATATTTATCTTAAATAATCAGTTGCTGCATAGCCTTTAAGTCCATTGCCAAAATCAACTTCATCCCACCAATATCCATCAATATTTTTTACATGTTTATTTATGCGTATTCCAATTGTTCCATCTGATATAGATGCAACAATTTCAGAATTCGTTCCTGGATCTTTTCTAAGTCTTATTCCTGTTTTGCTTTCTGTTCTAACAGTCACCTTTTCACCTGTAACTTGTTGATTTCCGCCATTTGACTCTGGCTTTATTGAATTTGTTGATGGCATATTCTCATAAACTGGTATTACAAATTTAATTGAATTTTTCAATGTTCCTGTATTTACATATGCGCTTCTAAGTGTTCTTGCTTCACTATATGCAGCAGATAGATTTTGCATATATTGATGATTATATAATCCACCTCCACTTGCTGGGTTTACATCGAATTTGTTTAAATAAAGTGTATGTTGTTTTATACCTATATAATTGTTCTTTAATATTGTAATTCCACCTTCTAATCCCTTTTGCATTGTATCCCAACCTTTATCTTTTGCATATGCTAATGCAGTTGGAATATCATTTCCTACTTGTGCACCAATATTAAATGGATTATAATATTTTTTTCCATCACCACCATCCATATTTATAGTTCCAGATCCATTTCTACCTTGTTCTTGAAATAATCTTGCTATAACATAATATGGATTTATATTCTTATTTTTACATGCAGACATAATATCACTAGCATTATTTTGTAAAAATGTATCGTCAACTTGATATTTTATAGAACTTAATGTTGCTCCACTACTTTCATAATTTCCTAAATCCAAAAATTGAAATATATCTGTATCATTTAGAAAATTTCTTGGATCCATAAAATATGCTATACCATTATATGATGCTGATGCCCATACTCCACTTATATATGGATTAGGTGCAATCCAATCACCATTATATGTTGGTGTATATACTAAGTTTCCTTGTTTATTAGCATATTCATATTCTCCTCTTACCGCTGTTGAAAAATCTAAATTTGTATATAAAATTTCGAATTGCCAATTTGGATATTTTTCTGCAAGACTATCTAATGAATCCATTACCCCCGGATATTTTATTGAATCTATATTCACTCCACTAACAGTAGTTTTATATAAATAAAATAATTGTGTACTACTAGCTTTTTGTTTATCTCCCAATACTATTTTTGAGCCATTTTCTATCTTATTTTGTATAGTTATTGCAAGATCTTGACGTGATACAGGTGAAAATGTCCATCCATTTATTTTACTATCTACTATTATCCACATCTGTCCTAATAGTCCTTTATAATCATCTTGTACTATTTCTGTTCCTCCAACTATATTATTATCTTTTACTGTTAAACTCTTACCAGTATGTCTTGCAGTTATTTTATAAAAACCATCAACATATTCAAATTTAAATTTCTGCCATGAAACATTTCCGTATTCCCAAATTCCTAATGTTGCATTATTATTTACATTATTTCCTGAAACTTCTATTGCTTTATTTGTATTTACTCCCACTGCTAGCTTATATGTACCATTATCAACAGTTTTTTTGAATTCAACAGTTTTTACCAAATAAAACATTTGATTATCATTATTTTTAAATTTTGATAACACTATTTTTGAACCATTTTGTATACTATTTTGTATAGTAAGTGCTAATTCTGGATTATTTAATGGAGATATTATCCATCCATTTTTATTACTATCTTTCAATATCCATTTTTGGCAATTACTTCCGGTGTAATCGGATTGTACAATTTCTGCTCCTTCCTTTAAGTTGTCACCTTTAACTGTTAAACTTTTTCCCGTATGTATTGCTGTTATCTTATAGTATCCTTCTTTATATTCAAATTTAAATTTTTGCCATGAAGCATTTCCATAATCCCATATTCCTATTTTAGTATTGTTTTCTGTATTGCCACCTGGTACTTCTAGTCCTTTGTTGGAAGAAGCACCTATTAAAATTTCATAAGTTGCATTTTCATGTGTTCTTTCATTATTGCTAATATTATATAAATATAGCATTTGATTGTCATTATCCCTTGTTTTAGATAATATCATTTTTGAACCATTTTGTATTTTCCCCTGTATACTTATTGCTAAATTTGGATTACTTAAAGGAGATATTATCCATCCATTTTTATTTGTATCTCTTAATATCCATTTTTGTCCACTTGTTCCCGCATAATCAGATTGAATTATCTCTGTTCCCTCTGCTAAACTGTTATTTTTAGCAGTTAGGCTTTTTCCTGTATGTATTGATGTTATTTTATAATATCCTTCTTTATATTCAAAATAAAATTTTTGCCATGCTGCATTACCATATTCCCATATGCCTATTCTTGTATTATTTTCTGTATTACCTCCTGGAAGTTCTAGTGTTTTATTTGGATTAACACCTATCGACATTTTATATATACCATCATTATGAGTTTTTTCATTATTACTTATATCATATAAATAAAACATTTGATTATCGTTATCTGCCGTTTTAGATAATACAATTTTTGAACCATTTTGTATTGATCCCTTTACACATATAGATAAGTTTGAATTACTATAAAGAGATATTACCCATCCATTTTTATTTGTATCTCTTAATATCCATTTTTGTCCATCAGAGCCAACATAATCAGATTGAACTATTTCTGTACCATCTGTAATATTATTATTTTTAACAGTTAAACTTTTACCTGTATGCATTGCCGTTATTTTATAGAATCCACCTTCATATTCAAAATAAAATTTTTGCCATGCCACACTTCCATAATCCCAAAGTCCTATTCCTGCATTATTGTCTGTATTGCCTCCAGGAAGTTCTAGTGCTTTATTAGGTTGTTTACCAATTGACACTTTATATATACCATTTTCTTTTACTTTATCTGCTTTTGCATAACTATTCGTCCCTAATAAGCCTAATATTAAAGTTACTATAATTGCCATTAAAAAAAATTTTTCTTTTTTCATTAGTACTTTCCTCCATTCTAGTAATTATTCATTAAATTTATTGTTGCTCTATTAAATTTATTAACATAATTTTTATTAATTAATTCATTATGGCTCTTAACCTCTGGCAATTCTAATAACATTGATCTCGTATCAGGTATTGTTCTTGCCCATTGAATTAAATATCCGTTTCCATATGTTGCTATATGTTTATTAATTCCAAATTGACTTCTGAAAAAACTACCAATTTCATTATCGCCTATTGTTTCATTTAGCCATCCATGTACATCTATAATAATATTTTTTTCACCAGTATGATTTAATATAAAATCTCTTAAATGTTGTGCTTCAAATGCCTGCATTGGTTCAGTTCCATTATAGTTTCTCTCTGAATAAGCACGTGTATACCCTATTGGAAAACATCTATTCATATCAATTCCTTTATGTCCACCAGCCCAACTATATAATGTTGTACGGCCAGGACCATTATTAGTCCATCCATTGTACTGTCCATCAGGATTTGAATTTGGTAAAATATATACTGTCCAATTTTCAATTAAATTATCTGACATATATTTTTTTAAATAACTATAGAATTCATTTGCTAAATATGTTAATTCTCCTCCATCTCTACTATAAGAATCCTCAAATCCATGTATAGAAAAATTTAAAATCAAATGTTTTGGGCCTGTTCCTATCTTGTAGTATTTCAAATAAGAACCACCTGTTCCTTTGTACATAAGACCTGATTCACCATAAGTTCCTTCTTCTATTCCTTTTTCAATATGTGGCATAATCCAAAACATTTGGTTATCATTATCTAGTGTTTTAGACAATATAATTTTTGCCCCATTTTGTATCGTACCATCAACAGTAATTGCTAAATCTGGATTGCTTAACGGTGAAATTATCCATCCATTTTTATTTGTATCTCTTAATATCCATTTTTGAGAATCATTTCCAACATAATCATTTTGGACTATTTCCGTTCCTTCTTTTATATTGTAATTTTTTGCAGTTAGGCTTTTGCCTGTATGTGTTGCTGTTATCTTATAAAATCCTTCTTGATATTCAAATTTAAACATTTGCCATGTGGCTTTTCCATAACTCCATATTCCAACTTTTGCATTGTTGCTTTGGTTGCCGCCAGGAACTTCTAAAGATTTGTCATAATCTTTTCCTACAGCAACTCTATATATATCATCTTGATGATTTCTTTCATCCTTATTTATATTAAATAAATACAGCATTTGGTTGTCGTTATCTCTTGTTTTTGATAATATTATTTTAGCACCATTTTGTATTGAATCTTTTACTGTAATTGCTAAATCAGGATTACACAGTGGTGAAATTATCCATCCATTTTTATTTGTATCTCTTAATATCCATTTTTGAGAATCATTTCCAACATAATCATTTTGAACTATTTCTGTACCATCTGTGATATTATTATTTTTTACTGTTAAACTTTTACCTGTATGCATTGCTGTTATTTTATAAAATCCATCTTCATATTTAAAATAAAATTTTTGCCATGCAGCATTTCCATAATTCCATACCCCAATTTGAGTATTATTTTCCTTATTTCCTCCTGGAAGTTCAAATGATTTGTTAGAATCTTTTCCTATAGCTACATTGTATATTCCTTCATTTCTTACTTTTTCATTATCATTTATATTATACAAATATAACATTTGGTTATCATTATCTAATGTTTTTGATAATATAATCTTTGTCCCATTTTGTATCGTACCATCAACAGTAATTGCTAAATCTGGATTGCTTAACGGTGAAATTATCCATCCGTTTTTATTGGTATCTCTTAATCTCCATTTCTGTCCATTACTATCTATATAATCTGTCTGAACTACTTCTGTTCCTTCTTCAACATTATTATTTTTTGCTGTCAAACTTTTTCCTGTGTGCATTGCCGTTATTTTATAATATCCATCTTTATATTCAAAATAAAATTTTTGCCACGCAACATCTCCATAGTTCCACATTCCAACTTGTGTATTATCCGATTTATTTCCTCCAGGAAGTTCAAATGCAATATTAGGTTCTTTTCCTATAGCAACTTTATATATTCCATTTTCCTTTGTTTTTTCAGATGTGTTACTATAAGTTTTAGTTGATTCCTTATTCTCTTTTTCTAAATTTTTTGCATCTGTTCTTATACTAAAAAAACAAATAATTGAAATCAACATAAGAATTTTTATAACTTTTTTTATACTCTTTTTCACAATAACTTTATCCCCCTTGTAAAACAGATTCGACTTTTTTTATCTAAATCCTTCAATAACTACCACAATTTTAACATAATAGAATTTTAAAGTCAATTAATTTTTCACATGATTATTATGGAATTAAATATATCATTTACACATACATAAAAAATGCGTATTTACAAAAATAAATACACATTTTTCTTTAATATAAACAAATATATAAGGTATTTCCATTAAACACCAATTGTTCAGGAGTGTAAAATTTCCAATCATGTTCTAAAAACTTTTGTTTAACATCATTTGGTGTTTCAACTATATTGTAAGTTTCTCCACTATAAAATTCTAAAACTTGAACTGCGGCCCAATTTGTTACCATACTTCTAACATTTGTAGTTTCCAAAGAAGGTTGTCCATCATAATATGTTGTAGATCTTTGGTCATATGCAATTCCAATATTTTCTATTTTTATATTGTTTTCATTTTGATATTCATATATTTCTTCTAATATTGATTTTGCAACATTTCTATCTAAATATCCAGATACAACATTTTCAGTTGAATTTCTAATAAAATACATAGAATTTAAAATTATTAACCCTATAGCAAAAATAACTGCAATTTTTTTATTGATATTATTAGTTTCTATATCAAACATTAAAGCAATATATAATATTAATCCTGCCGTTATTGATGCATAACTAAATGACATTCTTGGTTCCAAATATTGTTGAGATTGAGCTGTTGCTACAACAGGTAGTAAAGGCATTATAAATGCTAATACAACTAATATTATATATTCTAATATTGAAAATAAATCCTTATTTTTCAAATTATTAATTACATACCATACTGTTATTATTCCAATGATTATTAGATAAAAATATTTTGGTAACACTTTAAATGTATCTACTGCCATTATTGTTCCATATTTTTTAATTGTATCTATAATTGCTTGAATTGTTAAAATGGCAGTTGGTCTTATTGTATCTTTAAAAATATGATCTATCACCTTAATTATAGCCAAATTTAAAGCAAGTGCTCCACCATAAAATATCCCTATTAGTATTGCTTCTCCTATAACCTTTTTTATATTTCCCTTGTTTTTATATGCCTCCATAATCAATGCCAATATAACAAAAACCGATATAGTAGCCTGATATGAGATTGAAGATAAAAATACAAATATAAAAGATATTAAATATCTATGTTTTATATCTGAATTAAATACACATGCAGCAATAACTGCAAATAGTATTGATAAACACATAATTCCTGACTCAGCAAATATAAATAATTCACAACTAGCAAAGTTATATAATATTGAAAATGTTATAATAGCAATCAAAATGTTCCAATATATAGATTTTTCTTTTTTTATTAATTTAATAATAAATTTATACAATACAAACCACGCAATTGTAATAAATAAAATACCCATAATTGATATAATTCTTAAATTAGTTAATAAAGTAATATCTAATATTCTTGATACTAATAATTCTAACGCACTAAAAAACCTTGCTGATCTTAAAAAATGTAACATATAATCATAATACCCTGACGCATATAAACAATATGTATCTTGTGCAAAATGTATTTTTAAAAAGTTTGTACATAATATTATTGAAAATATTAACATCCCAATAAATACATACATATCTTTTTTATTTTTTTCTATAATTTTTTTATACTTATCTTTCATTTTTCTCTCCATTACAATTCTTCTGCAAATCTTCTTTGCAATTTATTAAATATAAAGTATCCTGTTAAACATACAATTAGTCCAACTCCCAATACCATAACCATTGAAGATAAATCTGGCATTTGTTTATAATAAAATATATCTCTATATCCGTTTATTACATATGTCATTGGATTAAATTTTAAAATCCATTGAAAGTTTTCCGGTATAGTATTTGGAGCATACACAATTGGTGTTGCATAAAATAATAATTGTAATGCTATACCTATAAAATGTTGTAAATCTCTAAAGTACACTGTAACACTTGATACAATAAATGATATTCCAATTAGTAGAATATATTGCACTAATAACACTAATGGATAAAATATTAAAAATTTGCTTAATCCCATTCCATATCCTAAAACAAAAGCTAATATTATAATTGTTGAGATAATAAAATTTATTGCCTCACTAGTTACTACAGATATTGGTAATACTTCTCTAGGAAAATACACCTTTTTAATTATATTGCCATTTTCAATCATCGTAAATGATGTTCTTGAAATTGCTGCAGAAAAGAAATTCCAAGGTATTAATCCACAACATAGAAAAACTGTATAATTTGGTAAATTACTTTTCATAATTAGTGGAAATACTATTGCATAAACTGCTATTTGTAAAAGAGGATTTAAAAAAGACCATAATATTCCCAATACAGAATTTTTATATTTCCCTCTTACATCCTTGCTAATACTAGTTTTTAATAATTCTCTATATTCATATAACGATTTAAAAAATTTCATTTATTTTTCCCTCCTTATGCTGTTTCTTCTATATATTTTTCTATAACTTCGTTTGTTTTGCCATCTAATTTCAAAACTCCATTACATAACCATACTGCTCTATCACATAATTCTTTAGCAGAATCTAAACTATGTGTTACAAAAACCATAGTTTTTCCTTCCTCTTTTAATTGTTTCATTTTATGAATACACTTTTCTTGAAAATGTTGATCTCCAACAGATAAAATTTCATCAACTAACAAAATGTCAGCATCTACATTTATCGCTACAGCAAAAGCAAGTCTCATAAACATTCCTGATGAATATGTTCTTACAGGGTTGTCTATATAATCTCCCAATTCAGAAAATTCAATTATTTGTTCTAATCTGTCATCAATTTGTTTTTTTGTTAATCCAAATATTGAAGCGTTAAAATATATATTTTCCCTTCCAGAAAAATCAGGATGGAAACCAGCACCAAGTTCTAGTAATGATGTTAGTTTTCCATTTATAAGAATTTTTCCTTTATTAGGATATATTATCTTTGTCATTAATTTTAATAGCGTTGATTTTCCACTTCCATTTACTCCTATTAGTGCAACTGCCTCTCCTCTTTTGATATTTAAATTAATTCCTTTTAAAACCTGTCTTACTTCTTTTCTATTCCTTTTCCAAAATAACATTTTTTCTTTTAAACTATTTGCTTTATCTAAATATACATTAAACGTCTTATAGACATCTTGGACCTCTATTGCATATTTTTCTTCATTTTCTTTCACTAATTTTGTCCTCCTCTTATCTTATGAATTCCCTTATATACTATACTTTTTACGTTTCCACCAAAATTATATATGCCTTTTCCCATTAAAAATAATATTTTATGATTTTTAAATGTTTCTCTCATTCTCCTTTTAAAAGTTTCTCTATCATATAATATATAGTATATAAATCTTACTGGTTTACTATGATGTTCTAAGTCCGGATATGCATTATAATTTAAATATCCTTGATGATTATTGTTATTTGAATGACCTCCATAAATAAGTTCTTGCATTGTTCTTTGATTTTTAAATCCTAATTCTCTATTCCATTCTACTGTCATTTTAACAGGTTCATTTAAGCGAACATCATCCTCAAAATAAATAGCATTAAATATTGATTTATCAATTTCTTTTGAAGAATTTATATATGCCATAATTGGTAAAGATATATAATATTTTTCATAATATAACTCTTTTATTTCTTCTCCAAATATATTTGTTATATCTTGTACAAATTCAATAGCAGCATTTTGCATTATACTGATAATAAATTCTTCTTGATATGTTTTGCTATATTCTTCAAATATTGGTTTAACATCTAACGTTTTTATATCATACCCAATACATGATGGAGCTAGTGCAGATAACATAGATTCATAAGCAAATCCTGTTGCAGATGGCTTTCCACTAAAGAATGTCTTTAATTTAAAATTTGCCATGTTCGCATGTTTGAATGCTTCATCTTGATTAATATTTAAGAAAAATGTGTCTATTGGTTTTTGGCACAAATTAGATAAAAACAATTCTGGTCTTGCACTATACCCTATGTCAAATGTTGCAGATTTATTTTCAAAGAATTTATCAAAATATGTTCTTAATTTTAATAAATTGTTCATATGTTTTTGTTCATCATATAAATTATCAATAACAACCTTAATAAATATATTAAAGCTCATTATGTCTTTTAATTTTTTATCAATCTCTACGTTGTTTTTCTTTAATATTTCTTCTATATCACAGTTTTCTTTAATGCAATCTTTTAAATATTTTAATATTTCCCTTGGTGTATGCTTTGTTACATTTATACATTCTGGTAATTTATAAAAATCTAATTTGCTCATTATTGTTATTGGAACTAAGGCTTTTCTAGATACATATAAATATTTTTCCTCCGGTACATTTTTGTAAAATTTTTTCATTATTTTATATGTTTCCATTGGCAAATATCCATCTCTGGCCATAAATACCATATTTGTATATCCTTGTCCTTCAGTCTCTTCTAATAACCATTTTGATATACCAAATGTATACATGCCCAATATATAATATCCAATTAAATATGGATCTGCATTAAAATCTGAATATTTATTAAATGCTATAAAAGGATTATCAAAATATTTATTTGCTACTATCGAAAACATCGTTCTAATACCAACAAAATTCATAGCAACTGCATTGTCTCTCCAAAAAGGCATATTTTGCATTAACATTTTAGAAAATAGATTAACTTTTTCTTGATTTTGTGCTACATCTGTTGCCTTTGGTAAATGCATAGAATTTATTTTTAATTTTCTTGGGATTTCAACATCCGGTCTATAATTATCACCTATATGTAACATTTGCATGCTTTCTATTTTTAAATCATTTAGAACGTATTTAAATAAATCACCTCTCGATTTAGAAAGTTTTATTTCTGATGATAAATATAATTTTTCATTATCTATATATCCATTTTTTTCTAATATTTTGTTTATTGTTTCTCTTGATAAATACATGTCAGATGTAAATATTACTTTTTTGCCCACTGCTAATGCAAGAGTATATAATTCATATCCCGTATTTCTCCTTGTACAAAATCTAACTTCATATTCCATTTCTTTGCTTTTTAGTTTATCAAGAACATTTTTTTCAATACTATATTCTGTTGCTATTGTGTCATAAATTTGATCTAATGTAATCTCTTGGCATTTTTCATTTTCTATTCTCTCTCGTGTTAATTGTTCACAATATATTCTTATTTTTGAAAAATCCATACCCGTTACGCCATTTGTATATTCTCTAAAATATTTGTTTAACAATAAGAATAAATCCGTAGGTACAAAAAATGGTCTTTTTATTAATGTATCAAAAATGTCAAAACTTACATACTTAATATTCTTATTGCAAATCGCTAGTTTGATTTTTTCTAATCCATCATCCCAATCTGTTGTTATTGTATAAAAATATTCAGCATTACTTATTTTTTCAGCATTAGGATAAAATTTTTCTACCATTTTCAGTGCTTTTAGTTTATCATCTTTAGTCATCTCTGAAGAATTGACATAAGATTTTTGTTGATTTGCATATAAGCATTTCCATTTGTTAAATTTTGCTTTATATTTACTATACAAATTAACCTCTTTCAAAAAGTTTTCAACAAAATCAAATGATGTCGTTATATCTGTAATGTTTTTATTAAACTTTTTAAATGTCAAATCTTTTATAGATGTAGAAGTTGTTTCATGTTTACAATAAAAAACACAGTCATTTGAAACCTTTGTAAGTCTTCTTGCGTAATAAAACAATACTGTAGAAAAAGCAAAATCTTCAGTCATTAATAAATGTGTTGTTATATTTTTATAATGCTTTAATGCTTTTTTCCATATTTCCATTTTATAAATTTTATTCCATATTATATGCCAATCAAAAGATAAACCTTCTTGTTCAAAATATTGTTTTAAACAATCTTCGCTTACTAAATTTAAATGTTTTGTATCAAATAAATTATATATTTCTCTTCTTCCATCATCATATTCTAATACCATATTTCCCATAGCAATATCGGAATTATTTTCTTGAATATTATTCATTAATGTTCTATAATAATCTATTGAAACATAATCATCACTATCAAGAAATGCAATATATTCTCCTGTTGCTATACTTGAACCAGTAATTCTTGCTTGAAATAATCCTTTATTCTTCTCATGTTTTATATATTTTACCCTATCATCAATCTTTTTATATTTTTCCGCAATCTCCTCACAATTTCCCTGTGAACTGTCATTTACAATTATAATTTCTATATTCTTATACGATTGTTCTAATAATCTATCTAAGCATTTTCCTAAATATTCTTCTGCATTATACACTGGTACAATTATTGAAAGTTTTTTGTTATTTAGAACATTATCCATTTATATTACCTCTTTCTTATTTTTTATTATAATGAAAAATATTACTTAATTTTTCTGTATATTTCCATCTCTTACTATTATACACACTATTGAGTTCTTTTTTTAGATTTGCATTTTTTTCAATATTTTCATTTTTTTCTTTAATTTCCATGTCTAATCTGTTATCAAGTATTTCTTTATCATGTATTAATTTTTTATTTCCTTTTTCTATTTTTTGAATCCATTCATATTTTTCTTTTATATCATTAGATTGTTCTAGTATTACATCTTCTTTTTTCTTTAATATTTTAAATAAATCAATCCAATCAAATTTAATTTTTATATTTTCAGGTATATTAATGTAATTCTTATAACAATCTAATTTTTCTTCTGCAACCTTATGATTTTCTTCTACTATTTTTTCCTTATCCAATTTCAAGCCTTCAATTTGTTTTATACATTCAGACATTTCTATCGTTTTCATATTATTTCCCGAAAAATTTTCTTCCATTGCCTTATCAATATTCTCCTTGCAAACTATACCCTTAATTCCATCATATCCTGTTATAACAACTGGAATTTTCATTGCAATTGCCTCTAACACACATCTATCAACACCCAATAGTAAATCAGCATTTTTCAAGTAATCCTTTACATTATCTTTAGGTCCAAGCAATTTAACATGTTCCGTTTTTATTAAATTGTTCTTTTCTAAATATTCTTCTACATTTTTCATTTTATTTCCATCGCCAATAATATTTAATTTTGCTTCATTATTATTTTTTAATATATTTTTAAAAATATCAATCCCACTTAATATAGTAGATATTTTTTCATCATTCATTCGTGATACAATAACAATATTTTCCATATTTCTGTTATCTTTTATATTATTATTTTTATATAATTCCAAATCAATTCCATTATGAACAATTTGATATTTTTCTTGTGGTATTCCATATTCTTTTTGGGTAATTTCAGCAGTTTTAGGCGTTATAGCAATTATTTTATATGCATTTTTAAAATAAATCAGAAATAAACTTCTATAAATAGGATAATTCCATGTATAATATTTTTTAGTATCCCAAACTGTATGTTCATACGCAAAATACGGTATTCCCGTTATTAATGCTGCAGGCATTACTGAAGGTATACATTGATATTTATGTATATGAATTTCTGTTATTTGATTTTTTTTGATTATATCAACTATTTTATTTATTTTTTCTTCATCAATTGTATTTTCTTCTGGAAAGTCAAATTCTATAAATTTTCCACCTAATTCTTCTATCTTGTTCGAATATATTCCTTTTCCTGACATTACATATACATTATAACCTTTTCTAGTAAAAGCTGATATTTGATTTAATATAACAGTTTCTACTCCTCCTATTCCCATAGAATTATTACACAATAAAATATTTTTCATTTCATCACCCACGCATAATTTTATTTCTTACACATTATACCTTCTATTAAATTTATTGTCAACAAATTTTATCTTCTTAATTTATGTATTATTTTTACAAAACCTCTCCATGCTGGATTTTTCCATAAAATTTCTTTTAAAATTTCTTTTTTATAATTCATGCTTTGTATAGAATATGCTTGTCCATATATTCTTTTCTCATATTCTGTACATTCCCATTTATATTCAACTTCGTCATTTTTTACATTTAAAGTAATTAACTCTCTACAAAGATTAATATTTTCCTTTAATTTTATACCATTTTCTATTTTGTTTTCACTAGGTTTTTTTGCTGTGTTTTGTAAAATATCTGACATTTTATTTATCATTTTATCTATCGTAAAATATTCTATAATTCTGTTTCTGCAATTTTTTTTATACATTTCCAAATTATCTAATACATTATTAATCGCTTCAACATAATCTTGTATTTCCTCTTTACTATAATTTTCATCATATAAATTTTTTTCATTTTGTCTAAGTTTTACTATTTTTCCAACTTTTTCGTTAATCAATTCCTTTTGGCCACCAACATCAGCAGAAACAACTGGAACTTCCATACTTAAAGACTCATAAGATGTTAAGGCAAGCCCTTCTTTTATTGAACAATTTACAGTAACATCACTAATAGCATATATTTCAGTAGTATTTTGCATATTTCCCATAAAAATCATATTATCATATATTTGCAATTTTTTTGCTGTATCTTTCATTTTATCTAATAAATTTCCATCACCAACAACAATAACTTTAAAGTCTTGTCTTTTTTCTTTCAAACTTGCTATTATTTGTAAAAATAACATTGGTCTTTTTTGCTCTGAAATTCTACAAACATATGATATAATTTTTTTGTTTTTTTCTACTCCCAAGTATTTTTGTTTTAAGCATTCTTTGTCATATTTTTCAGGCGTAAATTTTTTTTCATCTACACCTATATAAACTGTTTCTACTTCTTCTTTTGACTTTTCAAAATAATTTATTAATATATTTCTAGTATTTTCATTACAAACCAAAGTCTTATCAATTATAGATTCATACATTGCTGAATATCTTGAATATCCACCATTTCTATTATACCATTCCTCCATATGTACATAATCAAGAATTGGTATTAATGGGTATCTTGATTTTAAATACGGTAATATAGAATATCCAAATTTGCTATTTGAATTTAATATTACATTTATGTCATTCTTTTCAATAATATAATTTATAAATGCAGGCCAATATTTATTATCTATAAATGATGTTAAATCATAAACTGTTGCAATTTGTTCACATTTTTCATTTTTTTCAAAATACTGTCTTAGAATATTTTTATTTGGTTCTGTTGTTATTATTGTTACAGAAAATTTATTTTTATTTAATCCTTTTACAAGATTAAGATTAAATAAATCAGCACCTCCAGTTATCATCCATGGAATTATAAACAATATATTATTTTTTCCATTTTTATTAATTCTTTTAGGTGTAATTATACCTTCTACATTATCCATTATGGTATCATAATTATAATTATATCTAGGATATTGAATTGCTTCAACTCTATCTATTATTTGGCTTGCTGTTTTGTTTATTATTTCCAATGACCTCTTTTTATTTTTATTTGCCTTTTGTAATTCTCCTGTTTTCTTTCTTCTATACCATTGTCCACAATAGCTCATATGAACCGGTTTCTTTTCTTTTGCCAATAATTTTAACCAAAAATTCCAGTCTTCATTCACAGCCTTTTCTCTTAATCCATATCCACCGACTTCCTCAAAATCCATTTTTCTAACAAATCCCTGTGATATTAATTCGTTTACTTTTTTTTCTTTTTCTGAGTCGAAATATTTATTCCATACATATTCTTGACCATCAAATCCCACTGAGTCTGAATATGTCCACGCTGCTTCTTTATTCGTTTCCAATGTCCAATATGCACATTCTAGAAATGTTGGTTCTATCAAATCATCATCATCTAAAAACATTAAATATTTGCAACTTTTTGATGATTTTTTCGCTCCAAAATCCCTCGTTGCTGCTAACCCTTCATTACTTTTATGTATTACTTTTATTCTGCTATCTAGTTTTTCTATTTTTCTTAATCTTTCTAAAGAGTTTTCATTTTTTGAACCATCATCTACTATTAAAATCTCATAATATGGAAATGTTTGATTTAAAATTGATACTATTGTTTGTTCTATGTATTCTTGACTATTATAAGATGGAACAATAACAGAAATTACCGGTTCGTGTTCAATATATTCAATTTTATTTTCTTTTACTTTCCCAGGTTCTAGTTTAAAATTAAAATTTTCCATTAAAATATCTCCTATTTATTATCTTTTTTCTTAAAAGCAAAAAATTTACTTATAAAAAAATTTAAAAATATAATTATTACATTTACACCCAGTTTGCTAACAATTTCAGGTATTGGCGTTTTAAATAAAAGCATACATCCAAAAAATTCAATAAACATTGTTAACGCTCTTCCAGTCACAAATTTACAAAATTCATTAAAATTTTCTTTAAATCCCTTAGCCTCCGTATGAAAAACCCATTCTCTATTTGTAAAATATGCAAAAATTATTGCCAACGGTATAGCAACAAGATTTGATATATTTCCATCTATATTCATTACCCCATTTAAAAGATAAAACGTAACAAAATTAACAATTGTTGTTAAAACCCCGAAAAAAATATATAGCATAACATCTTTATTTAATATTTTTTTTACTATTTTCTTTATTTTTTCCATTTTATTTTTCCTTTCGTTATTCACATATATTTTATTTTTCTGTATTTATTTCTTTATTTATAATGTATTGTGGTCTACCTTTACTTTCATCATAAATTCTTGATATATATTCACCTATCATCCATAATGAAATTAGTATAATTCCACTAAAAAATGTAATTGCAACCATTAATGAAGTCCATCCTGGTGTTAAATTATTCCATTTAAATATAAATGATAATAATGCATATATTAAAATCACAAATGAGACACATATTGTTAAAACGCCAAGTCCTCCAACCATTTTTAGTGGTTTTGTTGAAAACCCAATAATTCCATCTGAAGCCAATTTTAGCATTTTCTTTAAAGGATATTTTGTTTTTCCTGCAAACCTTTCTTTTCTTTCATATTCAAATGCTTTTTGTTCAAAACCAACCCAACTAAATAATCCACGTAAAAATTTATTATGTTCTGGTAATGAATTTATTACATCAACAACTTTTCTATCTACAAGTCTAAAATCTCCTGTATCTTTAGGTATTTCTACATCAGATAAAGCATTTAATGTATTATAAAACATTTTTGCTGTTAATAACTTAAATTTAGATTCTCCTTCTCTTGTTTTTCTCTTACCATAAATTACTTCATTGCCATCTTCCCATAATTTTAGCATATCAGGTATCAATTCTGGGGGATCTTGTAAATCTGCATCAATTATAACTACAGCATCACCAGTTACATATTTTAGGCCCGCTGTTACAGCACATTGATGTCCAAAATTTCTTGAAAATGAAATAACTTTAACTTTTTTATCATTTTCTGCAATTTTTTCTAATATTGATAGTGTTTTATCTTTACTACCATCATTTACACAAATTATTTCATATTCATAATCTTTTATATTTGATAAAACTTGTGTCATTTTATTATAACATTCTTGTACTACTTCTTCTTCGTAATACATTGGTATAATTACTGATATTTTTTTCATTTTATTTTCATTCCCTTCTTAGAAGCAATTATCTAATTTTTATATGTGTATTATATCTCATATTTTAACTTATTGTCAAACCTACTTCTTTCTTTTTAAATACCAAAACAACAAAAAATGTTTAATTGCATACAATCTCTTTTTAAAAAGAACACCCTTCATATTTTTATGTAAAATCTCTTTAAAATACATATAATAACCAAAAGGATACTTCTTAAACTGCTCCATAATATTTTGAGTATATCCCTCATCCTGATACTCACAAATCATAATTGGTTCATTAATGCATGCCATTTTATAATTTTCATCCATTTTATGATACATTCTAGCCTCAGTAACAAACTTTTCACCATATTCCAACTCATGTTTAAATTGTTTTCTAATATTTGAATAAAACACAAGAGCCTTTTCGCCATCTTCTCCCTCTTTAAAATACAAATCAAACATTGTAGTCTTCTCATTCTTAAATAGTTGTCCCATATTTTGTCCTTTAGTATCATATTTTAAAAAACACATTCCATATAATTCTTGGTTTTCATTTGGATATTTTTCATAAGATTCCTTAATTATCTTGAATGCATCATCAGAAAAATAATCATCAGAGTCACAATCGACTATCAATTCTCCAGTTGCTTTTTCTACTAAATTATTAATTGCAACCATTTTGCCTTGGTTTTCTTGTTTAAAATATTTTATATCTATTTTGTTTTGTTTTATAAAATTTTCAACTACACTTTGTGTGTTATCTGTTGAACCATCATCCATTATAAGCCATTCTATTTCTAAACCATAATTTGAATTTTTAACAAGGCTATTGTATAAATTTGTTAATAAATTTGCTCTATTATATGTTGGTGTTAATATTGAAATTTTCACTTTGTGCTCCTTTCTTTTTTACTCTTCTAATAATTTTTCTACTTTTTCAATTATTTTTTTATTATCATAATTTTGTTGTATATTATTTTGATTTATTTTTCCTTTTTTAATAACCTCTTTCAAAGTTTGATATATATTCTCTTCATCATTTGGGATTACAACTGCCTGTCCATAATTTTCTACTGCTTCTCTTGCAGCAGTATCAGTTATCAAAATGTTTTTTCCTAATATTTTTGCCTCTTCCAAAACCATACCATATCCCTCAAATTTTGACAAAAGGCAAAAATAATTTGCTTTTTTTATGTAAGGATATGGATTTTCTTTTTTACCTAATAAGTGAAAAGTATTTTGAATTTGATTTTCATCTATCTTATTTTCCAAATTTTTTTGTTCTGGTCCCTCACCTATTACATAAAAATTATGTTCAAAACCATTTTGTATAAGTTTTGTATGTACACCTATAATTCTGTCAATTGCCTTTTGTGGTACAAGTCTTGCGACAGTTACAAAATTTAGAGTTTTATTATCAAATTCAATATCCATATTTTCATTTGATTTTTTTATTACCAATTCTTTGTCCAAATAATTATATATTACATCTTTTTTTACAGGTTCTAATTCTGCATTTCTTAAATCTGGATATTGTTCAACAAATTTTTTCAAATTATCTCTACTTACAAAAATAATTTTATTGTATTTTGAATATATTTTTCTATCTGTTTTCTTTTTCATTTTGGCCTTTAAGCCATTTCCAAAAACTAAAGAAATATCGTTATGCACCCATGCTATTTTTCTTGTTTTCTTGTTCTTAACACTAAATAAACGTGTTATAGGTCCTTCCAAAAAAGCAATCTCTACATCATAATCTTTTTTTATATATTTTTTATAGATTCTATTTTTCATTAATAAAACTTTTAATGGAATTACCTTTTTCTTAAAGTTTGATAAATCATTATATTTTTGTTTATATAATGTTACGTGTTTTACTTTTGTGTATAATTGTCCTTCTAGTTCTCCATTTCCATACAAAGTAAAGATTGTAACATCATATTTTTTTGATAATTCATTTGCTAAATCTACTAGTACTCTTTCTGCTCCACCGAAGAGTTAAACCTGTTATCCCAAATAATATTTTTTTCATAAATTTTCCTTTCGCTATAATCAATTTCTTGATTTAGTAATTTTCAATAAACTAACTTTTATATTCTTTCATCTTTTTCATCAAATTTGTGCTTATAGACACAATTATTATCATTGATGATAAATTAAAAAAAGTGTAACCAGATAATAATGATAAAGCAAATGCCATTGCTAAGCCAAACCACAAGAATGCATATTGACTATCTATCACCTTTCTATATTTTATTCCATAATATAGACCAGCAAATAATATTGCAATAAAAGGTCCCATATATAATGCAAATCCTACAATTCCAAAGTTTAACAGCATTGAAATTAATTCCATTTCCAATACAAGTTCACTAAAATTTGCAACATATCCATTACCAAACAATATTAATAATATATTTTTTTGATTTTTAACAAGTGCTAAATTATATATTAGTTGTTGCATTCTTTGGTCATTATTTTTTACTTGTAATTTATTAGCAATATTATATAAGTCCATAATTGATTGTTTTTGTGATTCAGACATATATCCTTCTACAATCTCATTATTTTCTATTTGTTCTTTAATTCTTAAAGTGCTTCCTGTTATATGTGCATTTTCTTGACTTGACTCATCTATAATATCTGATTCAATATCTTTTAAGTGTTTCCTTCTTTGTATTGTTGTTGAACCAAACCCAATAACCACTAATATAACAATTGCAAGTCCTGTTATTCCAATTATCAAAAATTTTTTGTCTATTTTCTTGTTTCGAATTATATTAAATAAAACTTCTATTCCCATATAAAGTGCTATTACAAGTATGAATCCAAATAACCCTGCTCGTGTTCCTATCAACATGCTTAAAAAAGCACCTACTAAAATTATTATAGAAATTATAAATTTTCTGTATTTTTTATCTTTCACATATGGCAAATATATAAACATTGTAAGTAATAATATTGAACTTATGCTATTTCCAGACTCGAACCAGCCTTTATATCCCATTCCTTCTATATATGTGTGTGATGATGTTTTTGTTAGTATTGCAATATAGATTGATCCAATATATATTCCTGTTGATATTAAAATGCTTTTGTTTAATTTTTCTACATTTTCATCTTTAAATACTGTTGTAAATACTATTAAATTTATTATCATAAATGTGTAGTTTATTATGTATTGCAACTCATGCGTTTCTGAGCCAAAACTCATACCTGTTTTTATTTTACTAAACAAATATATATGTATAGCCGCATATACCGCATAAATTGTTCCTACAATAATCATATTTTTTTTGAATTTTCTGTCTTTTTTTATAAATAAAAATAATATTGCAATTGCTGGTATTATTGGTCTAATAATTGTTGATGGTGATATTTTGGTGTTAAATGTATTTCTAAATACAAAACTTGCTATATCTAATATTGGGCATAGTATAATAAATACACACATTATATTTTCAAGTTTTATTTTATATTTCATGTCTTATTTTTTCCTTCCTATATTGCTTTTCTTCCTATATTGCAAATATTTTAGAATATATTTTATATGTAATTTTATTTATTGATTTTAAATACAGATTTTTTTTACTTTTTTCTGTTTTTAATATCCTATTGTTTTTCCAATTTGGAAATTTTGTGTTAACATTATTCCAAGTTATATCCAATAATTCATTTCTAATCTTCTTATCCTTTATTTTTACAATTCTTAAAAAAGAACTACAAAAAGCATATCGAGCATATACATATTCTAATTCTTGATAATATTCCTCATATAAACCTTTTGCTTTGTAATAGTCTATTACATGTTGCATTACATCAAAAATCTCTGCGTTTCTTTTATTTTGAACATTAGATATTGAACCTTCTCTTTGGATATAATGTATCATTGGTGTTTTACAAAATGATACTTTTTCTAAAAATGGTATTAATTTATATGTAAATTCAACATCCTCATATCTATATCCTTTCGGAAATTGTACTTTGGACTTTTCTAATATTTCTCTTTTAATTAATTTATTCCATGCGACCACTCTTACTTTTTCTAGCATTTCATGTTTGCCATTATATGTTGTTCCTACATCTATTCTGGATTTATTTGGATATTCCCAAATAAAATTGCATTCTACCATATCACTATTTTGTTTTTTTGCAATCTCATACATTTCTTGATACATATTTGTTTCAACATAATCATCAGAGTCCAAAAAAGCAACATATTCTCCTTTTGCATATGGAATAGCATAATTTCTAGCATCAGAAAGTCCACCATTTTCTTTTTCAAGATATTTTATTTTTTGTGGATATTGTTCTTGATATTTTTTTGCTATTTCTTCTGTTCCGTCTCGTGAACCGTCATTTACCAATATTATTTCAATATCTTCTAATGTTTGATTTACTAATGTTTGCAAACATTTTTCTATGTATTTTTCAACATTATAAAATGGTACTATTATACTTACTTTTGGCATTTTGTTTTCCTTTCATCATTAATTTGACAATCATTAATTTGACATGAGTTTTAAAATAAATCCTCAATTTTTTTAAGTATTTCTTCATTATATTTTTTATAGTCAAATTTTTCTTTTATTTCAAATCCGTTTAAAATAAAATTCTTCATTTTTTCATATATGTCCTTAGTATCTTTTTCAGTTACAAATCCATATTTATTTTCAACTTCTTTATAATCTGACACCTTTGTTGTGATAATTGGTTTTTCTAATATAAAACTCTCTAAAAATACTACAGGATACCCTTCATATTCTGATGTTAAAACAACACAATCTGCTATTTTAAAATATGGATATGGATTTTGTTTTTTTCCTAAAAATATAATATTATTTTCCAATTGATTATTTTTTACTTGTTTTTTATATTCTTCAGTTTCTGGTCCGTCACCTATAAATAGAATTTTAAAATTCATATTGTCTTTTTTTAACATAGTTGCTGCCTCTATTAATCTACTTAATTTTTTTTGTTTTTCTTGATGTCTTCCTACATTTATAAATATTGTTGTTTCTTTTTGGGTGTTTTCCAATTTATTTATTTTTGATAAATCTTCTTCTGGTATTTTTTCTTTTGAAAGTTCTAATATTTTGTCCGCATCTATTAAGTTGTTACATACCACTGTTTTTTCGTTCATTTTAGGGAATACTTTTATAAAACTGTCTTTTCCCTCTTTAGAAACAAAAATTATTTTTTTAAATTTATCGTAATTTCTTTCTATAAAAAATTCTTTCATTTTTTCTGCATTGCCATCAAATAATGTTAAATAATCAGCATGTCCCCACAAATAACAATTTTTTGACGCAGTTCTTGCAACAAATGATGATGGTAAAGAATATGTTGCAAAACTTGCAGAAAAGTCATATTTGTTTTTATGTTTTAATGTAAATTTTACTCTTTTAATTAGATTAATTATTTTTCTTTGTATTTTATTTTTGCTATTTGATGGTGCATATTCTATTATTTTTATTTTTGGATCTATTTCGTTTAAAAATATTCCTTGTTTTTTTTCTAATACAAGTGTTATGTCATATCCCTTTTCTTGTAGTTTGTTTACAAGTATTACTAATGCTTTTTCTATTCCGCCTATGTCTAACGAATATGCTCCAAATAGTAGTTTTTTCATACTTTATTTTCTCCTTTTGAGTTGTATAAAAATTTAATTTTAGTTATTTTATTATTGTAATTGTTTGTCTAATTTTATACTTTTTTTGTTTATTTATCAATAGTTTTTGTCAAAAATTAGTATAATTTAATTATATATAGTTACAGTTCAGTAAATATATATTTTTTCAAGGTATTGATTATTAACATAATTTATGTTAATATATTAGTATATCTAGTATATACTCTCTTAGTAACTATTAACAATGTAACTTGGAGGGTAAAACCTCCAACATAATTTAGTGGAGGTCAATTATGTATCAACTTACTTGGGAACTTAGAGATTATGAGCTTGCGGAAATCTACTCAGATAAAAAAATCAAAAAAGCTTTTAACAACATGATGCAGCGTAATGATGCACTTTTAAATTTTTACGTATCCGATATTTACCAATCTATTATTAAGCAATCCTCTCTCTCATTTTTGCAACATGACTTAACAATTTTTGAAGGAGACATAATTTCAGATTTTTATAAGAATATAAAATTTGAAATCCTGCATAAAGCAATTGATATGTCACTTACAGCAAAAAGAAAGAATCAGTTCAATGTTAAAAAAAACATAATCGAAATTTTACATAGTCTTTTTATTTTAGAGCACATTATGGAGGATTACTTATTAGAAAGAGTTTATTTTCTTATGAAAAGCAAAGCTAATTCCGATCAAAAGCTCATAAGCAAAATCGATGAACTTGATATTTTTAAAAAGTTCACCATTAATAAAAATTAGAGTGGTACAAAAAGCAGATATAAGATTCTTTATTCTTATATCTGCTTTTAATTATTTTACTAATCTCAAAGTTTCTTTAGCTATCATTAATTCCTCGTTTGTAGGAATAACATAAACTTTAATTTTAGAATCAGGTGTAGAAATAACTGTTTCTTCTCCTCTTATATTATTAGCGTCAACATCTAATTTAACACCCATAAATTCTAATTTTTCACAAATTCCTTTACGGATATTAATTTGATTTTCACCAATTCCACCTGTAAATATAATGTAATCAACACCATTCATTGCAACTGCATATTTTGCAACATAACTTGCAATTGTATAATTAAAGTTTTCAACTGCTATTTTAGCATCTGGTTGTCCTTCATTTGAAGCAATTTCTATTTCTCTAAAATCAGGAACTAAGTTTGACATACCAGAAAGTCCTGATTTTTTATTTAGTAAGTCTTCCATTTGTGCAGGTGTTAAGTTTTCTTTTTTCATTATATATGTTACAACTGATGGGTCTAAATCTCCACTTCTTGTAACCATTGGAAGTCCACCAAGTGGTGTTAATCCCATACTTGTATCTACTGATTTTCCATCTTTTATAGCACATATACTTGAACCTTGTCCTAAGTGACATGTTACAATTTTTGTACCTTCTAGTGATTTATTTTCAATTTCAGCAAGTCTTTGTGATACAAACATATGTGATGTTCCATGGAATCCGTATTTTCTTACACCATATTTTTTGTAATATTCATATGGTATTGGATAAATAAATTTATCTTTTGGCATTGTTTGATGGAATGCTGTATCAAATACGCCCACCATCGGTTTTCCAGGCATAACTTCTTGACATGCTTTAATTCCTAATATACAAGCTGGGTTGTGTAAAGGTGCTAGGTCTGTATATTCTTCTAGAACTTTTACAACATTGTCATCTATTATAACTGATTCTGCAATTTTTTCTCCACCATGAACTAATCTATGTCCAATCGCATTTATCTCATCTAAGCTATCTATTACTTTATATTCTGGATTTGTAAATTGTTTTAATGTGAAGTCTATTGCCTCTGAATGATTATATGCTGGATTTTTTATTTCTATTTTTTGTCCATTTACTTTGTGTGTGATAAACGCTTCTGTTTCTCCTATTCTTTCATATTTTCCAGAAGCCATTACTTCTTCTGTCTCCATGTTAATTAATTGATATTTTAGTGATGAACTACCACAATTTAATACTAATATTTTCATTTTTTCCTCTCTTTCTTTTGAGTCCCACAATAGGAACATTGATAAATTGTTTTCTCTTTTTTAATCACTAGGTTACTCTTAATTTTTAAAGTTTTAAAATTAAAGTTTTAAGAAGGGCTGTCCCTTTATCCCTAAAATTCGGGATTTTAAGGAACGTCCCTAAATCCCACTTGCTTCATTGTTTCTCTTGCTATCATTAGTTCTTCGTTTGTTGGAACAACATAGACTTTTACTTTTGAGTCCTCAGCTGATATTTCAACTTCTTCACCTCTTATTTTATTTTTCTCGTCATCAATTTTAACTCCAAAAAATTCTAATTGTTCACAAATTGCCTTTCTTGATATTGGGCCTTTTTCTCCAACACCTGCAGTAAATGTAAGTACATCAATTCCACCCATAGCTACTGCACATTTTGCCACATATGATGCTGTTAAATAATGATATATATCTAAAGCCATTTGTGCATGTGTTCCACCTGCTAGTGCTTCATTTTCAATATCTCTAAAGTCTACAGATATTCCTCTTGACATACCATAAACTCCAGATTTTTTATTTAATATGTCTTCCATCTCTTGTGGAGTTAGATTTTCCTTTTTCATTAAATATGTTACAACCGATGGGTCAAGGTCTCCTGAACGAGTTCCCATTGGTATTCCTCCAAGTGGAGTAAGTCCCATACTTGTTTCTACTGATTTACCATTTTGAATTGCACATACACTTGCTCCTTGCCCTAAATGACAGTTAACTATTTTCAAGTCTCTAATGTCTTTTCCCATAATTTCTGCAACTCTATATGCAACATATTCATGTGATGTTCCATGTGCTCCATATTTTCTAATTCCATATTTTTTATAATATTCATATGGTATAGGATAAATATATCTTTCCTTTGGAATTGATTGATGGAATGCTGTATCAAATACTGCAACCATAGGAATATTAGGTGCTATTTTTTTACAAGCATTTATTCCTAAAATAGCTGCAGGATTATGTAATGGTGCTAAGTCACTACATTTTTCTATTTCAGATATAACATCATCTGTAATAAGAACTGGCTGAGAATATTTTTCTCCACCTTGAACAACTCTGTGTCCAATTCCGCCTAATTCGTCTAAAGTTTTAATTACACCATAATGGTCATTTGTAAGTCTTGTAAACACAAATTTTAATGCCTGTTCATGATTTTTTACATGTTTTTCAAATTTGTGTTTTATTCCATTTACTTTATGTGTTAAAAATGAATTTTGTTGTCCTATTCTTTCAAAATATCCTTTTACTAACATTTCTTCTGTATCCATATCAATTACTTGATATTTTAACGATGAACTTCCTGAATTCAAAACTAATATTTTCATAGAAGACCTCCTTTAATTTTATTATTTCGTCTCTTTGGGAATGAGTTAGCTGTTCGAGCAGAGCGAGTTACAGATAACTTAAGCTCTAGCTCTGTTCCTTTTGAGACATTTAATTTTGTGCTTGAACTGCTGTTATTGCAATAACACCAGCAATGTCTTGATAACTACATCCTCTTGATAAATCATTTACGGGTTTTGCAATACCTTGGCATAATGGTCCATATGCTTCAGCTTTTGCCAGTCTTTGAACTAATTTATATCCAATATTTCCGGCATTCAAATCTGGGAATATTAAAACATTTGCTTCACCTGCCACCGTACTATCTGGTGCTTTGGATTTTGCAACCTCCGGTATTATGGCCGCATCTAGCTGTAATTCGCCATCTGCTTTTAATTCTGGTTCTTTTTCTTTTAATAATTTAGTTGCATCAATAACTTTTTGTGTTAATTCAGATTTTGCACTTCCCATTGTTGAATATGAAAGCATCGCAACTTTTGGTTCTTCACCAACTAATTGTTTAAAACTTTTGCTTGAAGATATTGCTATTTCTGATAATTCTTCTGGATTTGGATTAGCATTTAAACCTGCGTCTCCAAATATAAATGTTCCATTTGCACCATATTCACAGTCTGGAACTACCATAACAAAAAATGCCGAAACCAACTTTGTATCTGGTGCTGTTTTTAAAATTTGAAGCGCTGGTCTTAGTGTGTCTGCAGTTGAATGTGCTGCACCTGAGACCAAGCCATCTGCTTTTGTTTCTTCGTCTTTTACCATTAACATACCAAAATATACAGGATTTAGTGTAATTTCTTTTGCTTGTTCTATTGTCATTCCTTTGTGCTTTCTTAATTCATATAATAAATTTGCATATTTTTCATAATTCGGTGATGTTTGTGGGTCTATTATTTTTGCTCCTTCAATATTTACATTATTGGCTTCAGCTTTTTCTTTGATTTCTTTTTCATTTCCTACTAAAATTATATTTGCATATTTTTCTTTTAGTGCTATTTCTGTTGCTTTTAGTGTTCGTATGTCTTCTGCTTCTGGTAGTACTATTGTTTTTATTTTTTGTCTTGCTCTTTCTTTTATTGTTTCTATAAAGTTCATTTTCGTTTCCTTTCTCTTCACTTCGTTTCGTTCATCATAAAATGAAAATTTGCAATTTTCATTTTACAAATCTCTCGCTTTGCTCGTTCATCGTCATCCAAAGTTTTTCAAATTTTGGCTTCCAAATATTTCATTTTTATTATTTTTTGTGATTTTATTATATATATAAATTCAAAAAAGTACAAGTCTTTTTTTGAAACTTGTACTTTTTATTTTTTATATTTTATAACTTTCCATTTTATTGCCATACCAATATTGGCAATCCTTGATTTACATTGTTATTTCTATTCTTCTTAAATCCATTTCCTAAATTTTGAACGATTGTGTCATTATTCCAGTTTTTCATTTCTTCTATTGTTGTGTTTCCATATTTTCCATTAATTGTTTTGTTATATACTCCATATCCTATAAGATTGCCTAAATAATTTGATGATGTTCCTATATCTGTTGTTGCTACTGTTGTTCCCTTTTTTATTGTTCCTGCATTAAATACATTTTCTACAATTTGAGTTCCTTGACCACTAGCACCATTATGTCCTGTTATTCCTCCTATGCAAGTATACTTTCCTGTAACACTTCCTATATTATAGCAATTTTTTATTGTTGATGTTCCATTATTAACACCAGCAATCCCACCTGCATATGAAGGATTTTTGTCTTCTGTCATTATTACACCTGTATTATAGCAATTTTCAATAATTGATTCTGTATTATACCCAGAAACACCTCCAACATTATTATTACTAGATTTAATGTTTGCATTATTATAACAATTTCTTATTATTGAACCATTGGATCCAAAGTATTTTTGTAATGCACCACAAATTTCTCCAGTAAATGAAGTTTTAGAAAAAATTTCTCCATTTAATATTATCCTGACCAATAATTTTCATATTATTAATTGTATAATTTTCACCATCAAAAGTCCCATTAAATGTTGCTTTATCTGTATCTGATGTCCAATAATTTCCTATTGGAATCCATTCTTTATCTTTTAAATTCAAATCATTTTTTAATGTAATTGTTCTTCCTGCATATGTTGCAACATTATTCACTCTATCTCTAAACGTTTCAAGTTGTTCAACTGTATAAATCTCTGTGTCCTCTGATATTCCTGCTACTTTTACAGTATCTGTTTTATACTCTTCATTAGATGTTTTAACATAAATTAAATAATTCCCATTTTCTTGAACTTCTTTTTCAACCACATACTTTTCATCAGTTTTCTCTGGAACATCAATTTCTTCATCATTAATTTTTCAGCATTTATAGTCATTTCATTTTTTCCTGTTAACATAGCAATTGATATTCCTGCTAGAACTAATAATATCACTATTGTTATAATAAGTGCTATTAGTGTGATTGCCCTTTTATCTTTTAGTATATCTGTGTGTATGCACATAATTTTTCATCTTTTCTAGCTTTTCATCATTCTTACCTTTCATAACATTTTTCTCATTTGTTTTATAATTTTTAATTTTACCCTTGTAAACATGTCGCTATTTGTCATATTTAATTATAAGTTCTAGTGACGTTAAAAGTCAATATATTTTTATAGCAATTTATGAAATAATTTAAAGAAGAATTTAGAAATTATTAAGGTGATTTTATGATAAAAGAAAAGAGAAAATTAAAAAAATTAACTCAGGAAGAAATGTCAGAAAAATTAGGAATCTCATTAAGACAATATGTAAGAATAGACAATGAAAAAGCTTTTCCTAGAAGAGATATTTTAAGGAAACTAATTTTAGAATTAGACTTAACCAATGAAGAAATTGGAGAATATATTAAAATAATCACAAAAAATTTTGCATAAAATAATTATTAATTTTATTTTACCCATAAGTCAATTCGCATATTGCAATATTAATTAATCAAAATTTATATATAAAAATAGAGCTGTAAAAAAAGTTCAACAGAACAATGAGATTGAGTTATAATTTTAGTTCAAATCTCATTGTTCGTTTTTTACTTTTTATTTTTTATATTCTTATTAATTTATTTTCTATAAAACTTTTTTACAGCCCCTTTTTTTATTTATTAGAAATATGTATATTTTCAATTTTTGCATTCATTTCTCTAGAAATAATATTTTGAATTTGAGCAACTTTTTCAGTAGTTAACTGTTCATCTTTAACAACAACACTAATACTTTCACCATTAACAAAAATAATACTATTTTCAAATCCCTTAGTCTTTATTAAATTTTCGCATATCATAATACTATTTTTTGTATCATTAATCTTCTTTATTTCTTCCGTAGCTGATTGCTTTTGAGTTTCTAATGAATTACTACTATTTAGAATATTTTCATACGTTTCTAGCATTTGTGAATACATTGCATCTCTTTCCAATTTTGAACTTGAAAAATAATCATCATTGTTGCTAGAAGCTTTACCACTTGTCTCAATAGCATTACTTTTTTCACTAGTATTACCTTGATTTTTTTCTTCATTTGTAGTACTAACATTTTCAGTATCTAATATTTCATTGGTACTTTCATTTTTTGCATTATTTTCATTTGAAACACTTTCTTGATTTTCACTAACTGCATTACTACTAACCAACTGAGCATCACCAATATTAGCCATTTTATCAATTTCTTCCTCTGAGCTAGCAGTTTGAACAGTACTTTTTAAATCACCGTTTGCTGTAAAATTCATATATCCTGCAACAACTAGCATTAAAGCTGTAACATAAATTATAACCTGATTTTTCTTTAAAAATTTCATTTTATTTTCCTCCTTACAACTAATATTTTCAAAAAAATTATATTATTTTATTTCATGTTTTTTTCTATAATGTCCCAAACAGAACCGTCCCCAAAAGGACATTTTCCCACAATTTTCCATAAAGGACCATCCAAAAATGGACACGCAATTTATCAATTTCCTTGAAATACCTGAATTTTATGAGTAGCAAGACCTGTTGCTGCTTCTACAGCTTGAATAATATTAGTTTTCACATTAATATCAGAAGCACCTTTTGCAGTAATAATAGCACCCTCTATTTTAGGTTCAATAGTCTTTTGAACAATAGGAGTTTTGTTACCATTTTGTTCTTGATATATAACTTCTTTTTGAGAATCAGTTTCTTCCACTTTTCTTACTCCACCAGATTTATCCGTTTCTTCAGTCGTACTTTTTTTTGAATTTTCATTATACATTGCCACCGTTTCTGATGATTCAGAATAATTTATGAAGACCTTTACATCTCCAACCCCTTCAATATTTTTTAAAATATCTTCTAACCTTCTTTCTAAACTTTCACTATTACTGGAACTAGAAGTCTGATTTGAATCTGCGTCTTGGCTAGTCTTGCTACTTGCCAGTTGTCTTCCTGCTGAATTAGTTATAGTTTTATTTGAACTCTTATTTCCATTCCAAATGTAATTTATTACAACAACCGTTATTATCAATATAATTACTAAAAACACTAAATTTTCAATTTTCTTTTTATTGTTTCCATCATTATTCCCATCACCAATTATTGATTTTAATTTATTTTTAAACATTTTTCACTCACCCCATATTCTTTTGTTAAAAAATCTTTTATCATTTTGACATCGGTTTTTGTTATAGCAGAATTAGTGTCTTCACTATCATCACCTTTTGAAACATCTATTTCTACCTTTTGAATTTTTTGAATTTCTTTAACTATTTTGTCTTCTAATGTATTTTCTGAATTTTTTGAATATTTAGAACTACCATTAAAATTCTCAATAGCATCTGTTTTATTTGAATTATCCGAATCATTCGAATTTTCTACATTATCATTTTTTCCATCTATTTCTATAGTTATATACTCTATCCCTGTATCACTTTCCGATATATGTGCATCAACTTTACATTTTCTAACATCATATCCTTTCTCTTCAACTTTTTGAGTAATATCACTTTCCAATTGTTCCTTATATAATTTATTTAACCTATCATCCATAGAAGCTTGATTTACTTCTCCTTCCATTGATGTAGCTGATGTACTCGATATTTCCTTACTATAGTCAGAATACACATCTTCTATATTAAAATTAAGAACATTACTGTTATTAACAAATGGTGCTATTATGCTAAACAAGATATATAAACCCATAACCATTTTTATATATTTTTTCGTTTTGTTATTTGGAAGTAACATCTCCAAAATAGAAACCACTATTAATGCCAGGCTTAAGTTCTTAACCCATGAACTTAAAAAATTTATCACTTAAACATCATCCCCGTATTTGACATTTTTACCAGCAATGTTGTTCCAATTATAACCATAACTGAAATTGAAACTAAAATAGCCAATAATATTTTAAAAATATCAGAAATTTCGTCCAACAATTTTACAATTTTAGCATCTGCTATTACTTCACTAATTCCAGCAATCAGCTTGTACGAAAACATCAATACTGTCAGTTTTAAAATTGGTAAAATACAAATTCCAATAATAATTATTACACCAACAAATCCAACTGCATTTTTTAAAATTACTCCACACCCTAATACGCTATCTACAACATCACCTAATATTTTTCCAACAACTGGAACAGCTGAGCTTACAATTGCCTTCGCTGTTTTTGCAGTAATGCCATCAACAGAACTTGAAAGGGTTCCCTCTAATGATACAATTCCTACAAAAACAGTTAATATCAATCCTAAAAACCATACTGTAGACGACTTTAAAAACTTTGATATTTTATCAATTTGAACTTTATCTGATATTTTTGAAATTATGCTAATTGATGTTATAATCAAAACTATTGGTATCAAAATATCTTGTATCAGATTTCCTATAAAATTTATCATAAACAAAATAATAGGTTCTAATACACTTGTAGTTGTCAAACTTCCTGTATATAACATTAGTGATACCAACACAGGTATAAGAGTATTCATAAATCCTACCAAATTTGTTGATGTTTCTTTAACTAAGTTAATTATGTCTGAGAAATTTCCCATAATTATAGTTACAATTGCTATATATTGAACATAGTAAATCAATTTAGAAATATTATCATTTTCAAGGCTTTCACTAATTGATTTTAAAATGCTATGTATAATTATAATGACCAAAATACTAACCAAACTTTTAATTCCCGTTTGAACTTCTTTTCCTAATAAATTTAGTACCTTTTTGTAAATTTTAGAGTTATCTATATCACCTTTAATTGCTGAATTTAATATATCTCCTACATCTATATCTTCAAAAAAATCACCTGTATATTGTTTTGAATTTTGTATAAAAGATGTTATTCCAAATGTTTCTTCTTGACTTGCTATTGCATTTTGGTCTATATCTGCACTCAAACTTGTTATTGGTTGTATTATGATGACTATGAAAATAATTATTAGCAAAATGTCCCTTTGGGGACGGTTCTTTTTGGGACATCGTAGTAAAAAAGGACATTTTTTATTCAATTTTGTAATTATTTCCATTGTTTTGTCCTCCTTCCATCCCTTCATCGTGATGCCTTAATCTGTATTCTTAAAATCTGAAAAAATCAGGGTAAAATTTTTAGTATAATCTCCAACAAGCTTGAAATTATTGGTATTGACATTGATATAATAATTATCTTACTACCAATTTCTATTTTACTTGCAATTGCTGCTTCCCCAGAATCCTTACATATACTTACTGCAAATTCTGATAAAAATGCAATTCCTGTAATCTTTATTAATAATGCTATAAATTGTGTGTTAATTGAAAATTTATCTTCTATTGATTGTATTAAATTTATTATTCCTGTCAGCCTGTCCATTACTAAAATTAAAATCAATATGCCTGTTAGAATACTTATAAAAATAGCATATTCCGGCCTATATTGTTTTAGCATTATTATTATAACCAGCGCAATTAAAGCAATTCCTACTATTTTAATAATTTCCATTATATGCCCTTTCTTTTTTAGGATTTAGGCAGTCCCCCTCAATCCCATTTTTTATAAATTGAATAATGTTCTTACAGTGTCAAATAATCCACTTATTTCTTTTATTACCATAGTCAAAACAATAACAAGACCTGCAAGAGTGGTCATCATTGCTTGGTCTTCTCTACCTGCTCTTACCAAAACTTGATATAAAACCGCAACTAAAATTCCAATCGCTGCTATCTTAAATAATAAATCTATACTCATACAAAATCCCCCTAATTACATTTTATATTTATATCCAATAAATTTATTTAGTCTCAAAAACTTACACTATTTTAAATATACAGTTACATTAAAATAATAACTATAGCCATACCTATACTCATTCCTAGCTTTTTATATAATTTTTCATTTTTGTTTTTTTCTTCTTGAGCTTGTCTAATCTGTTCATCTAAAAAATTCTCTGTCACTTCAATTTGACTCAATTGTCCATCACTATCCGTTATTCCGCAATAATTTTGAAAGTGATTTTATTGCTTGTTTGTCCCCCATATTCAAATTTCCCACATACTCATCAACTGATTTTTCAAACGCTACGCTTGCTGAATCTGTTTCCATTTTTTCTATAGCATTTTTAAATAATTTTGATACATTCTTACTGGTATTTCCTGATATTTGTTTGAATATTTCTGGTATTGGTTCATATGTAAATTTTATTTTCGATTTAAATATGTTCAATGCATTTTTAATTTCTTCTAGCTCGTCTACCCTGAATTTATATTTTTGTGATATATATTTGCCTATTAAGGCTGATGATATAAAAACTAAAAAAAGCATACAATATTTTATAAACTGCATTTTTCTTCTCCTTGCACTTTATTTTTTAATATTATATGCTTGTTATTTTATTTTAGAACTTTTTTTGTTTCTATTTTATATTTCATTATTTTGTTTGTTCCATTATACTTTAAACAAAAAAATCAAACTAAATATTAAAATGGATCTTCAACTCCAAATTCAATTGGCTCTTGGTCTAAAAGCCTCAATTGTTTTTCTGTCAGATATTTTTTATCTATTACTACACTTAATACAAATTCATTGAAGAAATTATCATTCATAATATAATATCCATTTACTTTTTCTTTGTCTCCATAACTGTCTTCAATTTTCCACCTTTGTGGTTTATTGTCTATTAAATTAACACCTGTAAAGGCCATAATATGATGCATGCTTATATCATATAAATTTAATGCTTCTTCTTTAGATAATATCTTCAATCCTAATGTATCTTCATAGTTGTATAATCTTGTATCTAAAATTCCCGATTTTTTATCTCTGAATTTTAAAATATGTGCTCCCATATATACTGGTAAATTATCTTTTAGTTGTTTTATAGTCAATTCTTTTAAATCTTCAATTGGTAAGTTTAAATATTTAACATAAGATTTTCTATAAACACTTCCTAAATGTTTCTTTTGATATACTTTATAATATTCTTTATTGTACATAGGTATATTCCCTATTGTTACAAAATTTTCTAATTTCAAATCCAAAAATCTATTTTTAAATTCAATTGGTGTTAAATTTTCTATTTTTTTATAATTACCACTTTTATCTTTATATTCAAAATCAAATTCTACTGTAGGTTCTCCATATATTTTACATAACAAAATATAATTTTCCTGTAAAAATTTATTTTTTTCTTCTCTTAATGTATTTATATCTATTCCATTTTTCTTTAAATCTATTAATTTTAAAATATCCTTTTTTATTTTTTCAGTATACAAATATTCTACTCTTTGCATAGCTGTACTTTCAACAGTATCAGGATTATATGAGTAAGGAATTATTCCATACTTATTTACTATAGATACAAACATATCCCAATAACCACCTTCTGAAACACAAAACTTTAATACTTCATCTTTATGAAGATAGTCAAAATCCACATTATCTAAATTTATTATATTTTCATATGCATTATTTGATTTCTCCAATCTATCATAAAATGCAATATGATTATTAGATAATTCTAAATCCATAACATTCATGTCTAAATTTTTGGCTATATTATGTTTTATTAAATTTAATCCACCAAAAATCCAACATCTCCAATTATCCTTTTGATCATATCTTTTACTTTCTGGTAATTCAATATTAAAAATTGGTTGATTTTCTATTATGATATCTCTATTAATACACGCATTTTCTAAACCATTTTTTGTTATTACATTCTCTATTATTTTGTTTGTCTTATCTGAATTATAATTTTTTCTAAATTTTTTAATTTGTTCCATTGATATTTGATTTTCCATTTTATCTATCTCCTTTTTTACAATATCTTATCATAAAAAAATTTTTTTTAAAACCTTTACTCTAATATTTTATGTTTATTTGTAAAATTTATTGTATAAATAAATAGATTATGCTATAATTATAACAATAACATTCAATTATCACTTAATAAAAATAACATAAGAAAAAGATATCACATTGCTTATCATTTATGTGATATCTTTTCCTATAATAAATATATTTTATAAATCATAAAGGAGGTAAAAATGTTTAAATTACATTCAGATTACCAGCCCACAGGTGACCAACCTAAGGCAATAGAATACCTATCAAAAGGAATAGAAGAAGGTAAAAAATTTCAAACATTACTAGGAGTAACAGGTTCTGGAAAAACATTCACAATGGCAAATATAATAAACAAAGTTCAAAAACCAACATTAGTTCTAGCCCACAACAAAACACTAGCAGGACAATTGTATTCAGAATTCAAAGAATTCTTCCCAGAAAATAATGTTGAATACTTTGTATCTTATTACGACTACTATCAACCAGAAAGTTACATTCCAGCTTCTGACACATATATTGAAAAAGACGCATCTATAAATGACGAAATTGACAAGCTTCGTCATTCTGCAACAGCATCATTATTTGAAACAAGAGATGTTATAATTGTTGCATCTGTTTCATGTATTTATGGTTTGGGTGACCCAATAGATTATGAGCACATGATAGTTTCTTTACGCCCTGGCATGCAAAAATCTAGAGAAGAAGTTATGAAAAAGCTGGTAAATATGCAATATTCAAGAAATGAAATCGATTTTAAAAGAGGTACTTTTAGAGCAAAAGGCGATATTTTGGAAATTTATCCATCTGACCAAAGTGAATCTGCAATAAGAGTTGAGTTTTGGGGTGATGAAATAGAAAAAATTCATGAAATCAACCCACTAACTGGTAAGGCTATAGCAGAAAGAGCTCATGTTATGGTATTCCCTAATTCTCACTATGTTACAACTTCTGATAAAATGGAGCGTGCTCTTGTTACAATTAATGAAGAATTGCAAGAAAGAATTAAATACTTTAAAGATAATAATAAATTAATTGAAGCACAAAGAATTGATGAAAGAACAAATTTTGATATGGAAATGATGAAAGAAACTGGTTTCTGTCAGGGAATTGAAAATTATTCAAGACACATAAGTGGTAGGCCAGCTGGTTCTCCTCCATTTACCTTGTTCGATTACATGCCTAAAGATTTTCTTTTGTTAATAGATGAATCACATGCTACAATACCTCAAGTTAGAGCAATGTACAATGGTGACCGTGCTCGTAAAGATTCTTTAGTTAATTATGGTTTCAGACTTCCATCTGCATATGACAACAGACCTTTGAAATTTGAGGAATTTGAAGAAAAAATTAATCAAGTTATCTTCGTTAGTGCAACACCTGCTGATTATGAAAAAGAACATAGCAAAGATAATGTTGTTGAACAAATTATTAGGCCAACTGGTCTTTTAGACCCTAAAATTGAAGTTAAACCTGTTTCAAATCAAATTGATGATTTAATTGAGCAAATTCGTATTAGAGTGGAAAAACATGAAAGGGTTTTGGTTACTACTCTTACTAAAAAAATGGCTGAAGATTTAACTTCATATTTACAAAGTTTGGATATTAAAGTTAATTATATGCATTCAGACATTAAAGCACTTGAAAGAATGGAAATTATAAGAAATCTTCGTTTAGGTGAATTTGATGTTTTAGTTGGTATAAATCTTTTAAGAGAAGGACTTGATATTCCTGAAGTTTCATTAGTGGCAATTCTAGATGCAGATAAAGAAGGTTTCTTACGTTCAGAGCGTTCTTTAATTCAAACTATTGGACGTGCTGCTAGAAATACTGACGGAACAGTTATTATGTATGCTGACGAGCTTACTGATTCTATGGAAAAAGCAATTTCTGAGACTAACAGAAGACGTCGCATTCAAGAGCAATATAATCTTGAACATGGAATTACTCCTAAAACAATTAAAAAATCTATTAGAGATAATATTAGTATTACTAAGCAGGAAGATATTGGTGTTGAGTTTAAGATGGAAAATGCTGATGATATTAAGAATACTATTGCTAAATTAACAGACGAAATGCTTAAATATGCTGCTTCTATGGAATTTGAAAAAGCTGCTGAGATTAGAGATAAAATTAAAGAATTGGAAAAATTATTAGGATAATTTTAAACATTTTATTTACATGATAAATATATTATAATATTTACTTTTTAATTTTTAAAGCGGGTCCAAATATGGAAACCCGCTTTTGTTACTCATGACTTGGAAAGAACTAACTTTATATTGTCCTTTCTTTTCTTCTTTTTTATTATTTCAATTGGCCAAGTATGCTCATAGATCATACCTTCTACAGTTTCATCTTCTCCAATCGAAACAGTCAGATTTTTTTTTGATTTATTGCTATTGACAAATTCATAAAGCTCATCAAAAATTTTTTTATTGTCCACCATGGTTTTAACCTCTCTTTTTTATTGTTATTATGACACTTCCCTTCTTTAATTCTTTTTCATTAACGATGTCTACAGGAATATCAATCATATTCAGATACCGTCTAGTTTCTTCCATAAGTGTACCTCCTAAATTCTGTAACATATACAAGTAACATTTGCAATTGTACCAGATTTTTATATAAAAGTCAATTTATGTAAAGCCTTTTTTATTATTATAATCAACTTATTTTACGGTTCAGTAATGAAATTTCTTTAAATACCTGTGAATAATATTTTGAATATATTTCGAATGTGACCAAAATAGTGTTACAAATTCTTAAGTAAATGCTCTAAAGGGTCCTGTATTCGGGTATTGTTAGAGTATTTACATTAGAATTTGTTAACGTTATGTCGGGAACCTGAGAAAATATGAAAAATATTATTCACAGGTATTTAAAGAAATTTCATTACTGAACTGTAAACAACTTATATGAACTCTTAAAAAAAATCCCCAACGCAAAATATTTTACGTTGGGGTTGGAGACTTTTATTCGGCTTCAAAAGCCTCTTTGTTACATTTGAGTACACAGGATATTTTTAGTTTTGTATCTTCATCTATCTCTAATGTAACATTGTTGCAATCAAAGAATTCCATTACTCTCCTTTTTATTTCTGACTCAATAGAGTTCCGGAAAAGTAACTCTGGATCCTCAAGCTCCAAATCTTTGATTATAAGTTGCTTACCATCAGTTGCTTCATGTCGACGTACAATAAAAGTACAGTTTTCATTATCATGTTTCAAGTCAAATTGCATAGTCATTCTCCTTATATACTAATTTATTTGTAACTAATAATATTATAAACTTAAAAGTTCAAAAAGTTAACATAAAGTTAAGTGCATTTATCATTCATCGTAAACATATAATAACTTCTCAAAAATTTTTTTAATCTCATCATTATAATAAATAGCACCACAAGGTCTAATATCATCACCAATTTTAACCTGAACATTCATATTATTCTTATCACCAGAAAAATACTTAATAGCACATCTCAACTTCTCCTTTTGCTCTTCAGTAAAATCAGTAATATCAAAAGTAACAACCTTTGGTTTTTCTTCTCCTAAATCCTTAATTTCATTTGCAATTATAGTTGGTTCTTGGTCATCTCTGATACTCAAACGACCATCAATTAAAACAATATTCTCTTCAACTAAACTTCTTCCCGCTCCTATAACTGCATTTTCAAAAGCAAGTACTTCTGCAGTTCCATACAAATCTTCTATTGTAATAAATGCCATAATTTTATTATTTTTTGTATATTTTTTCTTAATTGAAGTAATTATTCCGGCATACTTTACTTTTTGACCATCTAAAAATTTAGGCTTACTATTTCTTGCTTGAACATTTGCTATTTCATCCCCGTTAGCACTATTATCATTATTTGTTAAGTTTTGCTCACTTATTTGGACTAAGTCCATACTATTGATATTTGTTGAATGCATAATTTGTTCCCTTAATTTTTCAAGTGGATGTCCCGAAATGTAAATTCCAAGCATTTCTTTTTCCATTGAAAGTAATTCTTTTTCAGGCATTTCTGGACGTTCATTAAATTGATATTTTTGTTTTTCCATTTCTTCTTTTTCTTGCTCTGTTCCTATATCAAACATTGAAACTTGTCCATTTAAACCTTTTTTCTTTCCACTTTGAATTGTGTCCATAATTGTTTCAAATGAAGCTAATAATGTTGCTCTTGTTTGTTCAAACACGTCAAATACTCCTGCTTTTATTAGACTTTCTACACATTTTTTATTTACTTGTGTGTCTGCTATTCTTTCACAAAAATCTATAAAGTTTTTGTATTCTCCATTTTCTTGTCTTTCAGCTACAATATTTTCAACTGGGACTGTTCCTACATTTTTTATTGCTCCAAGGCCAAAACGAATTTTTCCAACTCCATCAGTTTCTATATCATTTTTGCTGTTGCTTTTTATTTCACTTTCTACATACATAGAAGTTTTCTTTTCTACTTCTACTGTAAACTTTTCAAAACTTTTATTTATATCAGGTTTTAAAATTTGAATTCCAAGTCTTTTGCACTCATCAATATATTGAGGTGCTTTGTCTAAATTTCCTAAATAACTATTTAAAGTTGCAGCCATAAATTCTGCAGGATAATATGCTTTTAAATATGCCGTTCTATATGATACAACTGCATAGCATGCAGCATGTGATTTGTTAAACGCATATTTTGCAAATTCTGCCATCTCGTCAAATATTTTGTTGGCAGAAGCTTCGTCTATTCCATTTCTTACACATCCTGGTACAACTACATTTCCTTCTTCATCTACTTGTCCATGTATAAATACTTCTCTTTCTTTTGCCATTACATCAAGTTTTTTCTTACCCATGGCTCTACGAACTAAGTCCGCTCTTCCTAATGAATATCCTGCTAAGTCTCTAACTATTTGCATAACTTGCTCTTGGTAAACCATACATCCATATGTTACATTTAGTATTGGTTCTAGGCTTGGGTGTGTATATTCATTGTGACCTGGATTTTGTTTTCCTCTAATATATCTTGGTATTTGGTCCATAGGACCAGGTCTATATAATGAAACACCTGCTATTAAATCTTCCAAACAGTCTGGTTTCAATTCTTTCATAAAGTTTGTCATTCCTTGTGATTCAAATTGGAATATTCCTGATGTGTTTCCGTCTTGCCATAATTTATATACTTTTGG
Organism: uncultured Clostridium sp.; assembly: GCA_900552555.1. Classification (GTDB taxonomy): domain Bacteria; phylum Bacillota; class Clostridia; order TANB77; family CAG-508; genus CAG-269. The sequence goes on from URZW01000001.1 coordinate 70,634, forward strand.
GTCTGACATATCATGGTCAAATTCTACATCAATTCCGTGGTTTTCTTTAACCATATCTATTGTGTTTTGAATAACTGTCAGGTTTCTTAATCCCAAAAAGTCCATTTTTAATAGTCCTAATTCTTCAAGTGTTGTCATTATGTATTGAGTGTTTATTTGTCCATCTCTTACATAAAGTGGAACATATGTATCTACTGGATCTTTTGTTATAACAACTCCACATGCGTGTGTTGATGCCTGTCTTGGCATTCCTTCAAGTCCCATTGCTATGTCTAATATTTTTTTAGTTTGCTCATCTGTTTCATATCTATCTCTTAATTCTTTGTTTTGCTCTAAGGCTTTTTTAATTGTTATATGAATTTCATTTGGAATCATTTTTGCCAATGCATCTGCTTCTGCATATGGATAGTCCAAAACTCTTGCAACATCTCTTATTACCATTTTTGCAGCCATTGTTCCAAATGTGATTATTTGTGATACATGGTCATGTCCATATTTTCTTGCAACATAATCTATAACTTCTTGTCTTCTTTCATCCGAAAAGTCAACATCAAAATCAGGCATACTTATTCTTTCTGGGTTCAAAAATCTTTCAAATAGCAACCCATATTTTATTGGGTCAATATCTGTTATTTCAATTGCATATGCCAAAATAGAACCTGCACCTGAACCTCTTCCTGGTCCTACTGGTATTCCATTTGTTTTTGCATAATGTATAAAATCCCATACTATTAGGTAATAATCAACATATCCCATTTTTTTGATTATTCCTAATTCATATTCTGCTCTTTTTTGTATTTCTTCTGATAAATTTTTTCCGTATCTTTTTTCTAGGCCCTTATCACATAATTCTTTTAAGAAGTCATAATGTGTTGGATATTCTGGTGGCACATCATAATTAGGCAATATTGTGTGTCCAAATTCAAATTCAACATTACATTGTTCGGCTATTTTTACAGTATTTTCAATTGCATCTGGAAACGCTTTGAAATATTCTGACATTTCTTCTGGTGATTTTACATATAATTCGTCTGTGTCAAATTTCATTCTGTCTTCATCACTCATTCTTTTTCCTGTTTGAATACATAACAAAACTTCGTGATTATATGCATCTTCTCTTTTTAGATAATGTGCATCATTTGTTGCAACTAATGGAATATCAAGTTTTCTGGCTAATTGAACCAATTTTTGATTTGCTAAAACTTGTTCTCTTAGTCCATTATTTTGAATTTCTATATAATAATCATCACCAAAAACTTTTTTATGCCATAATGCTATTTCTTCAGCCTTTTCAGTTTGATTTGCTAATAAAGCCTGATTTACTTCTCCTGCAAGGCATGCACTTAGGCATATTATGCCTTCATGGTATTTCTCTAATATTTCTCTATCAATACGAGGTTTATAGTAATATCCATCAACAAAACTTAATGAAACTAATTTACTTAAATTTTTATATCCTTCATTATTTTTTGCAAGTAAAATTAAGTGATAGTAATGATTGTCTATTCCTGGTTCTTTTTGTAACCTTGAACGTGGTGCAACATATACTTCACATCCTATTATTGGTTTTACGCCTTCTTTTTTACATGCTTTATAAAAATCAATAGCTCCAAACATTACTCCGTGATCTGTTATTGCTATTGAGTCCATTCCTAATTCTTTTGCTCTTACTGGCAAGTCTTTTATTCTATTTGCTCCGTCTAATAAACTAAATTCACTATGTATGTGTAAATGTACAAATTTTGACATTTCTATATTTTTTCTTCCTTTCTATATTTTTGGTGTCCATTTGGGGACGGTTCTGTTTGGGACATTTCTTATTAATGCTATATTTTCAATTGGTTGTAGCTGTTGGCTTTTAGCAATGTCCTTTTTTCTACGATGTCCCAAACAGAACCGTCCCCAAATGGACAAAAAGACATTTTTTTGTATTATATTATCTTTTTGTATTAAAGTCAATAAATATATTATCAATCAAAAAGCTTGGTACTTTATTAGTACCAAGCTTTTTGATTACATGTCACAGAGTTTTTTTAATTCGCCCCAAATCTTCCGGTGAATTCCAGGAATAGTAATACTTTTTTTAATGCACGGTTCACCAACTTCATAAAATAATGAATTAATCTCAGCCGGATTATCCCATGCAATGTACCAGCTTAAGCTATATGGAATTACTGCCATTATTCTCTTTGCAATTCCATTGTTCATGGCATCTGTGTAGATGTATGGGTTAAAAATGCTCATTACATCCCGTCTACTTACTACTTTTTCAATTCTTTCACCATTTGTCAGCCAAGAAATCCTAATATTTTCTGGGATTTCATATTTTCCATCATCTTCTGACTTTTTAAAAAGAACCTTTTCAAGTATCTCCTTAATTTCCGTAGTCATTTCTTCTGGCTCTACCGTATACTGACTAGTATTCCCATCAGCATACCAGTATTCTAACACCACAGGTATTTTCTGTTTTTTAACATTGTCTGCATCCCAGAAAATGCTTTCTGCGTTTCTGATGATTTCATTTAAATCTTCTACCATTGAAACGAAAACGTCTTCGTGTTTAGAAGCGACAGCCAAAAAGTCGCTGCACAAATCCTCCCGCTGAACAATTTTGCAGAACTCTTTTTTGTTGGTTCTCCATCTTAACAATACTGACTTACTCATGTAACATCCTCCTTTTTATATTGCCAACTATAGTTGCTAATTTCGGAGGTCAAAAAAATAAAGTTTGCCCTCCGAAATTAATTCGAAAGGCTTTTATACCTTTTTCGGTTTACATTATAACATTTTTTAAATAAAACATCAATACTAATTTTTCATTATTTTATGTTACTTTATAATGTTTTATTTACAAAATCTATGTTTTCCAATTGTTACAGTCATAGGTCTAGACCAAATCCATTTGTTAGTTGCAGTTGATGGATTAAAATAATAAATTGCACCATAGCTTGGGTCCCATCCATTCATTGCATCTTGTGCTGCTTTTATCGCTGTAGAATTTGGTGCCAAATTAACTTGTCCATCTTTTACAGCATCAAAAGCTCCTGACTGATAAACAACTCCTGACAACGTATTTGGAAAAGAACTGCTTTTTATTCTATTCATTACAACAGCCCCAACAGCCACTTGTCCTGTATATGGTTCTCCCCTTGATTCTCCATAAATAACTCTTGCTAACAAATTCAAATTACTGTTATAACTTGATGATGATGAACTGCTTGATGAAGACGATGTTATTCCCATTGCTTTTAATGTTGCAGGACCGGCTATTCCATCTGCTGTTAAGCCATTTTTTCTTTGAAAATATTTTACTGCATTTACAGTTTGTGTTCCATAAATGCCATCAACACTTCCTGAATAATATCCCCATCTTTTTAATTTTGTTTGTATTTGTGTTACTTCTGATCCTCTAGAACCATATTTTGATAATGTTTCTATTGTTGTGTTTTCTTTTTGATTTTTGTAAATTGCTATTGCTGATATTAATGATACTAAAAGTATTACTATCGTTATTAATTTTATTGTTTTTTGTTTATTTTTTAATTTTCTTAACATAAAAAAACCACCTATCAATAAAAATATTTTTTCTTATTTATTTTTATCAACATTTGGTTTTATTATACATTTTTATAATATATTGTTTGAGTATTTACATTAGAATTTGTTGCCATTATGTAGAGATTCCAAGAAAAGTTATGAACAATATCTACATAAAACAGTTTCCATACCAACCTGCAAATCAATTCTACCATTTTTAAAATTATAATCCAAATCACATAAATCCTGCAAAATATTTTTCAAATCCTTTTCTTTAAAATACTTTGATTGCACTTTATATTTTGTAGTCAAAAACATCTGATTTGGTTTTAAATTCAAACTTGATGCCAAATCTTTATTAGAATTTAAAGCCATTTTAGTTATATACAACTTTTTAAAATGATTATATAATGTAACTAAAATTTTCGCTAATGGTTCCTTTGCATAAATCAAATTTTGTAAAACCTGCAATGCTCCTGTTATATCTTTTTTTCCTAAATCATCTGTCAAATCAAATATTACACTCTCTAATTTTTTAATTGACAATTTATCAATATCATCTTTTTTAATTGTTCCGTTTTCGCCAGCATATTCAATTAATTTTCTAATTTCATTTATTAAATCTTGCATATTTGTACCACAACACTCAATAAAATATCTCAATGTTTGAGAATCTATATTTACCTTGTAAGCACTACAAATAGTTTTAATCCTCTGTTCTATTTGATTTGCTTTTTGAAAATCAAATTTACACACAACACCATTTTTTTCAATAGTTTTATATATTACAGATTTACTGTCAGCTTCCTCTTCAACAAATACCATGACAACAGATTCATTTATAATTTTTATATTTTCTTCAATATATTCTGCTAATTTATCTTTTATTTTAGCATTATCTCCTGTTTTTCTTTTTCCCTCTTTTTTGAATAGCCCCGTATTTCGTGCAATAATTAATTTTTTTTCATATCCAAAACTTGGTGTTTCTATATCTGATATTATTTCTGATACATTTTGTTCATCTATCATTATAAAATTAATGCCTTTTACACATTCACCAAATAATGTTTTTATTCTTTTTAAATTACTTTCTAGTAAGTATAATTCTTCTCCATATAATAGATACAGTGATTGTAATTGACCAAATTTTAGTTCTTTTTCTAAAGCTTCTATTGTCATATTTTTTCCCCTTTGCTTACTTTTATTACAAAATTATAAAGAAAATCTCATAACTTTTCTAAAATGTCCCAAAAAGAACCGTCCCCAAATGGACAAAACTTATAAGGACATTCTTAAAATTTCTGCTACACTCCATGCTTGTGATATTGCACCTTTTGGTTCAAATGGTTTTACTGAATCATAAATTTCTGCAATACTTCCTAAACATCCTCTTTCATTTACTTCTTTTTTAAAAGTTCTTACCGTAGTATTCACAAATTTTTCTAACTTTTCTTCTAACTTAGCCTTATATGTTTTTCTCTTTTCTGATTTTATCATATTTCTTAAAGAGTTAAAATATAGTCCTAATAACCATGTCCATGTTATTCCTTGATGATAGCTCATATCTCTTCTAAAGCTATCTCCCTCATATATTTCTATATAATTAGGTTCTCCTTTTGCTAATGATTTTAAACCATAATTATTTAATAATTTCTTTTCAACTACATTTATAATGTTGTATGCTTCTTCTGAATTTGGTTCAATTATAGGATATGTTAATGAAAGTGCAAATAATTGATTTGGTCTTATTTTATTATCTCCAATGACATCATATAGACATTTTCTTTTTGCATTATAAAATTTTTCTTTAAAAGATTTTTTACATTTTTTTGCTAAATCTTTGTATTTTTTTATTTGTGCTTTACTGTCTGTATCTGTGAGTTCATTTTCTTTATTCTTGTTCATTTTTTCAGTTAAATCAGCCATTACCATCAGGCTATTATACCATAAACTATTTATTTCTACTGCTTTACCATTTCTAGGTGTTGATGCTATTCCATTAGTTTTTGCATCCATCCATGTATTTTGAGTATTTTCTGTTCCTGATGATATAAGAAAATCTTTATCTAAGAAAATATTATTATTGTCTACATCTATTCCCTTTATATAATTTTCTATTACTATTTGTAATTTTTCATATATATTTTCTTTAATAAAATCATAATCACCTGTGTATTCCAAGTATTTTTGTACTTGTTCAAATAAAAGTAATGACGCATCAACACTATTATATAACGGTCTATTATCAAAACCTGAATATCCATTTGGAACTAGTCCATATTTTATATCTCTTATCATTGTTAATAATATTTCTTTTGCTAAATCAAACCTTTTTGTTTTTAGTAATAGTCCTTCAAGTGAAATCAAGCTATCTCTTCCCCAATCCAAAAACCACGGATAACCTGCTATAATTGTGTGTAATTTAAATGTTGGTCTATAAACTATGAATTGGTCTGATGCTTTTATTAATTCTTTTGCTAATTCTTGTTTTTCTTTACTATTTTCTGATATTTGTGCATTTTCTATTATTTCATTTATTCTATTTGTTTCATTTTGAATAATTTTTTTAAGATTTACTTCTTCTATATTTTCTTCAAATCCGCATACAAAATAAATTTCTTTTTCTTCATTAGGTTGTAAATCGACCTCGTAAACACCTGTTACACAATGATTTTCTTTCGGATAAAACCCTCTTTTTTGTTCTTCTATATAAAACATATCTCTAAATGTATCATTTTGATGTTCTATATATCTTCCTTCTGACAAATTCATGTATACTGGAAAATTTGATTTACCATCTATTACTAATTTGACCTTTGTTCCATTTATTTGTTGTCTTACATCAAATATATGGTCTGTACTCATTGTATGAAAATCTCTAAAATTAACAATTGGTGCTAAAGTTAATTTTGATGTTTTATTGGAATTTTTGATTTTATAGTAAACCCCAACCATTTCTTTTCCATATTCCATACATATTGTTTTAGATATTTGTGCATCTTCAATTTTATATGAAAATGTTGGGAATATATCTTTTTCAAATTTTTCTTGATATTTATATCCTTGTGAAATATAGTTTTCTCCTACATTTGTATATAAATCATATTTATTTTCACCTATCTGAATACTCTCATCAACTTTTGATAATATTAAATATCTTCTTGCCGGTGGTGTTAATGGTGCTATTAATAATCCATGGTATTTTCTTGTATTTGCTCCTATAATTGTTGAACCTGCAAATCCACCTAATCCGTTTGTTATAAGCCATTCTTTTTTTAATCCATTTTCTATATTTAAATTTTCTTTAGTAACTTTCATAATTTTTTGTATGATATATTTTATAACATAAATGTATCATACTCTCCTTTCTATATTTTATTACATACTTTCTTCTATATAAAATCTATTTATCAAATTTCTTTAATATTTCCATTTGTTGAGGTGTTTTTCTTCTCCTTCCTCTTTGACTTTTAGGAAGTTCACTTGTTGTTACTTTTCTTTTTGTTTTTACTGGCTCCCTCATACTTTTTTCATATTCTTTTCTAAATTCCAAAACTTCTTTATCTTCCACAAATTTTTTGTTTTGTGGTCTATTTGTTTTTTCCTCTTTTTTAGCCTTTTTCATTTTTTTAGCTTCTTTTTTCATTTTTTGTTCTTTAAGTTTTATCATTTCATCTGCTTGTTTTATTGATTCTATTCTATCGTTATATTTGCTTCTAAATTTGCTTTTATGTGTATCTTTCTTTTCTTTTTTGCCTTTCTTAGCATCTTTTGCCATCTGTTTTTTTATTTTATTAACTCTCTTGTCTTCTCTTAATTTATTGTTTAACATCAAATATTGTGGGTCATTTTGCTTATCTTGATATTTTAAATCATCACATATAAGTCCAATTATTGATTCAGCAACTAATTCTGGGTCATGTCTTATACAACCATCTGCTGATATCATTGATAGATTTCTTTGTAAAAATGTTATTCCTTTTACTTTGTCAATATTGCCATCTACTAAGTCTTGTCCCTCTAAATTATATTTTTTTATAAATTCTGGAACAACTTCTCCTGTATCATAAATACAATAATCTACAATTCCTTTTCCACAATGGTCTATTATCGCATTTAAATGGTCTGAAACACTATATTCATCTGTCTGTCCTGGTTCTGTCATTATATTACTTATATAAACTTTTAATCCTGTTGATTCCTTTATTGCTTTTGCTACACCATTTACCAACAAATTTGGTATAACGTTTGTATATAGACTTCCTGGTCCAATTATTATACAATCTGCCTCTTTTATTGCTTCTATTACTCCTGGTGCAGGTCTACAATTTGTTGGATTTAAATATATTCTATTTATTTTTGTTACTCTATCATATACAACTTCTGGAATTTTTGATTTTTCTGTTACTAGGTATCCATTTTGAAGTTCTGCAGTTATATTCATTTCATCTAATGTTACTGGTAAAACTTTTCCAACAATATTTAATACTTCATTACTTTTTATAATTGAATCTGCAAAATCTTTATTCACATTTTTCATAGCACTAAAATATATGTCTGCAAATGTTAAATTTCTTAATATACCATCCGTAAACCTATAATTAAATAGTTTGTCCATTTCTCCTTCTTGTGTAGAAAGAGCAACAATACTGTCTTTTACATCATTTAATGGCATTGTATGCAATTCTTTTCTAGACTCACTTTTTGGCTCTCCATAATCTGATATTGTAACAATTGCAGTTAAATTATCTGTGTATTTTTTTAGTCCTGCAAGCACTGTATTTACCCCTGTACCTCCACCAATTACTACAATGTTAGGTCCTTGATGATATACTTTTTTGTTAAATATTAATGATTTTACATTTACATTACTTTTATCATTCATTCTGTCATCTGTTGATTCTATTAAAATTTCTAAAATTCTTTTATTTAAGAATATTAATCCTGACACTATTGCAATTACACCAATTACAAATGTTATTATTATTTTTGTTAATTCACCAAATGACATTTCTTTTAATACTAGTATTTCTGCTGTTCCATAACATACTAATGCTATTCCTATTAATATTAATAGCATCCATCTTTTTAATTTACTCTTTGGGTCAAACCACTTTATAATTCCATTCATTTCTTAATACTACCTCCAAATATTTTTGTGTCCTTTTTGTCCTTTTGGGGACGGTTCTTTTTGGGACATTGTTGCAATGCTTGCTTTTTAACAGTTTTCAATTTAACATCGGTTCCAAAAAGGACATAAAATAATATTACTTTAAAATCCTAATTTCAAATTCTATTTTCTTTCTAAATTTTTCATAAACTTTATCTGTAATGTACTTTGCTAAATCTAACACATCTTGTGATGTTGCATCACCTGTGTTTATTATAAATCCTGCGTGTTTTTCTGAAACCTTAGCACCGCCTATTGAATAGCCCTTTAATCCTGCTTCGTCAATAAGTTTTGCAGTTATAAAATCTGTTCCTCTTTTAAATGTACTTCCTGCTGATGGATACTCTATTGGTTGTTTTTCTTTTCTATATTGTGCATATTCATCCATTTTAGCTTTTATCTCTTCTTTACTGCCTTTTTGCAATAACATTTTAGCCTGAAGAATTATGTATTCACCATTTGAAAATTTACTATGTCTATATGTAAACTCCGCCTCTTCATTTGTAAAGTTAAATATTCTTCCATTATAATCCATTGCTGTTACTTCTGTTACTATATCTTTTATCTCTTTCCCATGTGCACCTGCATTCATTAAAATAGCGCCACCTATTGTACCTGGAATTCCTGCTATTTCTTCAAATCCTGCTATTTCTTCTTTCAATAATTTTTGTGCTAGAAATCCTATTGGAACTGCGTCATCTACTGTTATTTCTATTTTGTTTTGTTCTTTTTCTTCTATCTCTATTTCTTTTAAATTTGTTCTTATTACTATTCCTTTTATTCCTTTGTCTGATACTAGTACATTGCTTCCGTTCCCTATTATTGTTATTTTGATGTTTTCTTTTTTTGCAAATTTTAGTATTTTTTGTAGTTCTTCTATTGATTTTATTTTGATATAAAATTCTGCAGGTCCACCTATTTTAAATGATGTGTGGTTTTTCATTGGTTCATTTTGTTTTATTCTTTCTTTTGATATAATTTTTTCTAAATTTTCTTTTATTTCTTTGTTTTCCAATTTATCACACCCACTTTCCTTCTTTTTATTTTATGTTTTGTTTTCTTTTTTGTTTACTGCTATAATATATCATTTTTTTTTTGAAATTACAAGAACAAGTCATGCAATTTTAAATATTGTATGACTTGTTCTTATTTTAATATTTTTCACTTGTATCATATAAACTATCTGCACACATGTCTATATCTTCACCCCAAGAAATAGTTCCAAATTTAATTTCGACACTATTAAAAAAATTTATGTTTTTTAATTTTTTAAATACACCTTTATCTAGATATGGTTTCATATCTTTTATTTTTTTTTCATTATTACTAAATGTCAATAATAGTTTATAATCTTTTAATGGTTCTACTTTTATAATTTCTTTCATAAACAAATCTCCTTAATTTAGTTTAGAGGATTTATATTATATAATATTTCACTATTTTTTGCTAGTTGCCAATTTGCTTTTAATTCGTCTTTATGGATAAGTGTCCATGCAATAATTAGTTTCTTTTTACTACTTGGCATCGTTCCTTCTATTATTTCACCGTCAAAATTAAAAATTGCTTTATAATCTCCATAAAAAGCATGAAAATGCGGTGGATTATGGTCATCATAATACATTCTTATTATAATACCATAAAACATACTTATTGTAGGCATAAATTTCCTCCTTTCTTATTATAACATTTTATTTGTATTTTTTCACCTCTTTTCAAATATTTTTTTGACAAATTGCATTAAAGTGTCATTCCATTCTTGCCTTATCTCTCAATATTTAGGGATATTTTTGATTTAAATTATGAATTTAACTTTTTAATCTTTAAATTTGAATTAATAAATTAGATTAATTTACTAAAAATATTTTTGTCCTTCCAAAGTTGTTTGATTTTAATTTTACATTTTATTTTTTAAAATATAACTATGCAATTGTCAAAAAAATTGCGTAGTCATATATTAACATGATTTTATATTACTTGTCAACAAAAATATTTCGACAATATGTTACACTATATAAAATTTAGTGTTAATTTTTATAACAAATTTTCTTCTAATGCTTTATTTTTCCAGCATTTTATAGTATAATATAAATGTAGGTTCAAAAAATTTCATAAAGGAGAAATTATTATGTGGAAATTATGGTTAATAATTGCAGGACTATTTTTTGTAGGAGAAATAGCAACAGTTGGATTTTTAATATTCTGGTTTGGAATAGGAGCACTAATCGCAATGATAGTTAGCATATTTACAACAAACATAATAATTCAAACTACAATCTTTTTAATATCATCAACAATCCTAATTTTTGCAACCAAGCCTTTTGTAAAAAAATTTGCTGATGTCAAAAAAACAAATACAAATGTATACTCAATAATTGGCAAAAAAGCTTTAGTAATAAAAACTATTGACCCTATTCATTCAGTTGGTCAAATAAAATTAAATGGTGAAGTTTGGACTGCTGAAAGTGATAATCAACAAATTATTGAAGAAGGAACAGAAGTTGAAATTTTAGAAATAAAAGGTGTTAAGGCAATTGTAAAATCTGTAAAGGTTGAAAATAAAATATAGTTTTTAATATTACTTTTTAAGTATTTATATAAAATAAATAAGGGAGGAAATTTAATATGGGATTTTTAATCGTATTATTAGTTATAATTTTAATTATAGCATTCAAATCAATTAAAATCGTTAAACAAGCTGAGGTTTATGTAATTGAAAGATTGGGTAAATTCTACAAAGTTGCAGATGCTGGTCTTACAATTATAATTCCATTTTTTGACCATGTAAGAAGCGTAGTTAGCTTAAAACAACAAACAATGGATGTTCCACCTCAAGGAGTTATTACAAAAGATAATGTAACAATTACAATAGACACTGTTGTTTTCTATCAAATAACAGACCCTGCAAAAGCAGTTTATGAAATTCAAAGTTTGAAAAAAGGTATTGAATACCTAGCAATTACAACAATTCGTGATATCATTGGTAAAATGGACTTAGACGAAACATTTAGTTCAAGAGACGGTATTAATAATCAATTAAGAGTTGTTCTTGACGAAGCTACTGATAGATGGGGATGTAAAATTGATAGAGTTGAAATCAAAGATATTACACCACCTGCTGATATCAGAGATGCAATGGAAAAAGAAATGAACGCAGAAAGAAATAAAAGAGCTTTAATTCTTGAATCTGAAGCTCAAAGACAATCTGCTGTAACAATTGCTGAAGGTAAAAAACAAGCTGCTATCTTAGAGGCTGAAGCTGATAAAGAGGCTAGAATTACTAGAGCAGCTGGTGAAGCACAAGCTATTAAAGAAGTTGCTGAAGCTAAAGCTAAAGAAATTCAAATGGTTTATGAGGCTATTAAGAAATCAGATCCTGATGAAAAATTAGTTCAATTAAAATCTCTTGAGGCTCTAGAGAAAGTTGCTGATGGAGAAGCTAATAAAGTATTTATTCCTTTTGAAGCAACTAGTGCACTTTCAAGTTTAGGTGCAATTAAAGAAGTTGTTAAAGATGAAAAAAAGAAATAGTAAATAAAAAGTGGAAAATTAATATTCCACTTTTTTTTATAAATTATTGTTAAAATATTTATGTAACAATTAGATAGCATATTACAGAAAGCAGGTGGCATTATGGAAAGAGAATGGGGAAATTAGTAATATGAAATTTGAAGTAGTAAATTTTACTACTCCTCTTTTTTACATTTTTTCTGGCATCTCTATTCCTAACAAATTAGCTCCTTGTTTCAAAACTTCTGATGTTGCATATGTTAAATAAATACGAGCATCTTGAACTTCTTTATCTTCAACAATAATTTTATTTTCATTATAAAAACTACTATAAGCTTTTGCTAAATCAATTAAATATCTTGCAAGTATAGATGGTTCATTTTTATCTGTAACCTGTACTAATACATCCTCAAAATTATAAATTAATTTAAAAATTGCCATTGAATAATCATCTGATAAATTCTCTGTATTTACATCTTCAATTTTTGGTAAATATCCTGCTTTTTCTAATACACTTTTTGTTCTAACATATGTATATTGAATATATGGACCTGTTTCCCCTTGGAAGTTCAAAATTGTATTCCAATCAAATACTTCATCTTTTATTCTTGATGCTGACATATCATTAAATATAACTGCACCTATTCCAACTTTTTTAGCAACTTCTTCTTTATTTTCCAAGTCTGGATTTTTTTGCTCTATTATTTCTTTTGCTCTAGAAATTGCTTCATTTAACAATTCTTCCAGTTTAATAATATTGCCTTCTCTGGTTGACATTTTACCTTCTGGCAATAATACCATTCCAAATGATACATGTTCTAATCCATTCGTGTATTTTTCATCTAATCCTAAAAGTTTTGCAACTTCAAATACTTGTTTAAAGTGTAATACTTGCTCATATGATGTCACATACAATGCTTTGTCAAAATCATATGTTCTAGCTCTATACAAAATTGCTGCTAAGTCCCTTGTTGCATATGTTGTAGAGCCATTTGATTTTTCTATTATACATGGTGTATTTATTCCTTTATCCTCTAAGTCTATTATTTTTGCACCTTGTGATTCAACTAGTTTTCCTGTTTTTTGTAATATATCTATTACTTCTGGCATTTTGTCTGAGTAAAATGATTCTCCATTCCATGAGTCAAATTTGCTTCCAAGTAAATCATATACTTTTTGGAATTCTTGCAAACTTAGTTCTCTAAATTTTTTCCAAATTTCTACGCAATATGGGTCTCCGTCTTCTAATTTTTTGAAGTTATTTCTACAATTCTCTAATATTTGTTCATCGTTTTTACATGCTTCATTTATTCTTATATAGATTTTTGTTAATTCATTTATTGGGTCTTTTTCAATATCATATTCTTCTCCCCACATTTTGTAGCCTTCTATTAGCTTTCCAAATTGTGTTCCGTAATCACCTAAATGATTTACTCCTGTTACATTATATCCTAAATATTTATAGATATTATATAATGCACCACCTATTACTGTTGAACGTAAGTGTCCAATATGAAATGGTTTTGCAATGTTTGGTGCTGAGTAATCTATTACTATATTTTTTTCTTTTCCTATTTCTGATTTTCCATATTGTTCTGTTTTTAATATTTCTTCTAATACTTCTTTTGCAAGAGTTTCTTTGTTTATAAAGAAGTTTAAGTATCCTCCTACTACTTCTATTTTTTCTATTTCTTCTACTGGTTCTATTTTTTCTTTTATTTCGTTTGCAATTGCTGGTGGTGCTTTTCTTAGTTCTTTTGCTAGTCTGAAACATGGAAATGCATAGTCTCCATTTTTTGTGTCTTTTGGTGTTTCTATATAACTTTCTAGTTCTTTTTCATTTATTTCTATTGTTTTTGCTATTTGTTTTGCTATTATTTCTTTAAAATTTTTCAATTTAATTCATCCTTTCTTAGAATTTCTATCCTCAAAATCTACATAAATATTATAGTTTATAATAGAAAAAAAGTCAAACTCTTCAGATTGACTTTTTATATTTTCTAGATTTTTAATCTCAAAGCATTTAGCACTACAGTTAAACTACTAATTGTCATTGCAAATGCTGCAATCATTGGATTCATAGTAATTCCTAATGGTTGCAAAACACCACAAGCAATTGGAATCATACAAATATTATAGAAAAATGCCCAGAATAAATTCTGTTTTATATTTCGTATAGTTTTTTTGCTAATCTCAATTAAATCATTAATCTTTTTCAAGTTATCATTCATAAGAACTACTTGTGAGGAATCCATAGCGATGTCTGTACCACTTGAAACTGATACACCAATATCTGCTGTTACAAGGCTTATACTATCATTTATTCCATCTCCACACATCATTACAAGTCCGTTTTCTTTTAATTTTTTTATTTGCTCTGATTTTTCTTTTGGTGTGACATTTGAGACAACTTTATCAATTCCAATTTCTTTTGCAATTATTTCTGCAGTTTTCTCATTGTCACCTGTAAGCATTACAATATCAATATTTCTATTTTTTAATTTTTGTATTACCTCAATAACATTTTCTTTTAGTATATCTTTTACTCCAATTAATGCTATTAATTCATTATTTAGGCTAACAAACAAAATACTGTTTCCTTGATTTACCAACTCTTTTTCGTCTTGTTCATTATCTATTTTGATATTATTTTCTGTCATTAATTTTTTATTACCAATTAGGTATTTATCTCCGTTCTGTGTGATTCCTTCAACTCCAAATCCTGGTATTGCTTTAAATTCTTTTATTTCTTCTAGTTTTATTTTATCTTCTTGTGCTTTTTTTACAATTGCTCTTGCTATTGGATGTTCAGATTTATTTTCTATACTTGCAACTTTTCTTAATATTTCCTTTTCTTCTATATTTCTGTAATTATATATTTTTGAAATACTCAATTCGCCTTTTGTTAGTGTTCCTGTTTTATCAAAGCAAATTGTTTTTACTTTATGTGCATTTTCTAATGTTTCACTTGTTTTTACTAATATTCCCTTTTTACTTGCATTTCCTGATGCAATAACTATTGCAAGTGGTGTTGCTAATCCTAAACTACATGGGCATGCTACAACTAATGTGCTTACAAATATGTTTATTGCAGTTGCTACATTCTTTGAAATTAGTAACCATAAAATAAATGCTAAAACTGCAATTACCAAAACTACTGGTACAAAGTATCCGCTTATTTTGTCTGCTATTTTTGCTATAGGTGCTTTTGTGCTTGTGGCTTGTGTTACAAGTCTTACGATTTCTGAAACAGTTGATTCTTTACCGATTTTTTCTGCTTTATATTTTATCGTTCCTTCATAATTTATGCTTCCAGCAATTACTTTTGAACCTTTTTCTCTTTTTACTGGTACACTCTCACCTGTTATAAATGATTCATTAATATGTGTTGTTCCATCAGTTATTTCTCCATCAACCGCAATTTTTTCTCCAGGCTTGCATATTACAATGTCGCCTTTTTGTATTTCGTCTAATGATACTGTGACCTCTTGTCCATCTCTTAAAATTACTGCATTATTTGGAGTTATTGTCATTAATTGTTGCAATGCTTCTTTTGTTTTATCTTTATTTTTATTTTCTACATATCTTCCAATTTCTATAAAAAATATTACTATTGCTGCTGATTCAAAATATAGACTTTCTACATTCATTGCATGTCCTTTTAAAATTTGAATTGTTCCATATATACTGTAAATATAACTAGCTAAAACTCCTATCATTACTAGTGTGTCCATATTGGGTGTTTTATGTATTAAATTTTTATATCCATTTTTTATTATATCTTTTCCTAAAATTAATACTATTGTTGTTAAAATAAATAGTAATATTGCATAATTTACTGGATGTGTCATCATGTTTAAAAATGGAATTACCGACAACCCAATCATATGTGACATTGATATATATAATACTAAGATTGATATTATTGTTATTGCTATTAGTTTGTATTTTTCGTTTGATTTTTTCTTTTCTTCTTTTTCAAAATTGTCTATTCCTAAACTTGTGAATCCGGCTTTTTCTACAAATTTTTCTACTTGTTCTAGTGTTAGCTTTTTTTCGTCATATTCTATGTTTGCATTATTCATTATTAAATTTACTGTTGCTTGTTTTATTCCGTCTTGCTTGTTTAGATATTTTTCTAGTCCTGAAGAACAAGCACTACAGGTCATTCCATCAATTTTTAATAATACTTTTTTCATAGTAATTATTCTCCTTTGAAACCTGCATCTTCAATTGCCTCTTTAATGTTTTCTATATTGATTTTTGTTTCATCATATTTTATTGTTGCTTTCTTTTCTTCTAAACTTACTTTTGCTTTTTCTACTCCCTCTAAATTATTTAATATTTTCTCTAATCTTGTTGAGCATCCTGCACAGTGCATTCCTTCTATTTTTAAATTTGTTTCTTTCATCATATTTTCCTCCTTAAATTTTTATTTTTAAATACAGTACTTATTAAATACTTAAAAATTCAGTATTCCTAAATGTTCTAATAATATTTTTAGCCCTAATAAAATAAGAATAACTCCACCTACAAATTCCGCTTTATTTTCGTATTTGTCTCCAAATCTATTTCCTACTTTTGTTCCAATTACTGATAATACAAATGTAATTGTTCCTATAAGTGTAATTGCTAAAATTAAATTAACCCTAAAAAATGCAAATGTTATTCCTACTGCTAGTGCATCTATACTTGTTGCAATTGCTAATATAATCATAGTTTTAAAGCCTACATCACTACTTATATTTTCACTTTCTTTGCTAAACGATTCTTTTATCATATTTCCACCAATTATTGCTAATAAAATAAATGCAATCCAGTGGTCAAAGTTTGTTATAATGTTTTCAAATGTCGAACCTAAAAAATAGCCTATAACAGGCATTATTGCTTGGAATCCACCAAAATATAGACCTATTATGCATGCTTTTTTCCAGTCCATTTTTTTCATTGATATTCCTTTGCATATTAATACTGCAAATGCGTCCATTCCAAGTCCTATGCCTAATAATATTAGTTCTATTATTCCCATGTTTTCATCTCCTAAGTTTTTATATTTAATTTTATTAGGCTTTAAAAATTTTATGTTATTTATATCACATTTTTAAAGAATTATCAATTACTTTTTCTCTATTTAATTCTATATTTGTATGTATCCATGCTAATTTCTAAGAAAAAAACGACAAAATACAACAAAAAAATGAGACAAATTAGGACTGTCCCACTTGTCTCATTAAATCCACTCTTTATATTTTTTAATATACACTCTCTTTGCAAAAGAAGCAATAATACAATACAAAAATGTAACAACAAAAATCATAAACAAATATTTTGCACCAATAGGTACAAGTCCGATAGCATTGCCCAATGTTGTAAATGGCACAACAATACCAACTAATATCAATAAAATTGATGATGCATATACATATTTATGAGCATTACTTTGGACGAACGGAACTTTCGCAGTTCTTATTATATGCATTCCTACTAAGTTTGAAACTATGCTGTAAGTAAACCAAATAGTCTGAAAATGTGATACATCTCTTAATTTAAATACAAACCATAATGTCAAAAATACAACAATATCAAACGCTGAACTTACAGGTCCCATAAATAGCATAAATCTCTTTAAACTCCTGATATCTAGTTTTTTTGGTTTTTCCAACTGTTCTTTATCAACATGATCAAATGGTAATGTCATTTGTCCAAAGTCGTATATTAAGCCTTCAACTAATAATTGAATTGGTGTTTCCGGTAAAAATGGCAAAAATATACTTGCCACAATTACAGATACAACTTCTCCAAAGTTGAAACTTGTTGCCATTTTGATATATTTCATTAAGTTTACAAATGTACGTCTTCCGTTCTTCTACACCGTCTAGCAATACATTTAAATCTTTTTCAAGTAAAATAATATCTGCTGATTCTTTTGCAATATCAACTGCTGTATCTACTGATACACCTACATCTGAGTTCGTTAATGATGGGCTGTCATTTATTCCATCTCCCATATAGCCTACTACATTTCCATTTTGTCTTAATAGTCTTACAATTCTAGCTTTTTGTATTGGAGAAAGTTTTGCGAATATATTTGTCTTCTTTAATAAACGTATTACCCCCATATCTGGAAGTTTTTCAATTTGGCTTCCTAATACAATATTTCTAAAATTTATTCCTACTTTTTCGCATACACATCTTGTTACATCTGCATTATCTCCTGTAAGAACTATAACTCTAATTCCTGCTTTATTTAGTCTTTTTATAGATTCTTTCGCACTTTCTTTTGGTGGGTCTAAAAATCCTATAAATCCAAGCAATATCATATTTTTTTCGTCTGATACTTCAAAAGTTGATTTATTTTCCATATCATTTTTTTGACATACAGCAACAACTCTTAACCCTTCTTTGTTTAATTGTTTACTAATTTTTTTGATATTGTCTTTAATTTCTTTTGTTATTTTGCTAACTTGTCCTTTATAATCAACCATAGTACAGATGCTCAATATTTCTTCTACTGCACCTTTTGTAATTAATTGTCTTTTTTCTCCATCTGATACAATAACTGATAAGCGTCTTCTAGAAAAATCAAATGGTATTTCGTCTATTATTTTATATTTTTCTGTAAGTTCCATCAAATTGTTTTCAGAAGCTCTTTTTATTACTGCTTCATCTATGCTTCCTTTTAATCCAGTTTGAAAATATGAATTTAGAAATGCATGTTTCAAAACTCTTATATCTTCATCACCATTTATATTCAAATATCTTTCAAGTACAATTTTATCTTCAGTCAATGTTCCTGTTTTGTCTGTACATAAGATGTTCATTGCTCCAAAATTTTGAATTGAATCAAGTTTTTTTACAATGGTTTTCTTTTTTGACATTCTTATTGCACCTTTTGATAAACTTGATGATAAAATTACTGGCAATAATAGTGGTGTTATACATATTGCTATTGCAACTGCAAATGTAAATGCTGTTACAAATTCATGTTTTTCAACATTTATAACAAATACTAATGGTATCATAAACAACATAAATTTTATTAGTAGTCTACTTATGTTTTCAATTCCTTTTTGGAATGCAGTTTTATCTTTTCCAGCAGTAATAGTATGTGCTATTTTTCCAAAATATGTTGAATCTGCTGTTTTTATAACAACGCCTTTTGCTGAACCGGATACTACATTTGTTCCCATAAAACAAATATTATCAAAATCTGATATGTTATCTATTTCATCTTCTTTATCTTCTAATTCTACAGTTTTCTTAATACTGTCAGATTCACCTGTTAAAGATGACTGCCCAACATATAAGTCTTTTGCTTCAATTACTCTTAAATCTGCTGGTATCATACTTCCTGCAGATAATACAACAGTATCACCTATTACTACATCTTTAATTGGAATATCTAGCTTTTGTCCATTTCTAATTACTGTTGTTTTTGTTGCAACCATTTTCTTTAATTTTTCTGCTGCTTTATTTGACCTATATTCTTCAAAGAAATCTAATAAAGTACTTGCTATTACTAATATTGCTATTACTATAATATTTGCATAACTTGGTGCTTCAGCCAAAATCACGTCTGTATAAATTAATATAAGTGCAATGCCAATTAATATGCAATTAAACGGTGTGACCAAACTTTCCCAAAAATAGTTATACCACTTTTTAGGTTTCGCTTGTCTTATTTCGTTTGGTCCTAATCTTAGAAATTTTGCTTCTGCTTCTTCATTTGTTATTCCTTTTTCTGTTATTCTATATTTTTGTATAAATTCTTCTTTACTTATTTTGCTTTCATCTGCATACATTTTATTTATATCTACATCTTCTTTAGTATTTGCCATCAAAAATCACATTCCTCTCTTTGCAAAAAGTTGAAAAATTGTAATTTTCCAACCTTACTTTTTTATATTATGGCACATTATTTTTCAAATAATACAACTTGATTTTGTTTTAAACTTTTTTGAACATCAATAACTCTTTGATTTGAAGAACCTTTCCACTTTAAAGTAGGATTATGTAATTCATCAACATATTGTCCATCAACTAAAACATCCAAATATTTAGTAACTTCTTTATCTTTTAAATCTTTATCAAATTTAAAGCCTGACCACGCCCACACACTTTTGTTAGGATATTTTGTTTTAAATGCTTTTGCTAATTTTGTAGTGTTTTCAATGTTTCTAGGATGCATTGGTTCGCCACCTAATATTGATAGTCCTTCAATATTGTCATTATCTGATAATTCCAATATTCTATCTATTGTTGCATCTGTGAATTCTTTTCCACCGTTAAAATCATGTGTTTCTGGATTAAAACAATTTTTGCAGTTGAATGCACAACCTTGCATAAATATTGATACTCTTACTCCTGGTCCATCTGAAATGTCCATTTTTCTAATTTTATTATATCCCATTTTTATTCATCATCCTTTTTTGTCCATTTCGGGACGGTTCTTTTTGGGACATTTTACCAATTTTTGTAATTACTTCTAAATGCTGAAATATAAAGCATTTTTAAAGTTACTTAATTAAATAAAATGTCCCAAAAAGAACCGTCCCCAAAAGGACATTTTTATTCGTCGTCTTTATTATCAATGTGTAAAACTCTTTCTTTTATTTCTTGAGTTCTTCCTTTGTTCCAAAAATTACTTCCAATATAACCACAAGTTCTTCTTGCAACATTTAATGTGTTGTGATCTCTGTTTCCACAGTTTGGGCAGTACCATTCTAGATTATCGTCAATTAAGATTTCTCCATCATATCCACATTTTTGGCAATAATCTGATTTTGTGTTTAGTTCTGCATACATAATATTGTCATAAATAAATCTGATTATTTGAAGAACTACTTCTAAGTTATCTTGTAAGTTTGGGGTTTCTACATATGATATAGCTCCACCTGGACTTAATTCTTGGAATTGACTTTCTAATTTTAATTTAGAAAATGCATCTATTTCTTCAAATACTGGTACATGATATGAATTTGTTATATAATCTCTGTCTGTTATTCCTTCTACAACTCCAAATCTTTCTTTTAAGCATTTTGCAAATTTATATGTTGTTGCTTCAATTGGTGAACCATATACGCTATAATCTATATCTTCTTTTTCTTTCCATTCTTTGCATTTTTCGTTTAATTTTTTCATTACTTCTATTGCAAATTCTTTTCCTTCTCCATTGTCTGTATGACTCATACCTGTCATATATTTAACACATTCGTATAAACCTGCGTATCCAAGTGAAATTGTTGAATATCCACCATGTAATAATGGATGAATTGGTGCTCCTTTTGGTAATCTTGCAAATGCTCCATTTTGCCATAAAATTGGTGCAACATCACTTGTTACTTTGCTTAATCTTTCATGTCTTGCTTGTAATGCTCTGTGGCATAGTTCAAGTCTTTCATCATATATTTTCCAGAATTTATTTTTATCTTTTCCAGATGTTAATGCAACATCAACTAAATTTATTGTTACAACACCTTGGTTAAACCTTCCATAATATTTTGGTTTGTTTGTTTCTGGGTCTACATATGGTGTTAAGAATGAACGGCATCCCATACATGGATAACAATGTCCTTCTCCATTTTTGTCAACTTTTAATTCTTTCATTTTCTTTTCTGATATATAATCTGGTACCATTCTTTTTGCTGTACATTTTGCTGCAAGTTCTGTTAAATACCAGTATTTACTGTTTTCATTAATATTGTCTTCTTCTAATACATATAACAATTTTGGGAATGCTGGTGTAACATATACACCTTTTTCATTCTTGAATCCTTCTATTCTTTGTTTTAAGAATTCTTCTATAATCATTGCTAATTCTTCTTTATACTCGTCTGTTTCTCCTAAGTACATACATACTGATAGGAAAGGTGCTTGTCCATTTGTATTTGTCATTGAATTAACTTGATAATTGAATGTTTGTACACCGTCTGATACTTCTTTTCTTGTATCTTGTTTTGCATATTCTTCACATTGTTTTTCTGTTAATCCTCTATCTTTATATTTTTTGTAATATTTATCATAACTGCTTTTTACAAATGGTGCTAAATGTGATAATGATATTGTTGCTCCACCATATGTTGATGATGTAACTGCTAAAATAATTTGTGTTGCTATTGTACATGCTGTTATAAATCTGTGTGGTTTTTCTATCATAACTCCATTCATAATTGTTCCATTTTGTAGCATGTCTTCTAAGTTTATAAGTTCACAGTTTGTTAATGCATTTTGTGCAAAATAGTCTGCGTCGTGGAAATGAATTATTCCTTCGTCATGTGCTTTTACTATGTCTTCTGGTAATAAAAATCTTCTTGTGATATCTGTACTTGTTATTCCCGCTAAATAATCTCTTTGTGTTGTTACAACTGTTGCATTTTTGTTAGAGTTTTCGTTGTTCCAGTATTCACTTTCACCTTCAATTAATTCTTTTATTGATTGGTCTGTTGTATTTGCTTTTCTAACTAATGCTCTTGTGTATCTATATGTAATATATGTTTTTGCTAATTGATATTTTTCTAATGACATTAATTTTTGTTCTATTATGTCTTGGATATCTTCAACTAATATTCTTGATTTTTTTAGATCTTCAATATAAGTTATTATTTCTTCAATTTCTGCTTCTGTTGCTTTTTCTTTTCTTGATACTTCTTTATTAGCCTTTTTTATTGCTATTCTGATTTTTTCTGGATTATAGTCTACTATTGATCCGT
Source organism: uncultured Clostridium sp. (assembly GCA_900552555.1). Classification (GTDB taxonomy): domain Bacteria; phylum Bacillota; class Clostridia; order TANB77; family CAG-508; genus CAG-269. Next base: position 93,557 of record URZW01000001.1, read on the forward strand.
CTCTTTTTATGATTTTCATTTCCATATCCTCCCCTTATTTAAGTATGCACTTATTATATATCATCCGGAAAGTTTTTCTGTTGCAATTGCAACATTTTATGAAAAAGATTTTTTTGCATTTTTTTGTTGGCTTGGCTCTAAGCTTTTTTCTTTTGTTACATTTCTATTACATTTTTTGTAACGAATTCTGTAACCTTATCATATTTTATTATGAAGTGTTTCACTACGAATAATAAAGTTGTCAAAAGGGACGCCCCTTTTTGACAACTTTTATTTTCTACCAGAATATTAAAAATGTTAAAAATGTACCCCAAAATACTTGTTCTTTTGTCAAGTCCTTTAACATTTCTGGTAATTCTCCTTCTTCTTTTTCGTCTGTAAATTTCATTTCATAATAATCTACATCTTGTACTTTGAAGTATTCTTCAAAATTTCTTGTTTCATCATCTCTCATTGTAGATACATCTATGTATTTACTTCCTAAAAATACATCTCTTTCTGAATATAAGTCTATTCTTAAGTATTTATTTTTTATTTTATGTTCTGAACTATTGTATATACTTCCTTTTATTCTTCCATTTATTTTGGTTGCTTGTGCTTGATACACTGTTACTTGTGGCAAATTGTCTTTTCTTCCTATATTTTGATATGTTGATTCTATATTTATGTTTATCATTATGTTTGAAAATATGTAAAATAATATTATCCATATTATATATTTTAAAAATGTTTTCATTCTATCCATGTTACTTCTCCTTTTATTTCTTTATGTTGTTATTATAGCAGAAAAATATTGTAATTTCAACAATTATGTCAAATTTCAATTTCCTTACCCAAATAAACAGAATAAATATAAACTTTCTCCACATTTGTACCCAAAGCATTTTCCAAAGCCTGTTTATACAAATCTAATTGACTCTTATATTTTTCAACAAGTTCAAATTCCTTACCACTTTCAACATAATCAGTCTTATAATCAACTAAAACAATTTGCCCATTTTCATTTACAAAATATAAATCTATAATACCCTGAACAAGTATATTTTCCTTTATATCCTCATCATAAATTTGACTTGCTGGAACATTAATATAAAATGGCTTTTCTTGATAGTATTCTTTGGCTTTTCTTAATTGTTTCCAGATTTTTGATTTTGTAAATTGTAATATTTTGTTTAGATTTATTGCTTGGCTTTCTTTTTCTGTTATTATTTGATTCATTTCTAAATTTTGTATTAATGTTTTTATTTTTTCCAAGTCATAATCTTCTTTTGGATTTAATTTTTGTAGGCATAAGTGTGCAAGTGTTCCTTTTTGCGCAGATGTTATTTTGGTTTCTTTTTCTTCTTGTAAAAACTTAGGTTTCTCAAATGTTATGTTTTGTGTATTAATATTGTCTTTGTTTTCAGTTGTCTTCATATTTGCGTCTTCAGATTCTTCATTATCTAAACTCTCCAAATTAACTCCTAATTGTTTTTGTTTTATTTGCTTGATTTTTGTAACAGAACTTTTAGTTGGAATGTCAATAGCTAATTTATCAGGATATTCATATTCTATTTGTCCTTTAATTTGATTTATATCCTTTTTATTAGAATTTTCATTTAACATCTCAATTACATTTTGAGATGTATTTTCTTGTTCATTTTCTTGTTTTTTATTTTCCAAAACACTACTTGGTTCTATTCTATTCAATTCAAGTAAATCTTCTGTATTAGACTGTTCATACAAATATACAAGTAATATCCAGTCTAAATAGTCTTTATATTTTTTGACTAAAATAGGATTTATTTTTCCATCTTTTCTTGCATAAATATTTTTTTGTTGTTCAATATCTTCTAATTGTTTTGAATAATCTTTAGAAATTCCTGTTATTATTAATTTTTCCTTTGCTCTTGTTAAAGCAACATACAAAATTCTCATTTCTTCTGAAATATTTTCATTTCTAATGACATTTTTTATTGCTTCTCTTGTTAAAGTATCATATTGAACTTGTGCATTGTAATTAATATATTTAGCACCTATTCCTAGGTCTTGATGCAATAGAACTGGATTTTTTCTAATGTCTTGCTCATTGAATTGTTTGTTTGCATTTACCAAAAATACAATTGGAAATTCAAGTCCTTTACTCTTGTGAATACTCATTATTCTAATAACATCGTCATTTTCGCCTATTATTTTTGCTGAACTTAAATCACCTGAATTTATTTTTAGTTTTTCTATAAAGTTTATAAAATTGTATAATCCTTTAAAGCTTGCCGTTTCATATTTTTTTGCTCTTTCAAATAGCATCTTCAAGTTTGCTTGTCTTAAATTGCCGTTTGGCATCAGTCCCACATAATTGTAATATCCCGTATCTGAATAGATTTTCCAAATCAATTCATCTAATGCTAGATATTCCTGTTCTTTTCTCCATGTATTAATTTGATTTAAAAATTTTTCTATTTTTTCTTTTAATTGTGCATTAACATCAACTTTTGCTTTTTGCATGCAATTATAGAAATTGTCATATTTATCTGATAAACGAATTTCTACAAGTTCATTATCTGTGAATTTACCTATATTTGACCTTAAAACTGTTACAAGTGGAATGTCTTGCATGGGGTTATCTATTATTTTTAGTAAACTCATAATTGTTTGAATCTCTATTGAGTCTAGATATTCTTGGTTACTATCTGCAAATACAGGCATATCAAGTTTTATAAGTTCTTGTTCATATATACTTGCCTTGTCTTTTGTTGACCTTAGCAAAATTGCTATATCTTTGTATGTTATATCTCTAAATATTTCCTTTTTTCTGTCATATACTTGATATTTGCTATCTATTAATTTTTTAATTTTATTTGCAACATATTTTGCTTCAATTTCAATATTTTCCAGGTGTTCTAATTCATCTAAATTTTCCACATCTTCGTCATCAAAATCATCTGAATTTTCATAATATTTATTTGAGTACTCTTGGCTATCTTCTTCGTTTTCTTCCTCTGTTTTTACATCTATTATATCAATTTCTGTTTTTAAATTTTGTTCTATTTTTTTGTAATCTTCTGCACCAAAATTTAAATACTCATCTTCGTTATAGTCAACCTCTCCTAATTTTGTGCTCATGATATCCTTAAAAATTAAGTTTGTAAAATCAAGTACATTATCTCTACTTCTAAAGTTTTTAAATAACTGTATTTTTCTTCCTAGACAATTTGGATCTGTTTCAACTGGCTTGTAATTAGAATATTTATCTAAAAAGAGTTTTGGCATTGCTTGTCTAAATCTATAAATACTTTGTTTTACATCTCCAACCATAAACATGTTATTTCCTCTAGAAATTGAAGAAAGAATAAATTCTTGCACAAGGTTACTGTCTTGATATTCGTCAATTGCAATTTCTTCGAATTTTTCTGTGTATTTTTTTGCAACTTCTGTTTTTATTATTTTTTCGTGTTTTTGCCCATTTTCATCAGTTGTTGTTTCTACACCTTTTACTAATATATTTAAAGCAAAATGTTCTATGTCCGTAAAATCTACTATGTTTTTTTCTCTTTTTCTTTTTGAAAATATTTCATCAAATTCTATAATCAAATTCTCTAGCTTTTTCAGAATATCATACATATCAAATATATCTTGATTTGACTGTCTTGAATCTGACACAAATATTTTGCCTGCTTTTTTCTTGAATTTATCTTTTACACTATCTCTAATTTTTTTTGCTTCTTCTTTAATTTCTGATTCTACTTTTTTTCTTGACCATGACAAAAATTTTATATTTTGGACTATTTCATATGCTTTATTCCAATTATTTAAATTTTCTTTTAATGTTGATAATTGCTTAATGTCTGACTCTATTATTTGCTTAAAAATTTCAAGTTCTTTTTCATATTCCATACCACTTACTGTATCTTCAAGTATCACTAAATCATCTGTTAATTCTTCGTCCATCTCTTCTAGCAACACTTTTCCCCATGGAGTTTGACTAAAATCCTTGTCTAATTCGTCTTTAATGTTGAACATTTCTATTTTTTCATTTAGCCATTTTAATGGATATGGACTTGAACTTATATAACTATAAATGCTTAAAATTAAGTCTTTTAAAGGTGTATCATCTCTGTAACTTGTATATGTATTTATAAGTTTTGTAAAATCCTTGTCTTCTGAAATATATTTATTTTCAAATAATTCGTCTAAAATCTCTTGCTTTAAAAGTTCTATCTCTGGTGTATCTGCAATTCTAAAATTAGGTGATACATTTTCTAATTCATAAAAGTTGTTTTTTACAACATCTAAACAAAATGAGTCTATTGTACAAATGCTTGCCATATTTAATAGCGTAATTTGTCTTTGTAAATTTTCATTTTCCGGATCGTCGTCTAATTTTTTGTATATTGCATCTAATACTCTTTCTCTCATTTCTGATGCAGCTGCATTTGTGAATGTTACAACTAATAATTTTTCTATATCAATATTTTCATTTATTGCTTTGTTTATAATTCTTTCTACAAGTACTGCTGTCTTTCCGGCTTCCTGCTGCTGCAGCTACTAATAAATTTGAGTTTTTTTCATATATTGCTTGTTTTTGTTCTTTTGTCCAGTTAGGCATTTTTCTTTTCTCCCTCCATGTTTTTTTGAGAAGAGTCCACAAAAGGACATTTTCTATATCTTCTACAGTCTATTTTTCCATGTAAATATGTTGATAGTTTTTCTCCATTTATTAATTTTTCTTTTTGTTTTTTTGTTAGATTTTTTATTTGATATTCTAATTTACATGCTAGTGACTTTTCTTTACTTTTCCATGCCACTTCTATTTTAATAGCATTATGTGATTTTGTGTATTTGGCTCCGTTTTTGCTTTTGTTTTTGTGTTCATTAAAGCGTTTTTCTAAGTCATTTGTCATTCCTGTGTAAATTGAATTATCTTCACATCTTATCATATATGTATAGTACATTTTAAATTTTGGCATATTTACAAATATAAATATACTTTTCCTCCTGCATTTTTCCATATAAATATATCACAAGTTTTGTTTGGTTTCAATACAAAATTGATGATACGCAAAAAGAGAAGCTTTGCACTTCTCTTCTTGCATTCTTTCATCAACAACTTTTAACTTTATAACATCTAAATCTAGGTGATAAGATTCCGCATTTCACATAGTCTAATATAATTTTCTGAATTTCTTCTATATTAAGTTGAAGTCCATATTTTTTCCGTAAATCCTCTTTTAGTTGTTGCTCTGTTACAGTTTTCTGTGATGCAATATAATTATATATTACAAAATCACTTTCTTTTTTTATTTTTTCTTTTGTCATTTTTACGTACACACTCATTTTTCTACCTCCAAAATATTTGTTGATATTACTGCCTTGTTACTTTTAACATTATACAAAAACTTATTCAAATTGTCAATGTCAATTTATATTTGATATTTTTTAATATTTTAAAAAAGAAAAGTAGACTAAATTATCTACTCACCAATATCTCTCATATTACAATTTTGATACTCAACTTTATAACCAACAAAATCAGGTTCACTCACATCTTCATCATTCACAATATCAAAATCATATTTATATTTCTCAATAATATCACTCTCTTTTTTTACAATATCTGTACCTGGAAAATATAATTTTGAACTATCTCTATTTATCTCTCTAATAACAAGACCAGTCTCTTTATCTAACCATACCTCCCATGTATTTCTCTTATCAAACTTATATCTTAAAATATAATACTCTTTATTTGAATCATATGAATCTGATTCCACAGACATCAAAAATGCCTTCCCTAAATTTGCATAAACCATTTTTCTTTCTTCTAATGAAAAAATATCAAATTTCACGCTTTCTTCTTTATTAAGAATTTTTGAAATATCTCCTTTATATACTGTAACAATTTTGTCTCTTTCATTTACTATTTTTCTTTCATCACTTCCAACTTCTCCATATTCAGTAGAAACAAGTTCTTTGCCATTATCCGAATATATTTCATTTGTTCTTTTATATTTTCCATCCTTATAATATGTTTTAGAAACAGAAACAGTATCTTCTCCAGAATTTTCTTGTTTTTCACAATAGTAATTTTGTGATTTTAAGTTTTTTTCTGCTTTACCCATTATATTAGAAATTCTTATAAATTTTATTAAATATAATAAAAGTAAAATTAGTATTATAATTCCAATCGTGATTAATATTGATTTTATTCTGTTTTCAGTTTTTATCTTTTTTAGATAATCTATCTCTTTAAGCTGTATTTTTTCATTTTGTTTATTCTCTTCTAAAATTTCATTTAGTTTTTCTTTGCAATCTTTGCAATCTTTCAAATGATTTTCTACCATTTTTTTAGACTCATTATTTAAAGTTTTATCAACATATCCAAATAATAAATCTTCAACTACTTTACATTCAATTTCTTTTTTCATCTTTTCTTACCTCCTTTAATTTTTGTTTTGCTCTATAAAATGTAACTCTTGCCCAATTAGGTGTTTTTCCCAAAACTTCTCCAATTTCATTAAAACTTAAATTCCCTGTTATTCTCAAATAAACTACTTCTTTTGATTTTTCATCTAATTTTTGTATGTCTTTAAAAAGTCTTATTTTATCGTCATTATCACAAATAATATCTTCTACTGTTTTTGTTTCTTCTACCTCTTCAATTTCTTCTATTGATATATTTTTTCGTGATTTTTTCTTTAATTCTTTGTACCATAGATATTTTGCAATTTGGCATAGCCATACTGATACTTTGCAGTTTCCTTTGAATTTTTTTATTTCTTTTACTGCTATTGCAAAAGTTTCTTGTGTTAGTTCTTCTGATATATCTGCATTACCTGTTAGGCAGAATAAATATTTATATACTGCATTTGAATGTTGTTTATATATTTCTTCTATATTCTGCATAACATTCTCCTCCTTTCACTCTATAAGTGTATTTTTTTGATAAAATATTACATATTATTCTATTTTTTTTGTTTAAAACTATACAAAAAGATAGTAGCACTATATAATCTAGTTCTACTATCTTCTTATGCGGTTTTATTGTCCAATAAATTTTGCCACTTTTTCTTCAACAAAAATTTCTGGCATCAGAAATGTTCCGAAATCTTTTTTATGGTTATATTCACCATATATTGCCTCTTTTAACTTCTCCATTCCGGAGCCTTCTGGCAGTTCCATTTTGAACAATTTCTGTTCTTCATACTTTCCATTTTTCCAAAAATTCTCTTTAACATATAATCTTTCGAATCCTGGATACATATTTTGAATTATAATTCCTTGAAAACCTGATGTTTCCAATTCCTCTTTGCTTACAATACAAATGCCATGTTCTCTCCGCATATTTACCTCCTAAAATAAGACTTGTCTTTTGGTTCTATTAAATTTTAACATTTTATGTAAAATAAGTCAAGAACTTTATATATTATCATTTCTAATAGTTTCAATAATATTTTGTTTATTAATCTTACCCATAGAATATTTCATAATAATGCCAATAACGACAGCCACAAATATCACAGCAACCACAATTGATTTATAAGGCAATACATATTCCATTTCCATACTATTTCTAAAAACATTATACATACCATAAGATAATAATAGTCCAATTGGTATACCGATAATCAAAGATTTAACACCATAGAAAATACTTTCTAATCTAACCATTCTATTAAATTCTTTTTTAGTCATCCCTATTGATTTAAGCATTGCAAATTCTTTTTTTCTTAAATTCATATTTGTTGTAATCGTGTTAAAGATATTTGTTATTCCAATTAAAGTAATTACTCCAATAAATCCGTATAAGAATATTGAGATAACTAATACAACTGCATTTTCAGCCTTGACTGATTTTTCCATATTAAATGTTGTTAAATTAGAGTTAGTAAGATTATTATCATTTTTATATTGTTCAACTTCTGCATCTAATTTATCAACATCATTTGATTGTGAATACAAAGTCGCAGATATATATCCTGTTTTATTTATAAAATCTTCACTTACAATAAAATATGCATGAGTATTATATAAATTTTCTACACCATTTGGTCTTTCTTCTGTTTTGGCTACTATTTTAATGTTATACTCTTTATCATTTATTTTTCCTGTAACAGTATCTCCATTTTTCCAAGTATATATGCTTCCTTGAATTTTCTTTCCTTTTTCGTCTGTATTGATATTGTTATCAATTAAAATTGCTCCATCTTTGTATGTTTCATAATCTCCACCTATTTTTTTCAAATATGCGTCATATGTATTTTTACTTAATGAAATAATATTTATTGTATCTATTTGTTCTTCGCCAGATTCCGAATCTGAATATCTTGTTTTTATATCTTTTCCATATTCAGTTAATTCTGCTTTGTGTTTTTCATCCATATTCATTTCAAATGTATTGTTTTTATTTATTGATACATTTCCCACATCTGGCAAGTTTGATATGTCTGTTAACATTTTTAAATTTTTTGCTTGTTCTTTTGCAAATTCTTCTGTATCTTCAGGTGACACATTTGTGTATGCATATGCTACATAATTATAATCTTTTTCTGTATAATATGCACTTGACATTTTGAATCCATATTGTATAAAACTTGATATTGCAATAAATATTACTACACTTACTATTATTGAAATTACAGTTGTTCTATATTTTTTCTTACTTCTTTTTAAGTTTTTGTATGCAATTTCTCCACCTGTTTTAAATATTTTCGTTATAATTTTTGGACATTTTATTTTCTTAGCTTTTAATTTTACATCTTCTGAACTTCTTATTGCTTCAATTGGTGTGATTTTTGATGCTTTTTTAGCTGAATTTCTGCAAGATAGCCATATTGTTACAACTGATACAATTATACTTACAACTATTGCTGTCCATGATATTCCATATGTTAACAAAGTTCCACTTGATACATAATCTTTTAATATGTAATTTACTACATTTACTAATATATAAATTGCAAATATTCCACTTAAAATTCCTAGAGGTATTCCTATAATTCCTAATATAAAGCCTTCAAAATAAACACTTTTTTTGATTTGTTTTTTTGTTGCTCCAATGCTTGAAAGCATTCCATATTGTTTTAATCTTTCTGTTATTGATATTGCAAATCCATTTCTAATAACAAATACACTTGATACTAGAACAATTCCCATTATAAAAGCTCCTAATCCATAAATTGTTCTTAATGTGTCGTCATCTAGACTTGCTCCTTGATATGCTAATAATTCTTTATTTATTTTTATCTTATATTTATAACTTTTATATGTTTTATCTAACCCGTTAACTCTATTAAAATCATTTTCTTTTGTTCCAGATTTTGCGGTTACCATTTGGTTTATGCTTTCTGTATTTTTTACATAATCATTTGGTTTTGTATATAGAACTGCTATATTTGCTTTTTTATTTATTGTTTGCATTTTTGTGATAAATGTAAACCAGTCTGCTTCATATGGTTCAATTGTTGTAGTTGGTCTTTCTATTATTCCAACAATTTTATATGTTTTTGAAGTTACGTTAACAATTTCATTTTCAGTTGTTTGTTCTGTTCCATCTGTTTTTTTGATTTGTTCTTCATCATAATAATTAGCATTTTGATTCTCTAAAGTTCCTTTTAATTCTCCAACATTTAATGTTACAGTATCTCCAACTTTGTAATTTGTCTTAAATTTTTCATTTATTCTAGTTGAAATTGCAAGTTCACTATCATTTTCTGGTAATCTACCATCTTTTATATTTATAGCCATATTATTTAAAAACTTGTCATTCATTGAAATAATATTAACAAGTGGCTTTTCTTCTTCTCCTGTTGATGTTTTCCTATTTGTTAAATAACTATATCCTAATTCTTCTGATAAATAATAATCTTCAACACTTCTATTTTCTTCAATATATTTAAGCTCATCTTTTGGAACATTATAAAAAATTGCATGATAATTTCCTTGACTGTTTTTTGCAGTTTCTACAAATGTCTTTTGAAAACTTGTTATAAGACCTGCTACTCCACAGATTAAGGCTGTTGATAAAATAATTCCAATTATGATTACAATTGACCTTTTTTTATTTAGCCTTAAATCCTTTACACTTAATTCATTTAAAACTTTCATTATTTTCCAGTCCTTTCATCTTTAATTATTTTTCCATCATCAATTGTTATAATTCTATCTGCTTCTAATGCAATTTTTTCGTCATGTGTTATAACTATAACGGTTTGATTATACTTTTTATTTGAAAGTCTTAATAATGAAATAATCTCTTCACTTGCCTTTGAATCTAAGTTTCCAGTTGGTTCATCTGCAAGCATTAATGCAGGTTCATTCATCATAGCTCTACCAATAGAAACTCTTTGTTGTTGACCTCCTGATAATTGGTTTGGTAAATTGTATTTTCTTTTTTCAAGCCCTAATGTTTTTAATAAATCATTTAGTCTTCTTTCGTCAACATCTCTACCATCTAATTTTGTTGGTAATGTGATATTTTCTGCAACATTTAAAACTGGTATTAAATTATAAAATTGATAAATTAACCCAATTTGTCTTCTTCTAAAAATAGCAAGATTATCGTCATTTAAAGTGTAAATATCCTTTCCATCTATAAAAACTTTCCCTGATGTTGGTCTGTCTACTCCACCAATTAAATGTAACAATGTAGACTTTCCGCTTCCACTTGCTCCGATTATTGCTACAAATTCTCCTTTTTGTACAGAAAACGATACATTGTCTACTGCTTTTACTTGATTTTCTCCTTTTCCATATGTTTTGTTTAAGTTTTCTACTCTTAATATTTCCATATTCTTCCTCACTTTCTTTTTTATCCATTTGTCCATTTGGGGACGGTTCTGTTTGGGACATTTTTAAAAAAAGAATATTTTTTAAACTTCCTCTGCCTCTAGTAATTTGTCATATGTCTTAATTTGAAAAAATGTCCCAAACAGAACCGTCCCCAAATGGACATTTTTCTTTGTTGTATTTAGTATAGTTTTTGAAAGTGACTTTTAGGTGACTTTTTTACTATAAATTTTGTCACTTTTTAATTTTGATATAAAACATAGGTAAGTATTAATTTTTACGATAACTTTCCTAGAATATAAAAAAACTATGGAGATACATCATATCTCCATAGTTTTTTAATTATGGCAATTATAGGTTTTCGAATATAATTTGATCATCTTTTGATTCAAATGTTAATTCGTATTTCCGATTTTTAGCTTGCAACTTTTCAACTAGTACTAATAATTTTGCAAATTGCTGCACTTGTTTTAAAGAAAGTTCTTCTACAGTCTTATTGTGAATTAAGCTGTCAAAAACTTCATTCCAACCTGTCGTTTCTGGTATATCTGCTTCATTGTCGATTTCTGTTTCTCCGTTTTTATAAACGAAGATAATAATTTTCTCGAAACTTTTTATACAGATTTTTACCTCTTCTAATGTTTGCTTATTAGTAGATATTGTTTTATTTTCGGCTGCAATTCTCTCTGTGATTTCTACTAACTCTGTTGAAATTTTTTCTACTTCTTTCTGATTCTGCTTGATGATTTCTTTTAATTCCAACATTTTCTCTCTTTGCTGCCTTAATTCTTCAAAGAGCTTCATTCTTTCTGAAATCGACTTTTCATGTAACATTTCTTGCTTAGAAATTTCTGAAATTAGAAGTGTTTCTCTTTCTTTCAGTTTTTGTAATTCACTGTCTTCTGTTGTGGAATTATTCACTTGTTTGTCCTCCTGCAATATCGGTCTACTGCTTTCATGAATTTGGCTTAATGTTAATTTTGGTCCTTTTCCTTGAACTCTTTTTGTAGTTTTTCTTTTTTTTGCATTTTTTGTCATTTTCCGCACTATTGAATTTTTTGCTTTTTCACAAAAATTTTTTTCTAAATGTTCCAAAAATTCATCTTGTGTACATTCATATTTTTGAGCAAAATCTTCAAGTGTTGCTCCACGCTTTAGTTCAATTTCTAGTGTTTTTCCTTTTAAATCTTTTAAGCTACTCATTTTAGTTCCTCCATTTTTAATGCATCGTCAATAGCCAAGATTATGCCATCAACATTTTCCAACATACCTAAAAAATATTTTCTCAGGTTTTCAGTAGATAATATTTCTTTTTCTTGTTGGAATTCATTTTTTTTGCTATGTTGATTACGATCTCGAGAAAGTAATTCATCTCGAGAAACATGGTTTTCATCGGCAATTTCTTGTAAATGCCGATAAATGCATTGATTCGTTACACCACAAATCTTTGCAATTTCATTAATTGTTTTTCCAGAGTTCCGAAGCTCCATGAATTCTTCTTTCATTTTGATTGTTTCTTTTGTTTCTTTCCTTGCCATAATGTCCTCCTTTGTATCTTTGGTTACAACCAAATTTTTCTAATATGTTTACATTTTCTATTATAGCATATATTATTTCCAAAATCAATATTATGTAAATTTTTATAATTTTATACTTTATTCAATATTATGTTTTAATCTATAAACTATTTAATAATCTGAGCCTCTATCTAATCCTAAATTTTTATCACTTTTTGTAGTTAAATACTTTAAGAATATCCCCTGTGCAATTGCTTCTCCAGCTTTAAATTTCACAGTTTCTTTTCCTTCATTTTGAATTTTCACAAAAATATGTCCTTCATTATCTTTGTTATTATAATAATCAGAATCTATTATTCCTACTTGATTTACTAGTCTAATATTAAATTTGAATCCCATTGAACTTCTTACTACTAATATTAGTACTTCATCATTTTCAAAATATGCTTTTATTCCAGTTGAAATTTTTATAGTTTCATTTGGTTTTAATTCTATATCTTCAAGCAATAAAATATCATAACCTGCTGAAGCTATTGAATCTCTTATTGGTAATTTATATTCATTATATAACTTTTCATCTTCCTTTACATCTTTACAAAATTGTTTATAACTTATTTTTTCAAAATCTCTCATTTTCCTTCTCTTCTTTCTATATTTAAATCTATTTTTCTAACTCAACTCTATAAATAACACTTCTAGTATAAAAATCAATAAAATTAACTAATCCGAAAACATACAATGCGATATCAGATTTACAAAAAGTTAAACAAATTAAAACTCTAATAAAACTTCCTATTGTAGAACCTAATAACAATATTTTAGGTTTTCCTTGCATAATACATAATGTTCTATAATTTTCAAAATGATATAAACCAAATACTCCAAATGTATAGAAAATAATATATGGAAAACAACTAGCCAATGGTAAGCTCCCATGTTGTAATAATAGATATATCACTGCAAATACATAATTTAATAGTATTATAACTGAAAAAACATCCTTTTTCATATCTATTATTCTTTGTTTTTGTTTTTGGTAGGATTCATGTGTTGGGATTTTTATCATTAATGTTGCTTGATATGCACTTGTTATCAATTCTAAATTTATACATATTGCATAACATACTGTATGGATTGAATATTTTTCTGTTTCCATATGACTTGCTATTACCCCATATATCAAAACAAATATACGTGAAAATAATCTTTCCAAGGAAGTTGGTATTCCATATTTTTTAACATTTTCTATCACTTCTTTATCTGGCCATTTCATTTTTAACTTCAAATTATTCAACATATATATAATAGATATTATCCAAGAAATCATTGTAGCTATAAATAGCATTTTTAAATTATGCGTTGTAAAATATGCAATTGAGTCTAATCCTATTAATGTAACATAATACACAATTAAACTGTATCTATAAAGCTTTAGTTCACCTTTTAACCTAACCATCTCAAATAGTGTATTTGCTAATCTTCCTAAAACTAGATAACCTGTGTATAATATTAAAATATCAGATAACAATTCCTTTTGAATATCTGTTAATCCAAAAATATTTACTATATAATTTCTTCCTAAAAATACTATTATCCCCAATACAAAACTTACTACTACATTTACAATTAAATATGATGTTTCGTCTTTTCTTGCTGTTCTATATGTATATGTCCCCATTTCACTTAATGATTTTAGTATTAAGTCTATTGAGAATAAACTTCCACATACTACTATTGCATCTATACTGATTGCATTGTTGAATGCTGAGTCTATGCTTTCTGCTATTCCCATAAATACAAAGCTAATTAGTATTGATATAAATTCTTTCATTAGTCCTCCCATTATAACTTCTTATTGCTTACTTAAAATTTATTTCCTATTTTCATACAAATACTGTTCAGTCTTTCTTAAATAAATTGTAGCAATTATCAAGAAAAACATTAATATTGAAATTGTTATTGCAAGTATATTTATATTGTAAAAATAATTATATAAAACATATACTAGGCTATAGCTTATAACTTGTCCTATAAACATATATATATTAAATATTAGCATATGCTCTTTTCTGTATTTTTCTAGCTCATCAACTTTAATTGAAGCATATACTGCACTACAAGATTCTGATTCTATTATTGTTCCAAATGAATTCATTAATATATAATAAATCAATAATGTTACAAAACTTGCATTAAATACTACAAATAATGATGAAATGAATATAACAACAGCCATATATGGATAAAACTTCTTATTTATTTTTTTATTGTTTATTATTTTTAGTATCTGCAAAGAAATAATTGATATTGCTGCAAATAATGTATTATAATTTCCAAAACTCATTTCTGTCCCTAATCTTAAAAATAATACAATTGGTAATAGTTCTGTCATTGCCCCTTGTGCTGATATTCTTCTAAAAAACATGCATTTATAGATGTCTTTTAAGAGTTTTTTTTCTTTAGCAATTTTCCAAAATTCTTTGATATTCATTTTATTATCTTGTACTGTGAAATCTTTTATTTTCATTGATATTGCAATGATTAGTATTGTTTCTACCCCTAAGATTATAAACAATATATTGTATGAAAATTTTTCTATTATAAAGCCTGAAAACATAGGTGTTAATATTGCTGTAATATTTTCAAGTATATTTAAGTTAGCTAAATAACTACTCATTGATTTATTTGTGTTTGAACCTATTATCATAAGTTCATATGGTACAGAATAAAATAAAACTCTTACTGTGTCTAAAGTTTTAAATAAATATATATGTTTAACAATATTTTCTTTGAATATTATTAATACAAAAATGCTTATTGCACTTAACACAAAGCTTAGTCTATATATATAACTGGCATTTCTTGAATTTATTATTTTTAGTAATATGTATTCTAATAACATTCCTAGAAATACTGAATAAACTGTGTATTTTAATATAAAATTCAAATCATTATCTACTATTTTTAATATGTATATGTTAAAAAATAATGAAAAGAATACACTCATAAATTTTCTTAAAAATGCTATTATTGCTATATATTTTCTATTTACTTGTTCCATTTTTTTCCCCTTCAAATTTTTCTATATCTTTCAAAATGTATCCCATTAATGGTATTGATAATGTAAGAATTATCAAAGCAAAATTCAACGTCACAACATTAGAACTAATTTCTGCTATTAATAAAATTGTATAGCTTACTATTCTTCCTAAATTTAAAATTCCTTCTCTAAGAGAAAAGAATTCAGATTGGTCATCCTTTTGAATTATACTACTATCTGACATATTAAATAAACGTATTGTTCTTGAAAGGCTTAGTATTCCATTTACAAATATTTCATAACAAAAACTATAAATTATGATTGTTATATTATTTGTATTCATTAGTACAATAAATACAGATATTACCGGAATAATACTTGATATTATTAATGCCTTTTTGTCTGATTTATTTTTACTATATTTTCCATATAATTTAATTGTAATAATTGATAAAACCGTAGAAATTGATGATATTATCCCTAAATTCATGTTGGTTTTAAATACATTAAATATTAATATTGTTATTAATGTACCAAGTGCACCATCACTTATACTAAATCCAATTAAAAATTCTACTAAAAACATCTTTTTTATTTGTTTATTTTTTCTTATTCTTTTCAATGAATCCAATAAGTTATATTTTTTTAAAGTATAGATATTTTTTTCTGGTGTAAGCATAAATGACAAAACTATTTGTATTAAAGATATTATTAATATAATTATTGCTGTTAGCTCAAAGTTTGTAGCAGTAATTATTGTTCCAAGTAAAATTGGACATATTACTCCAACTGTTGACACAATAATGTTTTTCTTAACTGTATAATCCGTTCTTTCTTGGTTATCTATTTTGTTTATAACAAATAAGTTATATGGAAACCAATATGTACTTTGTGAAATTCCATATAATATAGATATTAACCCCAAATGATCTACAACTTTATCTTTTAAAATAACTATTGCCATAATATATATAAAGCTTATTATAACACCTATCCTAAACATCCCTATTCTAAATTTATTTTTTACTATACTAGCTACTATAAAGCTTCCTATTCCCAATAGAATATATGAAAATATATAATAAATTGATAAATCTATAATACTTTCTGATGAAGTTTTTATAAAATATGCTGTTAAAAATGGGCCTAAAAATATAATCATTATTTTCTTTAATGCATCAATCGCTATTATTATATTTGCTTCTGATTTTAGTTTCATAGTTGGTCTCCTATATTTTTTCTATTAATTCACTAACACTTTTTACAATTTTCCCGTTGCAAATTTTTAATAATTCTTGTACAGATTCTTCCATACAATATCCATTATAATTTTTTATCATTTCAATATCACTATAACCATCACCTATTGTAAAAATATTTTCTCGATTAACTTTTTCAATTTGTACTATTTCTTCTATAGCATTTGATTTACAAGTTTTATTTGATATTATTTCAACAGCATTTCCTGATACAAAATAACAATTAACAAATTCGGCATATTTTTTATTTATTAAAGAATTTATTTGTTCTGCTTTATTCTTTTCATATTTAGCATGAATTTTTGTTAGGTCTTTATCATTAAAATTTGTTCTGCTATTTTCTAGATTACAACAAAAATATTTTATCGCCTTTTCAATTTCTAAATCTTTTTTGATATTTTTTATTACATCATTATCTATAGTATAATTTGAAATAATATTATTGTTTTTGTCTAGTATTGTTGCTCCATGGTTTATTATTAAATAGTCCCATTTTAATTTGTATTGTTCCGCCTTGTTCATAAAATCAAAATATGAACGTCCTGTTGCAAATATAAAAATATTTTCTTGCTTTCTGAAATTCTCTACACTTTTTTTATTTTTTTCTATGTCTTCATCATTCAAATAAAATGTTTGGTCATAATCACTAACTATTATTTTTCTCATTTTTCTAATACCTTTCCCTCTTTATCTATTTTAAAATTTTTATTAAACATAATATTTACTGTAAGAGATTGATAAAGAGAAGACGTTACTTGTCCTATTCCAGTACAATATGGTGTTTTTAGTAATGATATAAAGAACCTTAATATTCCTGCAGTAATTTTGTTTGTTGTTATTTTTTTAGCAAATTCTGTCAATTGTAAGTAACAAGTTTTTATTTTATATACTGGATATATGATAAAATTAATTAACTCAAAACTTAGATATATTAATGTTATTCCTAAATCCAATTTATAAAATCCATATGAAATTAATAACATAATAAATGTTGTTACCATCAAAATCACATCTAGCTTATAGGCATTATTTCTATGTTCTTTATAATTAAACTCATTTTTACTTATATCTATTTTTGCAACAGTTGAAATTGCTTCGAATGAATCCCATTGTGTATCTGTTATCAACGCTACGAAATTTAATGCAACAGTATATTTTTCTCCAAATTCCATTGCATTACTTAAACCAAATAAGAAAATCAAAAAGAATAATATGTTATTTGTGATTTCTACTGATTCATATTTTATGTATTTGATTATATGTAGTTCAAATTTAAATTTTTTATATTGTTTTATCGCAACCACTAATACATATACAAATATAGCCATTAGTGTTATTCCTGCTATAATCATTTTGTTTTTTGTAAATATAGCAGTTATTATTAATACTATAAAATTCAATAAATTTAATTGTATACAATATTTATTTGCTTTTTTCTCTTCTCCATCAAAATATAATTTTTCTAATACAAAAGAAAATACTAATTGTATATATAGTTGTAATATAGAATAAACAGCAAATTCTTTGTATATTTCAAAATCCATATTCATAAATTCTACATATTTTTTTGCATTTATTGCAAATAATCCAAATATTATTAACCCTACTACTGTACCGGCTGTCATTCCTGATAATACTGCATTTTTGTCTTTGTCCTTTTCTTTACTTATATTCGCTCCTGTTGCAAATATTGATTTTAGCAATGCAACTATAAATTGTAGTGGATATGTTAACGTAAATACATTTACTAGATTTTTGTCAACTAATAATCCAAGACAAAGCCAAGATAGTATTGGTATAAATGAGATTATTGCTAAGTTACTTGCTATTCGTAATAAACGTTTCATTTGTTTACTCCTGTTTTTCTTTCTTATTTTGTGCTTTTAGATTTTATATTCATTTTTTATTAATTTTTTCTAAATTCGAATTCTCTAATTTCACAATTTTTTATATGAGCACTCTGAACATGTCCATTTTCACCAATTCCATTAAAATATGCGTTAATTGCTCTACAAGTTCCACCATGTGTAACTAATAAAATGTTTTTATCTTTATATTTTTCTTGTATCTCATCTAGTAAATTCCATACCCTTTTGCATATAGTTTGTATTGGTTCTATATCTTTTTCTTTCCAATTCAAATTATAATTATTTATTATATCTATATCCTCATTATCAACTATACTAGGCCATTCATCTTCTGTTGTCCCTTCAACTTCACCACAGCCTCTTTCTATTAATCTTTCATCAATTATAATGTTACATTTTGTCTCTTCATTTATTATTTCCGCTGTTTTTATTGCTCTTTTCAAAGGTGAACATATTATCAAATCTATATTATATTTTTTTATTTGTCCTTTTGTATTCTTTGCTTGTTCTATTCCTGTGTTGTTTAATTCTATATCCGTTCTTCCTTGGCATTTTCCTGCTACATTCCAGTCTGTTTGACCATGTCTTACTACATATATTTTCATTTTTTCAACTCCCCATATCCTTCATATATTGTTCCATTATTTATTAAAAATTCTTTTATGCTTTTTTGTATTCTAGTTGTCTCTGGTAATTCATTATAATTATCACATTTTTTTAAATTAAATACAAAATTTAAAACATTATCTATTCCGTTTTTAGAACTTTGTATTTCAAAAAGTTCTTGAAACTTTTTGATATTAGAATTTTCATCTAACATTTTTGATATTTCTTTACTTAATAACCATGATTCACAAATATATTTTGGATTTTCTATATTATAATATTTTTTTAGTAATTCTCTCGAATTTTGTATTGCTTTTTTCACTTCATTTATATCAAGATTTTTTCCTGCTGGTATATGTATTTTAATTTTATTATTTGTTGTTGGCTCAAATTGTAGTCTTCCGCATTCTATTAATCTTGCATTTATAAAATATGTTCCCCATAACATTTGCGAAATTCTAATTCCATCATAATGTTTGTATATAATGTCATTTAACAAACATTCTCTTATTCTTTGCTTTTGAATCTCAATTTGTTCATTATCAAAATTGTATTTTTTTATATTTTCTTTATGATATTCAAGTCCAAGTAATAATAATATATTTGTTATAAATGGGTTTACTTTTTCTTCAAATAAAATTTCTATGTCTTTTTCTTTCCATAGTTCTCTAAACTTTTCTGTTTTGTCAATATATAAAATTTCATATATTTCTTTTGCTTTATTTTGTATCTTTTTATTATTTTTTATTTCTTCAATACATCTGTCGCATTTTTCTTGGTAGTCAGCATCTTTTATATCATAATACTCTAGCGCTTCTTTTATTTTTTCTTTATTTAACATTTTTTCCTCTTATTTTATATAATATTTCATAATTAATGTATCATTTTCAAATCCGTACTTTTTATAAATAGAAATTGCTTTTGGATTGTCACTAGAAAGCTTCAAAATTTCTAAATTTTGTTCTTTTGCAAATTTTATGCATTCTCCTATTAGTTTTGTCTGTATACCTTTTCTTCTATATTCATTCAATGTAAAGACATCACAAATATATCCTTCTTTTCCACTTTTCACACACTGTGGCATATAATTTATAATTTGTAAGCCACATGTGGCAATAATATGATTTTCTTGTTCTTCTATAAAAAAAATCATATCTTCATTTAAATGTTCGATTAAATATTTTTTTGTTACTTCATAAAGTCTTTTATCTTCTCCTTCTGGATATTCTTCTTTCCAGTCTTCTTTTTGTTGTATAACTCGTAATTTTGAAAGTTCTTCTATATCTTTTTTCTCAGCAATTCTCATAATTCCTCCTTATAACTATCCTACAAATTATCTTTTATACTAGGAAATAAATCATAAACATTAAATCCTAATTGTTTATCAATATATTGTTTTAATTTATATGTTTCTTTAATATGATATTGTGAGTTTTCATATGCACCTCTTCTTGACATTATATCAATTAGTCTTTTATCTACTGTCATATTAATATCTGTACACATCAAATCGCATAGATTAATTAATTTTTCATATACTGTATATTCGTGATTTTTTATAAATTCTGTTCTAAATGGTATATCTCTTGGAATTCCTCCTGCTGTACAATAGACATCGTTATTTAAATATGAATGTGTTAAGCAAATATTTGCATATTCATCATCATATCCCAACTCTTTAATATAGTTGTATCCATTCATTACATGGTCTTTGAACTCTCCTACTAATTTTCCTATACCTAGTGTTTTTGCATAATCTACATCTAGATTTAATTTTTCTGCTATTTTTACTGCTGAATCTCCTACACAAATTGAGTGATTTATCCAGTGGTCATCTGATGCTTTGATTCTTGCTTCTTCTAACAGTTCTCTTGCTTTTTCTACTGTCAATTTCATATTTATACCTCCAAATTTTCATTGCAAAAATTTAGTTTGTTTATAACATTTTGTCCAATAAGTTTATTTACAACTTCAATTGCTTTTTCGTATAATTCAATTTGTTCTCTCCAATGCGCATCAATTCCATATAAAACTTTCAAATTTTTATATTCAGATGCAATTTTCCAAAATTCTTTACATGGATACTCTACTTTTTCTTTTTGTTTTCTTATATACATAACTGGGTCGGATAAATTAATTTCTACTGGTATTCCATATTTTTCAGCCGTACTACATATTATTCTAGCCACTTGTTCTTCTGCTTCTCCAAAGTTATTCCTGCTTAACATATATAAATCTGGATGTGCTATTATATTTGGTATATTTTTCTCTATTGCCATTTTTATATATTCAGCATATTTTAAAATATCTTCATTAGTAAAATCATGTTTTCTAAAAAATTCCAATTCATTTTTATCATCATATATAAAATGTTGTCCTAAAATTAATTTATCTGTTTCATTTTTTAACTCAAATAGATTTTCTTCTTGTCCTGGTAAATATTCAACTTCAAATCCTGTTTCTATTTCTATTTTATCTTTGTATTTTTCTTTTAAAGATTTAATACTTTCTAAATATTCATTTTTTTCACTGTACTTCATTCTCATGTTTGTTCTATGGTCTATTTCTTCTTTTTCTGGGCAATGGTCTGTAAATGCTATTTTTGTAAAACCTTTCTTGATAAATTCTTTTACAAAGTCTTCGTCTAACATGTTATTGTCAGCATGTCCGCATCTTCTTGTATGTGTATGATAATTAAATTTTTGCATTTTACTTTTTCTCCTTATACCATTTTATTCTACTAATTTTTTAAACAAATCACTGTATATTTTGTTTGGGTCTAAATAATTAACAAATGTAATTTTGTGTCTACTTTCTGTTAATTCATATGATGTGTCTTCTTTTATAATTGGACAACAGACTTCTTCTGTTTCAAACCATGATTTATTAATCATATATGCGATAACACTTATATCCCAAATAATCTGATCGTCTTTAACAAGTTTAACTTCTGGATCATAGAATTTTTGGCACAAATAATCACATAATTTATTTTTTCCTTCTAAGAAATGTTCTAATTCATATTTAGAAATCATTAGATTTGAAGCAACATTTTTACCTGGAATTACTGTCAATTTTACTTTTGATTCAAATATTTCTCTGATAGCTTGTACATCATGTCTAAAATTACATTCTATGTTATTTTTATTTAAGAAGCTATGTCCACCTGTCCAAATTATTTCTATCTTTTCTATAATGTCTGGTGATTTTTTTATTGCTAGTGCAATATTTGTAATCGGTCCAATTGCTAATATATATGTTTTTTTATTTGTATTTGCAATTTCAACAATTTTATTAACTGCATCATTATTTTCATTATATCTATTACAAATATAATCTATTGAACCCTTAAACACTTTATTTTTAGTTTCAAAATTTAGCCAATTACATATTCTAAGTATTTCATTATAACTTTTATCCGTTGCCTCTGCTATAGTTTCTTCAATCTCATCGTGTGAATGCGGTGCTATTGTTATCGCATCAATATTAAATTTATCTTGGTTTTTTAATAAATATGCAAGTGCAAAATGATCGTCACATTCAGTATCCATGTCTGTATCTAATATTACATTAACTTTTTCTTTTTTATAGTTTGTAATAAATTCATAAATTTCTTTCCAATTATAAACTCTTGTAATTTCTTTTTCTTCTCTATTACAAGGTTTGTCCATTATAAGTGTAGTTATATTTTTTTTATAACATTCTCTACAAATACTATTAGAATCATCTATCATTACATCAATACCATTTTCTATACATTTTTCTGCCTTTTCTTTTTTATATTTTGTAAAAATTAATTTATCATATGGTATCTCTTTTTCTCTTAACCATTTCTTTGTCATATTATATGGGTCTGAGTATTCTCCATTATCCCTACCTGTAATAATTACAATAGTATGTCCATCTTCTTTTAATTTTTCAATATATTCTTTTGCACCTTCTTTTACTCCTAAGTTTTTAGCTATTCTTTCAACATTGTCTAGATAAAATGGCCATAATTCTTCTTCAGACCAATCAAACATTCCCTCAGTCATATGTTTATTTGGGTCAATGATTCCTGTATTTCTTAATTCTTTATCATGCTTTAAAAATTCTTCTTCCAATGCTTCATCAAATTTTGATATTACATTATCTATATCTATTCCTATGTTCATTTTTTACCTCTTCCTTATTAATATATATTTTATTAAAATCTTTATTTAATCATATTTTTGTTTATATATACAATAAATACTATATACACTATTATTGCTATAAGAAAAGTAGTTGATATAATATTTTCATTTTCTTTAAATACTGTATAAGATAGTATTGGAATTATTGCTGTAACAATTCCTTCTATAAATCTCTCAAATGTTACATATGAAGTTTGATAATTTTCCTTTGAACTCTCATATATAGCAACATTGTCATATATATCATAAGCACTATTTGCACATCCCATTAAAACATATATCAATGGTAATATATATATTGAATAGTTTTCTTTAATTACGAGTAACATTATAAATGAAATTATGTACAATATTCCAATTGGAATAAGTACTTTTTTCCATTCTCTGTTTTCTGCCCTTTTAGCCCAGAATTTGCTAAATATCGCATCTGATAAGTTTATAACTATATTTAAAATACTGTAATACACATAATTTATATGTAAATATCTAAGTAAATACACATTTAAGTACATTGTTCCTATTCCTAATGCAAATCTATTAATTCCCGCTGTAATTAGTACTTTTCTAAATGATTTATCTTTTGCTGGCCTTAATACTGATTCTTTGACCTTTATTGGTTTACACTCAATTTCAGGTTTATATGTATTTATTCTTATTGCAATATCTATAAACGCTATGATAAATACTATTCCAAATAAAATTAAAAATCCATTTAATTCATATCCACTTGCTTTAAATTGGTCTAATACAACTCCCATAAATAAACTAAATGCCATAACAACTGTATTCTTTATCATATTTTTACTTGAAGCAAATTTTGTTCTGTCTTCTTTTTTTATTAGTGTCATTCTCCAATTTACAAATGTTATATATCCCATTTCTCCTGTTACTGCATAAATTGATGCAAATATGAAAAAGAATATTGTTCTAATAGTTATATTGTCTGATATAAATGGTATAAATGCAAATCCAACTGATGCTAGCCTATATATAGTGTAATTTGATAATACTACAAGTTTTGACTGTCCTATTTTTGAAAATAGTGGTGCTGCAAATATCTGTAACATATTTGTTATTGTGTCTAATACTGCATATATTCCAATCGCTAAATCTGATAGTCCTAAATATACTGCAAATGCAGTTATCAGTGAACTACTTGCTATTTTGTTATTTGCGGTATCTAATATTGATGATGTAAGATACTTTTTATATTCTTTTTTATAATTCATTTTCTTGTTCCTTTTCATTATTATTCATTATAATTTTATACAGATATATACTTACAAAAATTTCTATTATTGATAAAACTGTTAAAATACTTATTACTAATACCATTGGGTATTTTAACAATATTGTTGTAAAACTCAAACTTATTATTGTTCTAACAATTTTTCTTGATAATTCCATAGCTGTTAGCAATGTTTGTTGACTATTTTTATCAGCATTTTTCAATGCTATATCCTGCATATATACCTTAAATGGGTCTCTTATAAAAAGTATCATTACATATCCAAGTCCCATAATCACAAATTTCAATACTGGCATATTAGATATATTATAACCAATGAGCATTAAAATCAATGATATTGTTAATGCAACTGGTAGCATTATTCCTACTTTATCTTCATATTTTTTATGTATTTTTTCAAACTTTATGTTTGATATCAGTCTTACTATCCTTGATACACATAATATTGCTCCAATTATTAGTGATGTTTTTTCAACATCATACAATTTTAACAATTCTTGTTGAATAAATAACTTTCCATTTGACTGTCCGGAATTTACCATAGGATAAAATAGGCCATATGAAATTATTATAAACATTACAATTTTTGTGTATTTGATTTTTCTTTTATTATTTTCTTTATTTGTTTCTACTGTCCTTTTATCATCTTTTGAATAGTCTGCCATATACCAAGATAGTATAAAACATATTACACAGAATGTTATACATCCTATCATTGGCAAATAGTTATTAATATTAAACATTATACTTGCTACAAATGATATTATCATTGTAACCAATGCATATATCGTATTTGCTTTTGTTCTATATTTTATATATTCATTTTCTTTATGTTGTAATTCCAAATTATTTTTTAATGCTGCATTTATCATATTTTGAAATGTAAATGCCATTTCGTAAAATATTTTTCCTATTACAATTGTCAAATAATTTCTACCAAACGTCAATAATATACTTGATATTAGAAATAGAAATGATCCTAATCTAACTGATTTTGTATTTCCTATCTTGTGTATTATTTTTAGTAATAGTACTTGTAATAAGATATTTACTATCATTGATATTGTTGTTAGTGATACTATCTGTGATGCTGTAAATTTTTTTACTACTGTTAAAAATAGTGTATCTATTGCTATCCAAAATAATAAATCTCCTGATAGTCCATCATACCAAGGAAATATTTTGTTAAATCTCTTTAGTTTGTTTTCTTCCATTTATTTCTCCATTTTAATTTATAATATTTTTTATAACTAAATGTTTTCACAAACTTCAATAAAGCACTTGTTTACTCACTTATCTTTTTCTTCTTTTATTTATTCCACATTCTAATTAATATAGCATCTAAAAAAACTACCCATAATGAACATAAAAACATAAATTTAAATGTTGCATCTACATTTACTACACTAATTATTAAAAATACTAATAAAACTACAAATTCCCAAAAACATAAACTCATTTCATGTATAATCGAAAGTAGCATTGTATCTTTATTATCATTTTCAACTTTGCTTTGCTGCAATGCACAATATGAAGAATCATATACATCATCAACTAATTTATATACAGATTGATTTATCATTAATATATATATTTTTTTAGCAAATAAGAATATGGTTGTTGTAATTCCTCTTATTATTGATATAATATTAAATGTCTTTGTATGATTTTTATCTAATTTTTCACCTGCTATAAATAAACTTAATAATTCTACTATTGTAGAAATTATATAAAGTGATGTAAAAGTTTTTAAATTATTTAAAGATATATATAAATATAGAGGAACAGCTATTAATCTCTCTATTATTATAAAACTTCTTAAACCACTTACTAATTTTAATTTTCCATTTTCACTTTTTTTAAATAGATATTTATAACTTTCTTTAAATGGTTTTGTAACTTCATATTGTAACTTATTTTTATCTATTTGTGCTAATGCTACATATGCAATAAAATAAGACATAAATACTGATAATACTATAATTAAATTATTATTTTTTATTAAAAATGTTCCTGCAAATACATATCCTACAATGCTAGAAAAACATCTTAAAATATATGAACAACTGTTAAATCTTCCTCTAAATTTTTCGTTAACAATCTTACTTGGAATGTATGTATTTAATGGATTGTTTGCTGCGCCACTTAATCCTTGTATAATTGAAATTGCTAAATAATAGTATATATTTGTGTCTACAACAAGTACAAGTAACATACTTATACTTTTTAATATATAACTTAAAAATTTTGTATTTGCTGCTCCTATTTTTTTAAATAATGTTCCTGCTAGTGGTGAAAATATTCCCATAACAAGGAATTGCACCATAAATATAAATATTATCATTGTTACACTTACACCTGCTTTATATAAAATAACTGGTGTAAATACTGCATATATGCTATTTGCAAATGTTTTAAAAAAGCTATCATAATATAACATTCTATAATCTTTATCACTAAAATATTTTTCCATTTATTTCTCCTATCTTTTCTTATGTTCTTTACCATATTTTTTCTTACTTCATATACTTAATCACAAACTCTGTACCTTTGTCAAGTTCAGATTTACAACTTATCATACCATTATTTTTCTCAATAATATTCTTTGCTAGTGCAAGTCCTATACCTACACTATTTTCAGAGGAATTTTGACCTTTATAAAATCTTTCAAAAATATGTTTTAAATCTTCTTTTGTCATTCCTTCCCCTTCGTCTCTTATTGTTATTTTTGTAAACAAGGTGTTTTCTTCATATTTTATATAGATTTTTCCATTTTCTTTGTTATGTTCAATACAATTTTTAATTATATTTGTAACTGCTTCTTGTTGCCACTTGTAATCTCCAATAAATGAAG
This sequence comes from uncultured Clostridium sp., assembly GCA_900552555.1. Classification (GTDB taxonomy): domain Bacteria; phylum Bacillota; class Clostridia; order TANB77; family CAG-508; genus CAG-269. The sequence goes on from URZW01000001.1 coordinate 120,889, forward strand.
CATTTTCATCTCCTTCAATAATTATTTGTTGATTTTTTATTTCAATTGGTATCTCTAAATTTTTTATAATTTCATCTATAAATTTTTTTAGGATAATTTTTTCTTCATAAAATTGTACAACATTTGCATCTAATTTTGATAATTTTAGCATTGATATAACGAGCCAGTTTATCCAGTCAATTTGTTTACTAATTTCAAATATAAATTTCTGTTTTGTATTTTCATCCATGTTTGGATTATCCTTTAAATTATCAAGCATTATAGTTATTGATGTTAACGGTGTTTTTAATTGATGTGATATATCTTCAACTGACATTTTTAAGTTGTCTTTGTCCTTTTTTGATATTTCGCTTTCTTCTTTTAACATAACGGTAATTTTATATAATTCATTTTTCAAATTGCTTAGCTCGTCTTCACTATTTTCGTTTATATCCAAGTCGTATTTTCTGTTTTTTATTTGATTTATGTATTGTGTAATTTGATTTATCTTTTTGTCTCTTTTTCTTAAATACACAAAAATAATAGCCATCCATAAAATACTAAATACTATGATTAATATAATGTTTAATATCAAATTTTGTTTCATTTGGTTTTGGACTGTTATTATGGAATTGGCTTCGTTTATATTAATTCCGTACTTTTTAAGTTCTTCTTGTCCTTTTTGATATTCCTCGGTATCTTGTTTTGAGTTTAATATTCCTATTATTGTTCTTGTGTCTATTTCTGGCTCTTGTTTTATAATTGTTCCTATTATTTCTGCTATTTTTTGATTTGCTGTTATTGTTATTTTTTTGTATTGGTTATATGTTTGAAGTGTAATTACTATGCTTGTTACTATTGTTAATATTATCATTGGTAGCATTAAATGTTTTATATTTTTATTTTTTAAATGGTTCATGTTTAATCTCCTATCCTATATCCAAGCCCTCTAACAGTCTTAATAATTGACTCATCCCCTAATTTTTCTCTAATTCTTTTTATATAAACTGTTAAAGTATTATCATTAACAAAATTTCCTGCAACATCCCATATTTTTTCTAGTAATTGTTCTCTTGTAATCAACTTATTTTGATTTGTAAACAACATAAGCAAAATTCTATATTCCAAACTTGTAAAAATAATCTCTTCATTATCTTTATATACTTTTGCCGATATCGTATCTATTTTGATATTTTTGTATTGAATTATATTAACATTTTCTTCTTTTTGGCCATATCTTCTTAAAACTGATTTTATTCTAGATATCAATTCTCTTGTTCTAAATGGTTTTACAATATAATCATCTGCTCCTAAATCTAAACCTAATACAACACTTGTTTCTTCGTCTTGTGCCGTTAAAAAGATTACAGGTATATCTTGTTTTTCTTTTATTTCTTTACATATATCAAATCCATTTCCATCTGGTAATGATACATCTAATAATACTATGTTTATTTGTTCTTGTTTTATTTTTTCCTTACTTTCTGCTACACTTTTTGCAGATATTACTTGGAAGTTTTCTTGTTCTAATGAGTATTTTAAACCCATTACTATTGTTTCATTGTCTTCTACTAATAATATTTTTTTCATATTAATCTCATTCCTTTTTTATACTGACCGTAAACTGTAACTACAATATATCATAATTGCAAAAAAAATTAAAGTTCTATTTGATTTTATTTTAATTTTGTACTATAATAATCTTTGTAACTTTATGGTTTGCACATAAGGAGTTGATTAATGTATAGTTTTAAATTTATTCAATTGTGTCTTAATATTTCTAACCGTTATTTTGAATTTAGTGGTATACGGATTATTAAAACTTAGATGTAGAAAAAAAGGCTCAAAAAAAATAAAAATTTTTGCAAAAAGATATTTTATCTTTTTTATTCTGTCAACTCTTATATTGGGAATTCTTTTTTTGGTATTTGCATTTCAAATTCCAAACGAATTAGGTTTTCCAATATTCTAAGGTCTTCTCTGAAGACCTTTTTTTTACAAATTTCTAAAAAACAGATTTAAGATTTTGTACGCAGTACAAACTGCTGCAAAATCTAATTTCTGCCATATTTAACTTCTACAGAAAGTTATAATACTATGATAACTTTCCTAGAATATAAAAGGAGCAGCTTCAAACTACCCCTTTTATATTATTTTACAAATAAACTTCTTATTTTTTTAATTACATAATGGCTTCCACCACTACTATTATTTTGAGTATTCTCAACCATACCTATAATAAGCATATCATTATTGTTATAATCAACTGTGAAGCAATCAAACCAACCTAAAGTACCACTTTCTGTATCTGTGCTTGTAGTTTTTAATTCTGCTGTTCCTGTTTTTCCAGCAATTGTAACACCTGGTATTTTCATATCTGTTGCTGTTCCTTCCGGATTTTCTACAACTTGAATCAAGTCATTTTTTACTGTATTTGCAACATCTGATGTAAATACATTTTCTTTTAGGTATTCTGTATTTTCTGTTTTATATTCTATATATGGTTTTACCATATTTCCGTTATTTGCAAATGCTGAATATATTGATGCCATATGTATAGGGTTTACAAGTATATTACCTTGACCATATCCTGAATCAGCTAATTGTTTTTCATTCATATCTGCTTTTTCAGAATTTGAATATTGTGATTTTTTGAATGTTAATGGGAATTTTATTGTTTTATCAATATTCTCATTAAATCCTAATTTATCTAGTCCTGAACAGAATGTATCTTTTCCAATTTGCATTGCTGCTTGACCGAAGAATATGTTGTCAGAATGTATTAGGGCATTTGCTATATTTTTTGGTCCGTTATATGCAGTTAGTGTTGTTATATAAACATCTCCCCAGCTTGAATTTTTTTGCCATTTTAGTCCTGAATAATCAAATGTTGTATCTGTTGTTAATTTTCCACTTGTTAAACCTATTGCAGCTGTTATTGGTTTAGATGTTGAACCTGGACAATAGCTTTGTAAAAATCTATTATATAAAGGTTTGCTTACATCATTATTAAGTTCATTCCATTTATCTGTTGTCATTCCTAATACAAAATCATTTGAGTTATATGATGGTGTACTTACTGTTGCAAGTAATTCACCTGTTTTTGGGTTCATCACTACAAAAAATCCCTTATCATCTTTCATTTGACTATATAAATTTTTTTGTATTAAACTGTCTATTGTTAATTTAACATCTGTTCCATCTTTTTTATCCTGTGTTGCTAAAGTTTTTAACCTATTACCATTTTCATCTGCTATATAAATTTCTGTTCCATCAACACCTCTTAAAGTATCTTCGTATGCTTGTTCTAAACCTGCTTTTCCAATTATACTACCTGAATTATATCCTTTTCCTTCTTTTTGTTTTAATTCCTCTGCACTAATTGCTTGAACATACCCAATTAGATGTGCAACCTCTTCTCCAAGTGGATATACTCTTGCATCAACACTTGTTATTTTGATTCCTGGTATTTCTAGTAATTGGTTCTTTAATTCTGTATTATCTGCTGAAACTTTTTTAATTGGTACAAATGTATCGTCTTTAACATATGAAGCAGAAATTTGTGTATTTATATAATCTGTTGAAACACCTGTTAATTCTGATATTTTACTAATATTTTGTTCTTTGTTTTCTCCTAATTTTCCTGGAACAATACCAACACTTGAAATACTTCCGTTTTGTGCAAGTTTTGAACCATTTCTATCTAAAATTTCTCCTCTTTTTGCAGATAAAGTTGAAACTCTTACTTTATCTGTAGCTCTTAATTCTGGAAAAATCATACTAGAAGCCCAACTTATTTTATATTCTTTATTTTCTTTTACTAATTTTGCTGTGTTTGTAAAAGATATTGTTCCTGCTGATGTAGACATACTTTCATCATATTTTATGCTATATGTTTTACCATCTTTTGTTGTTTCAGATGGTGTAACTTTTATGTCATACGCATCAATTCCCTCATATATGTTTTTATTTCTTTTTATGAAATCTTCTTGTGATATTTGTGTTTTTGAATTTTCTGAAATCATATTGTACATTTCTTCATATTTTTGTTCATTTAATAATGATATGTACGCACTTAATGTTTCTTCAGGCTTTGGAGCATTTTTGTTTATTATAAATATTGCTCCTGCTATAACTGCAATTGCTAGTATTATTACTATTGCAATTATTACTGTTTTTTTATTTTTCATAAAATACATCTCCCCCTTTAATACTTGTCAAAAGGGACGCCCTTTTTTGACAGAATATTTAAGATGTCAATTTGGACGCTTCTTTTTGACAAATTTATAATATCACAACAAATTTATTTTTTCAAGATGTCTATCTATATTCCAAAATGTCTCCTGGTGTGCATTCTAAAACTTCACAAATTTTATCTAAAGTAGAAAATCTAATAGCTTTTCCTTTATTTGTCTTCAATATAGAAAGATTTGCATTAGTAATTCCTATCTTCTGTGCCAATTCATTTGATGACATTTTTCTTTTTGCCATCATTACATCTAAATTAACTATTATTGCCATTTTATTTTTCCTCCCTAAGAGTGTCAATTATAAGTCATCACTCTCAAAATCGCTTTACTGTTTATTCCTTAAATTGTTAAATCATTTTCTTCCTTATTTTCTATTGCAGTTCTATATATTGATTTTAGCACCATTAAGCCAATTCCTAAAATTAAAAATATCATAGATACAATTATTGCAAAAAATATGTATGTTATAATTGCTGAGTTTTCAAATTGTGATATTTTACTTGGCATCATAATTGCATTTATTCCATATATAACTCCAATTATTATTGAACAAATTGATGTTACAAAAAATCTATTCTCTATTGTTCTGCTAAACACTTCTACTTTTTCTAATGAACTAAATATTTTTATAAATTGATATAACATCACAAATGCTGGAATTGCAGAAAGATATATACATACTACTGTACTTCCTAGTGTTTCATTTAAAATCATTTGTTTAAAGTTTCCTGTACCTTGATTTTCTACAATTATTGGTACTGCTATTATTGTTGCAATACATATTGCAAATAAGATTATTAAAAATATTTTTATTATTGAAGATATACTTTTATTTCCAGTTATTTTCATAATTTATACTCCTATCTGTTAAGTCTACATTTTCTAGTAATGACTCAACCCTTGATTTTGATAAATTCCATTCCGCATATGATGGTTTATAACTTTTTCCATATAAAATTTTGTAAGTTCTTAAGTTACCTCTTACACTTGATTTAAGATTTGCTAAATATTCTTTTGCATTTGTTGATAGTCCTTCTTCGCTTTTATTTAATATTTTCAATTGTTCTTCAATTGAATCTGTTTTGGTCATTTCTCTTATATAATAAAAGTCAATTGATTCGTTCTCTATGTCAGATAAATATTTGTCTATATTGTTTCTAGCAATTATTTTGTCTATATTTATAAAGTTTAATATTACATACATTGTTACCACAATTTTTATAGTTGTTTTAAATGTATCTATTTTAAGTCCAAATAATTTTGATAATATGGGTATTAACACTAATATTTCTGTTACTAGTATAAAATACACAAATAAACGTAAATATGTATATCCGTATTTTTGTTCATATAAATGCATTCTAAATGCTGCAGATAATATTATTATCATTGTAAAGATTATTAACATTATTTTTAAAATTTTGTTTGTTTCTATATTTTTCTTGCTTATATGTAATAATGCAAAGTTTATGAATGATACAAACATCAATTGGAAAAATCCTGTTCTAGCATATGTTGCATAATCAAAGTTAGGTGTTGCAGCTGTATTAATGAATAAATATTTAACTTGAATTATGCTAAATAATAAGTATATGATATTTAATGATACTAGTAGCATTTTTATTGTTAGGTCACTTAATTTTATCCCTGTTGATTCTTCTGCTTCTTCTTGTTTTTTGCCTTTAGCAAAGGTAATTATAAATCCTGCAATATATATAAATGAAAATACTATTACTAGAAGTCTTCCTAAAAAGTCGTTTATTGTTTTTATTTCCAACATTTTTGATATTGCTTTTGTAAAATCGCTGAATATACTTCCAAATACACTGTCAGCTGATGATAATAAGAATATTATCACTAATATTATTGGTATAACAATTAATAGTGATTTACCAATTTTTTTGATGTTATCTGTTTTGTTGCTTTTATTGTCTTTTTGACTTTCAAAAAATTCATTCATATCAAAATCACTTATAAAATCAAATAACACTACAAATGGTTCGAAAATTTTGCCTAGTATTTGTCTTATAAATTTGTTTTCTTTTATTTTAGTTTCAGTAATGTTCATACACATTATGATGAATAGTACTAATATCGCTGGTATATTTAATATTTTAAAAAATATGTTGTTAAATATAAAGTATGTTAGTCCTAGTAATTCTATTGGTATTGCCCATAGTATTCCTTTTTTGTTTTTTATTTTCTCTTTTTCTTTTAAATCGTATATTGTCAAAATTATTGTTGCTGTTAGAAATATTGCTATTGATATTCCTGAGCTTTTATGCCAAAAAAGTATTGACTGTAATATACTTAAAAATAAACTACTGTATAAAATCTTTTTCATAATTTTATCTCTCCTCTTTTTTATTTATGGCTATAGTTTATATTAAGTATTATTTTTTGTCAATACTTTTTTATCGTTTTTCGATATTTTTTAAAATTGCTTTTTGGACGTTTCTGTTTGAGTCATTGGTTCCAAAAGGGACAAAAGATGCGTTTCTAACACTACTTTAGAATAAACTTAAAAGTTCTTCTTTGTCTCTAAGTCCAACAAGTCTTTTTTCTTCTTTTCCATTTTTAAATATTATTAAAGTTGGAATACTCATAACATTATATTCAACTGCAATATCTGAATTTTCGTCAACATTGATTTTTCCTACTTTTGCTTTTTCCTCTAATTCCGTTGCTAATTCTTCTATTACTGGTGCCATTGCGTTACATGGTCCACACCAGTCTGCATAGAAGTCTACTAACACTGGTTTTTCTGATTTTAAAACTTCTTTTTCAAAATTTTCTGAACTTAATTTAATTTTCATTTTTTCTTCCTTTCTAAATTATAAATTATTTTTCAACTTATTTTAACACTGCTAATCCTGCTTTTGTGCCCTCATACACGGCTTTTGAAACTTGATATAATCCACCCGTACAATCTCCACAAGCAAACAGTCCTTTAATTGATGTTTCCATATTTTCATCAACAACAATTTTGTCATTATATATTTTTGCACCAAGTTTTTTAGCAAAATCTGTACTTCCTGCAACACCTTGTGCAATAAATATTCCATCAATTTTCATTTTTGTATTATCTTTAAACTTAATTTCTTCTACTTTATTTTCTCCATTTATTTCTTGTATTTCTTTTGTATTAATGTTAATATTTTCCGCTCTATATTCAGGAGCTTGTCCTCCATTTGTTAAAATAGTTATTGATTTTACAATATTTTGCAAATCCATTGCCTCTGATATTGCATAATCTCCATTTCCAATTACTGCAACATCTTTATTTTTGTAGAAAAAACCATCACAAATTGCACAATAGCTAATTCCTTTGCCTTCGTATTTGTCTATGTTTTTTATATTAGGTTTGCCCTTTTTGTTGCCTGTTGCAACTATAACTGCTTTTGATTCAAATTCATCATTTAAAGTTTGAACTCTAAATATTTTTTGCTTTTCTACTTTTGTAGCATTTTGTTCTTCTTTAAATTCGTTTGCAACAGCTTTATTTTGATATTCAATTTTTATCTTAGTTACTTCGTCTTTTATAACATCTGCACCAACATTTTGAGCTTGTCTAATTCCTATTTTATACAAATCTTCACCATTTATACCATTTTCAAATCCATAATAATTTTCTATTTTTGTGGTCTTTTCTAATGCTGATTTTTCTTTATATATTATTAATGTTTTTAGGTTTCTTCTTACTGTATATAAACTTGCTGATATTCCTGCTGGTCCAGCTCCTACAATTATTACATCATACATTTTCTCACCTCATTTTAGATTATGTTTTGTTTAGCAATATCATTTCTGGAACAAATGTCCTTTTAAGAACCGTCCCCAAATGGACATTATTTAACAATAATTCCTAATAATTTTGATAGCTCTACTGCCTGAAATTGATTAACAATTACTCCTTTTAAATCTTCTTTGTCTACTACTATGCCATCAATATTACAAGCAGAAAAATCAATACCTTTTAAGTTTGTTCTAAACATTTGTGTTCTATACAATTCGCATTCATTAAATTTAACATTTTTTAATTTGCACTCACCAAAAGATGTTAAACCCAAATTATTTTCTTTAAAAATTGTATCTTTGATATTTGAATTCGAAAAATTTGAATATTCAAAATTTGATTCATTTACTTTGGTTTTGTAAATACTTGTATCCACAAATTTCGCTCCTACTAATTTGCAATTTAGAAATTCACATTTTACAAAGTTTGATTCACTAAAATCAGCATTTGAAAAGTCACAGTCTTTGAAAATTACATTTGTAAAATATGTATTTATGAATTTTGATTCTATACATTTGCAATTTTCAAACATGCAATTTGTAATCTCAATTTTTTCTGTAATTATTGTTTCCATACAATTTTTAAATTTATATCCTCGTACATCATTTTCATTTTTTGTTTCTTCTATTATTATATTTTCTATTTTTTCTTTTTCTTTGTATTCCATTGTTCTTCCCTTTCATGAGACAGTGGAACAGTCTAAATTTGTCTCATAATTTTATCATCTTCTTAATTATTTAATCTTATTTATAAATCTTTTATCTTAGAATATTGACAGTACTTTAGGTACAAATATAATTAATCCAATAAAAGCTGATGCTATTGCTGAAACTAAAACCGCTCCTGCTGCAACATCTTTTGCAATTTTTGCTTGTTCGTTTTTCTCTTTTGTTATTAAATCTACTGTATTTTCTATTGCTGTATTTATTAATTCCATTGATATTACTAGTCCAAACAATGCAATGCAAATTATCCATTCTATTTTACTTATTTTTAATGTTATTCCAAATATTATTACAATTATCATTATTGCTATGTGTATTTTCATGTTTTGTTCTTTTTTTATTCCTGTAAATATTCCTTCAAATGCATATTTAAAGCTTTTTATTAATTTTTTCATTTTAACTCATTATCCTTTTTAATTTTTATTTATATTTTTCCATTTTTCATTCAAATTATATATAAAAATATATTATATTTCAAGTGGTTCTTATAAAAATTTATTTTATTGTCACAGTTAAGTGTTACAATTCACAGCTTATATAATAAAATGATGTGTAAGATACTTCCTTAAGGGTTACATATATTTTATATTATATCCGTTTGATTTGAATAAAAATAGAAAAGAGCGGAATATTCCGCTCTAATTGAAAACATTATTATTTTTCTTGAAATTTTGAAGAATGCTCTTGCACATTTCTTTTTGATAATTTTGAGAAATTTGCTCTATAGTATCTATCTGAATAATTTCATATTTCTCCGCCTCATCTTCGTTTTCATCCTTATCCATAGTTATGTAGTCTTGTTCTTCTAATATCTGAGCCTCAAGGTAGATAGGAAATTCCAAGTATTCCTTTTTCATAGGAATTTCCCACTGTTTTTCATATTGTCCAAGTGCTTCATGTCTAGAATAATATTCTATAGAGATTGTTTCCTCACCAATTTTGGCTGATAAATAATCATTTGTAAAAACTCCTTCTAATGAAAATAATTTTCCATCATAAATTGTAGCAATGATAAATCCATCATTCACCATTCTATTTACTTCTTTTACAGTAACCCGATAATATAATGTTTTCTCTTTCATTTTTTTGTCCTCCTGTCCATTATTTAAACCAATATATCTTGATCTGACCATATAAGCAACTACCTTAATTATAATACATTTTATATAAAATTGCAATTTTTTTGTCCATCCAAAAATTTTTATACTACATACAACAATATACAGAAAAACTGCAATATACTTCCTAATAATATAAATAAATGAAATATGGAATGCATATATTTTTTCTTTTTTCCAAGTCCATATAAAACTGCTCCAACTGTATAAGCAACTCCACCAGCAACTAATAGCACCAAACCAGGTATTCCTAATAGCTTAGGCAATAATTTGGCTGTAAAAATAATACACCATCCCATACCTAAATAACATATCATTGAAAAGATTTTGAACTTTTTGATGTCTATTGAATTTAGTGTTATTCCTAAAATTGCCATTGTCCATATAATTCCAAAAATACTCCATCCAAGTGCTGTATTATATTCTCTAAAAGTCACTAAGCAAAATGGTGTATATGAACCTGCTATCAATAAAAATATTGAGCAGTGATCCAATATTTGAAACACTTTTTTTGCTTTTCTTTTTGGATTTAGTCCATGATATATGCTTGACATTGTATATAAAATTATCATTGTTACACCATATATTGAACTGCTTACAACTCCATATCCATAATGATGTATTGCAGCAAACACAACACATAATACTAATGCAACTATTCCAAATGCTCCTCCAACTATGTGTGATGTCATATTAAAAATTTCTTCGCCTTTTGTATAACAAGGCAAAACTCTATCCTTTAATTTTGTTCTAGTCATTTTCTTCTCCTTATTTTTTTATCCATACTGACACACTTCTTGATTTTACGCTGAAATTTCCGCATCCGTCCTCATCAATAGTAACTTCTTCTTCGCAATTTCCGAGGCAGTCAATATATTTTTCTCCAACATTTTTATTTCCTACATACATTCTTTTATAGCCATCACCTGCATTAGAAATCACAACGGCTAAGCCAGAATTGATATGTTCATTGTCTCCCTCTTGTGTCCAACCTACAAAATTATTATGGTCAAAATAGTCATGTTGTAAACCATATGACCTATTTTTTCTTATCAACATCAATGTTTTTAAGTCCTCTACAGGTTCAATGTGGTCATGTTCTATTCCATAATAATCACCAAAAAATACACAAGGATATCCATCATTTCTTAGTAATATGATTGAATATGCTATTGATTTGAACCAGCTTTGTATAAAGCTTTGCAATGCTTGACCTGGTTGTGTATCGTGATTGTCTACGAACGTTACCGCTTTGCATGGATTTTCTTTTACTAATGTATGCTCTAGTATTTGTGACATATTGTAGTTTGGGTCATTTGATGCATTGAAAAAATTATAATGTAATGGTACATCAAATAATGATATTTTTCCTTCGGTTTCTGTTATATATCTATGTAGTCTATTTACATCTGTTGACCAATATTCACCAACTGCAAATAATTCTCTTCTGCTTTCATCTCTTAATGTTTGTATCCAATTTTTATAGAAGTCTGCATCTATATGTTTTACAGCATCTAATCTAAATCCGTCTACATTTGTTAAATTTAGATACCACTTGCCCCAGTCAGTGCATTCTTTTACAACTCTAGGGTTTGAAAAATCTAAATCTGCTCCCATTAAATAGTCAAAATTCCCAAATTCTTCGTCAACTTCTGCTCCCCATTTTTTATCTACAAATTTAAATATTGCATTTTCACCAGTTTGATTATTATAGTCTATTCCATCAAAATCTGTCCAGTTCCATTCAAAGTCTGAATATTTGTGTTTCCTTCCTGGAAATGTGAATTTCGTTGCAACTTTTACATTTTCTCTTTGTGATGTTTCTACATTGTGGTTTGACCAATCGACTTTTGTTGCTGGTATTGTTTGAAGTGCATCTGCTCCCATTTTGTGATTTAAAACTATGTCTGCATAGCTCTCTATTCCTGCTTGTTTTAATGCTATTATTGCTTCTAGGTATTCGTCTTTTGAACCGTATTTTGTTTTGATTGTTCCTTTTTGGTCAAATTCTCCTAAATCGTATACGTCATATACTCCATATCCTACTTCGTCTTTTCCTCCAATTCCTTTGTATGCTGGTGGTAACCACATTGCTGTTACTCCCAATTCTGATAATTTTTCTGCGTTTTCTTTTACTTGATTCCATAAGTTTTGCTTGCAGTCCATGTACCATTCAAAGTATTGCATTATTATTCCATTTATTTTTTTCATTTGATTACCTTCTTTTTCTTTTGATTTTTCTTTTGGTATTATACCATTATACTTTTTAAAAATCTACTTATTTTTTTACTGTACTATGTGGTCACTTATAATTTGCTACGGTCTATTTGCAATTCACAGCTTAGTATAATGTGAACTGTAACTCGTATCATTGAAAGTTTTGTAAAATTTTTAAAAATCCATTTACTTTTTATGTACACTATGCTAGAATTAATTTGTTACATAACAATTTATATTAAAGATTTCCTTTAGGAGGAATCATATGACACTAATAAAATCAATATTAGGGGGTGTCGAAAAATTTTACGGTCATAATGTTATAGAAGACAATGATTCAGAAAGTGCATTAGGATATGATGTACTCGAATTAACAAGAGATGAGACTTTTGTTATAACTCATCATTATGATGATGGCCGCGAAGTTGTACTTTGTAAAATTGAGAAATTAAAAAACCCATCTGATAACATCCTTAAAGGAATTCAAAAGCAGTTTGGTTCTAAAAATTTCTTAATTTCACAGTCCGCAAGAGATCATATTTTGTTTCTTGAGAACTATTAAAAGATTACAGAGAAAAGGCCAATTTTTTTGGCTTTTTTTCTGTTTTTCTCTTCCTATTTCCAACAAAATATGATAAAATAGTGCCAGTTTATATATCAAAAGAAAAATTAGGAGGAATTTATTATGGAATTTAATAAATGTAGTAGATGTGGAAATTTTTATGTATCAAATGATAATGTTTGCCCTAAATGTCGTGCAAAAGACACTTTAGAATTTGAAACATTTAAATCGTATGTTGAAGATAATGGACTAGCGCAGAATCTAAATACTATATCAGGAGAAACTGGAATAACAGTAAAAAATCTAAACAGATTTTTAAATTACTCTGAATTTAACGAAGAATTTAAAAATAATAAAAATATAAAATTATAATATGTAAAAAAATATTTTCAATATATTTTTTGAAGTTGCATTTATTTTATCATTGCAACACATGTTATATTTGGAAAGGACGATTTTATAATGACAAATGTATTTAATATTTTAGAAGAAAGAGGATATATTGAGCAAATGACTCACCCTGCAGAAATAAAGGAACTTTTTGGAAAAGAAAGTGTTCCATTTTATATTGGAATTGACCCAACAGCAGATAGTTTACATGTTGGACACTTTGTTTCTTTAATGGTAGCAAGTCATATGCAAAAATGTGGACACAAACCTATTATATTAGTTGGTGGTGGAACTGCAACAATTGGTGACCCATCTGGAAAAACAGATATGCGAAAAATGCTTTCTAGAGAAGAAATTGATAAAAATGTTGAATGTATCAAAAAACAAATTGAAAAATTTATTAGTTTTGAAGGTGAAAACGCTGCAATTATAGTAAATAATGCAGACTGGCTTTTAGATTTGAACTTTGTTCAATTTATGAGAGATATTGGTAGCTTATTCTCTGTTAACAAAATGCTTGCAGCAGAATGTTACAAACAAAGAATGGAAACTGGTTTAACATTTTTTGAAATGAGTTATATGCTTATGCAGTCTTATGATTTTTTACATTTATATGAAACATATGGATGTAAATTAGAAATGGGTGGAAACGACCAATGGTCTAACATCCTTGGTGGTGTTGATTTAATTAGAAGAATCGGAAAAGATGATTCTTATGGCTTAACATTCAAACTTCTTACAACAAAAGAAGGTAAAAAAATGGGTAAAACTGAAAAAGGTGCTTTATGGCTAGACCCAAAAAAAACTTCACCATATGAATTTTATCAATATTGGAGAAATATTGAAGATGAAAGTGTTGAAAATGTTTTGAAATTATTAACATTCTTACCTATGAATAAAATAAAAGAACTTGCTTCTTTAAAAGATGAACAAATTAATGAAGCTAAAAAAATTGCTGCATTTGAAATCACAAAATTGGTTCATGGTGAAGAAGAAGCTAAAAAGGCTGAAGAAGCTGCTAATGCCCTATTTACTGGAAAAGGTAATTTAGATAATATGCCTACAGTCGAATTGAAAAATAGAAATATTTCAATTTTGGATGCTATTATTTCAACTGGTATTGCTCCTTCTAAAGGTCAAGCTAGAACTTTGGTTAATCAAGGTGGTATTTCTTTAAATGATAATAAAATCTCTGATGTGAATTATGTTCTTTCAGATGTTGATTTTAATGATGGTTATGCTATTTTGAAAAAAGGTAAAAAAATATTTTATAAATTAGTTTAAAAAAAATCGGGTTTGGAGATTTGTTCCCCATCCCGATTTTTTTATTCTACTATATTATTTTCTTCGATTACATTATTTACTTCATTAACTTCATTTTTAATCTCTGCTTTTTTCTTATCCTCTTTAGCCTTTTCAGTTTCCAAGGAATCAATTAAACTTTGTAATTTTTTAATATCAGAACCCATAAGCTCCCAGTCTTTATTATTAGTAGACTCAGACAAGTTCTTATTTGCTTTAACAATTGCATCAATTAAGCCATCTATATCATCAGTATTTTCAACTTCAATGTTAGATGCTTCTTTTGAAAGTAAGTTCTTTAATGCTGCATCTAAATTATCACCAATTGCAACTTTGTTCCCTGATGCCACAACAACCTTTTTAAGCATTGGTATTTTAGATTCTTCATTCAACATTGTTTGATAAATTGATTCTACATACAATAATGTATTGTTTACTGGAACAACTACCATATCCTTTGTAACTTTTGTTCCACTTGTATTTAAGCTTTGAATTTCAGAATATATAGTCTCATCTTGTTCAATTTGATTATCTAATTGCATTGGTCCCAAAATGTTACTATCTTGTGAAAATTTATATAATTTTAATTTATTTGAATTTCCATCTGTTGTTCCTACTAAATATGAAATTAAGTTTTGTTTTGATTCTGGTGTATAAATTTGTATTAAACCAATTTCATTTTTTCCGTCGTTGTTAACCATTGTGTAATATGGTTTTAATTCTGTTCCTGTTGATTTTGTTACATTTGTTGTGTTGTATTTTGCCAAACTCCATACATCATCTGTTCTGTATAATACATCTGGTTTTACATTATGATATATTTTTAATAATTCAGCTTGAACATTATATAAAAATTCTGGATAAATAAAATGTTCTGATATATCTGTTGGTATTTCTGTATTTATGTTTTCAAATACTGTTGGATAAATGTTTCTGTATGCCATAGCAATTGGGTCTGTTTTGTCTGTTACATAAAATTTCATTGTACCATCATATGCATCTATTATTACTTTTACAGAGTTTCTGATGTAATTTATTTTTTCTTTTATTCCATCATGTTCTATTGCAGTATATTGTGAATATGGGTAATTACTTGAAACAGTGTACGCATCTAATACCCATACTGTTTTACCATCTTCTGTTACAACTGTATATGGATTTTCGTCATATATTAAATATGGCATTGCTTCTTTTACTCTTTTGATTATATTTCTATTTATTAAGATTTTGCTGTCTTTGTTTATTTCTGTTGAAAATGCTAAGTTTAAGTCCCCTGTTCTAATTCCTAGAATTAATCTATCAAGAAATCCAAGTTGTAAACCTGCATTACCATTATAAGTTGATGTATGTTCTAATCCGTATTCGTCTGTGTAATCATATTCTTGTTTATTCTTTACATTTGTTGCTATTGCATTATTTGTTTCTAATCCAAAATAAATATCTTGAGTTTTTGTTCCTAATTTATCATCTTTTCCAGATACATCTTTTTGGACATAGTTCAAACTTCCTGTTGCAGTTACAGATGTTGCATCTATTGCAATTTGACCTTTTCCATGTGTATATTCATATGTTTTGCTGTTATATGTTCTTCCAGAGTTTGTAACTTCTCTTGGCGCTAAATATAAAAGCTTGTCCTCTCCTGAGATTTTATATTTTGCAATATTTGCATTTCTATATGTGTAATATCCTGTTCCAGTTTGATTATCATCCAATGTTTTTAATACAACATCTTGATTTACTAATCTAGTATTATTTATTACTTCTGCATTTTCGTTTACTTCATTTTGAGTTATTGTTCCTGAATTTTCTAAGTTTGATTCTTCAATATCTATATTATAAGCTGCCTTTGTATATTTGATATTGTCAGCAATATAATCTTTTTCTTTGTCTAATGTATTTGAGTTTACAAATATTAAATTAAATACGATTATAACCAAAAACATTGCAACTAAATATCCTGGTATAATTGCCAAGTTTTTAAGTACTTTTACTGTATTGCTTTTATTGAATGCTTTTATTGCTCTAATTGATGCAATAATAATTACAAATGAAAATACTAAATATCCCAATCTTTGAATCATTACATCTGTATAGCTTGCACCTATAATTTCAATATTTTGTGTTGAATCAGAATCATTTTTAATTGTCAACATTTTATTTAATGAAATATTTGTTATATTCAATGCATTCATTAAAGCTATTGCAATTACTACTAAAACTACATTTCTTAAGATTTTTTTGATTAGTAAGCTCTCTCTTACCATTTTTCCATCTACGCCGTCAAAATATCTGTTAAATACAATAACATAATAAATTGCCATATATACTGTTAGTCCTACAATTATTCCCATAAAATATAATAATAGTGTTTGGATAAATGGTTTTTGAAATATATAAAATGCTATGTCAAACCCAAATGCTGGGTCATTTATTCCAAATGATGTGTTGCTTGCACATAATAGAAATTGTTTCATTAATGTGTTTGAAACCATTGTACTAACAATTACTGATGTTACAAATGATATTGATTTATTCAATAATTTTGGCATTTCTTTCTTTTCTTTTTCAAAAAATGGTTTTAATCCTTTTTTTATTCCCCTATTTGTAAAATACATTATTATGTATAATAGCACAAAATTAATTCCGAAAATTATATATTTGCATTGTAGATTTGTTTCAAATGCTTGTATATAATTTTCTCCTAGTTCTTTGTATTGTAAGTATGTTCCTCTTAAACTCACATAACTTCCAATTGCGAATATTGCTATAAATAATAGTACAATAATCATCCTTGTTTTACTCTTTTTCTTTTCCAATTCTCTCTCCTCCATTTTGAGCTTTTCGGTTGTCCTTTTGGGGACGGTTCTGTTTGGGACATTTTCATAAAAAATAAAATTTGCTAAACTCGTTGTGTTTCTAGTAGTTTATTCTATATTCCGTTTGATAAAAATGTCCCAAACAGAACCGTCCCCAAAAGGACATTTTTGAATTTAAATTATTGCCTTAACAAAATCCTCTGAATTAAAGATTTCCATGTCATCGATTTGTTCTCCAACTCCAATAAATTTTACTGGAATTTTATTCTCTTCAACAATTCCGATGACAACTCCACCTTTTGCTGTTCCATCAAGTTTTGTTAAAACTATTCCTGTTATATCTGTTTCTTGTTTGAATGCTTTTACCTGTGAAATAGCATTTTGTCCAGTTGTTCCATCAATTACAAGTAAAACTTCTTTGTCTGCATCTGGCATTTCTTTGTTGATAACTTTTTGGATTTTGTTCAATTCGTCCATTAAGTATTTTTTATTGTGAAGTCTTCCTGCTGTGTCAACTATTAGCACATCTGCTCCATTTTCTTTTGTTTTTTTGATTGCATCATATACAACTGATGCTGGGTCTACTCCTTCGTCTCTTTTAACGATGTCTGCTCCTGCTCTTTTTGCCCATATTTCTAATTGTTCAACTGCTGCTGCTCTAAATGTGTCTGCTGCAGCAACTACAACTTTTTTTCCATCTTTTGCTAGTCTATTTGCCATTTTTCCAATTGATGTTGTTTTTCCAACTCCGTTTACTCCAACTACTAAGATTACTGATGGTTTTGTGTTTAAATGTAATTCGATGTCTGTTACATCTAATATTTTTTGCATTTCTTCTCTTAATGCTTGTTTTACATCTTCCTCGTCTTGTATTTTTTCCTTTTTAATTCTTTCTCTTAAACTTGATATTATTTTTATTGATGTATCCATTCCTATGTCTGACATTATTAGTACTTCTTCTAGTTCGTCTAAGAAGTCTTCATCTACTTTTCTGAAGTTTTTGAATACATTGTTTATTTTGTCGTCAAATGATGTTTTTGTTTTGTTTAATCCGTTTTTTAATTTATCGAAAAATCCCATAGATTTATCCGCCTTTCTTTTTTTCTTATGATTTTATGTGTTTCTTCTTGTTTTTTTATTTTGTTAATATTCTGTTAACGTTTTGCTAACATTATTAGTATAGCATATTTTACCAATTATGGCAACCACTTTTTTTGTGCAATATGAAACGCAAATATTTCAATTTGACAAAAAATGACACAAAAAATGAGACATTTTTGCACTGTCCCACTTGTATTTATTGTTAAATTTGTTGCAACTGTTTTTTCTCCACCAGTTGTCATTATTCCACCTGCATTGTCTCCTGTTGTAGTTATTTTTGAATCACTAATATTTACATTAGTTCCATCACTTGAAGAATTATTTGTTGTTACTGCGCCACCATAACTAAATACGCCATTTGTTCCACTTGCATTTGTTGATTTAAATTCTCCACCATTTAGCGTAATGTCTTCAGTTATCTCTTTTATTACATCTTTTATTTTTAAGTCTTTGTCTAATAGATATATTTGTTAATGCACTTTCTACTCCTTCTTCTCCATCACAAAATATGTCTACTGCGTATTTTTCTTTTTTAGTCTGCTTTATATTACATCTGCAAAATTGAATTCGTCTTCTACTATTAATATTCTCATTTCTTATTCTCCTGTTCTTAAAGTATAACTTGGCTAATATTGTAACTTTTTATATTTATTTTATACTTTAAAGTTTTTATGGGTATATTTTATCATATTTTTATTAAATTAACATTAAATTTTGTAAATAAAAATAGATCATTTACATATAATAATAATTTCAAAATTTTGTCAATTTTTTTATTTTATTATGTATTGCTTTTTTTGAAATTATATATTATAATTTCTCTATAATATTTGACAAATTTTGGGTAACCATTTTTATGGAAAAGTTGGACAAAATAGACAACAAAAACAAAATTTTAAAAGTTGTCAAAGTAGTATATATCAATAAAAGTGAATATTTGCCAATATAGCTCAGTTGGTAGAGCAACGGATTCGTAACCCGTAGGTCAGCAGTTCGATTCTGCTTATTGGCTCCATAATGCATTTTCGTCGAACCACTTAAAAATATTGATATAAGTAAGTTTGAAGAAAATAAAAAGTGAGTATCAATCACATTTATATAAGTCGATTTAATCGGCTTATTTTTTTACTTTTTTTACCAAAAGTATATAAAAATAGCCTCAAATCATTGAAAAAAGGAGGTTTTTGTGATATGATACGCATAGTTAAAAGAAAATTATCAGTAGAAAAAGAATTACTTTCTAAAATTGAATGGGCTTGCACTTTTAGTAATTGTGAACCAAAGATAAAGAATGGTAATTTGAGAATGGTTGAAAAAACTAATATTGCTTATGTAGAACCACATAGTGCAATGATTAAAGAAAAGCTATATTTATTCTTTAATCAGCACGAGTATTTCTATATCGGTAATCTAGCAAATAAAATACCACTCTCAAAATTAAGAGATTTTATCAGTGGCAACTAATACTAAAGGTTTTCTTTTTATCAGCAAGTAATACAAGTAAATAATAAGATAAATTTTAAGTGTTAGTTAGCTATAAGCTTTCTAGCACTTTTATGTTTTTAAGGAGGTTTCAAATGTCAGAATTATGGAGTCAATCATCAGAAGAAAAGAAAATTGCAGGTATTTATATTAGAGTAAGTACCGAAGATCAAGCACGAGAAGGATTTAGTTTAGGAGAACAAGAAGAAAAATTAAGACAATTATGCAAATATAAAGGCTTTGAAGTATTTAAAGTTTATAAAGATGCAGGAATATCTGCAAAAAATATGAAAAACAGACCTCAATTCCAGCAAATGATTGAAGATATGAAAAATGGATTAATTAATTATATAGTAGCTTATAAATTAGATAGAGTTACTCGTTCAGTTCGTGATTTAGAAGTTCTAATTAGTACTCTTGAAAAATATCAGTGCTATTTGATTTGTGACAGAGATGATGTAAATACTTCTACTGCAAATGGTCGTTTCTTTGTTAGAATGTTAACTGTTTTATCTCAATTAGAAATTGAAATAGTTAGTGAGAGAACAAAATTTGGTTTAAATGGTGCAATTAAGGCTGGTCATATACCATGTAAATGTCCTCTTGGTTATTATAGAGCACCAGATAAAACTTTAAAAATAGATAATACAACTAAAGATATTGTTTTAAGAATATTTGAATTGTATTTAGAAGGCAAAAGCTATCAAACTATTGCAAATATTCTAAATCAAGAAAAGGTTTTATATCCACAAGTAAAGAAATGGATTGACTCTTCTGTTAATAGAATTATTAATAATAAAATATATATGGGCGATTATGAAAGATATAAAAATGATAATGACAAAGAAACTGAAATCTATATGGATGTTGTACCACCTATTATAACAAGAGCTATGTGGGAAGAAGTTCAAAATCAAAAAGAAACAAATCAAAGAGCATATTGCAGAAATAGAGTTTATATATTCTTTCAAAAACTTGTATGCCCTACTTGTGGTCATATAATGACTTGCAAAGGAACTGGTGGCAAGAAATCTAAATATATGTATTACTATTGTGATACTTGCAAATTGTACTACAACGAAGATGAAATTGAAAACTGCTTAATTGATTATATTTTAGACTTAGTAGAATACGATTATCATGTTAAAAAATATTTCTACCCTATACTTGCTGAAAAGAAAGATGATGAAAGCAAGAAGATTGATGAAGAAATAAAGAAACTTTTGCAACAGAAAGACAGACTAAAAAAAGCATATATGAATGGTATTTTAGAAATGGAAGATTTCTCTGAAGATTATAAACTAATTGAAGAAAAACTTTCTACACTAGAAAATAAAAGAATTGATGCATTAGACTTTGATAAAGAAAGTTATAACCCACAACACTTAATGGCTCAAAGAGATATTGAAAGAGAAAAACTAACTGAACATGAAATGTATAAAGATGTCTTATTAAAACTATGGACTATGAAAAATAAAGATGAGAAACAAAGCTTTATTTCTAAATTTATTGATACTGCTACTTTAAAGAAAAATAAAGACGGAAGTTTTGAAATAGAA
The DNA here is from genome assembly GCA_900552555.1 of uncultured Clostridium sp. Classification (GTDB taxonomy): domain Bacteria; phylum Bacillota; class Clostridia; order TANB77; family CAG-508; genus CAG-269. Next base: position 142,186 of record URZW01000001.1, read on the forward strand.
AAAGTGAATTTTAGAAGTAGCTTTATTGAACAGATAGACAAGCTATATGACAAAGGAATTGTTGATGTTCCAACTATGATAGAGCGAGATGGAAAACTTGAAGATGCTAAAGTTAGTGTAAATATGAATAAAGAACAATTAGAGGATTATATAGGAACATTGAAAAAAGAATTAGATATTAACTATATGGATTTAGGAGAATATTACTTCCACGATGATAAGATTGACGAAAATTATGATACTAAAACAGAAGTTGCAAAGATTAGAAATAGAGCTGTAGAATTTAAGATTAAGAAAAATCAAAAGATTATAAGATTTGTAGCAATAAAACAATTTAAAAACTTCTTGGCAAAACCAGAAGGAAAATTACGCTTGGGTGTTGTTACCCACATTACTTCAAAGAAAAAGCATAAATAATTGTTGCAGGAATACCACTTATCTTTTCTATGCAACAATTAAATTAACGTGGCACGTTTTGTTTTTACTTTAGTAAAAATGAAAGTGGCGATAGTTAATTTATGCCTCGCAGAGCCCCCGAGTTATGATAGTATGTCATAACTCATAGGGGGTTAGGACTTATGACAAGTCAAAGTCCTATGCTACGAAGAAATTTCAAAGGAGGTGCTTTTATGGAACAACAATTAGCTTATTCATTTCATTTAGGAAGTGATAAAAACAAAAGTAAATCAGCAAAAAAAGTTGCTAAAGGAAATGTATCTGGCACTACCTCTCTATCAAATAATGCTATTCAAAATGCAAATACTTTATCAAAAGTAAATAAGCATAATTTAAGAGATTATGATAATGAAAAAGATTTGATTAGAGTCATTCGTGGTACAAATGATATTGTAAATGATGTAAAGGATTTATATTTAGAAGAGTTTGAAGAAGCTCGAATTGAGTACAACAACAAACAGACTAGAAATGATAGAAAAATAGAAAACTATTTTATGAAAATAAATGAATCTCAAAATGACCTTGCTTGTGAAATTATAGTTGAACTTGGAGATATGGACTTTTGGAAAGATAAAGACAAACAATACAGACTAAAAATGATTGATGTATATAATGAACAAGTAAATGATTTGCTTAAAATATTGCCAACTTTTAAAATAGCAAATGCAACAATACATTTTGATGAAACATCTCCTCATATGCACATTGTAGGTGTACCGATAATAGAAAATTGTACTAGAGGAATGAAAAAACAAGTTGGAAAATCACAACTATTTACAAAGGAATCATTAACTAAAATTCAAGATAAAATGAGAACTGCTTGTATAAAGTCTTTTAATAAATTTTATGATATGGATATTAAACTAAAAGAGAAACAAAAAGGTAGAAATCAAGATATAAATGTTAAAGATATGATTAATTATACAAATATAAAAAAACAACTTGCTGAAAAAGAGAAAAAACTTGATAAAGCTAATAAACAAACTAACAAACTGGACAATACAACAAAAGATATAAATCAAATATTAGATAATCTAAAACCTGCTAAGTTTAATAAAAATAATATGGTTATTTCAAACGAGGATATTGAGAAAATCAAAAACTTTACTAAAGATGTAAAAGATACTACTAAAACAATTAGAAGTGTTAATGACTTAAATATAGCTATTAGAGATTTTGAACATAGTGCTTTTGAAATAGAAAAGGAAAATCGTTCACTTGAATATCAAATAGAAGAAAAAGATAAAGAAATTTATAATTTAAAAGGTGAATTATCTGCTAAAGATAAAATTATTAACAAATTACAAGAGGAAAAAGAAAGTATAAAGGCTCAATTACACAAATTCAAAGAATTTTGGCATAGTATTATGGGGCATTTTCACAAAAGAATTTGTTATGACAAAGATAATAACTATAAAATTGTTAGTGATGACCTATATAAAAATGGAATATTTACTGATGATGAAAATGAAATTGCAAATAACATAGCTAGAAAAGTAAAGTCAAAAAATGAGATTAATAGAGATAAAAATAATAGAAAGAAATACGATACAAGATTTTAATATGGAGGTAATTAGAATATGGAAAATGAAAAGGTTGAATATTTAATAAATATGATAAATGATATGGATATAAAAGATAAATTAAGATTAGCAATATGTATGAGCCAAAGCAAATGGTCTGGACTTATTTATAACACTAAAGAAAACTATGAAAAATTTCATGCAATGCTAAAAGAAGTTGATGAAGAATATAGAACAACTTTAATAAACTTTGCAAAATATAAACTTGTAATGTTTGCAATGGCTAAACTTATGGAAATGGAAACTACTGAACAAAATAAAGTGGCATTATATTTGTTTAACCATATTACTTAAAACGAAAAAGTTACCATAATATATTGAAAAATATAGAAAGATATATTATAATATATATATGCTAACTATTGAATTTCTAAATAGTATAGCAACTAGTAGAACATAAGTTTAATAACATTTAGAAAGGGGTATAATTATGACAAACGAAGTTAGTAAGGAAATGCTTATTAAGGATGCTGCTGGAAATTTTAGACTTCCTGAATTGTCTGATGAGACAGCTACATCTCAGGTAACAATTGACAGTGAATCGCCTTATAAAGATGCATCTGGCGTTGTCAGATTTCCAGAAATTCCCGAAAAGTAATAGTTCAATCACAGACATTTGAGCCGTTTTCTTTTGAAAACGGCTCTACCCTTTTATAAAAAAATTTTTTATATTGATAAATGTTGAAATTTATGTTAAAGTATAATCAAATAAATCGAATTATATAAAAAGAGCATTACTTCCCAGATATATTTTTTCGCATACCTGCTCCGTAATCGCTCCATTTGAAATCAACTTACGGACTTAAAAGTTCGTAAGTTTTTATTTTATATAAAACTTTAAAAGTTCTCTTTCTAGAAAGGAGGACTTTTTTCATGTTTGAATTTAAAGTAATTGAAAATCTAAAACCTAATAAAGATTTAACTGGCATTTTAAAAGACTTTAAATATACAGTTAAATTAGGACAGATTAAAACTATCTTGCACACCAACCTACAAGTAGTAATACCTACTGAATACCAAGTTACATATCCTACTATTCTTACAATACTAGAATACAAAGTTAATGAAATATCAAATAAGCCTTTTTATATTAAAGAACATAATCAAAAGTATAATTTTAAAGAAATTACACAATTTTTGAAAAAGTTTTAATTTTAGACTATACATTTTGCTTATTTGTGAGGAAACATATGAGAAGTATTTTAATATTTCTCGAAATTTAGTGAAAGGAGGAAAACTATGAGATGTGGTGTTTATGTAAGAGTATCTACTGATGACCAAAGAGATAATGGTTATTCTATTGATTCACAACTTAGAATGATTAAAGAATATTGTGAAAAGAATGAATATGATATTGTTGATGTTTATAATGATGCTGGACATTCTGGAAAAGATTTAATGAGACCTGAAATGCAAAGATTATTAAAAGATATTAAATCTAAAAAGATTGATAAATTAGTTGCAATTAAAGTTGATAGACTTACTCGTAATAATTATGATGGTTTTTGGCTACTTAATTATTGTGAGGAACATGATGTAAAAATAGAACTAATACTCGAACCTTATGATGTATCTACTGCTAATGGTGAAATGATTTTTGGAATGAATTTAGTATTTGGTCAAAGAGAAAAAAAAGAGATTGGAGCAAGAACTAAACGTGCTATGGAAGAAATGGCATTGGAACGTATTCATCCTAGTAAAGCACCTTATGGCTATATTAGAAATAAGGAAACTGGTCATTTAGAAGTAGAACCTATTGAAGCAGAAGTTGTAAAAGAAATATTTGAATTATGCAAACAAGGCAATTCTACAAGAAGTATTGCTACTATTATGAAAGATAATAATGCGTATCTAAAACAAGGAAAATGGAAATCTGATAGAGTTTATAAAATACTTACTAATTCTATTTATATTGGTATCTTTGAATATGGAAAGTACAAAAGAAAATCACAAGATATTTTAAGAGTTGAAAATTATTGTGAACCAATTATTGATGAAGTAACATGGAATGCTACTAGAAATGTTTTAGTAAAAAACAAACATTCTAACTATGGAGAATATATTCATTTGTTTTCTGGTTTAGTAAAATGCCCTATTTGTGGTGAGATAATGTCATCATCAGAATCTTTTAAATATCCTAAAGGAAAGCAAAAAGTTTATTACCATTTAAGATGTAAAAATCATAATTGTAGTGGATTTGGACTTCATTATAATACTGAAAAAATAGAAACAAAATTAAAGCAAATATTAGAAGAATTAACACTATTTATGCTTTCTATGGATAATGAAATTATAACTTGTAATTCTACCAAAAGTGATGATGTAAAAGATATAGAAAAAGCAATCGAAAAATTAAAATTACAGGAAAAAAGATTAGTAGATTTATATTTAAGTTCTAATTTAGATGTCGAAACAATCAATCATAAAAATGATGTTATCAAAAAGGAAATTGATAAACTAAATCAAAAGAAAGTAAGACTTGATCCAGATAATAATTCTAAGGAATATACAATAGAACTTGTTAAAAAATTAGATTGTACTGAGAAAAATAACACTTTATTTTTTACTAATATTAAAAATATTGGATTTACTTTTTTTTATGATTTGTTATCAAGAAAAGCTAAAAGAGATATGATTCATAGATTGATATCTATGATAGAAATTAAACGTGATAAAAACTACAATATTGATATTAAAGATATAAAATTCACAGATGAATTTATAACTAAAAGCAGTAAAGAATACTTAAAATATCTTAATAATATTATGAATGACAATAATATTGGAATTAAATTTCATAAAGAAATTGATGAAATTGAGTTAAAAAATATGGAATCGAATTATGATATTTTATCAATTATGAAGATGGAAAACAAAGAATATTCTAATAAATTTTTAGAAGAATTTATTACTAAATCACAAGAACATTTATATATAGATGGCATTGTCAGTTGTCCATATACTGAGAAAAATGTTATTAAAGATATTTTAATATTAGTGCCAAAAAATGAATTGATTAACACTATTTAAAGAAGAAAGGAATGATAAAAATGAAAGTTACTTATACAAGAAATGGAGATTATTTATTACCAGATTTATATTTAGAAAAAGGCGAAAATTATGGAAGACTTGGAAAATATGGAATATTAAGATTACACTTTATTGCACAAAACAAGCAAGCACTTTATGAGACATTATTGATGACAAATAAATTAACTCATCACCTTCTTTTAGAAAGTAGATCTTGTGAGAATTATTATAAAGAACTAATGGAAAATTATATTAAGAATGATGAAAGACTGTCTGAAAAAAACAAAGAATTAAATCCATTGGAATGGACAAAATTGATGAACAACTATAAAAATACAGCAGAAGAAATTGTCTTAAATGAATATGTTTTTATATAAATAATCTTCAAAAAGAGGAAAAAATTATCAAAATAATTTAATCCTCTTTTTATATATTTTTAAATCTGGGAGTAAAACTTGTGTCTAGCAAGCACTGAATTTATACTCCCGCATAAATTCTATTATGGGAATTCCCAGACCCTTTGCTAAAAAAAGTTTTAATAAAATTATTAAAAAATATGATATCACCCATTTTTTCTGGATGCCATTGAACAGCAATAATATTTCCATTTTCTATTGCCTCAATTGTTCCATCTTCAGCAATTGCAGATGCTATAAAATTATTTGCTAATTTTTTAATAGATTGTTTATGAAATGAATTTACTTCAATACATTCTTCTATATTGTATGTATTACTTAAAAAAGTTTGTTTTTTTATTTTTATTGTATGTAATGCATCTTTCAAATTATGATTTTCTATTTTTTGGTTTAAGCTACCTCCAAAACAAACATTTATAGATTGAAGTCCTCCACAAATTCCTAAAATTGGTTTATTTGCACTTGAAAATAATTCAATTGCTGCTTTATCTAATTTAAATTCATCAATATCATAATTTTTTTCTTGAATGGGTTCTTCATTATAATAATGTGGTGGAATATCGATACAACTTCCTGTTACAATAAGTCCATCGCATATCTCACATACTTTTTCTAAATTTTTATCTGAAACAATTGGAAATAATAATATATTTAACTTGTCAAATATATCTTTATAATGTTTAGTTAAATAATATCTGTAGTTAAAAGGTTCTTCTTCCTTTACATTTTCAAATCTCTCAATTATTGCTAATATCATTTTTATACTCCTTTATATTTCTAATTTTATAGTATATATCATACCAACTATATGCTCTTGTTATATTATCAAATTCAAAATTTCTATTATATGGATAATCAAATATTATTATATTAGTTTTGCCAATTAATTTTCTTAAATTATTTGGATCATCTTCAATCATAATATCTATAAAATTATTTTGGCAATATTCCCCTTTGTTTTTTACATCAAAAACAATTTTATCATAATAAATATTATTATCCTTTAACCATTTTTTTGTAATACTTTTCTACTTCTTTCTTTAGAGAATTAGAAAACCATTCATCATTATTTCTTCTGGCTGTAATTATATATATTTCGTTACCTTCATTTTTAAGTTTTTTTATAACTTCAGCTGAGTGTTTCTTTGCTGGTAATGTAATAACTAAATCTTTTCTATATTTATTCCAAAATTTATGTGCTATATCTTCTCCCCATAAAAACATATCTGTAGTATCTATTACATTTATATTTTCTAATTTATATTTACCTAATTCATTGCAAAATTTAGTTCCATAATCTATACAAAAATTATACTGTGAATTTAAAACACCATCAATATCTATTCCTATTTTCATTTATTCCTCCAAAAGTTATAATCTAATAAAAATTATACTATAAAATAATAAGACTGTCAATCCTCCCATTGAAATTTAATAATAATTCATATATAATATTTTTAGAAAGAGGGCGTTATGGTTCGTAAGCTGATGCTTAACCGCTCCATACTCTATAAACCTTGTAAATATTAAAATTTCAATATTTCACAAGTTTTTATTTTATATAATTAATGCAATAGAGCTTTGAAAATACTTATAAAAACGCGAAAAAAGAGGTAAATTGAAATTAATCAACTTTCCTCCTTATATTATTCTTTCAATAAACTATTTTACAACTTTTAAGATTATACTTTTCAGTATTTTCTAATACTGAAATTTGCTTTTTTATTTTCTTTATATCATCGGCATTAAATGGTTCAAATTTGTCATAAAAACCTGTATCTTTGTTTGGAAACACTAGTGTTTCTCCAAAAGTTTGAATTTTTGAGTTCATTGTTCTTCCATATAAATGTATATGAAAAACTGGATTTTGCCTTTACGATATGCCCAATTACCATTTTCTTGATAGTTTATTCTCTCTATACTAATATCCTACTTTTCATTTCTTTTATCATTGCTTCACTGATTAACATTGTTCGTCTCATTACTTCTGTTGCTTCTTTGGGATTTAAATCTAATCTACTACAAAAATTATTTTTCTTAGTTCTTATCCAAATATGCCCACCATCTTTTCTTAGAATGTGTGGTGTTTCAAGAATACATACTATAAAGTTTTTAGTTTCATAAATAATTTCATCATTAAAACTTATATCCATTCGACTTTACTTTCATTATATCCAGATACTCATATCAACTGGAATTTTTAATTCAAGTTTTATATTAATCATTGCCAATACTTTTCCTACTGTAGTTAAACTAGAACTTGACATTAAATCATTTTCCCAGGTATAAAACAATGGACATAGCAACTCATTATTATCTAAAATGGTTCTTTCAAACTCTTCATCTGACATAGTCAAATCATTTATCATTTTATTAAATATTTCCCTATCATCTGGTGATATTATATCTAATTCATTATATGATAAAAAAGAGTCAATTTTTTTAAATCTTAATATATTATCAGAATCAACATAAAAAAATGATAATGAACTAATATATTTTGTTAATTGTGAATATTTTTTCTGAAACTCATTATAAGAAATTTCCTTTAAAAAATAATATTTATATTTACTTTTCATTATCTTAAAAATATCACTTTTAAGTATTTCTATTTTTGTGATACATTTATTATATTCTAAATGTTCATAGTCAACTTTCGTTAGTGTAGAATCTTTTGTAAATTTTAATACAACATCTTTAATAAGATCAATTAACTCATCTCTTGTTCTAATTCCCATAATGCTCATCTCTTTTACAAAGAATAACAATGACAATGCATTTAAATGTTTTTTCATCAACAAAGGCGCTACTTTAATAGCTTCATTTAAACTTATCTGTAAAATGCTTTTATCTGTTTCTGACATTCTATCTTTTAACAATTCAAGAAGTACCTTTTCTGCTGTTTTATCCCCATAAGATATATATCCTTTTTGTGCTTCTATATAACACAATTGCATTGACGGATTTTTAAACTCATTTAAATTAATTTTATTTTTTTGAAGTTCATCTATAAAATCCGTCCTTAATTTTTCTTCTCTTTTTTTAGCCTCAGTACTAGCTTCTTCTTTGTAAGCATCTAATTTATCACCTATTAAATCAAGACACAATTCTTTTACATCTTTATAAGATAGTCCTGCATTAAACTCTTTAATTTGAATATTAGTAGAATCTCTTCCAGATTTTTGTTCCATTTTACTTTCTTTTATCATAATTAATTTCTCCAATCTGAACATTTGTAGAATTCTTACCAGATTTTTGAACATTCTTCTTAATAATAAAAGAAACACCAAATATTAGTCCCAGTATAGTGATAATACTACCTACAATCCATTCTAAATTATTTAACAACCATTCCATAACATTTTTTCCTTTCCTGAAATATTTTAGTTGCTTTTATTATACTATAAAATAACAAAATTTTCCATTATCCTATTAAAATTTAATAACAATTCATATATAATTAATCATATAATTACTTATTTCTTCTTCGGGTAACGTTTTTTAATAAATACCATTTTCTTTTAATCTTAATATTCGTAATTGTTTCATCGATTATTATTTCTTTATCTTCTTTCCAATCCCATTCAAGATCTTACCAATATGCTTGTCCATAATCCATTCTCCAATATTTCCTGTATCAGAATATTCTATAGCAACATTTATTTTATGTGTTTCAAAAGGAATACTTAAAAGCCACTAACTGTTTTACTGTTTCATCTATTTTAATAAAACAAACACATATATTAGGTTTTTTTATTAAAATTTTTCCGTTCATATTTTGGCCACCTTTCATATAAAAAAATATTAATTATCCTTCTCAAAAATCTTTATTAATACAAAGCAATTGAATACCTAGTTATAGACATCATAAAGTCAATTATAATAATTGCTAAAAATAAAATTAATAAACAAATTTGAACTTTATGAGGAATTTTTCTTGTAATCTTTTCAAGTTGTTTCTTTATAAAAGGATGAATTTTTTCAACAAAAATAGTTCCTATTATCCCCCAAGCAATTGAATAAGCAAGGCTTATTCTCCCTTGAAAATTAAATGGTTCGCCTGTGTAGTCCCACCATCTTAAACCAAATAAACTCTCTAATACAACAGATACTACATATTCAAATATGGTAAATGCTATCATAGAAATAAAAAATTTTCCTACTGTATTTGTTTTTATTTTTTTCAAACTTTCTATTAAAATTATTGCTCCAAATCCGTATATTGGACAAACTGGTCCATATAAAAATCCTCTTTTGTTAAATACTCCCAATGTTAGTACACAAAAGACTGTTTCTAATATCCAGCCTAAAAATGAGTATGTAAAAAAGTACATTAATAATTTTTGTTTTTCTGTTAATCGCTTTGTTTCAATTAATTTTTCTTCTTCCATATATCCCCCTATATTTCTTTGTTATTTTTGTTTATAATACAATAAAAAGATAAATATTGCAATGATTTAATTTAAAATTTATGCCTCTTTTTTAATTTATTGTTTCACATAAATTGTAACAATACAAATATAAAAAATAAATAGACCCTATATTAATTAACATAGAGTCTATTTATTTTTGCTAGAACTTCCAATCGATAGAAAATTCACATTCTTTACCTTTATAATTATGGCCTGCAAAAGAAAATTCCACATCTTCAGATAATTTATTTATATCAGCCAATAACTCTCTAATGTAGTCATCAGCTTTCATTATATTTTCCCTTTCAAATGTATCATTATCTATGCCACATTCTCTTGGAGAAAGAGTGATATTTAATGGAACTGCTATTATATAATTATACGGTTGCATGTATCTTACAGTTTCAATTGATCCAACCCTTTTAATTTGATCAATAATTGCAATTGCCTGGGTCTTTTTTTCATCAGTCCATTTTCCCATAATTATTATTTCTTCTAATTTCCGTGAAATAGCTGGAAGTTCTTTAAGCATCTTGTTAAATAGTTTCAATAATGTCATATAATCCTCCTTATACTACTTGGAGGCTTTACCCTCCAAGATTTAATAACCTTTTTGGGTAACTAAAAGTATCTATATATAATTATACTATATTTTACATACAACTTCAACATCTAATTTCAAGTTTTCACCATTAATATTAGTTTCTGTATAATCAGCTCTTTCAGCATCATAAACAATATCCAATGCCAAAGTATCATGCTTAATTAATTCAGCATTTTGTTTGATAACATTTTCAAGCATTTCGTTTCCAGCTACATAAAGATTTATCTTATCTAAAACTTCAAAACCTTTGTCTTTTCTCATATTTTGAACTTTTGATAATACCTCTCTTACATATCCTTCTTCTTTTAATTCTTGTGTTATATGTGTGTCTAATACAACACCGATTTCACCTTCACCTGCAAATGCAAATCCGTCTTTACCATTCATTGTGATTAGTAAGTTTTCTGAATTTAATGCAATTTGTGTATCGTCTATTTCGATATATTCTACTCCACCGCTTTTTACTGTGTTTGCTAAGTCCATTTGATTTTTCTTAGCAATTTCTTGTTTTATTCTAGGAATTAATCTTCCATATTCTTTTCCTAAAACTGGTAGATTTGGCTTGATTTCAAAGTTTACGTAGTCTGACATTTCTGCTCCTAGTTCTACTTTTTTAACATTTAATTCTTCTTTTACTATGTCTGAATAGTATTCAGGTAATGTGTTTACAGATATTAGCATTTCTGATAATGGTTGTCTGTTTTTGATATTTACAGAGTTTCTTGCACTTCTTCCTAGTTTTACTATTGTGTATGCTAAGTCCATTTCTCTTTCTAGGTTAGAATCAACTGCTGTTTCGTCATATTCTGGCCATAAGCATAAGTGGATGCTTTCTGGTGCTTTTTCGTCTAATCCTACAACTAAATTTTGATAAATTTCGTCTGTCATAAATGGTACAAATGGTGCTGCTACTTTGCATAGTGTTACTAGTACTTTGTATAGTGTTACATATGCTCCGATTTTATCGTCTGTTAATTCTTGACTCCAGAATCTTTCTCTGTTTCTACGTACATACCAGTTTGAAAGTTCGTCTGTAAAGCTTTCAATTTGAAGTGCTGCACTTGTTATATCATATTGTGATAATTTTTCGTCTACTTCTTTTACTAATGTGTTTAATTTTGAAATTATCCATTTATCCATTATGTTTGTAACTTTGAAGCCACTGTATTTTAATGGGTTGAATTGGTCTATTTCTGCATATAGAACATAGAATGAGTATACATTCCATAATGTACTTAAAAATCCTCTTTGTGTTTCTTGTACATTGTTTAGACTAAGTCTTGTTGGTAGCCATGGTGCACTACATGTATAGAAGTGCCATCTTGTTGCATCTGCTCCAACTGAGTCTAATAATACCATTGGGTCTACACCGTTTTTCTTTGATTTTGACATTTTTTGTCCGTGCTCGTCTAGAACATGTCCTAAAACGATACAGTTTTCAAATGGTGTTCTTCCAAATAATGCTGTTCCTAATGCTGTTAATGTATAGAACCATCCTCTAGTTTGATCAATTGCTTCTGAAATGAATCCTGCTGGGAAGTTGTTGTCAAACATTTCTTTATTTTCGAATGGGTAATGCCATTGTGCAAAAGGCATTGAACCTGAGTCAAACCAACAGTCTATAACTTCTTTTGCTCTCTTCATTTCTTTACCACATTTTGGGCATTTTAAATGTACATTATCAATATATGGTTTGTGTAATTCTATATCATCTGGACAGTCTATTGCTTTTTCTTTTAATTCTGCAATACTTCCAATACATTCTTGATGTCCACAGTTTTCGTCTTCACATGTCCAAATTGGAAGTGGTGTTCCCCAATATCTGTCTCTTGAAATTCCCCAGTCAATTACATTTTCTAGGAATTTTCCAAATCTTCCTGTTCTAATTGTGTCTGGATACCAGTTTACTTTGTTGTTATTTGCAACTAATTCGTCTCTTAGTTTACTCATTGCAACAAACCAACTTTCTTTTGGATAGTAAAGTAATGGTGTGTCACATCTCCAACAATGTGGATATGAGTGCATGTGTTTTTCTTTGCTGAATAATTTGTTTTTGTCTGCTAACCATTTACAAATATCTTCGTTACAGTCTCTAACAAATCTACCTGCCCAAGGTTCAACTTCTGGTACAAATTTTCCTGTTTTATCTACTAAGTTTACAAATGCTATTCCATTTTGTTTTGAAACTAAGCTATCATCTTCACCATATGCTGGTGCAATGTGAACGATTCCAGTACCATCTGTTAATGTTACATAATCACCATGGATTACTTCAAATGCTTTTCCATCAACTTTAGCAAATGGCATTAATTGTTCATATTTTACTCCTAATAATTCTTCACCTTTGAATTCTTTAATTATTTCATATGGAGTTTCTTTTAATACTGATTCAATTAAATCTTTTGCTAAGATGTAGTTTTCATATACTGGCTCTTCGTCTGTTCCAATATTTGCTTTTATTTCTGCATATGTGTATGATTTGTTTACACATAATGCTAGGTTTGATGGCAATGTCCATGGAGTTGTTGTCCATGCTAATATATATGTATCAGGTTCAATTGCTTCATTTCCTATATTTTGACCTTCTAGAACTTTGAATTTAGCAATACATGTTAAATCTTTAACATCTTTGTAACCTTGTGCAACTTCGTGTGAAGATAAAGCTGTTCCACATCTTGGACAATATGGCATAACTTTGTGTCCTTCATATAAAAGTCCTTTTTTCCATAATTGGCTTAATGCCCACCAAACTGATTCAATGTAGTCATTGTGGTATGTTACATATGGATGTTCCATATCAACCCAATATCCTACTTTGTTTGTCATTTCTTCCCACATATGAACATATGTGAAAACGCTTTCTTTACATTCTTTTACGAATTTTTCAACACCGTATTCTTCAATTTGTTGTTTTCCAGAAATTCCAAGTTTTTTCTCGATTTCAAGTTCAACTGGTAATCCGTGTGTATCCCATCCAGCTTTTCTTATAACTTGATATCCTTTCATTACTTTGTATCTTGGAATTATGTCTTTCATAACTCTTGTTTCGATGTGTCCAACATGTGGTTTTCCGTTTGCTGTTGGTGGTCCATCATAAAATGTGAAATATCTTTTTCCTTTGTTCATGTCAAAGTTTTTCTTGATTATGTCTTTTTTCTTCCAGTTTTCTGCAACTTCTCTTTCCATTCCTACAAAGCCATCTTTTAATTCTACTTTTTTGTACATAAAAATTCCTCCTTTTTTGAGACACTTGGAACAGTGCAAATTGTCTCATTATTTTTTTAATTTTCTGTCCTTTTATTTTTATTTTAAATTTTATTTAAAATTTTTTGCAACACTTTCAATATTTTGTAATTCAAATCTGTATTTTTGTTTTACATCTGGATATTTTTCGTGGTCTACTTCTGATAAAAACATTTCTTTTGGTCTTACCCATAAACCACCATCACCATATAGTCTTCTGTATACAACCATTTCTTCTTTTGTTTCTGAATCATTTGCTATTCCTTCTACTAAATAGTAATCACCCTTAAAATGTTTGTAAATACCGTGTATTTTCAGTTCCTGCATTTTTATGCTCCTCCTTTTATATCTTTTAATTTTTTCATTGTATTCTTTTAACATATTTATGAGTCAAATTTTTTCCTACTTGTATCAAAAAAAATAAAGCTACTTCTGTCCTAATTTCTAGGACGAAATAGCTTTTTATTCCGCGGTACCACCTATTTTAATAATGTTCCGTTATTAAAATTATATATTTACATACAACTTATTTTCATTGTTTATAAATTGCATTTTTTTCTTAATTTTTTTAACATTATTCTCTCATTTATCTTTAACGCAGATTTACGTTTGAACTTACTTGATATTTATAATAATGATTTTTAACTCTTTATTGGTTCAGTTCAAAAACAGTTAGGTGATAACAAATTATTTTTACTTACCAAATTTTCAGCTTACATTGGCTCTCTAATAGTTATTTTATAAATTGTGTTGTCCTTACTTTAGTTTCTGTTTATATTAAATTTTAGTTTTTTGTTATTTTTCCTTAACAAAATCTATTGTCTTAATTTGCATATTATTATATCACATTTTTTCTGATTTTCAAGACTTTTTGTTTAATTTTAATAATTATTTGTTACATTTTACAATTATTCCTATATTTGCTTACTACTTAAATCAATTAATAAATCCATATTATCATCTTTGGCAGCTTTATTTCTTCTAATAGCGCCGCACTTTTTACATCTAAAAACAATAACATAACCTTTTTTTCCATCAATTTCCATACTTACAGGCTCTAAATCCCCATGGCACTCTTCCGCTCTATCTCCTGGATTTTTATCAACATGTTTTGAATGCAAACAATATGGGCAATGATTTCTACATGAATACCCTAATTTAGGAACTTTTTTACCACAGTTTTCACATATAAATTCTTCGTCTATCTCTGTAAATCTACTATCTTTTAACATTTTTTCACTCCTATTAATGTAAGTCAAATGTTCCTCCACCTAAGAATTCTTTTAATAATGAATTATTTGGAACATACTCATTTGGTATTTCTCTAAAGTATTTCAAAATATTTATTAATCTATGTGCTTCAGCATACTCCTTATATTCTGGTGTTATTTCTTTCAACAATGGCATTGCAATTGGTTTCAATGCATTTAATTCATATATTAATGATGTATTAAAAATTGTATCTGCTGATTCTTGGAATGGGAATATATTTTTTTCTTCTCCATCTGTTACTTTGTGCCAAGTATTTAATGTGTGTAATGCTGAATAGCTTCTGAATTGATAATCTCTTACTATTCTTCTTACAAGTCTTGTGTCTGTAGTTGAAATCCTGTTGTATCTATCCATATTTAGAACTGTTAATGCACTAATATATATTTTATATTTTTGGTCTTTTGAAATTTGACTTGTTAATTTGTCATTTAAACAATGTATCCCTTCAATTACAAGAATTTCGTCATCTGCTAGTTTCATTTTTTTTCCATTATATCTTTTTGTTCCTACTGCAAAATCAAATTCTGGCATTTCTATTTCTTCACCATTCAATAATTTCACTAAATGTTCATTGAATAATTTTAAGTCAATTGCTTCTATACATTCAAAATTGTATTCTCCATTTTCGTCTCTTGGTGTATCTTGTCTTTCTACAAAATAGTTGTCAACTGATATTGTTACAGGTTTTAATCCATTCAAACGCAATTGAATTCCTAATCTTTGTGCAAATGTTGTTTTTCCTGATGATGATGGCCCTGCAATTAGTACCATTTTTACATTTTTTCTTTTTGCGATATCATCTGCTATATTAGCAATTTTCTTTTCATGTAAAGCTTCTGCAAGCATTATTACATCTTTTATTCTGTCTTCTTCTATTGCTTTGTTTAATTTGTAAACTGTTAAAACATCTAATACAGAATGAATTTTTTCAAATTCTTCTAATGCCCAAGCCAATTTTTTTGTTTCTTGAAATTCTGGCATTTTTGTTGGTGCTTTTGAACTTGGATATCTTATTAGAAATCCATTTGCATATTTTACAACATCAAATATTTTTATAACTCCTGTTCTATTTGCAAGTGTTCCATAGCAGTAGTTATAATATTTTTCACAGTAATACATATATATTGGGTCATTTTCTTCAAAATCAAATTGCAATCTTCCTTTTGATGTGTCTGTTTCATCATAAAATTTTTGCGCTTCTTTTCTTGTCATTTCTACCTTTTTAATTGATAAATCTTTTTCAATGATTTCTTGCATTTTTTGTTTTAGTTTTTCTGTAAATTCCTTTGTTATTCTTATATTATCGCATTTACAGTACATTGCATTTCCAAGTTGATATTCTACCATCAATTTTTCTTTTGGGTATAGACTTTCAAATGCCTTTCCCATTATGTATACAATTGTTCTAACATAGATTTTCATTCCTTCTTTTGATGAAATATCTATTAATTCTATGTTTGCTCCTTCTTCTATTGGTGTTTCTAAATTTCTATAATCGTTGTTGTATAGGCATCCTATTACTTCATATTCACTGTTTTTTATTTCTTCTGCTAAGGCTTCTCTCACTGTTAAGCCGTTTTCAATTTTTCTTGTTCTTCCTTTATATTTTATGTTCATTTGTTTTCCTCCTCTTCTGTTTACGCACATTATTTTATATCAATTAAGCCAATAAGTCAATAAATTTTATTTTTCACAGTTATATTTTATCCTATTTTGGATATAATTTTATTAAATATATTTGTAGGAGATGATATTATGGATTTACAAAGAGTTCATTCTATTTTAAATAATAAAGAAAAGTCTGATGTTTTTTATGACGAGCGTCCTGTATGGATTCAAGGTGTTGATGAAAAACGTGATATTGCTAAAGTAGGATTTGTTGATAATTTTGAAGAAAAAGATGTTTATATTGAAGATTTATATGAGAAAGATTTATTTAACTAAGACAAAAAACTAGGCAAATTAATGCCTAGTTTTTGCGTGTTTTTTATGATATCATTTGAATTATCTCAATTCCATAAAGAGGTCTGGTTTGTTTCCTAATATCCAACTGGTACTCTACAATTCTATTTAACTTTTTTTTGAGTTCTTCGAGATCCTCTTTTGTTAAACAACAAATACCAGTAGTATACATTGGGTATTTTCCGCTTGAAAGCAGCTGTACCCTTACATTAGAGTAATCCTCATCATTTAATGGTTCTATCTTATATCCATTGATAATGTTAAGTTCCATTGCCTTCCTAGCAAGTCTAACGCGTTCCTCTGATGTAATTTCTTCTTCCACATAATAAAGTTTCATCTGAGTAGCCAAATAATTGGCAATTATTTTTTTCTCTTCCTGCTTAGAAACGTTGTCAAATTTTTCAGATGTTACATAAATTCCATCTTTTAAAATTTCCACTGTTAACTCTACTTCAGAATTTTCTAGTTTCCGTTCTTGAATTTTGAATCCATTTCCTAATTTTTCCATTGATGTCATCATAGTAATACACTCCTTTTCTCTCTACCATTGTTCACGAGTTACACAAAATATTAATTTTATATATTAACCTAAAAAACAGGATTATAAAAAATCCAATTAGCCTTTGCTAATATTATGTAAAAAGTATATCACCATTTTATATGAAAGTAAATATTATTTTAACAATTTTAAAAGCCCACAACCATAAAAAATGATTGTGGACTCTTTTTTGTCTATAAGATATCATAAACAAAAATCAACCATAGTTATAAATCTTATTTTTGTTGTAAATTCTAAATCCTTTTCCAGTAAATTCAAGCTTAGAACCTTCATCTACAACATCGCAAACAAATTCTTTCGCAACATTTTTTCGTATATTAATTCCAATAATTTTACCATCTGCCGGATCATAAACTGTGTTGTTATTGAAATCAATATTGCTTAATGTTTGAGCATTATACACAATAGTGTCATCATCATACTCTATCTGCTTCTTACTAAACACCATTGTACGATAATTACCATTTGGTAACTGATAAACAAATAACCATTTATTTGTTACCTTATCATGCTTTATAGCATACTCATTAATTTTTCCAGAATAGCTTACCTCAAAATTATAATCAGGTGTAGTTACAATTGCTGTTTTAGGATAAGTAGATACAACAAAAACTTTACCATCATCCTCTTCAATAATCGGATTATATACCTGTCCTAAATATGTAGGCATATTTCCTGATTTAGTAATAGTAAGTTTCACCAAATTATTGCCTTTATCTACATAATACACATTTTTATCTTTTACAAGATAATTAGACTTATGCATACGTTCAATTGTTGCAGTTAACTGATTATTTTCGTCATATACCTTAATAATATCCTCATCAGCTACATAAACATTTTTACCATCTTTTGAAAAATATACTTTGTTACCTCTTGCAACTTTGAACTTTCTTCTGGTTTCTGTATGAACAGTTTCATTGTTTTTATTAAAATAATGTAATTTACTCAAAATAAATGCACAATTTGTTTCAGAGAAAACGATAGTAATCTGAGGTCCATTTACTGCATTAGTTGCTTTTGTAACAGTAGGAGCTGCCTTAACCTTAGCATTTTCATTGCAGAGTGGACACTCATTATATTTTGAGTAATAATACATATCATGTGTACTACAATGTTTCATATTTTTAAAAAGTTCCTGTAAATCAGGAGTAATATCAAACTTCTTTCCCTGTTCAAAAATTTCAATGAAATCCTGTTCAAGCTTAGGAGAAATCCATTTCCAGCTACCAATAATCTTCGGAATCTTGATGTTTGATTTATGCTTACCAACAATAGAAATCTTTTTCTTCATTCTTTCCAATGGAGAAAGATTTTTATCAAGAAAATATGTTCCTCCAAAAGGATGAATCCTTGTCAACATATTAAATGCAAGAACAGCAAAATTATAATTTTCATTTTCTAACGAAAATTTAATGCTGCCATTGCTAGAATAACTATCTGGACATGTAAACATTTCTGTATATGCATCAGGTGCATATTTGTCCTTAATTCCCCAACTGTCTACATCGATAAAGTACCCGGTTTTTCCGTTCATCTGAAAATTGTAGTCACTAATATCTCCAACAATAATTCCAGTTGCATGTAGTTTACCTAAATCAGAACCAAAATCTGTTATAATTTTTAACACATCCTGGTTGGTAAGTTTTTCAGCAGTAAGATACTTTGGTTTAGTCAACATGTGAAGATCTTCGGCATCAATCAGTTTTCTCATTGCATAACCAGCAAACTTTCCATTTATTGTGACCACTTCTTCTGGTCCAATAACATTCTTTGGAAACTGGTTTTTAATAGAAATAAAGTGTTTAACTTTGTCTTCTTTTTTGTTGATATCTACATTAGCCTTAAAAATCTTAATAACTGTTTTTGAGTCAAGTTCATAAATTGTAGCTTCTCCTCCTTCTGCTAATTTATTTAAACCATCAACTCTGCTCCGACTCTTAAAATTAATTGCCATAAAATTACCTCCTTAGAAACAAATTGAAATATCATCATGAAACATTTCATTTTTACGATTATTTCTATTAATAAGTTTCTCTATTTGCGGTCCTTTTCCTTCATGTAAAAATCCTATAAATTTTGTTTTTTCAACATCATTAAGATTTTCATAAAATCTCAGTCCATCTGTTGCTACTCCAACATTCTGATATTCTTCTTTGTTAAAACGAGTTATCTTAAAAGTAACTCCATCCTTATATTCCACAAGGCTTGATTTGTCTTTAATAAAGTTGTAAACATAGTAGCACGGATATTCTCCATCATCAAGTTGTTCAAACTCAATACCATTTAAATTTTCTTTAATGATATAGCCATCTCCACAGCTATAAACTACAAACTCATTTTCCAACTCGAAACATACCAAAATAGTAAAACAATAATTTTCAAAAATAAAAGATTTATCTGAACAAAGATTAAGCATCTGTTTAAAAATTACATCAATTACAGAAATAAAATTACTTTCATCTATAGTTTCTTCATTATCATAATATTCTTTCACTTTTTTTGCAAAAAGCTGTCCGAAAATTCTTGTTCCAACTTCAGAATGTTTACCAGAACCGCAGCCATCTGTAACTACCTTCATATTCAACAAGTTAAATGCAAAATCATGATTGTTGATATTGGCAAAATTATGGTCAGACCCCATTTTGCATACTTTTACAATCTTCCGTACTTTTTCGGAACTTGGTTCTGCATGTATGGAAGTTGTATTTGCTTCTTCTACTTTTTCTAAAATACTCATGCTGTTTTATCCTCCTAATAAAAAGGATGGAGATTGCAATGCAACCCCCACCCGTACTTTAGTCGTTGTTACTGTATACTGTAAGTTTTTATTACATTACACATCAAAGAAACCTGAATCGGAAGTTCCAGTAGCACCAGAGCTTGCTTTCTTTGAAGCAGAAATGGCACTTTTTGATACCAAATCGATAACACGACGAAGTTCACTTTCGTCATTGCTTACTTCTTTTACGTTCTGTTTCTTAACACCGATGGAATCGGCCACTCCAAATGCCTCCTGGCCAAAAGCAATAAATGCTACTGTGATTTCTTTTGAAATCAAATCCTCAACAGCTTTTCTTGCATCACTTGCTCTATATTGAGACCCATAATCATTTCCATCAGAAAGAATCACCATGCATGCCCTTGCATTTGTACCGTTATCTTTCAACTGTTCCATATAATCCAGCATACGCTGTCTTCTATCAATGATAGCATCATATAATTTTGTACGTCCTCCTGCTGAATAATCAGTATTGAAATCTTCCGGTGCAACATATCCACCAGTTTCAATTGTAGAAGCAAAAACAGTCTTGCTTACCATCATCTCATCTGACTGTTTTGAATTACAAACAGCCTGTTTGTAATGCTCTAAGCATTCCTGCATAACCATTTCATAGTTTCCCATTGATCCACTACCATCGATAACAAAATCAACCAGCATAATGTTCGGTGATACGACATCATCAACATCCATGTTTGCTGCATAAGTTTCGTCTAATCCATCAATTTTAACAGTATCTAAATATTCTTCGTTCATGTTGTAATCCTCCTTATTGTTTAAAACTGAATATCTGTTGATTTTGCAAACTTGATACCATAAGAACTCTTGAAGTTGTCAAAAGCTGCCTCGGTATCTGCTTCGTATCCGGTAATAGGAGAAGTACAATCCTCCAAAACCGTAATTTTCTGAGTTACATCCAGACGATCTTTAAAATGTTCTGCAATCTGTTTTACGGATTCCATCAGGCAATGGCTCGCTGCCTCGCCTACAACATAGATTTCGTCGTATTTTTCAATGGCAGTCAGAACCGGTGTGTTGATGAAGTTTTTCTTACTAAACTCAGGTTTGATAATGCCATACATTTCACTGTATGGATCTGTACCTTTGTTGATCATGTGGTTAACACTCTTTCTAGCAACCGAATGGAAATAAACCATCTTTGCAAACTCGTTTTCAAGTGTGAATCCATCTGTACCATTAATGCAATGATACGGCCAGATACACAGCTGCTTTTTGCCTGCTCCGACTTTTTCCAGTTCCTTCAGATACTCTAAAGAGTCTTTTGGATCACCAACAACTGGTCTCCAACGATTGGCTACAACATCATCATAAGTGATTATTGTATATGGAGATGGATGATCTCCAGCAGAGTTTGCCCACCAGCATGGATGGAAAATCTGATGTGCAATATGAGTATCCAAACTGCACATAATTTTGCTGATCCCCGACATATTGTTGTAGATAAAACGTGTAATACGCTCAACATCACCAATAGAACCAGGTACCGCTAATGCTCCTCCCTCAATAAAATCCTTCTGAACATCAATGCACAGCAACAATCTTTTTGGAGAATCATCAATAGCTGCCGTAAACCGTTCCTGCTCAGCCATGCTGAAAATGGAATTCATGTCTACTTTACCGTGCTGTCCAATCTGGGCAACATCAACAATCTGCTCGTAATTAGTGTTCATACTAATACCTCCTAAAGTTGATTAAATTTTTTTGCTTGTCAATCGACTGCTATTGCCTTTTTTCTATTGCTAATACTAAGTTGCCTATTGACAATAGTATAAATGCAAAACAATCCAAATTTGACATGTGCATATTATATCATGCTTTTTTTGTCTTGTAAATATTTTATGTAAAATTTTAACTTTTTATTTTTTTGCAATTCAGTAAGGCTAATGACTGAAATACTTTTTAAGTTCATGAATACAAGCCCACTTAAAAATATAAGCAGGCTTGTATAAAACAAATTATATTTAGAAAATATCTTTTTAGAATTTACCGTTGTAAACTCTCTTTGATTCTTCTGCAACTCTCTCTCTGATTTCATCAAAAGTTTGAGTCCGCACAAACTCACCATCAACAAAAACATCCTCAAGCAAATTGCCCTTGATATCCTTAATTGTTTCAGGTGTGAGATTATCAATAAGCTTGTACTCTCCATCTTCGAAAACAACCGCTACTAAACCTTTCTGAGATTTCTTAAACTTATCAGAATCTGTTGCCGGATCTTTATAGATTGCTCTAAATTCTCCGTTCACGATTTCAGCTGTTCCTTTAAGTGCAAATCCTAAAGTATCACGTGTCATATACTGATATGTATATGAGCCAATACCCAGCCCTACACTTACAGTAACGAATCCTTTTTCCATCAATCCTTCACAAATTGCTTTGGCTCTTTCAGGAGTAATAGAATCTCCATACACAGAACCTATGTGAGAATCGATTTCGATGAAACCTTTTTCATTTTTTGTTCCACCAAAAATCTCATACAGACGCTGGATTAAGCCTTTTTTTACTGTACCCGCAAAGCCTTTCAAACGTTCATCGATGTTTTCTTCATTTACGTCTTTATCTCCGCAAATGATTTTAACTGGATCACCAGAATCCGGTCTGATATTAACTTTTCCATTACGTTTCATAATGGCCTCTTTTACTTCCGGGTCTGTCAGAACATTGTCAACAAAATTCCACAGGTTGTATGTATCTGATACAATTGTTACAGTTCCACTTGGGTATACTTTTGTAACCAGCTGCAAAATAGCATTTTTTTCATCACGGCCGTAAGATTCCATTACGCTATGCTCCGTTGAAGGTGCATAAGCAATAACATCCGGCTTAGCATTGTAATATGACATCAAATAGTTTCTTGCAGGAACTGTTGCAGAACCTCCAAAGATTAACAAATGTCCAGGTGTTGAACGGTAAGCTGCTTCTGGACTTCCCATGCCACGCATAGAAAAATCACCACCCTGGTTGAAAACTCTTTTCGGCTGATTGCATCCGGTAATTTCAGCATAATGAGTAAGTATCCTCTTATACTTATCTGCAATTGTGCTATCTGTCATCGGCTGCCAGATCAAGCATGACATAGGAGTTTCCAAATAACCCGTAAGCCAGAAAAACTCTGGTAAAGTATTTTCAACTGTAAACATCGGTACACCAATTGGTACAAAAGACCCTTCTTTAAGTGCCTTAAACTTTAATGGCAAATATCCAAGTTTATGAAGCTTCTCAAAATGAGAAAAGTCATAGTTTTTTACCATCTCCGGGTTTGTTACTCCAAAAGTACCACCAAGGCTCTCTTTGATTTCATCCATAACAACATCAAGAGGTTTTTCAAAAAAGCCTTTCTGCCATTTCCAATAAAGTGTTGCCAACGCTCCCTGTAAACCAAAGAACACTGCATGACTTACACCATCAATCCGGGATTTTCTTGGAGTCCATGTCTCATAAGTCCATTCTAATCCTTCCGGATACTGATCCTTATGACAGAATTTGTATCCATCTGTCAATAATGCTGGGTTCTCAATCATTTCGTTAAACATCATAATGCTTTCCTCCTTATAATCACTGTTTTACATAGTTAGATACATTAACATCCATAAATTTAATCTTTGGATGTTTTTTTGCCATAATAGATGTGCTTGTGTAAACCTTTTTGATAGGTGAATCTTCAAGAAGAAGTTTTCCATCGAAAATTGTTTCTTCACAATGAGAAACAACCAGATAAACTTCACTTGCTCCCAAAGATTTTAAAATACTGCCTGCCCAAGCAAAAGTTCCCCCTTTTGAACAAAGATCATCAATAATGATGCATTTTGAACCATGATTAACTTTTCCTTCTTTAAGCTGCATATTCTCGATATTACCAGTTATGGGATTACGCTTTTTCTCCATGATGCAGATATTTGCATAATCACTATCAGCATATCGTGCTGCTGCTCCTTTGTCAGGAAATACAATATGATCATTTTCTGAAAATCCAATGTCTTTCTGTACTTCAGCTAACCAATCCTTTACAGGATATATAGCAGCTACTCTTTCCAGCATTTTCATTGTATTGTCAGAGTGTGGCTCCATTACAACAACCTTTGCAAAATCCAGCCAATTGATAAAGTTACAAACATACTGGAGTGTAAACAAATCTCCTTCAATCTTCCTGTCCATACGACTATACGGCATATACCATATAAAAAGTGTACACGGAACATTGAACTCATCAATCCGTTTTTTTGCAAACATCAAGGTAATAAGATCCTCATCGTTCACATACTTGAATTCGAGAATGTTTTGTCCATCTATGATGGCATTCTCAAAATCTTTGACTTTGGTTTCATTGTTTGGAAACCGTTCTGTAAGAAGTTTTGTACCATTAAGTATAAGCATAAGCTGATACCTCCTAAAATAATATTTGTTTTGGTTTTTTTGCAAAAAAGAAAGTATTCTTCCTACATAATAACGCAAAACTTACCAACAGTATAACATAATTTACATAATTTTGCAATAGTTTTTTAGAACAGGATTTTTTTAAAACAGAGTCATTTTAAAATTGACATAATATTCATTCTATGATATAATACGCCATAAGTGTTTTTTATAGCTATCATCAATTAGAGATAGCCAAAAAAACAAAATCAAAATAAATTGTTACTATTAAATCATCAATTTTAAGGAGGTTTCATTATGGTAAACTATGGTTTTGTAAAATGTGCTATTGCCACATGCAACAGTAAACTTTCAAATCCTGTAAGTGCAACAAAAAAAATTAAGGATTTAATAATTCAGGCAGATTCACGGAATGTTAAGGTATTAGTATTCCCTGAACTTTCCATGACAGGTTATACTTGTCAGGATCTTTTTGGTAATTCGCAACTATTAGAATCAACCAAAGATTCATTAAAAGAACTTGTTACATTTTCCGAAAAATACGATGTTCTTTTTGTTGTTGGAGCACCTTTAGATTTTTCTGATGTACTGTATAACTGTGCTGTTGTTATTAAAGGTGGAAAAATTCATGGAATTGTTCCTAAACAGTATCTCCCAAATTGTGGAGAGTTTTACGAAAAAAGGTGGTTTACACCATACACAGATTCTTCTATAACATCAGTCAAATTATTTGGTGAAAATATACCTTTTGGTAATTTGATTTTTTCATCAAATTTAGGCTACAAATTGGGTGTTGAAATCTGTGAAGACCTTTGGTCTGTAATTCCACCAAGTTCTTACCTGTCATTAGCAGGTGCAAATATCATTGCAAACTTATCTTCAAGTAATGAATTAGTAGGCAAAGATAATTATCGGAAAGAGTTAATAAAAACACAAAGTTCCAGAACCCTGTCAGCATATCTTTATACTTCTACTGGCTTTTCTGAATCAACAAGTGATTTAGTATTTGGAGGCAGTGGCTATGCTTTTGAAAATGGTAAAGATTTGGCTTCATTAAAACGATATAAGCTTGAAGACCAGATGGAAGTTTTTGATGTTGACATTGAATCTTTGTCAAATGAAAGATTATTCAACAAGACCTTTAGTGACAGCAAAAGGAATTTAAGAGTATCATATCAGGAAATTGATATTCATCAAAATGCAATTGAAGATGTATACTATTCTATTTCAAGAAATGTAGATGCTCATCCTTTTGTACCTACTTTGGATAACGATACTCGTAGTAAAGTGTGCAGAGAAATACTCTCTATTCAGTCAACTGGATTGGCTAGAAGGTTAGATTCAATAGGAAATACAAAAGTTACAATTGGTATTTCTGGAGGTTTGGATTCAACATTGGCTTTGCTTGTATGCTATGATGCCTTCAAAAAATTAAATCTTGATTTTTCAGGAATAATTGGTATCACAATGCCTGGATTCGGCACCACAGACCGAACATACAACAATGCAGTTAAACTGTGTAAGGAATTAGGCATCACTTTACTTGAAATTTCTATCAGAGATGCTTGTATGCAACATTTCAAAGATATTGGACATGATCCTTCTGTTCACGATATTACTTATGAAAATGTTCAGGCAAGAGAAAGAACTAAAATTCTTATGAATATGGCCAATAAGCATCATGGTATCTTAGTTGGAACAGGTGATTTATCAGAACTGGTACTCGGTTGGTGTACCTATAACGGTGATCACATGAGTATGTATGGAGTTAACTGCTCTATTCCAAAAACTCTTGTAAAATATCTTATTGAATGGTATGCTGCTGAATCTGGAGAGAAAAATCCTTCTCTTAAGGAAACATTATTGGATATTATTAATACTCCAATTAGTCCAGAGTTACTGCCAACCGATGGTAAAAAGGTTGTTCAAAAAACAGAAAGCACTGTTGGCCCTTATGAAGTTATTGACTTCTTTATTTATAATTTCTTACGAAAAAGATTTTCACGTAACAAAATTTTATATTTGGCTAAAATTGCTTTTGAAGGAACTTATACAGTTGACGAACTTTCCAAATTCTATGATAGATTTATTAAGAGATTTTTCAATAATCAGTTTAAAAGAAATTGCATTCCAGATGGTCCTAAAGTAGGAACTGTAAGTGTTTCACCAAGAGGTGATTTGAGAATGCCTTCTGATGCAGATTCTAGCATTTGGTATTAACCACATCTTAGTAATAACTATTTTGGTTTAGAAAATGAGTGGGTGCATACCCACTCATTTTTATTGTTTTATTTATTTTAAAATTCAATTTTTTCTGCTATCCAAGCTTCCAAGTCATCAATTTTAACTCTAACTTGTTCCATTGTGTCTCTATCTCTAACAGTAACTGACTCATCCTCTAAAGTATCAAAATCAACTGTTACGCAATATGGAGTACCAATTTCGTCCTCTCTTCTATAACGTTTACCAATTGAACCTGCAGCATCATAATCACACATAAATTTCTTAGCAAGTTTGCTATATACTTCTTCTGCCTTATCTGACAATTTTTTAGATAATGGAAGTACTGCAACTTTATATGGTGCTAATGCTGGATGTAAATGTAATACAACTCTTGTATCACCTTCAGCGATTTCTTCTTCATCATATGCGTTGCATAAAAACGCTAGAACAACTCTATCTGCTCCTAATGATGGTTCAATTACATATGGTACATATTTTTCGTTTGTTTCTGGGTCTTGATATGATAAATCTTGTTTTGAATGATTCATATGTTGTGTTAAATCATAATCAGTTCTATCAGCAATTCCCCATAATTCTCCCCATCCAAATGGGAAAGCAAATTCTATATCTGTTGTTGCTTTACTATAAAATACTAATTCTTCTGGTGAATGGTCTCTTAATCTAATATTTTCTTTTTTCATTCCTAAATTGATTAAGAAGTTTTCACAATAGTCTTTCCAATATTTATGCCATTCTAAGTCTGTTCCTGGTTTGCAGAAAAATTCAAGTTCCATTTGTTCAAATTCTCTTGTTCTAAATGTAAAGTTTCCTGGTGTTATTTCGTTTCTAAATGCTTTACCAATTTGTGCAATTCCCATTGGCATTTTCTTTCTTGATGTACGCAATACATTTTTGAAATCAACAAATATTCCTTGTGCTGTTTCTGGTCTTAAATATACTGTTGATGTTGTGTCCTCTGTTACTCCTTGGAATGTTTTAAACATCAAGTTGAATTTTCTTATGTCTGTAAAGTTTGTTTTTCCACATGATGGACATGGTATTTTATTTTCATTTATGAAATTGATTAATTCTTCGTCTGTCATTCCATCTGCTATCATATCTTTTCCATTGTCATGTGCCCATTCTTCTATTAATTTATCAGCTCTATGTCTTGTTTTACATTCTTTACAGTCTATTAATGGGTCTGAAAAACCTCCAACGTGTCCTGATGCTACCCATGTTTCTGGGTTCATTAATATTGCTGCATCAAGTCCTACTATGTTTGGTTGTTCTTGTATGAATTTTTTTCTCCATGCTGCTTTTACATTGTTTTTTAATTCATTTCCTAAAGGTCCATAGTCCCAAGTATTTGCTAATCCTCCATAAATTTCTGATCCAGGATATATAAATCCTCTTCCTTTGCATAATGCTACTAGTGTGTCCATTGATTTTAACATAATAATTCCTCCTCTTGTCAAAAGGGACGCCCCTTTTTGACAACTTTTTTATTTTTTTAAAAGGTTGTCAAAAAAGGGCGTCCCTTTTGACAACTTTTTAGAATTGCTAGAAATCAAAAAAACTTCCGAGCCTAGCTATACATCTAGCTAGGGACGAAAGTTTAGTTCCGCGTTTCCACCCTATTTCCTAAAGTTTTGCTTTTGCATTTTGGTTTATCTATTTGCTTTGCATTACTTTAAGCACCTTAATTTTTTATTACTCCAAAGCTCCCCATACTTATTTTATTACGAATATTTCAGCTTACTATTCGCTCTCTTTAATAAAATATCAAGTACTTTTTCTTTCTCATTGTAATTTCCTTATTTATCTATATATTTTTATACTACAATTAATTTAAAAAGTCAAGTTTTTTCAATCAATTTTATCGACATATATTTTTTTATTATATAATAAATTACAATAAGCTTTAACAGTCTTAATAAGTTTTATTGCATTAATTTATAAAAAAATTAATTACACAAAAAAAGGAGTCAACAACTCCTTTTTTGTGTATTACTTATTTTAAAAACAATTCTTCTATTTTTGGCATAATATCCTTTCCTCTAGATAAAATACCTTCATGCACTATTGTAGTAATTTCTTCAGATGATATTCTATATTCTATCGTCTGATTTCTTTCCATTTCAAAGATAATAAAAACCTTCATTCTAATATTAGATGTTTTTATACTATCTTTCAAATATTCCAACCAGTTGTTTAAAACATTGTTGTCTGGCATTCCATATAACTGTAAATATGCAGATTCAACTTCTGTTCCCGCATAGTTATAATGTTTTTTTCCATTTTCAACAATATCTTTTATCTTCATCTTCTTGATTGGAGTTAAACACAAACAATATTTTAGCAATTCTTCATAATTTAAAGAATATTTAGCTGCTAATTTTTCTGCAACCTTTACTTCTTTTTTAATTGTTTTTGAACTTCTAAAAGATGTTGTGTCTACCATCATAGCAACTACTATCATTTTGGCATCTTCTTTTGTTAATGGATATCTCTCCTGCTTCATAATTTCATAAATCAAGTATGAACATGCACAAGAATTTCTTCTATACTGATATTCATAATCCGGTTTTTTGGCAGTAGGATGATGATCTATACATCCTACTATTATTCCAGAATGAATTGTTTCAAAATGGTCTTCTAAAAACAAGTATCTATCCTGTTTTTCTGAAACATTTTCCCATTTTTTCATATCAATATTGAAAAGTTCTTTTACAATTTGGTATGTCTCATTTTCTTTAACTTTTTCTAAAATGACAAATTCATTGTCAATTTTTAAAAAATCAAATAATCTGGATAATAAAATACCAGATAAAAATGCGTCTACATCAATGTTGTCATGACCCAAAATTGTAATTTTCCGTTTTTGGGCGATATTCTTTAATTTTTCGATTTGCAATTTTACATCTCCTTGTTTTTAATTAATTCTAATGCTTTGTTAATAGCATTTTGTGTTCCTACCACTTTATAGTAGTTGACATTATTTTGCTGCAGATAATTTTCCAGTTTTTCACCGAATTTCTGGCTTTCTTGTTCACTTTCAATTCTTCCATTTTTATCATATTTGACGTCTTTGTCTCTTTCAATAAAAATGGTGATTTGTTCTGTTTTGTTTCGTAAGTACCATGCTAAATTCTCAACTACCTTGCTTTCCTGTGATGCATGAAATGCCGATATTTCAATTCCAGCATCTGTTACAATATAATCTACCTGCTCTACCAAATCATAAATCTTTTTATACTGTTCTGCAATAATATAAGACTGATTTGGTATGTACTTTTCCAGTAAATTATTATATGTCAGGTCTTTAGCAAATTCCTGAACATACTCCACATTTTTGGCTTTTTTCTTCAACGCATAAGATAAACCAAGTGCTGCTGTGCTCTTTCCTGCTCCAGGCGCTCCAACAAATGAGATAACAATTGCTTTCTTTTCCGCTTCCATCTTTGATAAACTTGAAATCTGCTTTGTTAAGTCCGGGTATGCATTGAACATGGTAATCGCTTTTTTTAACATATCTTTATGCTGATACGCCAGCGATTCTGATAAAGCTGTAGAGATATCATAAAAAGCAACATTTTCCAAATCGTTTCCTGCTTTTAAATATTCTTCATACTTAAAAATCTCATCTTCGATAAAGATTCCAAAGCACTGTGAAGAACCACCTCTTGTTCCTGCAAATTTTTCATCTTCTGAACTATATAATCCAATATAGTTCATTTGTTCAAGATTTGCTTTTGGAATATTTTCCATGCTGATGATTGCAGGCTCCAAAGAGTTATCAAGCATTTTTACCTTTATTCCTGCACATTCCTGTAATCCTCTAATAGCTGCATTAATAGGTGATTCAAAGTCTTCCTGCTTTATTGCTGTTCCCATAAGAGAAAAATATCCCGGAAAATCAACTTTTTTGTTTGAGCGCTTGCCCAACAAAACATATACTTTTCCATCTATTGTATTTCGTACAAGAAATACAATGTCTACACTCTGCCTTCCTGGTACAAACTTAATTCCATTGTTTTTGCTACACGCGATGATTTCTTTAAATGTGTTGTGGAAAAGTAACTGTTTTACTTCATTTGGAATCATTGTTTCAAGTTTTTCATAATCTCCTTCCAAAATAAGTTTTCTTATTTCTGTTGCATGATAACTTACTTCACTCTGTGTTTCCGGATTGATTATTTCAAACCCTAAGCTTTTTTCTTTGCCTTCTAAAGCATTCAGTATGTCTTCTTTATTGCCTGTACAAAAATGTGTGATTTTGTACTTTTTGAATGCTCTCAGAATATCATCCAACCATTCTTCAAATGTTTCCTTGTCCGGCATATGAATAATTTCATATCGTTCTTCCGGAATGTTTTCAGCTTGAAAGATGGCTTCAATCATCTTTTCTCTTTCTACTGCAGGGATGCAATATCTCTGCCTTCCATTTTCATAGCATGAACCAATCATAACTACCAGTTTTTCAACCGTTTCGTCTTTGGCAAGCCGAATTAAAAATTCTTTATGCCCATTATGAATTGGCATCCACCGTCCAATTGCTGCAACTCTTTTCTTTGTAACACTGTTTTTTTGATCTGCTCCATTTGTCATCATATCTTTTTCCTTTCTAAATTTGCATTTGCCGTTACGACCGTAATTATATCATATATTTATGTTAATCGCAACTTTTTTTGTAATTTGATAAATTGTTGTAGTTCACAGCAGTCCCTAAAATGTATAAAATATCCTCTCGTTTTTCTGCTGATATTGACTACCTTCCTGACTACATTTTAAACAAAAAAGAATAAAATAAACTTAAAAGCAAAAATAAAAAGTCTTGATTATTGTTGAAATCAAGGCTTTTTATTGGCAGGGGTAGAAGGACTCGAACCCTCACAGGCGGTTTTGGAGACCGATGTGCTACCATTGACACTATACCCCTATGATTAATAAATGTCTTTTCTTAAGACATTTATTATCTTAGCACACTTTTTTACATTTGACAAGTAGTATGAAAAAATTTTTAAAAAATAATTTATTACCATATAATATTTTTCTTATGGAAATTTGTTGTATAATGGTATTTTATATTTTTAAATAATCAATAAGCATCTTATTTTGATCTCTTTTCTGAACATACTCATCGATTTTAACATTTCGTATTCTATAAATATCCACATTATTTCCTTTACTTTTAATCTTTGTAATATATGAGTTATTATAATTTAAAGTACTTTCAATTTTCTCTTGATTTCCAATTACATCTATAATATATGGCGCTTTTATAGGACTACTATTAATTAAAATATATGTTCCACTAATATCCATCATATCAGTCATATTAGTTATTCTCTGCCCATTTATTGATATTGCTTCAGCTCCGGCTGAATTTAGGTCATTTACTATTTGTAAAAAACTTAATGCAGATAATTTTGATTCATTTTCTTCTATAACAATTTCCAATCCTTTTCCATTAGCAGTTGATTTTCCAACTATTTTATTTGATTTATATAGTCTTTCAATTTTATTAGCATCAACTGAATAATTTGAAGATATATCTTTATTCGTTTTTAAAATTGTTATTTCATCATTTTTTTCTATTTTTATATCAATACCTGCTTTTTCAAGTGTTTCAACATATCCTTTATTTCGTGTAAGTGCTCCATATATTGTCTCTGAATTTCCTATAGCTTTAATTGTAAAAGGATTTCCTATTTTTACACCATCTATTAATATTACACTTCCATCACAAAAAATGTAAGTTGAATTGATTATTCTTTGATCATTTATAGATATTGCTTGACTTCCAGAATTTTTTAGCTCATCAATTAATATTATTAAATCTTCTTGGTGTATCAAGTCATTTCCGTCCAAAATATTTATTGTGATTCCTTCACCTTTTACATCTGTAACACCCATAAGTTTTTCATTTTCTTCTATCTCTTTTGAAATGTCAATTTTCTTAGTTATAGTTTTATATGCTATATCTATTTTTGATGAAATTCCCTGAAAACATATTGAAATTACTGCTCCCAAAATTATTACTACCATTACTAGTATTGTGAATTTTATTACTGTTATTCCATTGTTATTTTTCATTTTTTCATTCCTTTTTCTTTTGCTTATTTTCTATTTATATTTTACTAATAATATTTTTTTATGTCAATTTTTTTGTTATATTTTATTGAATTTTTTTCTTTTTTATGTTATAAATTTTATTGTAGTTTCTTATTTAAACAAATGCATTTTTTAAAGGAGTGTGATTTTTATATCAAATATTTTTAAAAATTTCATAATTATAATTATTTTGTTTTCAGTTTTTATTTCTGTATTTTTCATTCCAGTAATTAATGGCAATAACTTAGGCAATTCGGATTCTTCAACAAAAGAAATTATCGGTTTTAATCCTGATGGATTTTTGTGGCCTTTACCTGGATACACAAGTATAAGTTCTCCATTTGGTCCAAGAAAATCCCCAACTGGCAGTGGCTCTGGGTTTCACCATGGTACAGATAT
Organism: uncultured Clostridium sp.; assembly: GCA_900552555.1. Taxonomy (GTDB): domain Bacteria; phylum Bacillota; class Clostridia; order TANB77; family CAG-508; genus CAG-269. The sequence goes on from URZW01000001.1 coordinate 175,639, forward strand.
TCCCGCACCTGAAGGTACTAAATTCGTAGCAATAAATGATGGTGAAATTACTTTTCGTTCCTTTTTAGGTGCTGGTGGCTACACCATTACACTTTCTTTTGATAATTTTAAAGTATCTTATTGTCATGTTTCCCCTAATTTTATAGTTAATGTAGGAGATTTTGTTAAGCAGGGCCAAGTTATAGGATTTGTTGGTCCTAAATATGTTTTTGGTGTTCCCGGTAACCCTTATTATGATAGTTCTGGCAAGCCTACTAATGGTTCTACAACCCGGTTGTCATTTACATTTACGGTTTTAGGATTGATGGTGAATATGTTAATCCTTTAAATTACTTCTAAATTATCAACAATTTCTATGTGCAGTATAATTTTTTGTATTAGAAATTTTTCATCATTTTCCTAATATAAAAAGAAAAACTGCAAGGTTCTTGCCCCTGCAATCTTTTTTACATATCATCTTCTTCATTTTCGTCTTCGTTTGAATCTCCACAACCTGAACATCCACAACAATGTCCTGAACATCCATCATCTTCATTATCATAAAGTTCTCCTGACCAATCTAACTCTATTATATTTTTACATTCTGGACATTCAATTGCATTTTGATCTTCATTTGCATCAATAACAAATTCATGCTCACAATATGGACATACAATTTCCAAATCAAAACCTTCATCATCATAGATATCAGTTTTTATGTGGTCAACAACTTGTTGCATTTTATCCATTTTCTCATTCATTATTTTTTGATTTTCCTTTAATTCTTTTATTTCTTTTAAAAGATTTTCAATTTGTTCATTAAGATTTAACTCACTCATAAATTATTCTCTCTTTCTCTTTAAAATATTTTTTATCAAATTTATTTAATAATTTGCTTATTAACGCGCGAAAATTTATTTTACACATTTTCTGTGCAATGTAATTTTATATATTAGTAAAGTTATATAGCTTTCTTAATATATAAATATATCCTAATATATTCTTACTGTATATATTAGGATAGTCTCTTTTATTATATTTTATACTCTTTCCATATATTCACATGTTCTTGTATCGATTTTTAAAACATCACCGATATTTACAAACATTGGAACTTGTAACTCTAAACCTGTTTCTAATGTTGCTGGTTTTCCAGATGTTGTTGTTGTGTTTCCAGCAAATCCAGGTTCTGTATATGTTACTTCTAATTCAACAAATGTTGGAGGTTCAACTGCAAATACTTTTCCTTTGTATGAAAGAATTGTAACTTCCATATTTTCTTTTAAGTATTTTAAGCAATCTCCTAATGTATCTTTATTTAAAGGCATTTGGTCATATGTTTCATTATCCATAAAGTAATATAAATCTCCATCTGCATATAAATATTGCATTGCTTTCTTTTCTATTTCTGCTCCTGGAAATTTATCTGATGGGTTAAATGTTTTTTCTAATGTTGCCCCTGTTATTACATTTTTTAATTTTGTTCTTACAAACGCTGAACCTTTTCCTGGTTTTACATGTTGGAATTCAACTACTCTAAATACATTTCCTTCCATTTCAAATGTTGTTCCGTTTCTAAAATCTCCTGCTGAGTATACTCCTGCCATTTTTATTTCTCCCTTCTCTCGCTTTGCTATTTCATTGACATTCTCATATGTCAAATCTTTTTTGCTTTGCTTCTCATAATTTTTATTTACTTTTTTATTTTACTACACATTCTAAGAAAAATCAACCCTTTTAGAAAAAATGTCCTTTTGGGGACGGTTCTTTTTGGGACATTTTTTTAAATAATACATGTGTTAACTTCCTAGAGACTGAAAGAATACATCAAATGGTATTTTTTACCAAAATGTCCCAAAAAGAACCGTCCCCAAAAGGACAAAAAAGCATTAAATAATAACATATCCTTTATCTGAATTTGTTAAACTAACACATCCAAATTTAGTTATTTGGACAGTATCCTCTATTCTAATTCCAAATTTTCCAGGAATATATATTCCTGGTTCATCTGTTACAACCATATTTTCTCTTAAATTTGAATCATTTCTAATTCCTACATATGGGGGTTCATGTATCTCCAAACCAACTCCATGACCTAGGCTATGAATTAAATCATATCCATTTAATTTAAAGTCATTTTCTACCATTTTTGTAACCTGTCTTGTACTCGCTCCTTCTTTGTATTGGTCAAGTGCAAATTCTTGATTACTTAGAACCAAATCATAAACTTTTTTCATTTCTTCAGTTGGCTCACCTACAAAAAATGTTCTTGTCATATCTGAGCAATATCCATTTACTTTACATCCCATATCTATTGTAATTATATCATGTTCCTGTATTTTTCTATTTGATGGGACAGCATGTGGTTTTGATGAATTTTCTCCCGATGCAACTATTGTATCAAATGATGTTCCATCTGTTCTTTCTGTATAGTAGTCGTCAATTTCTTTTGCTATTTGTTTTTCTGTCATTCCTGGTTTTATATAGCTTAAAATATATTTAAAGCAATCATCTGTTATGTTACATGCTTTTATGATATTACTAATTTCTTCGTCGTCTTTTATCATTCTTTGTTTTTCTATTATATATTCTGTTTCTACAAAATTATGTATTTTATATTTTCTTATATATTCTTTGTATGTTGCATATGATATATAATGCTCTTCAAATCCTACATTTTCGCAGAACATAAAGATATTTTCATAATCGTCTTTTGATAAGTCGTTTACATCATATACTATTATTTCGTCAAAAAGTGTTAAAATGCTGTGTACATATTCTATATATCTTCCATCTGTTATGTACATATTTTCTTTTGGTGTTATTAATAATGTTCCTTCTGCATCTATGTTTGTTAGGTATTTTATATTTATTGGATTTGATATTATAATTCCTTGCATATCTAAGCTTGACATTTTGTTTCTTAGCCATTGAAGTTTTTGATTCATTTGTAAACTTCCCCCTTTTTAATTTTTCGGGATTTAGAGACGGATTTTCAATATCAAAAAATTTTATTTTGAACATTTTAAGGATTAAAGACCCGTCCCAAAATCCAAAATTTTTATTTTGCATATAGTCCTAATGTAAAAATCATTAATAATGCATTTTTTATTGTTTCAAATGGTACAAAAATACTTATAAATGTTCCTACCACTATAAAAGGTCCAAATGGTATATATTCATCCATTTTTTTGATTCTTGTTGCTAATAATATTACACTTAATATTGCTCCTATTAAGAATGAAACTAGTGTTATTGCAATTATATTTGATAGTCCAAAGTATAATCCTAATGCTCCCATTAGTTTTACATCACCAAATCCCATTGCTTCTTTTCCATATATTGCTCCACCTATTAATGTTATAAGTAAGAAAATTCCACCACCTGCAAGCATTCCAAGTGCCATATTTATTGTTATTGCTACATCTGATAGTCCATATAAAAATGCTATTACAAGGCCTATTTCAAACATTGTTAGGTTTAGTCTGTTAGGTATTATTTGTAATCTATAGTCTATTACAAATGCTGATAATAACATTGGTGTTAATATCATATATTTTATTAAATCTAAGTTTGCTATAAATGTTGTTCGTATTCCATAAAAATATAAAAGTGCTACATATATTGCTGATGTTACTAGCATTAATATATAATTTGGTTTAAATTCTGCAAAGTATTCTGTAAATATTTCTTTCGAAAATACTTTTTTATAATCTGGTAACCTTTTGTTCATCCAGTCTGCTAGCATTCCTACAAAAAGTCCTATTATTGCAAATACTGCATAATATGCTATATGTGTTTCATTAATATACATCTTTGTTTTTCTCCTCTTTTGATTTATATTTGTTTTTAATCTTGTTTTCTATTGGTCTTTTCCATGCAGTGTACCAGTAGTCTTTTTTATTGTCTATTGGGTCTACTAATATTGTGAACATATTGCTTCTGTTTCCACCTAATACATCTGTAAAGATTTGGTCTCCTACTACTGCTATATTTTCTGGTTTTATATTTGTTTCTTTTTGTATGTTTTTAAATCCTTTTTTTAGTGGCTTCATTGCAAAGTATTTATATGGTATTTGTAATTCTTTTGCTACTTTTTCTACTTTTTCTTTGTTGTTTGTATTTGATAGTATGTATAGTTTTATTCCTTGGCCTTTCATTTCTTTTGTCCATTGTTTTACTTCTTTTGATAAGTTTTTGTAATAGTCTATTAGTGTGTTGTCTACGTCTAGTATTAGTAATTTTATTTTATTTTTTAATAATGTTTCTATTGTTATTTCTTCTACTTTTTTGTAGTAGAGATTTGGATATATTTTTTTCATTTTTATTTTTCCTTTCTCAAGGTACAAGCCCGGTTGGGAAAGAATTAAATTTTCCAACCTTTTGCGCTCTTTCTTTTGTTTTTTTGGCACTTATATAATATCAATACGGCTTTTATTTGTCAAGGAATTTGCTAAAATTTAAGCAATCAAAAAAATCACTCTAAGTCTAGTTTTTCAATATGTTTATATTGAATTTTTTACTAGATTTTAGAATGATTTTAAATTTCAAACGATTTTATATTATACTATCAAATCAGTTTCTTCCAATTTTTCTGATAATTCTTGTTTAAATTTTATAATAGGTCTTCTAAATACTAAACCTATCAATAATGGAATAATTGTATGTAATAATAACGCACCTATGTACATTATATAATTATTACCATAGAATCCACCTATTGTTTCTCTTAGTGCATTCATTGCTGGATAGAATGGCATTATTGGTTGTAATTTTTGGAAAAATCCTGGTAATAGTTCAATTGGGAATGTTCCTCCTGAACCAGCAACTTGTAATACCATTATTACTACTGCTGTTGCTTCTCCAACCTTTCCAAATGATATTGTTAGTGAATATACAATAAGCATAAACACTAAACTTGTGAGCATAATCGTTAATAAGAATAATGGATAATTTACAACCTGAACTCCCATTATAATATCTCCAACTCCTATTACTAATCCTTGTAAAACAGCCAAAATTCCGAATGTCATAAATCTTCCAAAAAATGCTTGATATGGTTTTATTTCTCCTAGTCTTTTGTCTTTTTTAATATCTGTTTTTACTATTGATACTAGCAATGTGCATCCAACCCAAGATGCTAATACTGTATAGAATGGTGCCATTTTTGAACCATAACTATTTATTTCATATAAATCAATTTCGTTTGTAGCAATAGGTGTTGAGATAAAGTCTGCTACATCATTTGGCTTGTTTTCTAACAGATTCAATATTTTCAAGTATAACTCACTTTGTGTTGCTCCACCTAATTTGCTTATTATTTTGTTTATATCATCTTCTAAGCTTACTAATACTGTATCAATATTTGTTGTTAGTTTGCCTGTACTATCTAATGCTTTTATTGTACTTGCCAATGCCGTATCACTTTTTCCTAAAGCTGTGTCTAACGTTGAAATTGTATTTGCTATATTTGACATTGATGTTGATGCATTAGAAAAAGCTTTATTTAATGCTGGCTTTACTGTGTTATTATATTGTGTTTTTATATTTTGTATTTTTTGATTTAATTCTGCTGATTTTGCTTTTAAATCTGCTAATGAACTTTCGTCCATTTTATTTAAGTCTTCTGTCATTTTATTAACATCGTCAAGTGCCTGTTGCGTAAGTTCTTTTAGTTTATCTAATGTTACTCCTTGTGTACCATTTAATGAATCTATTATGCTGTTTAATTGTGATAGAACACTTGATAAGCTATTTAATGCATTTAATAAATATTCTTTGTTTTCTTTTATTTTTCCTGACTGAATAACATTATTTACATTTGATGATATTGTTGCTGCTGCATCTATTATTAGTCCTATATTGTTGTTAACATCTGTATATACTCCATTAAATGACTTTATTATGTCTTTCATATTTGATATATTTTTTGAAGATGTTGTTGATATATTACTTACTGTTGGTAATAAGTCTTTAACCGCATTTAATGCATTTCCTGCTGAATCTGATGCAAGTGATATTGTGTTTAGTGTTGCTCTTAATTGTTTTATACTTTTATTTGTGTTTTTTAATTTTGTAATTACATCTGTTGTTGTTGCTGTTCCTTCCGCCACAACATTTGCATCTTCTGCAGTGTCCATTACTTTATATACAATTGCATTTACAAATGCTTGGTCAAGATTGTTTTCTATTGTTCCTATTGCTTTATTTACAATAATTGGTGCAATTGGATTTTTCTTTTGATTTACATAGAAATCAAATTGTGGTTTTACTATTTCAGTTCCATCAAATAGTGTTGCTATTTTACTTGTAAAGTCTTCTGGTAATATTATTACTCCATAATATTTTCCCTTATCAACATTTGTTTTTGCATCCTCTTCGTCTGTAAATATCCATTTCATTGCTGTGTTTGATTTTAAACTGTCTACCAGCAAGCTCCCCATATTTATGTCTTCATTTAATATTGTTAGACCTTGGTCTTTGTTTACTACTGCTATTGGCAAGTTTCCTGTGTTGTCATATGGATTCCAGTTTGAGTCTATGTTTAGCCATGCATATATTCCTGGTATAAATAACAGGCCTATTAATATTATTACTGCTATTTTTCTTTTCCAAACTTTTTTCATGTCTGTTTTGAATATTTCTATTATTTTTTTCATGTTTTCTCCTAGTATTTTTTATTATGATAATTTTATAATAAGGGTGATTTTTTGTCAATAAATTTTTAGGAGTTACAATTCACAGTCTTAGAAATTTTTGTGTATAAGTCTCCACCTATAGGAACCATAAAAAATGATTTGAGCACTGTCCCAAAATCCCTTAAAAAGGGGAGTTTAAGGAACGTCCCTAAATCCCCTTTCTTATTTCTAGTCCTTTGTTTTCTAAGTCTTTAATAATATTATCTAAAATAGTATTAATTTCTTCATCATTTAAAGTTCTATCAGGTGTACCAAATGTTAATGAATATGCAATACTTCTCTTATTAGAATCAATATTTTTACCTTCATAAACATCGAATACGTTTATATCTAATAACAATTTTCCAGCATTTTTCTTAATTAACATTTCAACTTCTTTTGATGTCATATTTTTGTCAACTAATAATGCTAAATCTTTTTTAACAACTGGGAATTTTGAAATTTCTTTGAATTTCATTTTTCCAACTCTTTTTGCTAGCAATTTGTCTAAGTTGATTTCCATTACATAAACCGCTTCTTTTTCTACTGATGGATGTATTCTTCCTACAATTCCTACAACATCATTATTTACTGAAATTTCCGCAGTTTGACCTGGATGGAATTCTGCTGGCATTTGTTTTGGCAATACAAAACTATATCTTCCTGAATATCCTAAATAATCTAATAATTCTTCTGTTACACCTTTTATGTCATAAAAGTCAACATTTTTGCTATGTCCTATTCCTTCATAATATTTTCCTGTCATTAACACACAGATTTTTTGATTTTCTCCGTATTCTTCGCCTTTTTTCCAGAATCCTTTTCCAATTTCGAAAAGGCAAACATCTTTGTTTTCACGCGCTCTGTTATATTCATAAATTTTGTATAATGAAGGTATCATGCTATATCTTAATGTGTTTCTTTCTTCTGTTATTGGGTCTAATAATCTGACTTCTTCAAATTCGTCTGTTGTGAATTTGTGAGCATCTTTATCATTTATTAAGATATATGATAATGTTTCGTTTAATCCCATATTTGACATTTTTGCTCTTATTTTTCTTGCTGTTTTGTCTAGATGTCCCATTTTCATTGGAACTACTGGTAGTTTACCTTGGATATTGTCAACTCCATAGATTCTTCCAACTTCTTCTATTAAATCTGCTCTAATTGATATATCTATTCTTCTTGTTGGTACTGTAACGATTACAGTTTCTTCTTTTACATCTGTTTTGAAGTCTAATTTTCTAAATACATCAACAATATCTTCTTTTGATATGTTTGTTCCTAACACATCATTGATTTCTTTATATGATATTTCAATTACTTTTTCTTCATTTTTTGTTACATCATATTTTACAATTCCTGTTTCAATTTCTGCATCTGCATATTTTTGTAATAATGTACATGCTCTTTCCATTGCCATATAAGTTCTTGCAGGGTCAAGTCCTTTTTCGAATCTGTTACTTGCTTCACTTCTTAATATTTTATTTGATGTTTTTCTTACTTTTACTGAATCAAATATTGCTGATTCAATTATTACATTTTTAGTTGCTTCTTCAACTTCTGTGTCTAATCCACCCATAACACCGGCTAATCCAATAGTTTTTGTTCCGTCTGTTATAACTATGTCTTCACTTGATAAAGTTCTTTCTGTGTTATCTAGTGTTGTTAATTTTTCTCCATCTTCTGCCATTCTAACAACTATTTTGTTGCCTAAATTATCAGCATCGTAAAAGTGTAATGGTTGGCCTAATTCTAGCATTACATAGTTACTGATGTCTACAACATTGTTTATTGGTCTAATTCCACAAGCGATTAGTCTGTTTTTTATAAATTCTGGACTTTCTTTTATTGTTACATTTTTAGCTTTTTTAGCTAAGAATAATCTACAATTTTCTGTATCAACTCCAACTGAAAATTCTTTATTTACATCTTCTCCACTTTCTTTGTATCCATATTCAACTGGTTTTACTTTTTTGTCATAAATTGCTCCTAGTTCATAAGCCATACCTAAAATACTTAACAAATCTCCTCTGTTTGCAGTTAATTCAAAATCAATAACACCATCATCTAATCCCATATATTTAATTGGGTCACCACCAACTGGTGCATCTTCTGGTAATTCATGTATTCCATTTTTGTCTGCTTCTGATAAGAATTTTTTATCAATTCCTATTTCATACAAAGCACATAACATACCATTTGACTCTTGGCCTCTTATCATACCTTTTTTTATTTTAAAATCTCCTGGAAGTTCTGCTCCAACTTGTGCAACAATTACTTTTATCCCTTTTCTGGCATTTGGTGCACCACAAACTATATCTAAAACTTCACTTCCAATATCAACTTTACATAGATGTAAGTGGTCAGAATCTGGGTGCATTTCACATTCTTTTATTTCTCCTATTACTAGTTTTGTTGCATTTACTAATTTTTCTGCAGAATCATATTCGTTTCCAGCTTTTGTCATTGCTTCTGCTATATCTTTTACGCTTAATTCGTTATCTAAATCTATATAGTCTTTTACAAAATTTAAACTTAAATTCATTTTCTAATCTCCTTCCAATTTTTAATTTTCAAAAGAAACAAGTATTGCTAGGCAAAATTAATTTAAAAGGCAAGGGCGCATACGCGTGTATGTAACCGCGTTTTAAATTAATTTTAACGCCGCAAGACGAAGTTTATTTTGGAAATTACTCTTCGTCTTTTCTATCAAATTGACTTAAAAATCTAACATCATTTGTATATAAATATCTCATATCAGTAATACCATATCTAAACATAGCTAATCTATCAATACCTGTACCAAATGCAAAACCGCCAAATTTTTCTGGGTCATATCCATTCATTTTTAAAACATTTGGATGAACAATTCCTGCACCCAAAACTTCTATCCAGCCTGTTTGTTTACATAGGTTACATCCTTTTCCACCACATTTAAAACAAGTAACATCTACTTCATAAGATGGCTCTGTAAATGGGAAGTAACTTGGTCTAAATCTTAAATCTAAGTTTGCTCCTATTATTTTTCTAACAAAAACTTCTAGTGTTCCTTTTAAATCCGCTAAAGATACATTTCTTTCTTTTTTGTCAATTACTAATCCCTCTATTTGATTAAATTGATGTGAATGTGTTGCGTCATCTTCTCTTCTATATGTTTTTCCTGCTGTAATCATTCTTATTGGTGATTTTTCTGTATTTGCCATCATTGTTCTCGCTTGGACTGCTGATGTTTGTGTTCTTAATAAATATTCGTCTGTTATATAGAAACTATCTTGCATATCTCTTGCAGGGTGTCCTTTTGGGAGATTTAATCTTTCAAAACAGTATTCATCATTTTCAAGTTCTGGTCCTGTTACTACATCATATCCCATTGATACAAATAAATCCTCTATGTCCTCTATTATTCTTGTTACAGGATGCAAGCTTCCTCTTTTCATTTTTGTGCTTGGTAATGTAATATCTATCTTTTCTGCCTCTAATTTTTTATTTAATTCCTCTAGCTTGAATTTTTCTTCTTTTTCTTCAATTAATTTTTCCAGGCTTTTTTTAGCTTCATTTACTAATCCACCTATTATTGGTCTTTCTTCTGGGCTTAATCCTCCCATTCCTCTTAATACTGCCGTAAGTTCACCTTTTTTTCCTAGATATTTTACTCTTGCATTTTCTAATGTTTGTAAATCTTCCGCTTTTGCTATTTCTTCAATAGCTGTTTTTTTGATGTTTTCAATTTGTTCTTTCATCTGAATATACTCCCTTCTTTTCATTAAAAAAATCCATTTACATCCTTATAGCACATCTAAATTATGTGTGTCTTTAGGACGAAATGGATTTCCGTGGTACCACCTAAATTTATTAATTTTTATATTTTTATTTAAATATAAAGTTATTAACCTCGTTTTAGTTTTAACGGTGCAACCGCTTCTTCCTACTTATTTTTATAATACATTTTGTATTTATTTTTCTGTTCAAAAGAAGTCCTAAAAAGTGAAATTTCTATATATTTGTTTAAATATCTTTCAGCCTAGGATATTTTCTCTGTTCGTTTTGATATATATACTTTGCTTTTTAACTGGATTTTTATTTTATTTACTAATCTTATCTTATATTAGCACACTTTTCCTTACTTTACAAGTTTTTTATAAATAATTTTGTTATAATCTGAAGTGATAATGTATGAAATACCTGTGAATTATAGCAAAATTTTAAATTGGTGCATATTTTTTTGTTTCTCTATATTGACCATAAATTTTTTGCTTTTTAACTTTGTTTTTGTTATTCCTTTTTATATGTTTTATAATAGCAATCTCATTATTTATAAAAGATAATTTAACAACATAAGTTCCATATTTATTTAAAGAAACCGTCATCTCCATTTTCTTTTTAGGAAACTCAAGTTTTTTCTTTACCATATTTTCAAGAACCTCTGATTCATTGTATTTATTAGAATCAAAATAATATTCCATACATTTTATTTTTTTATTCATAATCATCAACATCCTTTAAAATTTTGTATTTACTAAAATTTATACATTAATAATACTATATATAATTATATATTTATTATGTCTCACTATACTTTATATTAACATAATTTCTGCAAAAATGCAAGAATAAAATATTGTCAAAATTTATTAAAAATAATTGACAAAAAATTACTAAAGATATATGATTTTGACATACAAAAAATTTAAAAAGGAGGATTTTGTTATGTCAAAAAACAAAACAAAAATTATTGCGTTTTTACTTGTTTTATTCATGCTTTTAACAACACCTTTAACATTTGCAGACAATGAAACAAGTACTGAAAACAACACAACAATTATGTCAGATAATTCAGAAAATACAGTTGTACCTATTTCTGATACATCTGAATCAAATTCTGTAGAAACAAGTGATGGAAACACTACTTCTACAGCAACATCATCTCAAGATAATTCTTACAAAAAAAGTGATGTTTATCTTACGGGAGACAATGTAACAATAGACTATATAGTTGATGGAAATTTATTTGTTATGGCTAATACAGTTACAATCAACTCTCAAATTGGTGGAGATGCTTTCATAATAGCAAAAAAAATTATAGTTGATGAACAAGGATATGTTTTCAACAACCTTTTTGCTATAGCTGATTCAATTGAAGTTAAAGGTGTAGTTTTTGATGTATTTGCACTAGCAAAAGATGTTACTATTTCTGGTGGTTACATTTATAGAGATGCAAAATTAGCATGTCAAACTTTAAATGTAAATGGTGCTATTGGTAGAAATGCTTTTGTAAGCTGTTCAAATATTAATTTTAATACTGATGGAAATACTAAAGGTACTATTTATGGTGATTTAAATTATTCAGCACCTTCAGAATCAAATTTTGAAAATAGTGTTGTAAATGGAAATGTAAATTATAAATCATCAAATGTTTCAAATAAAACATCTGTTAGAGAAATTGTAGCTAATTACATTTTGGATTTAGGTGCATTCCTTGCATTTGTTGCTATCATTTGGTTAGTTTGCTTATGGCTTGCTCCAAAATTCTTAGGTGATACAAATAAATTTGTAGGAAAGAAAACTTTAAATGTTTTAGGAACTGGTTTACTTACATTAGTCGCTGTTCCTGTTGCTTGTATAATTCTTATATTGTTACAATTAACAGCTGGTATTTCTTTAATAACAATTGCTATATATGTTTTGGCATTGATTGTTGCTAAATCTATATTTACAATTGTTGCTAATAATTACATTTGTTCTAAAATGAATATCAATAAAAATACTGGTATATTTGGTATGTTGATTGTTTCTGGAATTATAGTTTGGGTAATTTCTGAACTTCCATATATTGGTGGTATCGTTTCATTTGTAATTTCTGTTTTAGGTTTAGGAGTTTTAGTTTCTTCTATTCTTCCTAAAAAATCAGAAAAAAATGAAAAAAATAAAAAAACTAAAAAAGATGAGAAAAAAATAGAAGATAATTCTAAAAAAGAAGAAAAATAAACTGATTATATCAAATTTTAAAAAGTTTTCTATAATCGTTAAAATAAGGATTGAAGAAATTAAAAACTTCAATCCTTATTTTTATTATATTTCAGTAAATATAATGCTCTTGAAATACATTTAATTCTTTACTTTCTTAATTCATCAATAATAACTTTATAATCTTTAGCAATTAAAATTGCAGTTCCAGAAACCAAAATATTAGCCCCCGCTTTTTTTACCGCATCTGCTGTTTTCAAATTAATTCCACCATCTGCTTCAATATCAATTTCAATATTATTTTTATCAATAAAACCTTTTAAAGTTGAAATTTTATCCACCATATCTGTTAAAAGTGTTTGACCACCTTTACCTGGCTCTACTGTCATAACAAGACACATATGAATATATGGCAAAAATTCATATATCTCCTCAATTTTTGTTTCTGGTTTTATGCTTAATCCAACCCTACAATGATTATCTTTTATTTTATTAATTATTTGCATAACTTCTTCTTTATTTTTACAAGCTTCATAATGAAATGTAATTATATTAGGCTCAACTGCCAAAAAATCATCTATTGCTGAATTTACATCTTCCACCATTAGGTGAATATCTAATGGTAAGTTTGATATTCTTTTTATATATGATGCATATTCTAACATTTTTTTATATGTATCTTTTTCTACAAATTTTCCATCCATCACATCTATATGAAAATAATCTGTATGTGCTTTTTCTAAAGCAAAAAATGTTTGTGATTCCTCTCCTTTTTTTACTGAAAGTATTGATGTTGAAATCTCTACCATTTTCTTTCCTCCATTTCTATTTTTTTGTCCTTTTGGGGACGGTTCTTTTTGGGACATTAATTTTATTCAAGACATTTCTCAATTTTCTTATATATAAAGGCTTTCAGCAATATTATTTTTTTCAGAAAATGTCCCAAAAAGAACCGTCCTCAAAAGGACATTTTTAATACTTGTATTTATCTTTTTCTTTTAATTCCTCATAAATTTTGCAAAATCTTTCATATCTCCCACTGTCAATTTTTCCTTGATGTAAAGCATGTTTTATTCCACAATTTTCTTCTTTTATGTGAGTGCATCCAACAAACTCACATTTTTCTATAAGTGGTTTAAATTCCTTAAAATATTTGTCTAATTCTCTATACTCTATTTCTGATATGTCAAATGTTGAAAATCCTGGAGTATCTGCAATATATGTTTTGTTATCTATTTCGTACAATTTTGTTGATGTTGTCGTGTTTTTTCCCTTTTTATTTCTTTGGCTTATTTCTCCTTCTTGTGTTATTGTATCTTCAAATATTGCATTAATTAATGTTGATTTTCCAACTCCTGAATTTCCTGAAAATGCATTTATGTTTCCTTTTAATTTTTTTTCTAGTTCATGTACTCCGTTTTTATTTACATTGTTAAATTTTATATTATTGGTATCTTTTATTGTTTCTGATAGTTCTTTTGCTATTGTTTCTATTACTGTATATCCTATATTTTGATATACTTCTCTTATATGTTCAAATTCCTTCTTTTTGTCTAAGTCAGTTTTGTTTAATACTATAATTGGTTTTATTCCTAAATATTCAGCAAATGCCAATTGCTTGTCTAGAAGTAATAAATCCGGTTTTGGATTTTTGCTTGATACTACTAATATTAATTGAGTTATATTGCTCATCTTAGGTCTTTTTATATATGTTTTTCTTTGTTCTATTTTTTCTATTACTGCTTTTTTATTATCTTCATCTAGTATTTGTATTTCTACTTTATCTCCTACTACTGGGGTTATTTCTTCTTTTTTGAATTTTCCTCGTGCATTTGCTTCATATTTTCCATTTTCTGTTTTTATTTTATATAAGTTTGATATGTTTTCTATTATTAAACCTTGCATTATTCCTCCAATAAAAAAAACTAAAGTAGAATCTTCATTAGTCTCCACCTTAGCTATTAACATAAATAATTATGCATTTTCAGTTTCTTTTTTTGCTACTACTTGTTTTCCATCATAATATCCACAGTTTGAACAAACTCTGTGTGGCATTACTGGTTCATGACAATTTGGGCATGTAGCGAATTTTGGTTCTTCTTTTTTCCATGTTGATCTTTTTGCATGTGTTCTTGCTTTAGACCATCTTCTTTTTGGTTGTGCCATTTCTATTCCCCCCTTGCTTAAAGATATATGTGTTTATATCTATTTGAAATTTTATCGATTTTATTTGCACTATAAAATTATACAAGTATTTTTTTGTTTTGTCAACCTTTTTTACCTTTATTTTTCTTCTTTTTACACCGAAATTTTTTTACATTACAAATAAATTTTTCTAATTCTTTTTATATTTTTATTTTCTCATTTTTTTTGTAATCAATACAATATTTTTTGTATAGTTTTTTCACATTTTCTTTTGTAAGTGTTTTATCTATTCCAACTTTACTTACTTGAGTAAATGCGTCTGTTATTAAAGCTTCAACTTGGTCATTTACAAGTGTCTTATCTCTTTCATTCAACCAATATTCTAACTCATATTCTTTTGTCCAATCTTTTCCCTTATAAATAATTCCTGCAGCTAATTTATCACATAACATTTCTGCAACATATGGGTATGGAATTATTGGCGTTTTATCTGGTGCACTTAAATCCACCCAATAATCAGTGTGATGCTTGTTTTTTCCTTTATGATGTAGCCAAGCTTGTGAGTATCCTTTATCTTTTTTACAGTCTGTTATTGGCGAATGTTTTCCATTAAAATATTTTACCCCTTCCCAAAATTCGGTTGGTGAGTATTTTGAAAGGTCATGAACTAGGCCTCTCCATGGTTGTCCAACTTTACAACATAATTTAAACACCACCCATCTATGTCTTGTTATTACCATAAAATGTCCTATTATGTTTTTTAAGTACATCTTTTTTTCATCTCCTTATTTCTGTTGTTAGTTTATCATATTTTCTTTTGAAAAGCAACTTTTTCAAATAATTGCATATACTATAAAAATAGTAGAGTTACAATTCAATAAAGATAATGCTCGAAATACCTGTGAATGATATTTTGAATATATTTCGAATGCGACCAAAATAGTGTTACAAATTCTTAAGTAAATGCTCTAAAGGGTCCTGTTTTCTGGTATTGTTAGAGTATTTACATTAGAATTTGTTAACGCTATGTAGAGAGCCTGAGAAAAATATGAAAAATATCATTCACAGGTATTTCGAGCATTATCTTTATTGAATTGTAAAATAGGAGGTTTATATATGTGTGGTTTTGTAGGAATTGTTGATTTCAAAAATGATGTTTCTTCTAAAAAAAATATCTTATTAAATATGAATTCCACTTTATCAAAAAGAGGTCCAGATGAAGATGGATATTACATAAATAAAAATGTTGCATTAGGTCATAAACGTTTAATTGTTATTGACCCTGAACGGTGGAAAACAACCAATGATTGAAAAATATTCTTATGGTGAATATGTTATTATCTATAATGGTCAAATCTATAATACAAAAGAATTAAGAGAAATTTTATCAAAAAAAGGTTTTACCTTTAATGGTCATTGTGACACTGAAATTTTACTAAAATCTTATATTCATTATGGAAATGATGTTGTTCATCACCTTAATGGAATTTTTGCATTTGCTATCTGGAATAGTAGAAAAAAGGAACTTTTTATGGCTCGTGACCACTTTGGAGTAAAGCCACTATTTTATACAATGAAAAATGGAAGCATAATTTTTGGCTCTGAAATTAAAGCTTTATTTGAATATCCCGGAATTGAAAAAGTTTTGGATAATCAAGGTATTTGCGAATTATTTGGAATTGGTCCAGCTCATACTCCTGGAACCACTGTTTTTAAAGATATTCATGAGCTAAAACCTGCTCATTGTGCTACTTTTAACAGTTATGGTTTGCATATTGAAAGATATTGGAAATTGAAGTCTGAAAAACATACGGATAGTTTTGGAACCACTTGCCAAAAGGTTAAATTTTTATTGAATGATGCTATTACTAGGCAGCTTGTTTCTGACGTTCCATTATGTACATTTCTTTCTGGTGGGCTAGATTCAAGTATTATAACTAAATTTGCATCTGATTATTGTAAGGATAATGGATTACCAGCTTTAGATACTTACTCTATTGATTATGTGGATAATGATAAAAATTTTGTTAAAAGTGATTTTCAGCCAAATTCGGATAATTACTACATCAATTTAATGAATAGAAATTTACACACAAACCATCATCAAATTGTTATTGATACACCTGAACTTGCCGAATATCTGGAAGATGCAATGATAGCTCGCGATATGCCTGGTATGGCTGATATTGATTCTTCTTTGTTGTTGTTCTGTAAAAATGTTAAAAAAGAGATGACTGTTTCTCTTACTGGTGAATGTGCTGACGAAATTTTTGGTGGATATCCATGGTTCTTTCGTGAAGATGCTTTAAATAGTGGAACTTTTCCTTGGTCTATTGCAATTGATGAAAGGCAAAAACTTTTGAATCCTTCTATTGGTCAAAAGGTTAATTTAAAAAGTTATATTGATTATAGATATAATGAGAGTTTGTCTGAAGTCGAAATTTTAGATTCAGATTCTCCTGAAACAGCTGAAAAAAGAAAGATTTCGCACCTTACTTTGAATTGGTTTATGCAAACTCTTTTGGACCGTTCTGATAGAATGGCTATGTATAATGGTTTTGAGCTTCGTGTTCCTTTCTGTGATTATCGTTTGGCTCAATATGTATGGAATATCCCTTGGGAAATCAAGGCTTTGAATGGTCGTGAAAAGGGTCTTCTTAGATATATTTGTAAAGATTTCTTGCCTGATGAAATAGTTGATAGAAAAAAATCCCCTTATCCTAAGACTCATAATCCTACTTATTTGGCTAAAGTTAAGGGCATGCTTGCTGATATTATGAAGGATAAAAATGCTCCTATTAACAACCTTCTTAATCGAGATTATATTTTAGAGATTTTGAATACTGATGGTTCTGCTTTTTCTCGCCCTTGGTTTGGGCAACTTATGACCGGACCACAATTGATGGCTTATCTATGCCAGGTTAATATGTGGCTTGAGAAGTATCAGCCTAAAATTGAAATTTAAGTAAAAATAGAGGTTCTGTGAAGAATCTCTATTTTTACATCGTATACAATTTTACTATTTTAATGATAAAAACTCGTTATACATTTGAGAATTATTTTTTCTCCTCACATAAAGTTTCAATATAATCTTTTATAGAACTTGATAAACGATTCATATCTTCAATATTATCAATAGTTGGAATATGTATAAAAGCAATTTTTGATTTTAAATTATTTTCTTGTTTAAAATTTAATGCTCTAAAAAATACATTGTTACATAAATATTTTCCAGCATCATACGAATTCATTACTTGGTAAGCATATTGTTCTAAATTTTCTTTTAAAGCACCATAATAGTAATCTGTTACTAATTTTTTTCCTTCTAATATAGCATTATTTTCAAAGTAAATATTGGTAGTATTTGGTTTTTGACCAAAAATCAAAACATTATCATAATTTTCTAATAATTTTTCTTCTATTTGTTTACTACTTATTTCAAAATCATTTTCCAAATATAAAATATCTTCATTACATACTTTTTTTATATAGTCTAATAATATTTTTGCGGAGTTATCATCTCCTTTAAATCCAGCTATTAATATTTTCATTATTTCACCTCATAATTTATAAATTGTCTTTCACATCATTTTTTTACATAAATATCTTTCCAAAATTCTTTATTACTAAATTCTAACCCTTTTTCACTTTCATCATACCAAAATTTATCTTCTTCAGATAATTCTCCTAGGGTATTCAAATGACTAATTTGCAAAATTCCCATTGCATTTGCAATATCAAAAAATAATGGAAATTGTTCTAATTCATAATCTGTTAATTTATTATATTTTTGATATTCTTCTAAAATCATTTTTACTTTTTTCTTTGTGTTTTCTTTGTTTTCTGCATCTAAACATAAATTACAAGAACTTACTGCTAAGTCAATAATTCTAGGAATATAATTAGAAACTGCAAAATCTATAATCCATAATTTATTATTTTTATCTTTCATAACATTTGTACTTATAATATCTCCATGAAGGAGGGTTCATTTTTATTTTATATTAAAAATGCTATTCAAATTTTATTTCACATTGATCTAACATTGCGGTTGGATGTTCGTATATTAATTCCTGTATTTTTAATTGTTCATTATTAATTCATTTAATTTATCTGGAAAATTTACAGTCATTCCATCTATATCTAAATTATATACTTTTAACATTATATTTTCATTAGAAACTCCCCATAATCTAACACCCAGATTATTTTTTCTTGCTAATTTAATTCCATTTTCTGAAACTAAGTCAGCTGGTGGACATATTTGATTTCCAGAAATTTTCATAAACTCTAATATATTTTTTTGATTTATATCTTCTTTAATAAGCCATCCTATTTTTATAGTCTTGTCTAATTTTCTAACATTTAATAATGCATTATATATGAATGAAGTAATAAAAACATTGGCTTTATTATAATATTTTTTTATAATTTCTAAGGTTTCTTTTTCTATCCCTTCTTCTTTTAATTCTATTGCTAAAATTAAATCTTTGCTTGATACTTCTTTCATAAAATCTTCAAATAGAACTATCTTTTCATTTTCAAATTCTTCACTAAACCAACTTCCAAAATCAAATTCTAATAGTTCTTTATATGTATAGTCCGATATTTTTCCTGTTCCATTTGACTTCTCATCTATTTTATCGTCATGAAATATAACTATTTTTTCATCTTTAGTCTTTTGTAAATCTAGTTCTATTCCGTTTGTTCCTATTTGAAATGCTTTTTTAAAAGCTGCCATTGTATTTTCTGGTGCATATGCTGATGCTCCTCTATGTGCATAATTAACAAAAGTATTCATATTCTTTCCTACCTTTCTTTATAACTTTTATTATTATGTATTTTCTTTATATCATTTTTATATACAGCTATTATTCCAGTAATTAATAATATTAAATCTTCTAATACCATAAACCAACTATGATGATAAATATAATATGAACCATATAAAAATCATAAATAGCTTCACATACATAATTTAAAGATTGTACACATAATGATTTTTTCTTGTATGCCTCTTAATTTTATTTTATATTATCATAAATACCAAATTATTACAATAAATATGCAAAAAATAAAGTGCCATTAACTAACATTTTATTTCAGTAATCACATGTTTTATATTATTTTATTGTGTTTTGACTTCTTCTACACAACTTATCTTTTCTATGTATTCAATATCTTCTATTTTAGAAATTGCAAAACATTTCTTTCCTAAATCTTTAAGTGATGCTCCACAATGATATAACTCTTTGTTATCAATTACTATAAATCTATCATGAAACTTATTTGTATATGCAATTTTTAATGTAGGATATTGTTTATTAAATTTTTGAATATCCAATTTGGTTAATTTGTTATTTTGTATTGTTAAAATTATAACTTCAACATTTTTGTTTTTCTTTTGTAGCATTTCTAAAATACTGTCATCTATATAATTGTCTATAATTAAAATTTTGTTTTTCGCTCTTTTTATAATACCAATTATCAAACTATAAGCATCATATATCTGCCCATCAAAAAATATTTTTTGTTTAAATTCTTCTTTTTCATTTTTTTGTAATTCATCAAATACTTTTTCAAATTTTTCTTCATGTTCTGTTAATACCTTATTTTGTTCTAATAATTTATATTCAACATTTGATAATCTATCAAAAACTTGTCCGTTTGATAATAAAAATTTTCGCATTTCTATAAAGGCTTTCATAATATTTATACTAACTTTTACAGCTATTTCACTTTTTAATAATGCTGAAAGCATTGCTATTCCTTGCTCTGTAAAGACATATGGTAGATATTTTCTATGTTGTCCTCTTCCACTAAGTTTTAAGGTGACAAATTGGCACCTTAAAACTTCAAATTCCTTGTCGTTTAATTTAAAACAAAACTCTTCTGGAAATCTTTCATTGTTTCTTTTTACCACACGATTTATATATTTTGTTTCACATTGATATAGCATTGCAACATCACTATCTAATATTACTTGTTTTCCTCTAATAGTATAAATTAAATTTTTAATATTCTCTGATGAATTTTGTGCTAATTCTATTTTATCATTTGTATTAATTTTCTCAACAGCATTTTCCATAATACCACTCCGTTCTCACTTATGTATATATTTACTAATAAATATATTTGTATTATATATTATGTAGTATTGACTGTCAAGTATAATTTTATTTTATATTATCATAATAAACTGTTATCCAATAACAATTTATTTCAGTAATCACATATTTTATATTATTTTTCGTTATTTTTATAAAAAACGTTCATTTTTGCAGATTGTGTATTTTCTACTTTTCTTACAGTATCAGCGGTTAGCTGTCCGTATTGTTTTCTGACATCCAAGGACTGTCCCTCAACTTATGGCTTATTTGTGCCAGGTTAATATGTGGCTTGAGAGGTATCAGCCTAAAATTGAGATTTAAGTTTAAAATAGAGGTTTAAAGATAACCTCTATTTTACTTTTAATTTTTTTCATGTTTAAATAAATTATTTTATTTTTCCTATTTTAAAAGCCAATTGGCTAAATCATATATTTGAACACCTTCGTATTGATAATCATCATGTCTAGTTCTTGCAATTAATATCTTTGGATATGCATCTTTTATTTTTAGTAATGGTCTTACTTCTCTCTCAAAAGTTTTATCATCACTTATATTATCAGAAACTTGAACATATATTTTTTCGTTCATCTTCATTGCAACAAAATCTACTTCAGCATTATAGAGTTCTCCAACATAAATTTCATACCCTCTCCTTAATAATTCAATTGCAACTATATTTTCGTATATACTTCCATAATTCATATTTTTAGTTCCAAGTTTTGCATATTTAAAAGTTTGATCTACCAAATAATATTTATCAACAGATGACAAGTATCTTTTTCCTTGAATATCATATCTTCTTATTTTATAAAATGCAAAAGCATCACACAAATAATTTATATAGTTTGCTATTGTTTTATCATTCGTATTTATACTTGCTTGATTTAAAATATTTGCAATTTTTCTATACGATGTTAAATTTGAAACGTTATCCATCATAAATTCAGTTAAACTATCCATTAGACTAATATTTTGAATATTATATTTTTGTTGTATATCTCTAACAATTAAAGCATTATACACTTCGTTTATATAATTATATTTTTGATTCACATCATTATAAATATATGAGCCAGCCATTCCTCCTTCGAGAACATATTTTTCAAAAGCATCTTGTGCACTCTCATAATTAAAGTATTTCATAAATTCCTTAAAAGAAAATGGGTATACTTGTATTTCATATGTTCTACCTGTAAATAATGTTGCTAAATCACTACTTAATAAAAAAGCATTCGAACCAGTTATATATATATCATATTTTTCTTCTGCATGTAAACTATTTATTGTTCTTTCAAATTCTTTACACATTTGAACTTCATCTATTAATACAAAATTATTTTTTCCTACTATATAATGTTTTTCTATATAATTATTTAAAGATATATAATCTCTTAAATTATCAAATTTGACTAAATTAAAATTAATATCAATTATATTATAATCCTTTATATTTTCTATAATGTAATTTTTAAACATTTCCAATAATTTTGACTTTCCACTACGTCTAACACCTGTTATAACCTTAATGTCTGGCGTTCCTATGACTTCTATTAATTCTTTTAAATATTCTCTCTTTATTAATTTCATAATAATTATTCACCTCAAATATATTATATCATTCATTTCGCAAAAAGTAAATATTTGCATTTTTGCGAAATGAATATTATTATTATATCTCTTAATAAAATTAATATTCAAAATTTACATTATTATCTTTTTCTTTTAGTAATAACATGTTTTATATTATTTTTTCGTTATTTTTATAAAAAACTTCATTTTTGTACATTATGTTTTTTCCACCTTTTCTTACAGTATCAACAGCTATCTGTTCGTGTTGTTTTTTGACACCCAAGGACTGGACCTCAACTTATGGCTTATTTGTGCCAGGTTAATATGTGGCTTGAGAGGTATCAGCCTAAAATAGAATTATAAATCAAGTAGAGGCTCTGTTTGAAGAACCTCTTTTTTGCTTTTTATGTGTTATTTAAATTCTTTGTTTCAATTACTAGCTCATCAAAGTAATCTTTCCCAAATTTAGGTCCATTTTTTAGCATTTCACTATTAACAACAAAACCTTTTTTTATATATTCTTCCAATGTTTTGGTTGCCCATATTCTAAAATCTGTTGCTTCTTTTGAATTTACTCTGTATCCTACAGCTATAATTGCGTCTAAACTATAAAAATTTGTATTATATTTTTTCCCGTCTGAAGCAGTTACTCTAATTTTTTGAGTAACTGCTTCTTGTTTTAATTCCTCTGTTTTAAAAATGTTTCGTAAATGATATGTAATATTATTTTCTGCTACATTAAATAATTTAGACATTGACTTTTAAGTTAGCCAGAAATCTTCTTCATTATATAAAACTTCTACTGATATATTTTCATTATTTTGGCTTTGGTAAATAATTAAATCTTTTAAATTTTCTATATTATTCAACTTTGATTACAACCTTTATTTTTGTATCTAAACTTTTGTTTGTATTTTATATTACACAACTTGTCAATAGGTTATAGATAGATATTCCAAAATTAATCTACTTTTTGATATTAAAGAGCTATTAACTATCACTTTATTTCAGTAATCACATATCTTATATTATTTTTTGTACATTATGTTTTTTTAAATTTTCCTACAATATCAGCCTAAAATTAATCTATAATTTTCATTTTTATATTCTTCTTTTTATATATTTTAAAGATGGAACCTGTAAAGCAGATTCCATCTTGTTCTAAAAAAATAGTGGTTAGTGTTACTAATCAAGTGCAATCATACCAACACTATGATAATCTCCGTTTCCTAAGCTATAGTTCTTGAAGTAAGCCACCTGGTTTAATGCACTATAACAATCGTAGTCACCACCAGCGACCAAAAAGAAAAACTCTTCCTCCCATGGATCTTCAGCAATGAACTTACGAGCATTTCCTAAATCGTAGTATACTGGCAAAATTTTATAATACCTCTAGTGATTATATTTTAGGATTAACCAATAATCCTAATGCATACAAATAAAGCAAAGATTTCACATCTTTGCTTTTCTCATATTTAAAATATTATTAATATACTCATTTGTATTCAACAAATATTATAATATTTTTATCTTTATAAAAATACTACTTTTTGTATTTCTCTATTTTCAATTAACTCATAAATTTGCCTATTATTTTTTATATCCTCTATATTCTTACCATGCATAGTAAAAATCCCCTTAACACCAGAATACAAAGCATAATGAATAGCATCAACATCATCTTTACTACCAATTTCATCACAAGCAATTATTTCAGGCGCCATAGTTCTTACCAGCATATGGATTCCTTGATTTTTACTAACATTTTCAATAATATCTGTTCTAATCCCAACATCATTTTGTGGAACACCTTTATACATTGCAGCAATTTCACCTCTTTCATCAACCACACCACATGTTTTTCCCTTAAAATTTATTTCATCAATCCCATTACTCAATCTTCTTATAACATCTCTTAACATTGTAGTTTTTCCTCTTCCTGGAGGAGCTACAAGAATTGTATTATAAATTGATTTATTTTCTATATCAATTATTTCTCTTAGTACTCTTGTACTACAATTTAAAATTTCTCTTGCTATCCTAAAATTCAAGCTTGATATGTATTTTATATTTATTATTTTTCCATTTTCTATCACACAAGAACCGTGTTAATCCTACACGATGCCCTCCTTTTACAGTTATAAAACCATCACAAATTTGATTTTTATAAGCATATATTGAATTTTCACATAATCTTTCTACTATTTGTAAAATTTCTGATTGAGGTATGTTATATTGCAATATAAAATCTTTTTCTCTTAATTTTAAAATTATAGGTCTTTCTGTTCTTATTCTAATTTCTTGCAGTTCATCTATTATTTTATTGTTTTCCTGAAATAAATTAAAAAAAATTTGATATATTTTATTTGGAAAATACCTTAAAATTTCATCTATATTTTTCATCTTTCTCTCCCAATTTATGTGTCCTTTTTTAAGACGATGTTATTTTTACAACCTCTCAAATTTTCTCTATAAGTGGATGTCCTTTTTAGAACCGTCCCCAATAGGACAATATATTATATTCAATTTATTGTATTTTATAACTTTTTTTGGTTACACTAACAATGGTGATATAAATGAAAAATAATAAATTGTGGCTTATTATAGCTTTATTAATAATTTTATGTATTGGAATTGGAATATACTTTTTCCTTAAAAATTCAAATTCAAACAACTCAAATTATCAAGCCAGTAAAATTTCAAACAATAATTCAATAACTAATAATAATTCAATTTCTGACAATAATAATAATGATAATATTAATAATACTAGTATACTTAATAATAATGAAAATAATGCATCTAATAATAATATTGAAAATACAAATTCTGAAACAAATTCTGAAACAAATTCAACGCAAAATTCTACAGATGAAGCTCAAAAAAAAGAAGAAGCTATTGCTTCTTTTACCACAAAAATTTATAATAAAGAATCTGAAAGACAGAATAATGTTTCAATAACTTGTTCTACTTTAAATAATACAATTGTAGAAAATGGTAACACTTTTTCTTTTTGTAAAATAGTTGGTCCTGCTACATCTGCTAAAGGTTATCAAAAAGCTGATATTTTCGATAACAATGGAAATAAAAAGAAAGGTCTTGGTGGCGGTAATTGTCAGGTAAGTACTACATTATATAATGCTGTTTTAAAAGTTCCGAGCTTACAAGTAACAGAAAGGCATGAACATAGTAATAAAGTTCCATATATTCAGCAAGGTAAGGATGCTGCTGTTGCTTATGGTAGCTATGATTTAAAATTTAAAAATAATACTGGTTTTGATATCAAAATTTCTGCATCTTCTACCAAAAATAATGTATCTATAAGCATATATAAAATAATACCTAATCAGTAGTTTTACGCTTCAGTAATGATAATGCACGAAATACCTGTAAATGATATTTCATGCACATTATCCTTACCAAACAGTAACCAGTAGGCACTATTTTTTTACAATAAATGCATTTGGCAAATATCTTTCCCCTATTGGAGTAGAAGTTTTATTTACAACTTTACCATTATAATACATTGTTGCAGACGAACCTCCATCTAAGTTTGCTGCATTATAAGCACCATATCTATTAAATATATTCTGCATTTCTAATAGATTTGTTCCAATACTGTATCCTGGTTGTCTTCCATCAACAACTACAAAAATAAAAGTTCCATCTTTCTTTTGACCAATTCCCATTCTTGGGTGAATTCCTCCAGAACTTGAATTTGTTATTTGATTTTTTCCATTAACTATCAAAAATGGTCCAAATTCAACTGCTGATTCTATTCCAGCATTCATTGCTTGTTGATATGTATACTTTCCTAATACTAGTTTTTTGTCTGTACTAAGTCCTATTAAACTATATTTTGATGATTTATTTCCATATAATAATTTTTTATTTATTATTGTTGCATCACATAAAACACTTCCATTTCCTACTCCACCATCATCAGCAAATCCACCTGCATTTATTCCTGCTATTGCATTATTATTTTTGGCAATTTCACTTAGCTTTGAACCTCTGCCAGATTTTCTTCCATCAACTAAACTTACTTTTGATGCATCTGGTATTGTCATTACATATCCAACATAATTTTTCCCTGTTATTTTTTCTACTTTTATATCATCCTTACTTGGTGTTTCTATTTTTATCGCATCTGAATTAGAGTCCTCATTATTTTGAACTTCCAGCTTGTTCATTATTTCTTGTATTTCTTCATCTGATAAAAACCATGTTGCTAAATACTGATGGTTCATTGTTGACATTGCAGTTACTACCCATAATTCTTTATATTTTTCAAATAGTGTTGTCTTAAAAAATAAATATATGAATGTTGCTCCTACTATTGCTAATATTATCAATATTTTAATAAATAAAAATATTTTTTGTTTTACTGTTCTTTTCTTTTTTACTTTAGCTCTTTTTCCTTTTTTTGATGTATTTTCATTTTGGTGTGCTTTTCTTTTTCTATTATTTTCTTCGTTTTGATTATAATTATGTTTTCTTTCATATATTTCATCATCTTTTTCATGTAAATCATATTCATTGTTTAATATGATATTTGTAACTGTATCCATGTCTATATCTGTTTTTTTCATTATTCTTTTTCCTTTTCTTACGTTATTCTCTGTTTTTTATTATAGCATTTATATATTTTCATGTCAAAAATTCGACAAATTTTTTTCTTGTTAATTTTTTCCTTTGTTGTAGTCCCATATGAATAATACATGAACTACTTGAGGGATAGTAATTCATGTATTATTCATATGAGACTGCTAATTTCTTTTTATTATACGCAAAAAAGTTTTATTTAGCTCCGCTCCTAAAAACAAAGAATAAAAGCAAGAATATGTCCACATCATAATAAGCATCAAAGTTGTTAGACTTCCATAAGTAATAGAAAAACCTTTAAAAATATCTAAATATTTAGAAAATACAAAAGAGATAACATTAAGAGCAATAGCGCCAAAAATTGCTCCAGGTAATTGGCTTTTAAATGTAACTTTATGATTTGGCATAAATCTATATAAAAATAGGAATATCACAAATGTCACAAAAATAAATCCTAATTCTGTTACAATTTGTGAAAATACATTAAAATTTTCAAGTGTTTCAAAATGTTGTTGCATTATTGATTTCAGGCTATTACCAAAAACTAATAAAATCATTCCTAACATTATTAACACTATAAATACTATTGTATCTATTAATGCCATTATTCTTAAATATATAACTGATTTTTCTTTGTCTTCACCAGTTTTATATATTGAATGCAATCCTTTTGTTAATGCAAATAATCCTTTTCCTGCTGACCACAATGTAAATATAATTGATATTGATATTGTTCCAATTGATTTTGAGTATACTTCTCTTACTATTCCTATTACAAATTCATTCATACTTGATGGTATTATTTTAGATATTACATCAAATAATGTTTGTTGCTGAATATTTGTGTATTGTATCAGTGTTATTAGTAAAATAATAAATGGTATAAATGATAGTATTGTATAATATGAACATTGTGCAGAATATTCACTTATGTGGTCTTCTCCACCGTTTTTTAGAATTGTATTAAATTGCTTGATTCTTTTAGAAATCTTCAATTTTATTTTTTCCATTTTTCTTTTCCTTTACTTATATTTTTTGTTCTTTTTGGTAACTCTTTTAAATCTTCCACTTTATCAATAATTTCTTTTTTTTGCTTATTCATATTTTCTTTAAATTCATCAGTTTGTTCTACAACCTGTCTTTTTATTTCATCCTTTTTCTCTTTTATTTTAACTTTAATAGATTGAACCTTTGGATAAGCCTCCAATAATCTCCTATATAATCTAGATTTATTTAATAATGCTTCTTTTACCTTATTTGTTATTTCTTCTGTATTATCTAAACTCTTTCCAAATTCTTTTGTTGTTTTTCCAACAAAACTGATAACATTAGTTGAAATTATATTATCTGATAAAAATACTACTAGTAATAGCCCTGATGTTATATTTAAAGCAAGTTCTGGTAATGCTTCAAATTTTCCAATTAAAAATGGATTTGAAACATACATTATAAACATTCCTAATAAACCAAATGGAATTATTGTATTTAAACATACTCTTCCATTTATATTAAATTTTCTTTGACTATAGTCCCACCATCTTGCATGAAATATTTTTTCCATAAAGTAACTTGTTAAATATTCTAGTGTTCCACATACCAATATTGCCATTACAAATAATGCAAACGGATCTGGTACATATTTTTTTAGTAAAAATGTTATTAATATTGCTCCTGTTCCATATATTGGACAATATGGTCCTATTAAAAATCCTCTATTTATAAATTTCTTTTTTTCTATTAGTTTTCCTACTACTTCCATAACCCATCCAGCAACTGAATATGTTAAAAATAGCAAAAAATATACTCTTATATCTATTCCAAATATCATCATTTTTTCTACTCCGTTTCTTGTCAAAAGGGACGCCCCTTTTTGACAGATTCACTAAAAAATTCATAAAATTTTTTTATTTGTTTTTTATCACATTTTTTCTGTCAAAAAAGGGCGTCCCTTTTGACAAGTTCTATATTTCAATTCTATCTGTAAATTTATTTTTAACAGACATTTTTAACAATTTATTTTCTTCTTTTTCCAATTTAGGATCATCGCTTACAATCTTCACAGCCGCTTCTTGAGCCAACTTTAAAATGTCCATATCTGTAAACAAATTAGCAATTTTAAAATCTGGAATACCATGTTGCATTGTACCAAAGAAATCACCTGAGCCCCTTAATTCCAAATCTTTTTGTGAAATAATAAAGCCATCATTGGTTTCACACATAATTTTCATTCTTTCCTTCGTGTTTTGTCCTTTTCCCTTAAATTTTAAAACACAATATGATTTGTACTCTCCACGGCCAACTCTTCCACGCAATTGATGTAATTGCGCTAACCCAAATCTTTCTGCATCTTCAATTACCATTATATTTGCATTTGGAACGTCAACACCTACTTCAATTACAGTTGTTGAAATAAGTATATCTATTTCCTTGTTTTTAAATTTTTCCATTATTTCGTCTTTTTCTTTTGGTCTCATTTTACCATGAATATATTCAACTCTATAATTAGAAAATGTTTCTTCTTTGCATTTTTCATATAAAGTTGTAACTGCCTTTAGGTCTGTGTCCTCTTCATCGCTTTCTTCGACCAATGGACATACAATATAGGCCTGTCTACCTTCGTCAATTTGTTTTTTTATAAAATTATTGATTCTTTCTTCCATTCTACTTGTAACTGCAAATGTCTCTATTGTTTTTCTGTTTGGTGGAAGTTCATCGATTATTGATATGTCCAAGTCTCCATATAAAATTAATGCAAGTGTTCTTGGAATTGGTGTTGCTGACATTACTAATACATCTGGATTTTGACCTTTTTGTGCAATTTTGGTTCTTTGCTTTACACCAAATCTATGTTGCTCATCTGTAACAACTAGCCCCAAATTTTTAAATTCTACATTTTCTTCTAACATTGCATGTGTTCCAATTAATATATCAATTTCACCTTTTTTTAATCGTTCCAAAATATCTTCTTTTTTCTTTTTGCTAATACCTGATATTAATAATTCACATTTTATATCAAATTGATTTAGCAATTTTTCAAAGTTAACCATATGTTGTGTTGCAAGTATTGCAGTTGGTGCTAGAATTGCTACTTGATATCCAGATTTTACGGCTTTATATGCTGTAATCATTGCAACAACTGTTTTTCCAGAACCAACATCACCTTGTAAAAGTCTGTTCATTGATTTTTCTGATTCCATATTTTCGTCAATTTCTTGCAATACTCGTAATTGAGCTTTTGTTAATTTAAATGGTAATGTGTTTATTACATCTGACATTTTTACATTTTCATCAAATTTTATTCCTTTTTTGTCTGTTAAATTACTGTTTTTTAATTGAAGTAGTGCCAATTGAGTTGATAGTAATTCTTCAAAAACCAATCTTCTTCTTGCTTTTTTGAAGTCATCAAAATCTTTTGGAAAATGTATATCATAATTTGCTTTATTTGCATTTTCCAATTTATACTCATTTAATATATATTCTGGTAAAGTTTCTGGCAAACCTCCTTGCTCTTTAACTTTTTCCAGTCCATTTTCAATTATTTTTCTTAAAGTATTTTGCGTTAAACTATATGTTAATGGATAAATTGGTATTATTTTTCCAGTATTATTTGAATTT
This sequence comes from uncultured Clostridium sp., assembly GCA_900552555.1. Taxonomy (GTDB): domain Bacteria; phylum Bacillota; class Clostridia; order TANB77; family CAG-508; genus CAG-269. Next base: position 206,306 of record URZW01000001.1, read on the forward strand.
TCTATTTCATCAAATACAGGTGAATTCATGCATATTTTACCATATTGAAACTCAACTTTCCCATAAAATCTATATCTCTTTCCCATTTGAAATTTTGATTTTAAGTATGGTTGATTAAACCATGTTATTACTGCTTGGCCTGTTTCATCTACAATAGGCAATTTTTGCATTGTTCTTCCTTTGCTTATTCTTGTATCTATTAGTCTTGACATTGCTACTGCTTCTATTAATGCAACTTCTCCATTTGCACATTCACATATATTCTTTGGTTTGCTTCTGTCTTCATATCCTCTTGGATAATATGTAATTAGGTCTTTTACATTGAATATTCCTATTTTGTTTAAGAGTTTTACCTTTTGCGGACCTACTCCTTTTACATATTTTACATCTTCTGTTAAATTCATTTTATTCTCACTTTCGAGGGATTAATGAGTCCCTAATTTTTAAATTTCTAATAATTTAAAATCCAATCCATCACTACTAACTAATTTGTATTCAATTCCATCAATATTTCCCTCTACTGCATCCAAAATTGAATTTGCGTGTAGGTGCCCATAATAACATCTTTTAATATTATATTTTTTCATAAGACTAGTATAATCTGTATTCATATAATTTTTAGTTAATGGAGGATAGTGCATAAACACTACTATTTCTTTATTTTCTCCATATTTTGATATTCCATCTTTTATTGATAATTCTAATCTTGCAACTTCTCTTTTTGTTAATCTAATATCCTCTTGGTCTTCTGAGATATTCCATCCCTTTGTTCCTGCTATTATTTTATTTTCAAATTCATAACTGTTATTATACAAAAAATCTATATTTTCAAATCCTTGTTCTTGTATATATCTTCTCATACTTGTTACTGTCGTCCACCAATAATCATGGTTTCCTTTTAATAAAAATTTTTTTCCTGGTAAATCATTTATAAATTCAAAGTCTTTGTCTGTTTCATCCAAATACATTGCCCATGAAAAATCGCCTGGCAATATTACTGCATCTTCTGGTTTTACTTTTGATAACCAGTCTAGTTTTATTTTTTCTTCATAGTTTTGCCAGTTTTTTCCGAATATGTCCATTGGCTTGTTTGTGTTGAATGATAAGTGCAAATCTCCTATTACATATATTGCCATTTTTTCACTTCCTTTTTCTATGAAATATATTTCTTTTTTATAATTTATCAACTGTAAATTGTTACTAATTTACTGAAAAAATATTTTTAATAAACTGTAATCTTTAATTTTTTCAGATTAGTTCTATTTAATTAATTGTCCGTTTTTATTCTTTCTATAGTTTACAATATTTTTCATTAATTGTCTATAATTGGTTTTCATAAATTTGATTTTTTTATTAAAAAATGTTATACTTTAATTATAAAAAGCTTAAGGAGGTATTATACACTATGAAGGAAACAAAAATGTTATATGCTGATTTGTTGAGTTTATGTCTTAACTCAATAAGTGAACGCGTGAATTTTCTCAAAAAACTCTCAAGTTTTGAAGGGATTGACATTGAAGAAGGATATTCTATATGTCTTAACTCAATAAGGGAACGCGTGAATTTTCTCAAAAAACTCTCAAGTCTTGGACGGATTGACATTCAAATTCTCCCATATATTGAAGAAGAAGGATATTCTAATTGGATAAATTTTTCTTCAAAAATTTCGGAAAACAAAAAAATACGAGAAGAATTAATTTCGTACCTTTTTAGTAAAAAATCCAAGCACTGGTGGAAAAATGCAAGTGAATGTGGAGTAATTTTTTTCTTATACTCTGATTCACACTGGAAAAGATCATACATGCCTGAAAAAATTGATATACGTCTTGTAGAAATTGGAAGTGATCCAGTATCAGTAATAGAGTTAAATATTTCATGAAATTTGCACGTCAAAAGGCGACCTTAATAAGGTTGCCTTTTAATTTAATTTCAAATTTGGAATTGCATTTAAGTTTAATTCACTTCTTTTTCCTTTAATAAAATTATAATATCCTGCTGATGCTATCATTGCAGCATTGTCTGTACATATTTTTAAATCTGGCATATATACTTTTATGCCTTTTTTCTCCAAATTCAAAAATTCTTTTCTTATATAACTATTTGCAGAAACTCCACCTGCTAATGCAACTGTTTTTAACCCAGTTTGTTTTAATGCCTTTTCTGCATTCTCTAGTAAAATTTCTGTAACCGTTTTTTCGAAACTTGCACATAAATCAGCCTTGTTTATATCTGGTGTTTTATGATGTAAATTTATTACTGCTGTTTTTATTCCACTAAAGCTAAAATCTAAATTATCAAAATGTGTTTTTGGTAATTCTATTGCATTTGGATTTCCTTCTTTTGCAAGTTTATCAACCTTTGGTCCTCCTGGATATCCAAGCTCAACAACTCTTGCAACCTTGTCAAATGCTTCACCAATTGCATCATCTCTTGTTTTTCCTAAAACTTCAAATTCTGTATAATCTTTTACATGTACTAATTGTGTATTTCCCCCTGAAGTCATCACACACAAAAATGGTGGTTTTAATTCTGGATATGTAATATAATTTGCTGCAATATGTCCTTGAATGTGATTTACTCCAACTAACGGTTTATTTATTGAAAAACTTAATGCTTTTGCATATGAAAGGCCTACTAGCAGTGCTCCTACAAGTCCTGGTCCATATGTTGGGGTAATTGCATCTATATCTTCAAATTTCACATTTGCTTCTTCTAATGCTTTTTTTGTTACTCTTGATATTGCTTCAATATGGTTCCTTGATGCTATTTCTGGCACCACACCTCCATATTTTTCGTGTATTGGTATCTGTGTGTCTATTATGTTTGATAAAATTTCTCTTCCGTTTTTGACTACTGATACTGATGTTTCGTCACAACTTGATTCTATCCCTAATGTTAATATGTCTTTTTTCATTTTTTATGCTTCCTTTCATTTTGTATTAAAAATATAATATATGTGCCTAAATATCTACTTTAAAACTTTGAAAAAAATAGAGGGATTTTTGTCCTGTCCCCCAATCCCGTTTTTTTATAATCCAAATATTAATTTTCCTAATGCTAAAACTCCTTTTGAAACCCAGTTTATTGCTGGTGTTATAATTGTTCCTGCAATTCCCGTTATCCAAATCAATACAAATACAATATAGAATATTTGCTCATTGTTCACAAAAAATTCTTTTGCCTTGTATGGTAAAAATGGCATTATTATTTTTGAGCCATCTAGTGGTGGTAATGGTATCAAGTTAAATACACCAAGTCCAATGTTTATTGAAATTGTACTTGATAATAACATTAATATTACCATTCCTACAGTTGATGTCATAAAAGCAATTCCTGCAAATTTGTATATTGCACAATATATTAATGTAAATATTATTGCAAGTATAAAGTTCATTAATGGTCCTGCAAGTGAAACTATTGCTTCTCCTTTTTCCATCGAAATTTTTCTTGTATAATTTCTTGGGTCTACTTCTACTGGTTTTCCCCATCCAAATCCTGCTACTAATAGCATTAGTGTTCCTATTGGGTCTAAGTGTGCAAATGGATTCAGACTTAGTCTTCCTTGCCTTTTTGCTGTGTCATCCCCTAGTTTATATGCTGCATATCCATGTGCAAATTCATGGAATGTTATTGCTATAAGTACTCCTGGTGCACTTAATAGTAATCCTAGTAATTGACTTGGATTTGTTGCATATTGTACTACTAAAAAGACCAACATAATTCCAATTATTATATACATTGTTCTTTTATCAAAATTAAAATTAAACATAAAATTCTCCCTTCGTTTACTTATCCCTAAATATTTTCACTTATTAATCTACTTCTTCTGATACTTGTTTTATTAATGATTCAAAATCTGATAATTTTTTATCAAGCCTAACTTGGCATTTTTGAAACACTTCAACTAATGTTTCAACATTTCCAGTTGTTTGTGCTTCATATAAAGCATCTCTATATTCTTTATTATATTCATCATCTATTGCTATTAAATCAACCGAATTCTCTATACATTGTCTTAGTATAATAAATCTTCCTATTCTTCCATTTCCGTCTTGAAATGGATGAATATGTTCAAACTTTTGATGAAAATCAGCAATTGAATAAATATCCTTTTTACTTTCTTTCCAGTCTTCTAATAAATTATACATTTTATTTTCTACTAAATGTGGTTCACATAATTTTAAGTTTGTTTTTGATAATCTATTTTCATATTTTTTCCATTTTCCTATATTATCAATTTCGTCATCAACTGTTCCTTTTTTTAGTAGTCTGTGCCATTCCCACAATAAATATTTGTCAAAAGGTTCTTGCAATGTATTTATAACTACATCAAATAATTCTAATGAATTTTTTGTTTCTATTACATCATCTAAGAAGTGTTCTCCTTTAACCTGTTTTTGTTCTAGTAAATCTATTAAATTTTCTTTACTAAATGTACTTCCTTCAAGTTTATTTGAATGATATAAATATTCTATTTTTATTGCGTCATATGCTGAATTTTTTATTTTTGATAATTTTTGCATTACATTTACAGATATTTTCATAATGTCCCCCTTTTATCTTAGATATCAAATGATTTTACAAATTGTATAATATCACTATTCACTTTTTGTATTCTCTCATCATTCTCAAATTCTTTAAAAGAAAACCACTTGTATTTTATATTAAAACACTGAAATTCCTTTTTATTAAATTCTTCAATATTTTTTAGTATGTTTACTTTATAAAAGAAATGTTGATATTCTTTTTCTATTTTATCACTTTCTGAGAATTTTTTATGTATCTTTTCACCAACAAATGATATCTCAACATCTTCCTTTTCAATGTTTAACATTTCTTTTATTTTGTTATAAATTGATTCCATGTCTTCTTTGTTTTTCATTTTACTGTTTAAAAATAAATAGCAATTCCATTTTTTGTCATAATATTGTAAATATTCATTTTTTTCGTTTTTTATTATGATTATTGAATGTGTGTTCATAACTTTTCTCCCTTTTGTTTATCTTTTGATTTTTTTATTACATTTCATACTTTATCATATTTTTGTTAAAATTTCAATTACTATACTTATTTTTCTTTCTTAAAATATTCGTATTTTAATTTTTCATGATATATTATTTTGATTATTTCCTACTTTAGATTTACAATTAAAGGATTCATTTCATAATATATTTCTCCACCTGTATCTTCTTGTCCATCAACTGGATTACGTATATTTTCTACTGGTACAATTTTTATATATTCTGAATTAGTATTTTCTATTAGTAAATATTCTAATGTTTCCCATGTTGCATTACTATATTTCTTATTTGGAATATCATGTCTATCATAATCCTCTCTTGTACCATCACTATATATTAATGTGTTTTTATTTGTCAAAGCCAAGCAACTTAATTCTTTTCCTTCAGAATCATATACTTTGTATCTATTTGTTATAGGTAAATGTTCTATTTCTTGATTTGAATATCTATTGGCAAACGCATTTGATGATTGTTGAGATGCGGAATGCTTTACTTGTACTACTGTTTGGACTGGTGATGCAACAACTTTTTCAACTTTTTGAGTAATATTTCTGAATTCCGATTTTATATCTAGGTTTTCTATAACTTTACTATCTTTTAGTATATCATTTTTTGAAACATTTACTTCAAATTCACCTGGTAAATCTATTGTACTTATAGATGGTATTTTCATTGTTTCACTTTCGTTTTCCATAATTTTTATATTTACATTTCCAAACCAATTATCACTTATATTTTTTGTTTCTTCTTCTAGGCCTTTTTCTGATAACATTTGAACTTTCCAATTAGCCATATTTACAATTTTATTGTTCTTCAGAGTTATTTTAAAATCGTTTTTGTTTTTTAGAATATCATCTGAAATTAAATAGAAATTATAAACTTTATATTCATATTTATTTATTTTTTCTAACTTTTGCATACTTGTAACATAATAAGGTGTATCATCTATATATAGATTTGCATACCATTCTGTATTTGGATTAAATTTATCATAATTATATGTTCCTCCCTTTTGATCGTTATTTAAGGTAAGAGCAATTGTAAATAAGGTATTTTTTCGTTCTTCAATGCTATTTTCTATATTCTTTATCTCTTCATCATATTTTTTATTTATTTGTTCGTCTGTAAGTTTAATATCATCATAGTTTATATTATAATTTCCCTTTTGTATTTCTTCAGTGTAAATATCTTGTTTTAATTTTTTTATTGCTTCATCTTTAGCTTTTTCTTTTGTTTCTTCCATTTGTTGCAAAAATTCATCTGTAATAACACTTTCATCTATTTTTAATTTTTTATAATCCTCTTCGCTAAGTTTTACTTCAAATTCTAATATAGTTAATCCCTCATTACATAAAGTAGATACTAATTCTACACTTGTATTTTCAAATGCTAATACTTGATTTTCTACCGGTTGTTTATATTCTACATACTGTTCTGAAAATTTTAATCCTATCCAATCAAATGCTGGCATTCCACCAATTTTTCCTCCTGTTGCTGCATATATACTAAATGTTCCCACTAATGTGCTTAAAATTGAAGCAATAATTATAATAGCTTTTTTTATATAATGTTTTATTCCATAATTTTTATTTTTATATAACGCTTTTTTTATTGCTCGTTCATATGTATATGGTTCTTCTATATCTTTAGATAATGCCATTTTTATTTTTTTATCTAATACTTCCATACTAATTATTTCCTTTCAAAAATTTATTCCTGATTTTTTCTTTTCCTCTTTTTAGCCTTGTTTTTATAGTATTTTCATTTGTTTTAAGTATTTTAGATATTTCTTTTATTGAATAATCTTCTAAATAAAATAATATTAAAGACATTCTTTCATCATAGTTTAAATCCTTTAAAATCAAATAAAAATCCAAATTATCTAATTCTTGATAATTTTCATTATGTGAATAAGTATTATCTAATTCTAAATTTTCAAAAGATATATTTCTATTTTTATTTTTGTTATAAACTCGATTACACTTGTTCACCAATATTTTTATAACCCATTTCTTATAAGATTCTTCTTTTTTTAATTTTTTTATATTTTTAAATGCTTCTATCATTGTTTCTTGAACTGCATCTTCTATATCATCTTCACAAGACAAACGACATCTTGCAATTTTATATAAATCATGTCGTATTTCATAAATTAATTCTGTAAATGCTTCTTTGTTCCCTTTTTGGGCTTTTTTTACTAATTCTTCCATAATTTCCTCCGAATATATGTACATATCTTACACCTATAAGAGCCTTTGTTATATAAAAAAAGTTTCATTTTTATAAAAAAAGAGAAAATTATTGCAATTATAACTTTCTCTATACTTTATTTTATTATATATAATTTTCTAATTAACATCAATTTTTTTATACACGGATATTATATTTCTGAACAATTATTTTTCTTTCTTAAAATATTCAATTTCATATTTATCCAATAAATCCATAGATATTTTTCCTTGTTTCAATGCTTCTTCTGCTGTCATTATATCTCCATTCTTAAAATACACTTGGACAACTTGTGTTTTTTGAGTTGGATAATAATACTCATATTTTTCATCTTCAAAAAATTTATATTCTCCCCCTTGTAAATATTTGCTATAATATTTTTCTCTATCTGCTAAAGTTGTACTATCAAATATTTTTGGTCCATCTGTTTCTTCTATCTTTTCTAAAATATCATTGTTATCTACTTTTAATGCAAAATATGGTTTATCAGAATTTGCCTCTTTCATAAATATTATAAAAGTATCTTGAAAATAACAATATTTTGTATCTTGTCCTATTCCCATATATTCTGTAACCATTGTTGCTTTACTAGATAAATTACATCCTTTTTCATTTAAATTAAAATTAACATTTTGGATAACATCATATATGTATAACCCTTTTGAATTTTTTATCTTTTTGTCATATAATTGGTTGTAATTAATCATTCCATTTACCTTTACATATGGAACTCTTAATTCGTCATCTTCTGAAAATTCTGTACGACCTTTATAGTTTTTTGTTTTTGCTTTTATGTCTTCATAATATTCGTCAAATGATTTTTTATCATCTGTTCTATAAAGTATTATTTCATCTCCTTCTTTTGTTTTCAATTTTATAGCCATATCATCACTTAATAAACTACCATTATTTAATTTATTATAAAATAGAATTTCAACATTTTTATTCATTTCTTCTGGACTCGCATTGTTTATTCCAAAATATTTAATAGCCTCATCACCATTTCCAAATGTCCATTTATAATCACTAAAATTGTCAAATGATTCTAAAAAGTTCAATTCTTTGTTAAGTGTAGCATCTATTTTGTATCCATTTGTAACTGTTCTTTCTACATTTATTTTATAATCATTTGGATTTAGCATTTCTTTTGAAAATGTACTTTCATTTAAATCATTTACAATTTGTGGCATTTCACCTTCTAATTCTATCTTATTTAATCCAATTTTTTCTTCTAGGTCTTTCCATGCTAAATCTAGCGTTCCTACCCATAAATTATTTATTGTATTTTCATCTAGTGTACTTTGATATGATGGGTTCATTGTAATATTATGATTTGTATTATTTTTTATATACTTATTATATATAACTGTTGTAGCATAGACTATTCCTGATAATGCGATTGTTGTGCATATAATTATTACAAAAATTTTCAAAACTTTATTCATTTCATTAAATCCTTTCTTTAGCAGGATTTTTCTTAATTGTTTTTTACCTCTATGTATTAAATTCTTTGTGTTTTGTAGAGTTTCTCCTAATATTTTAGATGTTTCTTCATAAGATAGACCTTCAATATTTACGAGATAAATTGCATTTTTATATCTTTCATCTAACAATTCTATTGATTCTAATAGTTCTTTTTTACTTTCCTCTGCTGTAATAATATCTAATACGTCTTTTTCAATTTGTTCATTATCATTTGCAAGATATTTTTCTGTTATTTCATTTCTTCTTTTTTCTACATTTATATAATTTAGTGCTTTGCTTCTTGCAACAAGATATATATAGTATTTAAAAGAACTATTTTCTCTTATTTGGTGTTGTATAACATATATAAACGTTTCTTGAGCTATGTCTTCTGCTTTTTGATAGTCTTTTACTATGTTATAAATAAAATATTCAATTTTATTTTTGTATTTGTTATAAAGAATTTCAAATGCTTCTTTTTCTCCATTCAAATAATCATTGTACAATTTTTTATCTAAATCTTTCTCCATTTTTTACCTGCTTTCATATATATATAACAGTAACATTAAAAAAAGTTTCATATATAATAGTATAAAAGCAAGTGGATATTAATCCATTGCTTATTTAATCATTTGTAACATCCCCATTACCACTGACAGGAATTGTTTCTCCCAAATAAGTTGGTTCTGGCTTAAATATACATTTTATTAAATCTTTATCTCTTGCCAATATTTCTCTTATTTCTCTATATGTTGCTCCTACATATTGTCTTGGATCTGCTCCAACTCCATATGCTTCTAAATCTAGTTGTTTTGCAATATATAATGCTCTATACAAATGATATTTTTGAGTTACTATAACAATTCTTTTCGCTTTAAAAATTGCTTTTGCTCTATAAATACTTTCATAAGTTGAAAATCCTGCATGGTCCATAAAAATATCTTCTGATTTAACTCCTCTTTCAATAGCATAGTTTTTCATTATATTTACTTCATCATATTCTGCTCTACCATGGTCTCCACTCATTATTATTTTATTTGATACATTATTTTTATATAAATTTATTCCTTCTAATAATCTATCTTTTAGCATAGGACTAGGTTCATTATTCCATATTCCAGCACCTAAAACTATTATACAATCTATGTTTGATAATTTTGTATAATCTGTTTCTTTCACAATTTGTTTATTGGTAGATATTTTTACATATAAATTTATACCTATAATAATTGTTACCATTATAATAACTGCAATTGTTCCATATTTTAATACTTTTTTCATATATCTTTTCTCCATATTTTTTTATTTTGTACCTAGTTCATTAGAAAATCAAATATGTTCATTGCTGCACTTGTTCCTGTTTTGTATAATTCCGTGTATCCGCATTTGGTACAACTAATTGTTATAAACTTCTTATTTTGAACATCAAAAATTTTCGCAAAATTTCCTCCAGTTGCCTGAAATTGTTCCTTTTCATATTCTTCATTTCCACATTTTGGACATTTCCATTTTTCCATTATATCATTACCTCCAATTACAATATTTTCTCACAAAGTTGTATGATTGTTTTTTATATTCTAACACAAAAAATATTTTCAAACAACATATTTATACTTTTTATCTAATAACTCTAATCTTTTAAATATAAATTTACATCTTTTAGTTTTTAAATTTTATATAAATATTTTTTATTGTATCATACTCTATTATCAAAAAAGAAGTCCAAACTGAACTATACCCCCTAAAAAATAGAGTTCATACTGGACTTCTTTTTATTTTTCTATAAGATTATATTGACTTTCAATTAATTGTGCTACTTGTTCAGTTGAGCCACTCCAGCTATTTCCACCAATAATTTCTCCTGTTGTTGCATCAACATAATAAACATATCTTTCTTGATAATACTCATTATAATAATCATAATAAATTTTTACTTCCCAAACTTTTCTGACACGATTATCAACTTTGTAAAATTCTGCGTTATCTTTTATTTTATATGTTCCATTTTCATCACATTCATAATTAATTGTTCCTTTATTATAATTTTCTATATCTTTTTCTCTATATACAACATCTGCATTCATTTTATCGATACCAATTTGTGCTTCGGTAGTTGCTATATTATGTCTTGTTTCAATTTTTTTATCTCTTTCTGTTGCAATTCTTATTGCTTCCTCTTTTGTAATAATTTGTTCATTATTTTCATATTTTGAGTTTTCTATATTTAGACTATATAATCCATTAATTGTTGGTATCCATCCGATTGATATTTTTTCATGCATATTATATAACTCACCATACTTTTTATAAAAATCTGCATACCAAATATATGAAGCCTTATCATTTTCCATATTTCTATGAAGTGATACTAATTCGTATTCATTATTATTATTTTCCGGATTATATTTTGCTAATAATTCTTTTGCCGTCTTTCTTGCTTCTTCTCTTGTAATTCCATAGTTATATGGAATTGTATAATTATATGATGGAATATTTAAACTTTCAAAATTCCCTTTACTATCTATAATCATTGATCCTTTTGTAAATTCTATATTCCATGTAATATCGTTTTCTTGCCAACTTTTATTTAGTCTTAATCCATTTATTTCATCATCTAATCCTATTTTTCGTAAATATTCTTCTGCTTTTTTTCTGGCATCTTCCTCACTAATTGCATTTTCTTTATCTTTTTCAGTAATTTCATTAGATACTTTATATGTTTCAGGTTGTTTCCATATTTTATCATAAATAGCAGTTCCTGTTGCATATACTATTCCTGTTCCTATTCCTAATGTTATAATCGCTGCTGCAACATATTTTGAAATTTTATTTATTTTCGGCATTTCTTTTTTCTCCTTTGCAAATTCAGATACAGCTATTTTTATTTGTGATTTTTTTATAATGTTTTCTATTATTTTATCTTCTTTCATAACCATACCCCCTTTTTTCTAATTCATTCTTTAATTTTTTTCGTATTCTTGATAATCTTGATTTCACTTTAATTTGTGATAATTTTAATAAACTTGATATATCTTTTATTGATTTTGATTGGTAATAATAATATGTAAAAATATTTTTATCTTCTTCTTTCATTTTTGTTAGTTCGTTAGTTAATATATTTATTTTTTCGTTTTCTTCTATTTTAATATGTATATCATTATTTTTTTCATATAAAAAGTTTTCATATTCTTCAATGTTTTCATTATAATTTTTAAAATTATTTTTTCTTTTTAATATCAATTTTTTTGTTATTCCTGCTATATATGGAGCAATTTCTTTGTTAATGTCTAGTTTTTCTTTGTTTTTCCATATTACAAGAAATACATCTGATGCTATTTCTTCTATATCTTCATTATCAAATACATATCCACTATTTTTTATTATCATAAATATATATCCGTGCGAAATCGTTCATTATTTTTTCCATATCAATGTTTCCATTAATAATATATTCTTTTATTTTTTTGTTTTTCATTTTGCTTTAGAGCTCCTTTTTAGATATCTATTTATATATTACCATTTTTTTGAAAAAGGTAACATTTTTTATTAAATTTTTTATAAAATAAAAAAGAGCCTTTGAGGCTCAATATCAAAAAAATATCTATATAATAAATAAAAATTTATTTATATTTGTTATTCATCATTATTTTCCTTCTTCTGAAAATAAGAAATTACCATCTAAATTATTATCATTATTTTTTAATTCATCTAATTCTTTATATAAATTAGAAGTTACTTCACATTGATTCAAGAAGTCATTTAAATTTTTCTTTGCTTTGACTCTCATGTCAAAGTATAAAATAGACATTATTATTAAAGCAATAATCAATACAATTATTATTCCTTCAAAAACTTTATTTGATTTATTCATAATTAAAAACATCTCCCTTCTTTATTTTTTATAAATCGTTTTTAATATATCATTACTTAATAACATTTGCAAGATACCAAACATACAATTATAATCTACATTTCTATTTTATTTAATAAATTCAATAAAATAATAATCAGTAAAATCCTTTACTTTTTTTAGTTCATCAAATTCTAATATAAAATTTCTTTCTGATTTAAATATACTATCTTCGCAATGAGTAATGTAACAAATAGGTGTACTACTATTTTCAATATGGCTTGAAAATGTTAAGTTTTGTTTTTTAAATTCCTGATTTAATTGCTCTATTGGCATTTTTGACTTCACAACCAAAACTACACGATATGTTGAATATTCTCCATTACCTCCCGAATCTCCTATTCCACTTTTTATTGTAACTTTTTCAATTCCTTCTGGTAATATAAAACTGGAAATTTCTTTTTCAAATTTTTTTAATCCTGTATTTGAATATAACCAATAACAAATAAATATTATTATAATTATAAATAAAATTGTTAATATAATCTTTTTTTTCATAAAATACATTTTCCTTCTAAAATACTATTTTTTAATAATTTACTAATTTTAAAATTGTTTTTTCTTTCTTATACCAACATATATAGTAAAAGCAATTGTTGCCAAACTTATAAATATAGAAATTTTAAATATATAATCATAAGTATTTCTTAATATGTCAGAATAATCTGGATTTGTTTTCACATTAATATATAACTTATCATTAACGTTCATAATTAGAACAAACCATTTGTTATTTTTAATATGTTTCATTGTTACTGATTCAAAATCATTTGGAAATGGACAGTCTTTATATGTATCTTCTAATGTCAAACAATACTTTATTATTTCTTCTTTATTCATATCTATATCCTTATAATATATTACTAAATTTTTGGTTGTATTTATTTATATACTTGGTACTTTGGCTCATAATAAAATCTGTTACTCTCATTTTTAAGCTTTCTACTTCTTCATTTGTATAATTTTTATCTTCTATATTAATTCCTGCTTCATTAAATAATTCTTTGTCTTTATTTGAATATTTCATTTTTAGTCCTCTTTCTTTTTTATTTCATTAAAATTATACCTTTTGTTGTTGGATATAATAGTTTTATAAAATCAGTTGCATCTTGCTTTGTTCCAACAACATTTCCATAATGAATTGGAACAGCAATTTTAGGTTTTATAATATTAATCAATTGTGCTGCCTCACTAAAATTCATTGTATATGTACCACCTACTGGTACAAATGCAACATCACATTTTATTTTTTTATTTTCTTCAGTAATGTCTGTATCTCCAGCAATATAGTATCTAACACCATCTATTTCAATAACATATCCTAGCCAATTGTTTTCTTTTGGATGAAATGGCTTATCTATATTATAAGAATGAATTGCTTCAACTTTTATTCCATCTATATTCTCAGCATCTCCTGGATCAAGTGTAATGATATTTTCATCATTTATTCCTTTTTTAATTAATTTATTTAACAAATTCTCAGGTACTATAAATATAGTATTATTTTTTCTTACTTTGTCTATATCTTCTTCAGAATAATGGTCGTAATGATCATGTGTTATAAAAATCATATCTGCATCATTGTAATTTTTTTCTATATGATATGGGTCTATATAAATCATTTTTTCTTTATTCATTCTAATACAACTATGATATAAAACTTCTATGTCTTCTAGCATTTTAATATCCTCCTTGTTTTTTTAACATTATAGCATAAAACATTAATATCGCAAAATATATTTTTAAATTTTTTATTCTATAATTTTAATAAATTCTAATGAAATTAATCTTTTTTAAACTTTTTTAAAAAATTTTATCTATTTTTGAAAAATATTCGTGTCTTTTTGCTCTTTTTCAGTCTTTTCAATACTTTGTGGTTTTTTAATCTATAATCTTCATAAGGTGTCTCCTTTTCTTTTTGCCATTTCGTTATAGATATTCTTAATATTATCTTTATTCTCTACTATTGAATATAAAATACAGTCATTAATTAATCTTGTTCCCTTCAAAGAATATGTGAATCCTAATCTAAAAAGTATATCAATAATTTTATCTCCAGTATTCTTATTAGATATTTTTTAAACCATATCTTCTAATACTTTTGCTATTTCTTCAACAGGTGTTAGTTTAGAAAAAAATCTTTCAAAATTCCTATACGCCTTACATTTTTAGTATTAATGCTATTTGATAGATACTTCTTATTTTATTTCCTTTTCCTATAATATGAATTGAATACATTTTAAAATCAACATCTCTTTCTAATTCTATTCCTAATAATTCCGAAACTCTTAATCCCCCAACATCAAGTAATATGAACATAGCATAGTCTCTTTTGCTTTCTTTTCCTGCTTTTAACCTAACTTTTCTTATTGTATTATTAGGTAACATATCCCTTGTAATATACGGTCTATCGATTTTATAAAAATCTCTTTTAACTATTATTTTTTTATCTTCTTTTCTAATTTCACTTTTAATTAAAAAATTTTCATAAATTGATAATGCTGCTGTTTTTCTATTAATTGTACTAAATTTAAAACTTTTATCATCTTTAATATGAATTTTAAATTCTGTATAGTCAGCTCTTGAAAAATCGATAATGTCTTCATTAAATTTTTCTTTAAAATATTTAATAAATTGTTTTATATATCTTAGATATGCTTCAATGGTATTTCTTTCTCCAACGGTATCGTAATTTTTTTCCAAATATTTTTTAAAACTTTCCAATATTTCCATTCATTTTCTCACCTCTTATTTATGTAGTATTTTTTTATATGTCTTTTTGTTATTTATGTAGTATTTTTTCTTTAAATTTTCAACTTTTCTTTTTTAAAATACTACATAAGTGTAATTATGTAGTATTTTTTTTTTTGATAAAAATTACTCTATACTTTTATATATAGAGTAATTTAAAGTTAAGTATCTTTTAAAAAAAACTCAATTTTCATTTCGGGATGTTTTTTTAAATAATTAATTAGCGTGTCTATATAATTTTTATAATACGCACTTATTTTTTCAAATGTCTTTAGTTCTATTGATACCATTTTTTTAATTTTTTTATATCCTTCTTCTCCATCTACTGCAATCTCATAAACTAAAATTTCTTCAATCATTAATCTAGCACTAACCTCTAACATATTTGGTTCTGAATTGAAATCTACTTTAATATTATTCCAAGCAAGTTTCATAAAACTTCCCATTCCTATTCTTGAAAATGCTTTTTCATATAGATTTTCTATTTTTTGGATTTTTATAATTTTTTTGAAATTCATATTTATCTTTTCACCTCCCACTTTATTTTAAAAAATAAGTATTCAAAAACAAAGTTGAGAAAAAATTTAAGAAAATTAGATGACTGAGAAGGCTTACTTCGGTAAGCAGTTTTGATTTAGCATGTAGCTTATATAGAAATATATAAGCTACAGTTTTTTATTATTAAAAATTGCCGGTTTTACTCGTAAATAGTGCAAAATTTACGAATAAAACCGGCAATCCACTTATAAATAATTAACTATATCTCTCAAGCAAGAAAGCTTATTATTTCCATATATCTTCATTAATATGACTTGTTAAAGCCATAATAAATGCATTCCTTGTTAAATCTATTCTGGATACTTCATTTTTTGTCAAAAGACTAATTCCACCTTTTCCTTTTCCAAGTTCTTTTCCACTAAATATTTTATCCATAACTTTTCCAAGTTCAGTTTCTTTTATCTCATTTATGTACTTATCTGGAATAGGAAAACCTTGACTTGTTCCTACACTTTGAAATCCTTTTGAATCTTCTATAACTACTGCATTTATATCAATCCATTCTCCTAACAAATTTGTAATTCCAGCTTCACTTGATATAAAAAAATCCGCTTCTATATTATTATTTATAGCATATTCTTTTAAATTCTTTACTCTATTTTTAGCTCCTTGAAGTATTTCTTCATTAATTGGTTGGTCTCCTACATTTGAGCTTACTGGTATTCCTTCTATCTCGACATTATCAAAATACTTTTCAAATGCTTGTTTTGCACCTTCTATTTTTCCTGGATTTTTTGTTCCCATTAATATTTTCATTTACTTTGCATCCCCTTTATATATCTATATATTTCTCCCCAATTACTCACTTCTTTTAAGTTTTCATTTTGTTCTAATACTTTCATTTCTTTGTCTCTGAAATATATTGTTTTTATTCCGTTTGATGATAATTTTTTACAAACATCATATGAATCATCTATCATTACATCAATTTTCTCTTTTTTAGCCACTTCTAATTTATCATCTTGCTTCCAATGATATTTATTAAATGAAATACCTTCTTCATTAAACTTTTCTATTGCAACATCTTTCATTTCTTCTATCATTCCACCTCTAGCTGAAATAATAATAAGTTCATTTCCTTCTTTTTGTAACATATCAATTACATCTTTTGCACCTGGTATTAAAGGAGTTTGTTTTGATAATTTCAAAAAATATTTATTAACAAATTTCATTCTTTCCTCATCTGTCCAGTCATATCTATTTCTTAAATAATGTTCATTTCTATTAATAATTCCATCTTTCTTTAATTCTATAAAATCATATAAATCTCCATATGTTTTTAATACCCTTTCATAGTCTAGTATAACTCCATCTATATCAATTCCTATTTTCATAACTGTTTTTCTCCTTTATTTTTCAATTCCATTTTTTTACTCTGCATATCTTTCAATAAGTAAATCTCTAAAATATTCTGCTGGATATATATATTCCTTCTTTCCATTTATGTTTTTAGCTGTTAAGTTATTCCAATTAAAATCTTTATTTATCTTTATTGTATTTAATATATTTTTATCTATATATTCATAAAATCTATATCCATCATCTGCATATTGAAATTGACTATGATTAAGTGATGCAATAATACTTTTATTTGTCAATTTTTCAAAAGTGCAAGTTGGATAATCAGTATACAATTTTTCTAATAAATTTAACATGTTTTTATCTTTACTATATAACTTATTTAAATATATTGCAATACCATTAGCAATCCATTGTATTTCTTCATTTTTTATATCAAATAAAAATAAAGTTAATTTACTTGCAAAATTTACAGCCTGCACACATTTTCTTCCATCAAAATAAAATAATTTTAATCCCCACTCTAATAATTCATCTCCTGCTTGCTCTTCAATTACTTTGTTTGCCATTATATTATTAAATGCTGATAATTCATTTGGCATTGGTATATTCAATTCTTTTATTGTTTGCTTGGTTGCATATAATATCATATTTAAAATTCCTTTTATATCTTAATTCTTTATAATAAATCCTCTTCATCAATAAGAGGAATAATATCTATTCCTGGTTCTTCATAAGGATGAACTTCTCTTAATCTTTTTAAGACTTTTTTAGCTATATCTATATCACATACCGCTTCTAGTTTTTCTTCTTCTACGAATTCTAATTTATTCTTTTCACCAATATATGGGTTAGCTTTATCATCTGGTATAAAAGTTCCAATACGTTTTGTACTCATAGTGCAATATGTATAATTTCCTATAACTCCTGCACCTTCATTACATATAGTATTTCTAACTTCTTCAACATTTTCAACAGGTACAGTCACAATAATTTTTACCTTTTTAACATCAATATTCATATTTTTTATACCTCCATATACCATTGTTTTAAAAATATACATTTGTTGTTCTCCTTTAATTTTATTTGATATACCATATCATATGATATTGTATCTTTTAAAATAAAGTTAATAATACAACATTCATCATTTTTACATAGTATATTAAACTCAATATCGCTAGTATCTTGTTCTTCTATCTCTTCCCACATTTTTCTAACTTCTTTTATAGTATTTATCTCCTCTGTAGGTGTTTCATAATACTCTACATTTTCAACAAATAGGTTAACTATGTTTTCTACATTTTTCTGTTTCCAATTATTTAGTAATTCCACACACCATTTATAATAATCTTTCATATTCTATTCTCCTAATCTTTACTGTATATAATGTATCATAAATTCCTTAATTTTACAATTAAATCGCCAATATTTCCAAACATATTTATCCTTACATTTGCTTAATTACCGAAAAATCTCCAATAGAAATAATGTCAAGAGCGAACAAAGTGAGTACATATACTCTTGATATTATTTTTATTGGAGATTAGAATTGTTTTACAAATGTTATAAGTCAAGTTTTTTAACTTTTTTGACCTACAGAATTTTATAAGTCAAAAAAACTTAAAATTTTGACCTATAAAAAATAAGCATCAGCACATATCTACTGACACTTAAATTAATAAAGATTCTCTATAACTCATTTTAATAAATTTTCTCTAAGGCTTGAAATTCTTAACTTTTCCTTATATCTACTAACCATCACAACTTATCCCTGTTATGCTTACTATAGATACAACTTTAACTTTCCTAGTATTTCAAGCACTTTACTAAATTTTCTAAAAAATAATTTATGTGTTTCCACTTACCACCTAAGCAATTACGTTAACTTTCACACCTAAATTTTGATGTTTTTCTTTACCAAATCTGCCTTTTTGTTCAAAAGTTATAATCTCTGAAAACATATCAAAATCAAGTATTACATGTCTTGTTTTAGTTGTAGCACTGATACGCACTCCACATGAAATGGTCGATGAACGTTGCTTTTCTCATAATTAGTATAATTACTTGTGTTTATTCCCATTTTTCTAATATCACGTTTGTATTGTTTATTAGCCATCTCATCTTCCCTTGAATCAACTGACGAAGACCAATTCTCTGGAATAAAAAAATCTGGTTGCAATACAATACTTCCATAATATTTTTTAGCATTAATACCCAATTTAACTTCATTACATTCATTTGGCTTTTTTAATCTATCTTCCAATTTATATATTCCCTTTAATTCTATATAAAGGTGTCCTCCAGATTTGCTATAATCTAAATCTTTAAATCGGATATATAAATCAAATTTGCTGTTTTGAACTTCCAATATCTTCTTAGTTATACTCCGTTTGGGAATTACAATTTTCACTTTGTAATTTGGACCATTATAAAAAACAATTACCCTGATGTCATCTACTGATGAAACACCACATTCATCATTTTTTGAACAATCTTCTAATTGCAAAATTTCTTTTATTGCTTTAGATTGCTTTTTTGAATTTCCTGACTGTTTCTTTCTTTTAGACATTGCTACCTCCTTAAAGACATTTGGAGGTTTGAAACCTCCAAGTTATCTGTTTTACTTTTTGGTTTCTAATATAATTTACTTATAAAGTATATCATGTTTTTATGTAAATTGCAAATCAACCTTACCTTGAACAATTGCGTTTTTTATGCTATAATTGTAGTATATAAGATATTAGGAGGTACTTTTTATGATAAGAGTTAATACTCTCACACGGACATCGTTCACTAAAACGGAAAACAACAGCAATGATGTTAGTTTTCTTACTCCACCCACAAGGGATGAAGTAATTGCTCAACTCAAAAAACATTTTGCTGAACATACCAAAGAAGTGGTAAATTCCGAAGATATTTCAAAAATTGCTGACGCAGTTAGCGATGCTTTTGATGAACTTCGAGATAAACCATATGGAGGATTTGCAAAGTATAGTCCAGAAAAGCCAAAATTAACCATAAAAATGTATCACGATTCGTGTACATTGCATGACAGAGAAAGGTATCCTGGAGACTATTCACCTTTAGAAATATTTCCTATCAAATGTTCAACAGTCGATTTTTTGATGACAGTTGTTACGAATACCAAGTGGATTTCGTTGGCTTATGTTAGTAAAGAACTTTTATTTTAAGACAGCAAAAAAGAAAAACTCTAATCAGCATTTGCTAGGTTAGAGTTCTTCTTTGCTTTTACTTCAAAATCCTCACAGCATATAATGGATTTACTTCTGATACTGCAATTATAAATTGAACTATATTGGACGAATCTTCATTATCAAAAATTGAAAAAGTAATCATCTGTGTGAATTCTTTTTCGTTCTTATCTAAAAATAATTCTTTTCTTCCAAATTATACTTTGTTTAGTTTCAAATTTTCTGATTTATTATCAGTAAATTCTAGAATTTTTAATCCTTTAATGACATACTCATTTTTCATAAAATATTTCCATATAGTTTCATTTAAATAATTTTCTATCATTAACATTCCTATTCCTTTATCAATTCCTATGTATTCTCTTGCAAACCAGTCTTTTTCTCCTTCTAAATTAAAACCATCTTTAAAACCGTATTTTCCCCATAATTTTCTAAATGTATTATAATAATATTCAATAGCTTGTATGCTTTCTTTAGGTGTAAATACTATTGAGCCAATTGCACCACATGGAGATATTGTTCCATCGTTTTCTATTTCTAAATTGGTATCACGTGGTTCAGCTCCTGGTCCTATATATCCTTTTGGAGAAAGACAAGCAGTTAATCCCCAGGAATTTTCTCCATAAGTTTTAAATTTGCTCTTATTATCTATACAATATTCTCTATTTGCTTTTGTCGCTTTTATTGAATTTTCAAACCAATTAACTCCATTAATATCCGTTAAATTTCTAAAATCAATCCATGCATGTGAATATTGATATGTAAATAATGTTCCACAATATGTATATATTATATCCTTTATATCTTTATAATCCTTCTTTTTTCTATTAAATTCATAATACATACTTTTATCTATTGGATATGCTGGTGAGCTAACTCCTAATACATACATCATTAATTGTTCAGCATATCCATCCCATTGTCCCCAAAATCCTTTTTCAGGTTTATATCCCATATAAAATAAATTGTTTGTTTCGTTTCTATACCATTCCCAATTTATTCTTTTATATAAGATATTTGCTTTATTTTTTACTTCTTTTCCGAAATATTCACCTGCAGTTATAGCACCACATATAAAAATTGCTGTATCTATTATTGATACTTCACAATTCCATTCTCTTTTTCCTGTTTGCATATTCACAAAATGATAATAAAACCCGTTTTTTCCTTCTACGTTATTTATAAAGGTTCCTAGTGTTCTGTTTACTCTATCATAAGCCTCTTTATATTTTATCCAATTATGTTCTACTCCGATAACTAATGCTGATAAACCATATCCTACTGATGCTATACTTGCTATATTATCAGCTAAAATTGTTTTATCTTTTATTAGTCCATAGCCTTTGCTTTTTTTATCTGTATTTGCTTCTTTAATAAAAAAATTATAGCTTTTCTTTAATTCCTTATATAATATGTCTTTTCCATATTTTTTTATTATTCTCATAAATTATTGCACCTCTTAAGTTGATTATACAATACTAAAAACCATATATTCAACAGGTATTTTTTTACAAATTTAACTAAAAAATAGATAGCATTTAATTATTTGCTATCTATCACTGCTACCATATTTTGCTAACTTGCTACATAGTCTTTTATTAATAAATATTTCTATAATACTTAATCCTAATAAAATAAATTCTATTACAATTAGTTCATATTTCATCAATATTAATGTAAAAATAGCACTTAATATTAATGTTCCTAATCTTCTATAAACTTCAATTTTAATTATAATTTCTTGTTGTTCCTCTTTATTTGAAATAGTTAAAGCAATATCTTCTATATATGTTTGGAATGAATCTCTTATCGCTAATATTAAGAAAAATCCTAAAGACATAATTATAACTTTACAGATAAATGCTAATTCTATAAAGTGTCCTATAATCAATAATGAAAACGCTAATGCCAAACATATTGTTAGAACAATGCTCATTTTATCTTTTATTTTTAAATATACTTTTCCAAATATTACATTGCCTACTAATCTTGCTATTCTTGATATAAATACTATTGTTGTTATGTAGTATGTTACCATTTCAACAGATAAGAATTTTTGAAAATCATATTGCATAAATAATTTACTATTGTTTTGTCCCATTTTTATTATTGAATAAAATACTGCATTTGATAATATTACATAGAATATTATTGATGTTATCTTTAGTTTTTTATGTTCTTTCTTTATTTCTTGTTCATTATTTACTTTTGATTCATAATATAAAAATGCTGTTCCTAATACTAAAACATATATTATTATTGACAAGTACATTGGCAAATAATTATTTACATTAAACATTTTTCCTGCTACTAACGCAGTAAATAAAGTTATAATAGCATATATAATTTTTGATTTATTTCTTATTTTAAAATAATCATCTTTTCTATTTACAGCTTTTAAATTATTTTTCAAAATTATTTCATCCATATTTAAAAACATAACTGCTAATTCATGTATGCTTTTATATAATAACATTGCAATAAACGATTTTCCAAATGTTAATACTAATGATGCAATTAACAACATAGTTGCTCCTAGTCTTAATGAATTTACATTTCCTATCTTTTTTACAATAGCTAGTATTACTTTTTGAAATACTATACATATTATTAATGCAACCATTGTCATTGCCGTTATTTGACTGGCATTTAATCCTTTTACCAATGTTAGAAATAATGTGTCTATTGGTACGAAGAATATTAAGTCTCCTGTAAATGATGCAAATATTGGATATATTTTTATACTTCTATTTATTTTCTTTGTTTCTTGTTCTATTTATTTTCTCCTGTTAATTATTATATTAACTGTTCAAATTCTTCAGGCGTCCATGCATGTATTCCCATATTATTAAATCTGATAATATTTTCTTTGTTATCATCTATAAACAATATTTCATTTAAATCACAATTGTTAATACGCTTAATAATTTTAACAGCATCACACTTTAATTCTTGAGATCGTGCTGAAATTACTTCTATATCATTACTATAATATTTATGTACAAAATTTTCTTTTGCTTTTAAATGAAATGAAAATTTCATTCCAGATACACAATACATTTTTACAACTTTTGTTTCAAAATTTTTAATCAAATTTTGTAATGAATCACATATTGAACAAGGTTCAATAGTTTCATAAAAAGATTCTGGATTTAGATAAGCATTTAAGTAATAATTTAAAAGATTTTCTTCGTTTTCATTACGATGTTTTAAGTAATTTTTATCTTTATGAATAGCTAGTGTGTCATCAAAATCAAAAATTGCAACTTTTATACTACTTAAATCTATTTTTTTATTTTCCAATTGTTTCACTTCTTTCATTTTTTGCTCCTAATTTTAAATACTCATTAAAAATAAGATTACTTATTTTCCTTCCCTGGCTATATACATATTCATCTGATAAATAATAATCATCTTTAAAAT
Source organism: uncultured Clostridium sp. (assembly GCA_900552555.1). Lineage (GTDB taxonomy): Bacteria > Bacillota > Clostridia > TANB77 > CAG-508 > CAG-269. The sequence goes on from URZW01000001.1 coordinate 230,176, forward strand.
CTTTAATTAAAATAGTCAAAATATAATTTCCATAAATAGTTGAAACAATACCTCCATCATTTCTGACTGATTGATATTTACCACTTTTTGTTACGATATAATTAACAATTGGAATATTTACTTTTTTATAAATGTTATCTATTCCATCTCCAACCATTTCATGATATTTTTGATTTTTTATTATATTTATTATTTCGCTTGTTATTTTTTCATTAAACAATTCATTATTATTTAATTTTTTCCATACTAAATAATAATCATATGCTGTTGTTTCAGAAAAGACTTCATCTTTAACTGATTTAAACATACTAAACAATTCTGTATCTAAACATCCAATATTTTTAATTGTTTTATTAATATTGTCAATTCCTAAATAATCAATTAATATATTGGTTGCAACATTATCACTTATAATCATCATTAGAGTTGCTATATCTATTATTGGAAGTTTAATATTTTTAGATAAATATTGCAATACACCACTACCATTTACGTAATATTTATTTAAATATTCTAATTCAAATTTTCTGTCTATCTCACCTTTTTGTATTCTATTAAATAATTCAATTAAAATGAATATTTTTATACAACTTGCTGCATTATACTTTTCTTTTTCATTTATCTTAATAACATTACCTTTTAAATCATCATAATAAATTGCAATTTTACCATCAAAATTAACATTTAAATCTTGTAATTGCTTTTCTATATTCATAGTTCATTCTCCCCTTTTACATATGTATCATTATCCGAATAAAAACATAAAAATTAATTAACTTCTTTTATTTTATCTTCAACTTTTTTACTAAATTTGCTATTTCTGTTTTCATCAACTAGTCCGTTTATCTCTTGTTGAACATCTGTAAGTTGAGTATAGCAATATCCAGATATATAAGGTATTTCTTTTATATTTTTAGTTAATAGTTCAAACCTTTGTATAAATTCATCTTCATTAGCTACTTGCTTTCCGTATCCCCATCCTTTTTCAGAATCTAAAGCAATTCCACCATATTCACTCATTATAACTGGTTGTCCATTATATCTATATCCTTCAGCAAATAATTTGTGTTTTCCATTATGTTCTTCCATATTATTTAATACTTTTTTCTCATTATCAGTATATGTTAAATAAAACAGTTCTGGATCTTGTTTATAATCATGAATAGTTATTATATCTGATATTGTGTGTTCCCAACCATCATTTGAAATTACAGGTCTTGTATTATCTATTGATTTTGTTAAATAATATAAACTATTTGCATAATTTTGTTGTTTTATATTATCACTTATATTTGGTAAGCCCCAAGATTCATTTATAGGAAGCCATGTAATAATTGATGGATGATTATAATTTTGTTTTACTACTTTAATCCATTCATTTGTAAATTGCTGTATTGATTTATCATTATAATTATAGCAGTTTGCCATTTCACTCCAAACTAACATACCTTTTACATCGCACCAATATAAAAATCTTTCATCTTCTATTTTTTGATGCTTTCTAATTCCATTGTATCCATATTTTAATGCAATTTCTATATCTTTAATTAAATCCTCTTCACTTGGTGGTGTTAAATGTGATTCTTTCCAATATCCCTGATCTAATATAAATTTTAAATATAATTCATCATCATTTAAATATATTCTATCTTTTTGAATTGATATTTTTCTAAAGCCAAAATAAGAATATACAGTATCTATAAGTTTATCATTACAATATAATTTATAACAAATATCATATAAATTTGGCTCTTTTGGTGACCATTTTTTCACTTCTGCATTATTTTCACATATTGATATTTCATTTTCTTGATATAATTCTGTAAGATGAATTTTATTTGTGATTAGTAGTTCATTTTCAAAAGAAATTTCTGTTTCTATATAAAAATTATTTTCTTCTAATTCTTTTTCAGATATATTTGTTTCATATTCTAATTGTATATTTCTATTATCTAAATTTGGTGTTGATTTTACGTTTTTTATAGAATATTTAGGCACATATTCTATCCAAACTGTTTTCCATATTCCTGTAGTTTGTATATACCAACATTTCCAACTTTCTTTTTTATATCTTTGTTTTCCTCTAGGTTGTTCTTTGGCTAATGAATCCTCTACTTTTACAGTAATATCGTTTTCGCCTTCTTGAATATATTTATCTATCTCGAATGAAAATCTATGGTATCCACCCTCATTTGTTCCTATGTATTTTCCATTAATCCATATTTTAGTTTTATAGTCACTTCCTTCAAAATGTAATATTGCTTTTTTATTTTCTTTTGAAATATGTATTTTTTTATTATACCATACTACATAATGCACACTTTCATCTTTTATTCCGCTTAATTCAGTTTCGTATGTAAAAGGTACATTGATTTTATTTCTTGTTGGAAAGCTAATATAATATCCTTTTTCTTCTCCTAAATTTTCATCATCAAATGTAAAGTTCCATTCTCCATTTAAACTTTCCCATTTATTTCTAACAAATTGTGGTCTTGGATAATTTTTTATATAATTTTTCATTTCTTAATTCATCTCCAATTTTTCTTTATTTCTTAAATAAATCATTTTATCTCTGTTAAAGTATCATCTATATCTATACCTATTCTCATATAAAAACTCCTTACATAGTTTCAAATATATACTTCTTATATCTAACTATTTTTTAATTCTTTAGCATGACATTTTTCTTTTCTAAATACTATTATTTATCAATTCATAATACTTACCTTTTTTTATCAATTAAAGTATTATGATTTCCTTGTTCTAATACTTGTCCATTTTCAATATAAATTATATTATCACAATCTTCTACTAAATCTAATGTATGAGATATCATAATTATAGTTTTATATTTTGATAATTTTGTCATAGTTTCTTTTATCTTATTTTTACTATAATTATCTAATGCTGATGTTGCTTCGTCAAATAAAATTATTGGCGTGTCTCTTAAAATTGCTCTTGCAATAGCTATTCTTTGTTTTTGTCCAACCGAAAAATTTGTACTATTTTCAGTTATTACTTCATCATATTTATTTGGTAATTCTTCTATGTATGAATCTATATTAGCAAGTTTACATGCATTTATTATTTCTGTATCTGCAGCATTTTCGTTTGCCATTAATAAATTTTCTTTTATAGTCATATTAAATAAAATTGGTTCTTGATTTACTATTGAAATTGAATTTCTAAAACTTTCTTTATTTAATTTGTTAATTTCTGTTTCATCAAATTCTATTTTACCTTCATAATTAGTTAACTCTTTTGTTAACAATTTAAAAATTGTTGTTTTTCCTACTCCACTAGGTCCAACAATTGCATTTTGTGTATGTGGCTTTATTAAAATATTTATATTATTTAAAACATTATTCTATGAAACACATCATCAATTATATTATCCATATATGTTACCAATAGCATCGCAAGTTCAGTTGAATAAACATTTAGTTGAATCATTTTTAATATATATATTAATAATAAAGATTCGACTATTGTTCTAATAGTCCATTTTGATGTATTAATAGTTTTTCCTAATAATCTTCTGTGTGTTCTTGTACTTTTTAAATTTTCAATATCATTTACAAAAATTTTACTACATGTATCTTCAAAATTTAATGCTTTAATGTCATTTATTCCTTTACTTGTTTCAGAAATTAGTTTAGTATAATCATCAGTTGATTTATACTCATCATTCAATAATCCTTTTGATTTTGTTAATTCAATTTTAAACAACCATAAACTAATACCACAAATTATTGTAATTCCCAATGCTAATTTATAATCAATAATAAATATTGCAATAAGCATTACAAAAGATGTAAAAATATATGCGAATTCTTGCAACATACTATCTATTATCTTAACCATACTACTTTCACACGATTTAATAATTGTCAGTATTTTTCCAGAACCCATATTTCTAAATCCTTTTGAAGATAATATCATTATTTTTTTATATAATTTTTCTTGTGAATTTGCACTGATTTTTTCTCCAACAATTATACTACATTTTCTATATTGGTTATGAGAAAATGTTATTCCGAATATTCTAAAAAAAGCACATATTATTATTAAATTAAATGCAATATCAAATTCTTTACTAACCATATTAGCCAAAAATTTAGAAAAAAATGTTTTATATAACATTTCTGATATTGTAAATTAAACCATAAAAGCTACTGATTTAATATAATATTTTTTATTATTTCCTGAATATTTAAATAAATTTTTTTACTGCATCTATAAATTCAAAATTGTTATTCATTTTATTTCCTCTTTCTACTTCCAAAATAAATTTTAGTACTTACTCTCCCTTTTTCTTAAATATATCATATAATAAGCTATACTTATTTGGAATATCATAAATAAAGCAGATAATCCAAACATATATCTTAATCCAATTTCATACATTATACCACAAAGAAATACTCCTATTGCCTCTCCTAAAAATCTAATTATATGGCATATATTTGAAAAACTTAATTGATATTTATTTTCTAATCTATTAATATATACAGCATCACAAATATTTTCATATGCTGTTGAAATAAATATAGACCAAGTAATTGCAATTAATGTAATCATCATATTATTTGATATAAATGCTATTACATATCCTAAAAATCTTATTCCAAATTTTATTGTTACAGTTAAATAATCATTTTTAGGTGTTAAGTATTTTAATGCTATAATTCCAAAAACATCTGCTAGTAGTCCAATAATTAATAAGTAATTAGTCGCTACACTATCACTAAATTGAAAATAATTGGTAAGTGTAAGCATTTTTAGTCCAAGAGCTGTTGACATTGCAATTGTTCCGATTAATGTATAAATCAAATACAATATTAAAAGCTTATCTTTAAAAATATATTTTGAAGAAATTTCTTTATATTCATCTATATTAGCAGAATTAGTAACTTTTATATTTAATAATACCAATAACGAAAATAGTAAAAAGATATTTGCTATAAGTAAACATGCATTATAATTTACAAGTAATCCTGCTATACTTTTACCTATAAATACTCCTCCAAGTAAAATTCCAATATCTCTAAATAAATATTCTGTTAATCTTCTTTTACTATATATTGTTCCTGTTTTTACAATCGTTGTTATTAATGGGTAAATACTTGTGATTATTATATATTCTGTTACAATATCTATTATTATTGATAATCTAATTAGTTCTACCGGTCCTGTCCTATTTAAAAAATATAACCAAAACATATTTACTAATTTTACTAATAACACTATTACCAATGTATTTTTTAATCTATCTAGTTTTACGTATTTTCCTATTAAGCCAATAATTATAACACTTATAAATGTTCCTATACTTAATATATTGCTTATATTAGTAACAGCAAAATTATTATCTTGTAGCCATAATTGTCTAAAATTTCCCCATAGTCCAACTGATATGCTAAAAAAAGCTAACATTATTAATATTTGATTTTCATTTTTTATTTTTTTCATTTGCTACTCCATTTCGTTTATGTAATTATATATCTCTTTCCAATTATAAAATGTTTTTATTTCGTTGTTACTATTTCTTTCATTACTAATCATAATTGCTTCAATTCCGCAATTATATACACTTGAGCAATTACTTATACTATCATCAATTAATAAGTCTATATTATTTTCTACGCATACTTTTGCTTTATCTCTAGCATTAACAATCAATTTATCAAAATATATAGAATTTTCATTTAGCCAAGTTTCACTTTGAATATATGGATCTTTATGAAATTCAGAATCTCTTGCAGTTATAATATATATTTCATGACCCTCTTTATGTAATTTTCTTATTATATCAGCACAATCATTTCTTGGAAGCGCATTGTTAGTAATTTCTTCTTGTATAGTTCCTAAAAAATATTTTAATTCATCATAACTAAAATCAAATAATTTCTGATATATATTACAATTATTATATATATCTACTATCTTATGATTCTTATTTTCTACATTTTTATTAAGACTAATTGCATATTCTTTTGCAGCATTTGTTAATTTGTCTTTTATATCTGTTAAAGTATCATCTATATCTATACCTATTCTCATTTATTTACTCCTAATTTTTTAATTTATACTCTTTTATTAATTCCATCTTTTGATTATAGATCCATATATATTTAACTTTAGCTACAAATGGTTCAAAAACATTATGTACTAAATCATATAAACTTTGATTTATATTTTCATTTGTGCATAAAGTTATATGAGGCTTATATATTCTTTCTTTTCTATTTTGCTTTCTATACTCATTCAATACATTATCAAAAATTGATTTTAACTCTAATAATCTATCTTTATTATAAGGCTCTATATATAATGTTTCTTTATAAAAATCATTTAAATTCTTACATTCTAATTTAAAACATTTTATATTATTTACTATACTATCTACTTTTTCTATAAATTCATTTTGGTTAGTGCAATCATATAAATCTATTGTTATATGTGGTCTCCATTTTCTTTCTTTATCCTTTATATTGTTGTTTTTCAAGTATTTTTTTATATTTTGTATATTATTTTCTGATTCTATATCAAATCCGTATTGTAAAACATAATCGTACATTTTATTTTGCTCCTAATTTTTTAATTTTTATATTTCAAATACATATCCATCTTCTACAACTAAGACATTATTTATCTCATCACTCTTCAATTTTTCTCTAGTTGTATCTCTCAAATGAGTAGCAATGATTTTATTTCATTTCCATATTAATTTTATTTTTTTCAGTTATATACTGTGTAGATACTAGTTGATATATAACTGAAACTGCTAGTCCAATTGATGTGCAAAATGGAGATGATATAAAAGAACAAAAAATTCTAATTATATTGGCAATTTGTTTACTGATAGTTGCTTTTACAGCAGAATGTTCAAGTTGTATGTATGTTAATTTTGTTAAATAAATTGGATACATATATAAACTTACCAATTCTATACTTACTATGATTGATGTTGCCATTATATCTACCTTATAACTTGGATATAATATAATACCCATTATAATACTTGATATAATTAACAAATATACTAATTTTCTGCTATTTTTTATATGTTCATTATATGAAAATTCTTTTTTTGTAATATCAATTTGTGCTACTGTTTTTATTGCATAAGCAATATCCCATTGAGTATCTGTTATTAAAGTTGCAAATGATGTTGCTAAAATATATTTTTCACCAAAATCAAATGAATTTTTAAAACCAAATAAATAAATTATAAACATACTAATTTCTGCAAACAAATATACAGAATCATATTTAATACAATTTACTATATTAATTTTAAATTTTGTTTTTTCTACTATTCTAAACATCATAATAACTACAAAAACACTCATACATATTACTGAAATTCCAACAATTTTTATTTGTTCTTTTGTTATTAAACTCATTATAATTAATGAAGAAAAATTTATTAAATTGAATAGCAAACTATATTTGTTAGCTCTTTTATTTTTTTCTTCAAAATACAACTTACACAAAGATAAATTTAATAATAATTGAAAAAACATTTGAATAACAGCATATACTCCAAATATTTTATATGTATCAATATCCATGTTCATAAAAGTTATATATTTATCTATGTTTATTGCAACGCACCCTAGTATTATCAATCCTATACCAGAACCCAATATCACCCCAGAAAAAACACTATTTTTATTTTTATCTCTAATTGAACTTATATTAGCACCTGTTCCAAAAACACTTTGTATTGCACTTATAACAAATTGCATCGGATATATTAATGAAAATATATTGATTAAGTTTTTATCCACTAATATTCCAAGTAAAAACCATCCTAAAATTGGAGTTACAGATGTTAAAAATGTATCAAAACCTATTCTTAATAATCTATTCATTTTATTTCTCCGATTTACTATAAATTATTCTTTATTTCTGGAAATAAATCATATAAGTTATATCCTAATAAACTGTCAAAATATTCTTTTAGTTTATATGTTTCTTTAATATGATATTGTGTATTTGAATAAGCTCCTCTTCTAATCATAATATCAATTAGCCTTTTATCTATCGTAAATACTTTTCCACCTTGTGGACACATTAAGTCACATAGATTTATTAATTTTTCTTCTGTTGTGTATTTATGTGCTTTTATAAACTCTGCTATAAGAGGTTTATCATCTGGGTTTGGAACTCCTCCAGCAGTACATACAATGTCATTATTTAAATATGAATGTGTTATACATATGTTGCAATATTCTTCGTCATACCCTTTATCTTTCAAATAATTATATCCGCTTATCTCATGTCCATGTGATTCGCCATTGTATTTGCCAATATCATGTAAATATCCAAGAGTTATTGTTTTATCTATATCTACATCATATCCTTTTTCCTTTAATGCTTGTGCTATTCTTCCTGCTGTATCTCCAACACAAATGCAATGTTCTATCCATCTATCATTCTTTGCTGTTTTTCTTTCTATTTCTAATATATTTCTTGCTTCTTTACTTGTTAATTTCATATTTATTTTCTCCTACGCTTTTATAATTTCTTTTCATATATAAATGCTTTTTCGGTATATCCATTTCCAAGTTGTTCTATTTTTTTGTTTTCAACTATTGTTTCATATACCTTTTTACATCCTAAACTTTCATAAAATTTATAATTGCATGATTCATCTGTTAATATCTGAATATTTTTCATATTATCTTTTTTGGCAAGCTCAAATACATCTAATAAAAGTTTTTTTCCTATTTTCTTTCCTCTATAATCTTCATCTACTATTAATATTGAAACCTCTCCATCAAAGTAATTTTTAAGTTCGTCTGGCATGTAATTATAATTATTTTCATACTCTTTAAATGCTTTTAAATTTTTTATGCTTTTATTTTTATATAATCTATTTTTTACAAAACCATAAAACATTTTAGATAATTTATGTTTATTTGAATATTCTTTTGAGTAACCACAAAATCCTATAAGTTTGTTTCCATCTTTATATTTTATTATTCTTTCACTTTCTTGTAAAACATCAAATAAATATATCCAAGCACAAATATCATTGTCTGCTCCTGCTTCTTTTTTTCCTAAATTCCATTCTTTACTTAATAGTTTCACAGCTTGTTTCATTTCATTGTACTTCATTTCTTGCTCCTAATTTATTAAATAAATCTTCGTATATTTTCTCTCTATTCAATTTTGTTACAAATGTTACATTATGCCTATTTTCAGTCATTTCATAAGAAGTATTTTCTCTTATATTTGGAGAACTTATTTCTTTAGTTTCAAACCAATTTTTATCTATCATATATGCAATAACTGAAATATCCCAAATAACTCTTGATTCTTGAGTCCCATGGTATCCATCATTATAAAATCTTTTTATTAAGTAATCACATAACTCTGATTTATTTCCTATATTTTCTTTTAAAGTATTAATATCAATTCTTAGATTAGACACTATATTTTTGCAAGGTAGTATAGTTAATTTAACTTGTGATTCTAATACAATTTTAACAGCCTGTACATCTTGTCTGAAATTATATTCCAAATTATCTTTATATCCTAATTCATTTCCACCTAGCCATATAATTTCTATTTTACCAATTATCTTAGGTTCTTTTTTTATCGCTAATGCAATGTTAGTAATTGCACCAATTCCTAATATATATGTTTTATCATTTTTTAAAGCTATTTCTATGATTTTATTTACTGCATCATTATTTTCATCATTCCCATTTTGAATATAATCCATAGAACCTTTAAATACTTTATTTGTAGTATCAAAATCTAACCAATTACATATTTTTAAAATTTCATTATAACTTAATTCTTGTCCTTCTCTTACTGAAACATTTTTTGTTTTATGAGAATATGGAGCAACAGTAATTGCTTCAATGTTAAGTGTATCTTTTGATTTTATTAAATAAGATAACGCAAATTGGTCATCACATTCGTTATATGTATCAGTGTCTAATATCACATTTATTTTATTATTAGATATAATATCATATATTTCTTTCCATGAACATACACGTTCAAATTCATTAGTATCTCTATTATACGGTGTATCCATAATAAATGCTCTAATACCATGTTTTTTTATATCTGTACACATTCTTTTTGAATCATCAATCATAATATCTACATTATTTTCTAGACATATTTCTGTTTTAGAATGAGAATTATAAGCATCAACTAAAAATAATTTATCATAAGTAATATCATATTTTTCTAGCCAATTCTTTTTCATATTATATGAATCTGTATATTCTCCATTATCTCTTCCACTAATTATATAAATAGTATGTCCATCTTGTTTTAACTTTTTTATGTATTTATTTGCACCTTCAATTGCTTTTAAATTAATTGCAATTTTTTCTATATTATTTTTATAAAAAATTTTTTCTTCTTCATCTGTCCAATCAAACATTCCATTTCTTATATATGGCGCATTATTATTTATGATTCCTGTATTTCTTAATTCTTTATCATGTTCAATATATGCTTTTAGCAGTTCTTCATTAAAATTTGATATTACATTATCTATATCAATTCCTATTCTCATATTTTTTATCAACTCCCTGTACTTCTATATTTATTTAGTGCCCAATTCCAAACTTTAATAGCAATTATCCATAAGATTACCATTATAATTGGAGATAAATAAATCATATATTTATCCATTCCTAAATAATTCATCGTTGGATAATATGCAACAAACGCAAATGGTAAAACTACTGTTATTAGTAGTTTAATAAATCCGTTATATATATCAATTGGATATTGTGCAAATGTATGTATTCTGTAAAATGTCCATATCACTTCATTGGATTTATATGTCCAAAACGATGCAATACTAAATATTGTTAATATTGCTCCAGTAATTGCCGCTCCAATAATACTAAATACTACTATTTTTAAAAAAAGAAAAAATGTAATTGGTATAGATAACTCTATTAGCATTTTTACAGTTATAAATAACCCTAATGCAAAATATCCAATAGATGTAAAAGACTTTGAACTTCCTACTATTGAAATCAGTGGATGAACAGGTCTTAATAATATTTTATCAAATTCTCCATCTCTAATGTATTTCGGTCCTATATCATACAATGAATCAAAACATAAGTCTAAAATTCCAATTGATATTAATGTTGTACCATATAATAAAAGTACTTGCTTAAAGTTCCAGCCTGCTAGATTTTCTGTATTTTGAAATGTAATCCAAATAAATATAACTTCTACTGCTTGAGTAACTATTTGTGAAATCATACCAGTTAGACAATCTACTCTATATATTAGTAGTTCTTTTAAAGATGCTACAAAAAATGATAAGTACAATTTAATAATGTTAAATACTTTTTTCATTTTATCCTCCATTTATTGTTATTTTCTTTACTGAATAATTAAAAAATACTTTTGATATTAAATATAAAATTAATGACCATACTATTAATTTTAATATTATAAGACCTATTTCATTCAAAGGAATATTTCCTAAATAAATATTAATAGGAGTATATATAAATTCTTTAAATGGAAGTATATTTGCAATTTTTTGAAACCATTCAGGAAATAATGTAAGTGGTGCAATTAATCCAGAAAAAATTGCTATAATTGATTGCCTTAAAATTTGCATTCCCCAAATTGAGTTTGTATAGAATCCAATTGTTCCAACTATCATTTGTATAAAAAATGATATTGGAAGTATAAGTATTATTACAAATATAAATAATAAAAAATTTATAAAATTTACAGGAAGTTGTACACTCCAAAAAATTGAACATATTATAAATGTCGCTATTGAGATTGGAATTGCATATCCAATTTCTCCCATATATAATCCAAAACAATATTTAAAATATGATATTGGACTTAATAATTCTTTATTTAATTGACCTTTTCTAATTGACTCTGCAATATCTTCATTTATTCCCCACGTTGCTATTGATTTTATCGAAATAACTAAAATATAATACGTAACCATATATTCTATACTATATCCACCAGCATTGCCTGTTTGGTAATATATTGCTTGCCATACAAAAACGTAAACAACAACTTCTACTATTCTATTTAATGTCCATAAAAAGAAATTGGATTTATAAATAGAATATTGTTTAAAATGTACTCGTGCTAATGCTAACCATGTTTCTAACATATTTTTACTCCTCTATATATTTCTTTTAATATATCTTCTAATTCTGCTTCTTTCATATGAATATCTACTATATCTCCATATTTTGAAATCACCTCGACTATTTTTACAATTGTCATTCTATCATGGTCAAATTTTATTTTTATATTCTCTTCATTTTCTTCTATAATTTCAAAATCTTCAACATATAGATTTTCAGTTATACTTGCTTTTTTATTTTTTAAAATAATTTCAGCTGAAACACTATTTCCATATGTGTCTTTAAATTTTTGTTTTTCTCCATCAAAAACTATTTGACCTTGATCTAATAATATTATTCTATCACATACATCTTCAATGTCCTTTAAATCATGTGTTGTAAGTATTACTGTTGTATTTTTTTCTTTATTTATATCTTTAATAAATTTTCTAATATTCTCTTTTACTAAAACATCCAGTCCAATTGTTGGTTCATCTAAATAAACTATTTTAGGATTATGCAAAAATGTTGCTGCAATTTCACATCTCATTTTTTGCCCTAAACTTAGGTTCTTAACTTGTTTTTCTAGTAAATCTTCTAATTGTAATAATTCAGTAAATTGTTTTAAATTTTTTCTGTATTCATTTTCTGGAATTTTATACATCTTTTTAATTAATCTAAAAGATTCAATTACAGGCAAATCCCACCATAGCTGTGTTTTTTGTCCAAAAACAGCACCTATATTTTTGTTATTTTCTATTCTTTTTTCATTTGGCACAATTCCATTTACTACAACTTGTCCAGATGTTGGTGATAACAGCCCTGTGAGCATTTTTATTGTTGTTGATTTTCCTGCTCCATTTTCTCCTATGTAGCCTACTAATTCACCTTCGTTAATATTAAAATTTATATTATTTACTGCTGTAAATTCTTTATATTTTGGTTTAATTAGATTTTTTAAGTAACCTAATAATCCATCTTCTTTTTCCATAATTTTATAGTTTTTTACTAAATCTTTTACTTCTATTAATGACATTATTTTCTCTTCTCCATTTTAAAATATTTCTTTTATTTTTCTATATATGTCATACCAACTATAACATCTATAAATATTTTTTCCTTTGCATTGTTCATTATAATTTGCATGATAGCAAATTACAGGTATTTCATTAGATATTGTGTTTATATTTTTAGGCTTATCTTCAATCATTAAATCTATATTATTTTGTTTGCATATTTCCAATTTATCTTCTGGACTAAAGATTATATTGTCATAATGTATTTGATTAATTTTTAGCCAATTTAATACAATATTTCTATTTTCTTCTATTGTCATTACATCTGCTGAATGGCTTAAAAAAGGACCTCTAGCCGTAATTATATAAATTTCATGTCCATCTTCTTTTAATTTATCAATTACTTCATTTGCAAATTTTCTTGCTTCTACATTAATTGAATACTCTCGAAAATATTTATTCCAAAATTCATCATCTAATTTTATATCTACATCAAATATTTCATTAGTTTCATATCCTTTATATTTTTTTATTCCTAAACAATAGTTTTCATAAAAAAATTTACTTCCATAGTCTAATTGCCATTGTTCTATATCAGTTAAAACTCCATCTATATCTATCCCTATTTTCATTATTTTACCTCTTAACATTTCTGTATTTCTTAATTTTGTTTTATCTTATCATAAATACAATATTATTACAATAAATCAACAAAAAAAATGTTAAAGTCAAATTGTCTCAATAATTTTATTTGTATTTTACATAATAAAAATCAAAAATTAAAGTAAATTAAAAATTACAAAAGGCAAGACTTGCAAACGGATACACTCAAGAACAAGTTGACGAAATTATAGGTTGATCATCAAGATAAGTATATCTTTTCTTCTATAAATGGCTAATACCAAAGCCAAACATATCATATTAACAATAAGATTTAACCTACCATAAGAAACAAATGGCAAATTAAAATTAGCATCAATTATTAAATTCAAATTCATAAGAATATTAAATATACTTTGTAAAATAAACATACTAGACATTCCAATTATTAATAATTTTCCATTAATTTCTTTTATCTTAATTGAATTTATAATTAGTTCTATACTTAAGGCTAAAACTGCTATTACTATTCCACAACACTTACTACCCAGCCATAATGTGCTAAAATTGATATAAACGCATAATTTGTGCCTTCGTCAAATATTTCTAAAGCATTACTAGTATCGTCTGCTTCACCAAATGTTTGAGCAGAATTTATAATTATTTTTCTATTTAAAGGGATCCATCCATAACAATCTGCTTGGCTTTCTGGATTATATACTGCTACAAATCTATCAACAATATATGGTGTTTCAATTATTACACTTAGCGATAAAATTGTTCCTAAAAATATTGGTATTCCCAAAAGGATTAGTAAATTTCTTTTTCTATTTGTTTTAGTTTGCACTAATTTTACGGTTCCAATTATTAAATAAATAAGTCCTAATATAAATGCTGATACAATAGATGGTATATTTACAAAAATAAATATAGAAATTATACTTAATGTTATTATTTTAGCTAATTTTAAATTTATATTCTTATTGAATATTGTAACATTCTTTTTGTATTGTTTTTCACTATTTAAAAAACCTACAAACGCAATAATATAAAGTGGCATTGCAATAACAACCGGTGAAAACGTAATTGATGGTGAAATATATATGTATGGTAGTCCATTTATATTAATTCCAAAAAGAAATGAATAAACAACAAATAAAGTTGCAATTATATAAAATATATTTGAATATTTCATTATTTTTGTATAATCAATAAAATATATAAATATGCTAAAAATACTACCTGCTATTAAAGCACAAATATATCTTCCTATAACATTTTCCGTATCATATCCATCTGATACTATACTACTTGCTCTGGTAAAAGCCACCAAAAATCCAAATCCTAAAAGCACAATTAAAATTATTAATAATTTCCAATCAAGTTTTGGTTTATGTATTTTGTTTAATTTTTTTCCGATTTCTTCTAGTCCATGTAATATTGGATATAGTGTTCCTTCTTTAAGTTCAAATACATTCTCTGATTTTTCTTTTAATTTTTTTATCATCTCATATCCATACATATTTCGATTTTTTAATAAATCCAATACTAGCATTGTTGTGCTTCCTTTTAGTAATTCTTTACCAATTTTCACTTTTATCCCCTCCTTAAAAATAAATATGCCTAGATATTCTATGTATTTTCATGCATAGAATATCTAGGTATTGTTTTTGTCAATAGATTTTTATAATTATTCAAATTTTTTTATAAAACTAATACTATAATTTATCTACTTTCACTATAAATATAATCCATTGTATGTCCACCTATTATTTCGCCAGTTGTCGCATCAACAAAATAACTATATGCTCCCTCTGTGTATCTTTTTGTTACATTGTCTCCAAAATTATCTTCATAATTTATAACAACTACCCACGCTTTTCTTATTTTATCATCTACTTTATAATATGTTCTTTCTTCAACCGGATAATTAGGTGTTTGCATTGTTTCGTAATGTTTATCTGTATTGTTTATTCTATCATAGGCATCAGCATTCATTTTTACTACCATTAATTTTGTTTTTGTGTTTTTTACTTTATTTTTTGCTACTTTTTTATCTTCTTTTAAGGCAATATTTATTGCGTCTTGTTCTGTGATTACTGTTTCATTGTTGTCAAATGGAATATTACTTACTCTAAACATGGCCATTTTCAT
The DNA here is from genome assembly GCA_900552555.1 of uncultured Clostridium sp. Classification (GTDB taxonomy): domain Bacteria; phylum Bacillota; class Clostridia; order TANB77; family CAG-508; genus CAG-269. The sequence goes on from URZW01000001.1 coordinate 246,050, forward strand.
GTTTTTGGATTCTAATGTTACTGTAATATATTCATATGGATTATATACATCACCATATTTTTTATTATATGTTACATATATTCTAAATCCTGGTCCTCTGTCTTTTCCTTCATTGTTTACGGATAGAACTTTTGTTATTTCATATTCTCCCTCTTTGTATCCAAATAATTTATAATATTTGTTGGCTAATTCTTTTGCTTGTTCTTCTGTCATATATTTACTTGTATCTTGAATATTTTTATTATTATCCCATATTTCTGAAAATTCTCCAGTTTGTCCATCAATGGTTATTTCATAATTGTCTTCTGTATCGAAACTATACAATATTTTAGTTGAATCTATTTCTTTAAAATGATTTGTACTTACTATATTAGAATTAAATCCAATTTGATTTAATTTTTCTATTGCAACTTTTTTCGCATCTTCTTCTGATATATTTTCTTTTTTACTTTCTTCAGTTACCTTTGTTATTTCTTCATAATCTCCAGAAGATAATTGGATTTTTTCTGGTGTTTTCCATACTCTTTCATATACTGCTGTCCCTGCAAATACAAATCCTGCACTTAAAATTATTCCTGCTATAGCTGTAACAACTGTTTTTAATATATTTCTTGTTTTTTTCTTTTCCATAACTATATCATTCTCCTCTTTTATTTTCGATATAGCAATTTTGGTTTTTATTTTATTTTTGTTAAATTCCATCTCTAAATTCCTCCGTTATTCAATTCTTTCTTTATTTTCTTTCGTATTCTATGCAGTCTTGTCTTTACATTTAATTCAGAAATATTTAATTTTTTTGCTATATCTTTAATTGATACAGATGAATAATAAAATAAATTTACAATTTTTATATCAATATCTTTTAGTCCTTTTATTTTTTGTTCTATATCCCATATTAATTCTCTATCATTTTCATACATATTTACACTATTTAATGCATCATTTTCAAAATTACTAATATCATAAACTATTTTCAATTTTCTATATTTTTCTTTTATCAAATTTTTGGTTATTCCTGCTAAATATGAATTTAATGATACATTTATATTTAATCTATTTCTATTTTTCCATAATATAAAGAATGTGTCAGAATAAATTTCTTCTTTGTCTTCAAATGATAGTTTATTATTTGTTCCTTTGTTTATTATTGTGGTAATATATGGTGTAAAATCTTCTATTATTTGGTCCATATCAATTTCATTATTTTTATAATATTTTTCTATTTGTGTTACTTGTTTCAATTTTAAAAACTCCTTTATAAGATATCTTACACTTATATAGTGTAGTTTAATTAGTGAAAGGTTACACTTTTTTATCTTCTACAGAAAGTTATCATAGTATGATAACTTTCTGTAGAAGATAAATATGGCAGAATTAAGATTTTGTAGCAGTTTGCACTGCGTACAAAATCTTAATTCTGGTTTTTTACAATTTATAAGAAAAATAAACAGTATCTAGTAATTTTAGATTTTACTTGATACTGTTTTTATTTATAATTCTTCAGTTTTAAATGCTAAATAGCCTTCAAATAGATAACTACTATCTATACCTTTCAAATATGTTGACTGTGGCATTTTTTTACATGCCAACTTTTAGTTTAAAGGTTTCATTGTTGGGAATAGTAATACATCTCTAATTGATGCAGCATCTGTTAATAACATTACTAATCTATCAACACCAATTCCTAAACCACCTGTTGGAGGCATACCATATTCAAGAGCTTGAATAAAGTCTTCATCCATCATACCTGCTTCTTCGTCTCCGGCATTTCTAGCTTCAACTTGTTTTTTAAATCTTTCATATTGGTCAATTGGGTCATTTAATTCTGAGAATGCATTTCCATATTCTCTACCACCAATAAATATTTCAAATCTTTCTGTTAATCTTGGGTCTTTTGGACTTCTTTTTGCAAGTGGTGAAATTTCTACTGGATAATCATATATAAATGTTGGTTGTATTAATGTTTTTTCTACATACTCGTCAAAGAATAAGCTGATTACATCTCCTCTTGTTTCTTTTGTTGAGTCTGGAATTTCTAATCCTCTTTCTTTTGCTAATGCAACTGCTTCTTCGTCTGAATTGATTTCGTTGAAGTCAACTCCGCAAGCTTCTTTTATGCTATCTATCATAGTAATTCTTTTCCATCCTGGTGTTAAGTCAATATCTTGTCCTTGATATGTTATTTTTGTTGTTCCCAAAACTTTCATAGCACATTTTGTGAATATTTCTTCTGTTATATCCATCATATCATTGTAATCTTGATATGCAGCATATAATTCTATTGATGTAAATTCTGGGTTATGTCTAATATCCATACCTTCATTTCTGAATATTCTTCCCATTTCATATACTTTATCATATCCACCAACTATTAATCTTTTTAAGTTTAATTCTGTTGCAATTCTTAAATACATTGGTAAATCTAATGCATTGTGATGTGTTATAAATGGTTTTGCTGTTGCTCCACCTGATATTGTGTTTAATATTGGTGTTTCAACTTCTAAGTAACCTTTTTCGTCTAATATTCTTCTTATTTCTGTTATTATTTTGCTTCTTGTTTCAAATGTTTTCTTTACTTCTGGATTCATTATTAAATCAACATATCTTTGTCTATATCTCAAATCCGGATCTTTTAATCCATGGAATTTTTCTGGTAATGGTCTTAATGATTTTGAAAGTAATGTTACTTCTTTTGCATGTACAGAAATTTCTTCAGTTCTTGTTTTAAATACAAAACCTGTTATTCCAATGATGTCACCAATATCATATATTTTAAATGCTTTATAGCTTTCTTCTCCTAAATCATTTATACTTACATAACTTTGGATTTTTTCATCACTGTCTTGTATTGTACAGAACGATGCTTTTCCCATTATTCTTTTTGCAATTATTCTACCAGCAACTGTTACATCTTTTTGTTCAAATTGTTCGTAATTTGATTTTATTTCTCCTGCTGAATTTGTTCTATTAAATTTTGTTATTTCAAATGGGTCTTTTCCTTCTTCTTGTAATTCCTTTAATTTGTCTCTTCTTATTTGCATTAGATGGTTTATATCTAATTCTTCTACTTCGTTATTATTGTTATTCTTATTTTCGCTCATTTTAACTTCTCCTTCCGAGGGGATCAAGGGACGTTCCTTTTTTTCCCTTTTTGAAGGGAATGTGGGACACTCCTTGTCATCCTCTTTTATTTTTTTATTTTGTTTTCTCATTTTGATTTTGCATTTTATTTTATTTGCATTTTATTTTATAAGTACATTTTTATAAAAGTTCATATTTTTGTTTTTTGAAAAAAAATTTATTCATCAATATTTGGGAGTGCAAGGAATGTCCCTCATTCCCTTCAAAAAGGGAAAAAAAGGAACGTCCCTTAATCCCTCCATTCAAGTTCCCAGTCACTAATCTTAACAGTATCACCTTCGCACACACCAAGTTCTTTGAGCTTATCTTCAATTCCCATATTTTTCAAACATTTTTGGAAATAATACATAGACTCATTATCTTCAATATTAATTCTACCCATAAGTCTATCAACCGCTCTACCTTTAACATAGAAAACACCATCTTCTTCGTATGCTTCCCATTCTTGGTCTTTGTCTTGTAGAGTATATACAACTCTATCTTCGATTTCAACCAATTCTTCTTTAGGTAAAGTTTTTAGAACTTCTGTAACGTGGTCTATTAGTTGTTCAACTCCTTCACCTGTAACTGATGAAATTTTGAATAATTCTAATTTTTCTTTTTTCGCTAATTCTTCTAATTTTTTCAAATTTGAGTCGTCTTGCATACTGTCTATTTTTGTTGCAACTAATATCTGTTTTCGTTTTACCAACTTTTCGCTGTATTTTGCAAGTTCTTCATTTATTGTTTTGTAATCTTCAATTGGGTCTCTGCCTTCTTGTCCAGAAACATCAATAAAATGTAATAGTAATCTTGTTCTTTCAACATGTCTTAAGAATTGAATTCCAAGTCCTACACCTTCACTTGCGCCTTCTATAATTCCAGGTATATCTGCTATTACAAATCCATCACCATTTTTTGTTTTTACAACTCCTAAGTTTGGATTTATTGTTGTAAAGTGATAATTTGCAATTTTAGGTCTTGCATCTGTTACTGTTGATAAAAAAGTTGATTTTCCTACATTTGGAAATCCTAATAAACCTACATCTGCCAATAATTTTAATTCTAATATTAATTCTTTTTCTTCTCCTTTTTCTCCATCTTCTGAAAATCTAGGTGCTTGTCTTGTAGGTGTTGCAAAGTGTGAGTTTCCTCTTCCACCTCTTCCACCTTTTAATATTAATTCCTTTTGGTTTGGTTTAGATAAGTCTGCAACAACTTTTCCTGTTTCTGCATCTTTTACAACAGTACCTATTGGAACTTTGATATATAAATCTTCTCCATATTTTCCATTGCAACGGTTTCCGCTTCCATTTTCACCATCTTTTGCTTTGAATTTTCTGTTATATCTAAAATCAATTAGTGTATTTTTATCTTTGTCGACTTGGAAATAGATGTTTCCACCATTTCCACCGTCTCCACCATCAGGTCCACCTGCAGCTACATATTTTTCTCTTCTAAATGTTGCTGCACCGTTTCCGCCATTTCCTGATTTAATCATTATTTTTGTATAATCTGTAAACATTTATCTCTCCCTTCATTCACATCGTGTCCTTTTGGGGACGGTTCTTTTTGGGACATTTTGGTAAAAAATACCATTTAATGTATTCATTAAGTTTCTATATATTTATCCAATATCCCATATAAGAAAAAATGTCCCAAAAAGAACCGTCCCCAAAAGGACATTTTTAATTTTAATAATCTAGCATCATTGCCTTTTTTACTTTTCTCATTGTTTCTTTTGCTACTACTCTTGCTTTTTCTGTGCCTTCCATTAAAATTTTATCAACTTCTTCTGGATGTGCTTCGTAATATGCTCTTTTTTCTCTAATTGGTCTTAATTCTTCAATTATGTTTTTGGCAAGTTGTTTTTTACAAGCTACACAACCACGTTTTCCAGCTTTACATTCTTCACATACAGTTTTTACATCTTCTTTTGGTGTAAATAAATTGTGGTAATATGCAACCATACATATATCAGGATTTCCTGGATCGTCTTTTTTTATTCTTGCTGGGTCTGTTACTGCGCTCATGACTTTTTTTGTTATTTCTTCTTCACTATCTGATAAGTAAATTGCATTTCCTAATGATTTACCCATTTTTTCATTTCCGTCTAGTCCTTTTATTCTTTTTGAGTTTGATAGTACTGCTTTGGGTTCTTTTAATACACCTTCACCATATATACTATTGAATTTTCTAACTATTTCTCTACATTGTTCTATTAGTGGTAATTGGTCCTCTCCAACTGGTACTAGTTCACCCTCAAATGTTGTTATATCTGCAGCTTGGCTTACCGGATATCCTAAGAATCCATATGTTACACTTTCTCCAAATATATCTCTTTTTTGTGCTATTTCTGTTTTTACTGTTGGGTTTCTTTCTAGCCTGGCTATTGTAACCAAATTTGAGTAGAATACTGTTAATTCTGCTGTTTCTGGTATCATTGATTGTATATAAATTGTTGTTTTTTTAGGATCTATTCCTACTGATAAGTAATCCATTGCTACTTCTCTTACATTTTTTCTAACTTTTTCTGGGTTATTGAAATTGTCCGTAAGTGCTTGTACATCTGCTATTAATATATATGAATCATATTCTGGATTGTCTTGCAGTTCTACTCTTGTCTTTAGTGATCCAAAATAGTGTCCTATGTGTAATTTTCCTGTTGGTCTGTCTCCTGTTAATACTCTTTTTTTATTCATCTTTATTTTCATCCCTTCGTTTGTTCATCATATTCCCAAAATTCTTTAAATTTCCTATCTGCCAAATCTAGGCATTTATGTAGAAATTATACCATATTGGGGTTAAAAATTCAATTAAAATCTCACGTTTCTGTAAATTTTTATACAATTTCTAAAATATCTCTTGAAATTGTTGCTATAATTTCACTTGCGTTTGATATTTCCTTTGTAAAAATGCCTATTAAATATGTGTTTTTTCCATATACTATTCCATAATCGTGAACATACCCATTGTAACTTCCATATTTGTGTGCAATATCAGTGTCTGTAACATATTTTTTTAAATACATATACTCTGAAGATTTTTTCATATCTTCTATCAATTCTTGATATTTTCCCAAGTTATTAAATAAATATTTTAAAACATCTAATCCATATTCCGCTGAAATAATATTTTCTTTATAAAATTTTTCTGGTAATTCTACACTTGTATATTTAGCAAATTCTTTTCTATATATTTTTTTACCACCTAATCCATCTGCTAAAATATTTGTTGCGGTATTGTCACTATTTATTATCATTTCCTTTAATAAAGTTTTAATTGCTATACTATCTCCAACTTTACAATTATTAGTTATAAGCCCGTTTCCTGCTTCGAAATCTTCAGCTTTATATACAAATCCCATGTTTGGATTTATTTCTTTATTATTTATTTTTTCATAATATAACATCGCAATTTGCACTTTAGTAGTGCTTGCTGCAACAAACCATTTTTCTTTATTATAAAAGTAATATTTATTTGTGTTCAAATTATAATAAAAAAATGCAAAATTGTCTCTATTTAATTCGTTTTCATTGATTTTTTTATTTATTAGTTTTTTTTACATTTTTGTCCTCTAATTTTTCCATATATGCCTCCAACTTATAAACAGTAATTTTTTCATTTTTACGAAATATATTATATCATACTTTATTTTTTGTAGCATATTAAATGTTGCATAAAATATAATTTTTGTAAAAATGAAAGGAAAATGATTTTATGAAAAAAATTTTGTTTAAAGGTGCAGGTTCTGCTGTACCAACACCATTTAATGAAAATGGTATAAACTTAAAAGAATTTGAAAAATTTTTACAATTTCAAATTGATAATGATATTGATGCTTTAATTGTTTGTGGTACAACAGGTGAAAGTGCAACAATGACAAAAGAAGAAAAAATTGATATTATAAAATGTGCTGTTGAAGTTTCACATAAAAATGAAACTTCTGCACGAAAAATACCTATAATTGCTGGAACTGGATCAAATAATACCGCAGAAGCTATAACAATGTCTAAAATTGCTGAATCTTTAGGTGTTGATGGTGTTTTAGTTGTTACTCCTTATTACAATAAAACGACTCAAAAAGGATTAATTGCACACTATAAAGCAATTGCAGAAAGTATTAGTATTCCAATTATTTTATATAATGTACCTAGTAGAACTGGAATGAATATTGAACCAGAAACTTGTTTAGAAATTTCAAAAATTGATAATGTTGTTGCTATAAAAGAAGCCAGCCGGAAATATTTCACAAGTTGCAGAAATTGCTCATTTGTGCGGTGATAATTTGCATATTTACTCTGGTAATGATGACCAAGCAATTTCTATTTGTTCTTTAGGTGGTTTGGGTGTTATTTCTGTTTTGTCAAATATAAAGCCAAAATTCACACATGATATGGTTTGGAACTTTTTAAATGGTGATATTGAAATGGCTAAAAATATGCAATTAGAAAGTATTCCTTTAATAAATAAATTATTTGAAGAAGTAAATCCTATTCCTGTTAAAGCAGCTTTAAATAAAATGGGCTTTGAGTTTGGCAATCCTAGGTTACCTTTGATTAGCAACATTTAATATTTACATAACATTGATTTTAGAACTAATATATGCTATAATAGAAAATGTAAACATTGTATAGCAAACCTGATTATAATCAGGAAAACAAAGGAGGACATTATGGAGCGGTTTAATTCCATAAAATTTGATGAAAGAAGTTGGAACATTACATATGATGAGTCTAAGAAATGTTATTTTATTTGTAACCACGCAAAATTAGAACAGTTTTCTCGTTTTTGCATTTTACCATATTCTGATATTGTTGGTATCGAACATGTTGGCCATAGTACTTTTTTGGTATATTCAAAGTTCAAAGACTTTTATACCATTAGAAGAATTCATATTTTAAAAGATGGTTATGAATTACAATACGAAAATTATTGCAATAAAATAATGTCTTTAGACAAAAAAAGAATTCTTATACAAAATCCTGAATATCCTGTTATTTATAATGTAAAAACAGGAACTGAAATAGCTTTACCATTTTTTCAAGACACTTCTTTTTCTCTATTAGAAAAATATGGTAAAAACTATTTGTATTGTAGCAAATCAATATTTTCAAATACTAAAAAATTTAAAAGTATTGACAATTTGCAATTTGTTTTAGACATTGAAACTTTTGAACCAGCTTTACCAGCATTTAGTACTCTCAGGAATGCATTTGTTGATATTTATACTTTTTCAGATATCTCTACTCTTATTAAAACAGAAAAGCAATATAAAGAGATTGTAGATTCGCAGCTGGAATTTATAAACCAAAAAATCAATAATTCTAGTAAAAAAATTCTTCTTTCATCATTTACGAAAAAAGACTGGTAGTTTTTAACCACCAGTTTTTCTATTTATAAAAATTCTTTATTTCATTTTTTCTTTTATTCTAACCAAAGTATTCAAAGCATCAATTGGAGTCAACTCATTTAAATTAACCTTATCAATCTCATGAGCAATTTCTGCCAACTTATAATTAAACATATCAAACTGACCCTCAACAGCCTTCTTACTTTCTTGTTTTTTTCCAGTTAAAATATTCTTTCTTTCCAAACCTCTTAAAATTTCATCTGCTTTTTGTGTTACAGCCTTTGGTACACCTGCTAAACGCGCAACATGGATTCCATAACTTTCGTCTGTTCCACCTCTTAAGATTTTTCTTAAAAAGATTATATCTTCACCTTTTTCTTTAACTGCGATGTTGTAATTTTTTACACCTTCAAGTTTTTCTTCTAGTTCTGTTAATTCGTGGTAATGTGTTGCAAATAATGTTTTTGCTCCGCATTTTTCTTTATCTGCAATGTATTCTGCAACTGCCCAAGCAATTGATAAACCATCATATGTTGATGTTCCTCTTCCTATTTCATCTAATATTACTAAACTGTTTGATGTTGCTTCTTTTAGTATTGTTGCAACTTCCATCATTTCTACCATAAATGTACTTTGTCCCATACTTAAGTCGTCTGATGCTCCAACCCTTGTAAATATTTTATCTACAACGCCTATGTGTGCTTCTGATGCTGGTACAAATGAGCCTACTTGTGCCATTAATGTTATTAATGCAACTTGTCTCATATATGTAGATTTACCGGCCATGTTAGGTCCTGTTATAATTGATAATCTATTTTCTTCTTTGTCAAGATATGTATCGTTTTCAACAAATACACCTGTTCCAAGCATTTTGTCTATTACTGGATGTCTTCCACCTTTAATATCTAAAATTCCCGAATCGTCTACTTCTGGCATACAATAATTCAAATCTTCTGCAACTGTTGCAAATGATGTAAGTACATCTAATGTTGATACAATGTTTGCTGATTTTTGTAATCTTTTTACATTTTTAGCAATTTCGTCTCTTATTTGTACAAATGCATTATATTCTAAGTTTACAACTTTTTCTTCTGCTCCAAGTATTTGATTTTCTAGGTTTTTCAAGTCTTCTGTTATAAATCTTTCTGCATTTGTTAATGTTTGTTTTCTAACAAATCTTTCTGGAACTTGGTCTAAATATGATTTTGTAACTTCTATAAAATACCCAAATACTTTATTAAATCCAACTTTTAAATTTTTAATCCCTGTTTTTTCTCTTTCTTCTGCCTCTAGTTGAATTATCCAATTTTTCCCCTCTGTTGTAGCAGTCTTCAACTTATCAATTTCTTCGTCATATCCAAGCTTGATAATTCCACCGTCTTTTACTGTCATTGGTGGGTCTTCTACTATTGATTTATCAACAAGTTCATAGATGTCTTGTAATTCATCTAAGTTTTCGTATAAATCTTTAAGCATAGGAGAATTAACATTTGCTAACACTTTTTTCAAGTCTGGCAATTTTGATAATGAATTTTTCAATGTTATCATATCTCTTGCATTTGCATTACCATAAGCCATCTTGCCTGCAAGACGTTCAATGTCATATACTTTTTTTAAATTTTCTACAACATCTCCTCTTAAAATAACATCATCTTTTAATTCTTTTACAGACTCAAGCCTTCTGTTAATTTCTGTTGTATCTATAAGTGGGTCATTAAGCCATCTTCTTAAAGCTCTTCCACCCATTGAAGTTGATGTTTTATCAAGTACCCACAAAAGTGTTCCTTTTTTAGATTTATCTCTCATTTTTTCAGTTATTTCAAGATTTCTTCTTGCATTGATATCAAGTGACATATATTTTGAAATATTGTAAACTGTTATCTTGTTGATGTGGTCAAGTGTAGTCATTTGAGTTTGTTCAATATATTCAATTAAAGCATTTATTGAGCAAACTGCTAATGTTTTATCTGCAATGTTTTCTATCTCTTTTTTATTACTATCAACAAAATTAAATCTATATTTTATTTTTTCCGCGTCATCTGTAAAGAATTTATCATTAAATCTTGTAATATATGAGTCAAATCTTTCTTTTATTTTGTCCATTTCTTCTTGACAATCTGACATCATACTGTTTATAACAAGTTCTGATGGCATATATCTTGCAATTTCGTCTAAAACTAATGGAAAGTTTTGGTTGTCCTTTATTTCTGCAGAATAAAATTCACCTGTTGAAATATCACATACACTAATTCCAAAATAAATTCCAGATTTAAAAATTGACATTATGAAATTATTTTTTCTTTCTTCTAGCATATTACTATCAACTACAGTACCTGGTGTTACTACTCTTATAACACCTCTTTTTACTATTCCTTTTGCAGTTTTTGGGTCTTCCAATTGTTCACATATTGCAACTTTATAGCCTTTTGCAATTAATCTTGATATGTATATTTCTGCTGCATGATGTGGAATACCGCACATTGGTGCTCTTTCTTCTTGTCCGCAGTCTTTTCCTGTTAATGTTAATTCTAATTCTCTTGAAGCTGTTACTGCGTCGTCAAAGAACATTTCATAAAAGTCTCCTAGTCTGTAAAATAGGATACAGTCTTTGTATTGTTCTTTTGTTTCAAGATATCTTTGCATCATTGGTGAAAATTCTGCCATATTTATTACTTCCTTTCTTCTTTCTCTGTCAAAATGGACGCCCCTTTTTGACATTATCTTTCCTCGTTTTCTTTATCATTATTTTCTTTACTATTTTCTATTATTTGATTTTTAATCTTCTCAATATTATACATTAGTTCTTCAATATCTAAATCCAAATCCTTTGCTGTTTTTTCAAAAGCCTTTTTATTATCATATCCCATTTCTAAATAATTTGATAATATTTTCATTATTTTTTCATCCTCAGATTTTAAATTCCATTGTTTTACATCTAATTCTTCTTTTTTAGTACTATTTTGATTATACTTTGATGTTTTTGTTGTATTCTCAAATTTAGAAAAATCGACTCCAAAATTATTTTTTTGTTTTAAAATATATCCTATACAATATTTTTTAGATTTGCTATATAAAGAATTATATAAAAATTCTTGGTCTATATCCGTATTATAAACTATATCTCCACATTTTTCAATCAATACTGATATACAATAACTTTCTATTTCTTGTCTGTCAAATTTATATTTTAATGATAGAAAATTTGATATTCTTTTACTTATGGTTAACAAAATGTTTTGATATTTTTTCATATCCTGTTTATTCATCTGTATAGATTTTCCAATATACAATCCACCTTTTTCATCTATTGTTTTTTTATAATGTATAATATATTCTCTTTTTAAAAAAGCATTAATAATTGTTTCCACATCTACATTTCTAAATTGTCCTATTTGATTTAATTCTCCTATTGTTACTATTTTATTGTAATATCCTTTTAATTTCATATACATTATTATATTTTCATTATTGGCATCTTCTGGAAGCTTGGAGAAAATTTTAGTAAAATCATTTATATTTTTTTTTAATATAATTCCATAATTTTCCTCTATATTATGTTTTGGTATTTCATACTCATCTAGTATTTTAAATTTTTCTTCTATTTCTTTGACTTTTTCTTGTATTTTTCCTTGTGCTAATACTGATAAACATTTTTCTATTGTTTCTTTTGA
>URZW01000002.1 GCA_900552555.1 uncultured Clostridium sp.
TTATTTCTATAATGTAACAAAGACTTTAGGAGATGGAGCTACAATAGATAATAATACAACAAAAGTAGCATATAACAAACCATATGAAGCAACAGTATCAGCAGAAGGAAATTGTGCAATAACAGGCTTAACTGTTACAATGGGAGGTCAAACTATTACAACTTCTGGAAATGATGTGGTTGATATAAATACAGGAAAAATAAAAATTGAGAAGGTTACTGGAGATATAGATATAAAAGTAACGACTAAAGAATTAAAAATACAATATACAGCAGTTGCAGTAAGTACAAGCAACAGTGCAAGTAATACAAGTTCACTTGAAGCAAATACGCAAAATAAAGGAACAACATTATATATAAATATAATAGCAACATTGGAAGGCAACAAATGTACAGCAGTTCTAAAATCTGATAATTCAGAAACAGTACCATATGCAGTAACATCAAATGGAAAATATACATTTATAGTAAGAGGAACATATAATGGAAAGACAATAGAAGAAGAAAAAGAAGTAATAGTAAATCAATATATGTCAGCACAAAGAGTAGTACAATATGATGCTGGAGATTGGACAGAAGAAGAAATAAATGAATTGAAGAGTAAAAAGTTATACAATATAAATAAAGAAAAAATTGCAAATAAAACAACTGGTCTAGATTTTACATTTGGAGGATTTACATATAAAGGAGACACAGCAAATGCAAGTGATATAGCGAGTGGAAATATAATTACAAGTAGAAATCAAAGTGTAGCACCACAAGGAGGATGGGGAACACCAAAATATTCAGGATGGCAAATATTAGAAAGTAAAGAAGAGAATGGAAAAACATATGTAACAAAAATAACACATGCTGGAAGTCCAGAGAATTTTGTATATTATTATACAAAAAGCGACGATAATAAAAGAGTAGAATATATATTATCAGGAGGACAAAGACAGACAGTTTATAGTACATATCAAGCAAGAGATTGGAATATGTATAAAGATAAAACTTTAGAAAAAAATGGATATATAAGTGATGTACATGAAATGACATATGACGAAGCATATAAGATAACTGGAAACACAAGTTCAACTACTGGAATGAGAAATACAGAAGCATATTACTTGCTTGCGTCTGCCTATATGGGTAACAACAGCGACGTATGGTATGTGGAAAATAACGGCTTCATCAGCTATATCCGCGGCTATTGCTTGGGAGTGCGCCCCGTAGTTTCTCTGACATCTGGAGTCTACATAAAGACAGGAACAGGAACAGAGGCAGATCCATATATATTGGGAAAAGATGAATAAATAAAAAACTTCTTTTTCCGGTGTCTCTTCGCTTAACCGATTGGTGTCGAAAAAAGTAAAAATATTTTTAAACAATTCAATTGCAAGTAGGAGATGACTATAAAAAGTTAAAGAAGAGTATAGTAATATTTATAACGAACTATAACTTCTTAAAAAGAAATACTTATCATAGTGTTGGAAAAGTAAAATATGATGAAACATTAGAAGAGGAATATGTAAATATGGGATATAAAGAGGAAGAAGAAATAGCATCAAAATACATAGAATATCATTATATAGAATTACCAAAATATAAAAAGAAAGAACCAACAAAATTAACAAAATTAGACCAATGGATGTGTGTGTTAACAGATAGAAAGGGGGAGATAATTTTGGCAGAAAAAGAAAATAAAGAAATAAAAAAAGCAATGAATACATTGGATTTTATAAGTGCAGACCCAAAGGAGAGGGAGAGACATAATTCAATAATAATGGCAGAGTATAATCGCCTAACGAGTGAGCATAATTTCTTTGAAGCTGGAAAGAAAGAACGGAATCCAAAGAGGAAGATATGAACGGCGAAATAAAAGGCAAAAAGAAAAAGAGTATTGAAATTGCAAAAAAACTATTAAAAATGGGAATGACAGTTGAACAGGTGATGGATGCAACTGGACTAACTAAAGAAGAGATAGAAAAAATGAACAAATAAAATATTTATACAAAAATAAAGTCTAGTAATAGGCTTTATTTTTATGGAACAAAACAACATCATTATACAGCAGCAAAACAAACAAAAATTTGCATAAAACTATTGACTTTTTTATTTTAAATTTATATAATAGGCAAGGAAAAAAGAGAAAGCAAGAAAGTAGGGATAAAATGAAAGAACAATTTTTAGAATTACTAAAACAAGTCAAAAGAGAAGGAATAAATGAATTAATAGAATTTATAGAAAAAACAGATTTCTTTACAGCACCAGCAAGTACAAGGTTTCATGGAAACTATGAAGGTGGACTAGTAGAACACAGCATGAAAGTATATGAAATATTAAAACACAAAGTGGAAACAAACATAGAACCACTAAATGTAAATCCAGAAACACTAATATTAGTGCCATTATTACATGATTTATGCAAAGCAAACTTTTATAAAATAGACTATAGAAATGCCAAAAATGCATTAGGAGTATGGGAAAAAGTACCATACTACACAGTAGACGACACAATACCATATGGACACGGAGAAAAATCAGTAATGATGATTACAGAATATATGAAATTAACACCAGAAGAAAAATACTCAATACGTTGGCACATGGGATATACAGAACCAAAAGAACTATACAACACAATAGGAGCAGCATACAAAAAATATCCATTGGCACTATTAATGCACGAATCCGACTTAGAAGCAACTTATTTTTATGATATCTAATGGCTTTTTGTGGACGGTTCTGTTTGAAACATAGGTTCCAAACGGGACATAAATATTATTAAAAATGTCCTTTTCAGAACCGTCCCCAAAAGGACATTTTTCAGAACAGTCCCCCAAAGGACAAAAAACAAACGCAAATGATGGGAGAGAAAAAAATTATGTTAGCATATATAAAAGGAACACTAGAAATGAAAATGACAGGATACATAGTAATAGATGTAGGAGGACTAGGTTACAAAGTATTTATGTCAGAATCAGGAATAGAAAAATTAGGAAACATAGGAGATACAGTAAAAGTACACACATATTACAAAGTAAGAGAAGACGACATCAGTATATTTGGATTCAACAGTTTAGAAGAATTAAGAATGTTTGAATTACTAATATCAGTAAGTGGAATAGGAGCAAAAACAGCAGTAGCAATGCTTGATGTATGTGAACCAACAGAATTTGCACTAGCAATAATATCAGAAGATGTAAAAACATTAACGCAAATACCTGGGATAGGTGCAAAATCAGCCCAAAGAATAATTCTAGAATTAAAAGACAAAATGAAAAAAGAACAACAAATTCAAGAATTAACAAAAGCATCAAAAGGATTGAATTCAGTAAAAACAAAACTAGAAGAAAGAATAGAAAACGAAGAAAAAATTCAAGAAGCAATGGCTGCTTTACAAGTTTTAGGATACAATAAGAAAGAAATTGAAAAAGCATTTGATAAATTGGCAAAAGAAGATATGTCTACAGAAGAGTTAATTAGAAAAGGTTTAACAATACTTGGAAAATAATGGTTGTAATTTGAATTTTTTAAACCTGTTGAGAGACTTGAAAAATGATTAAAAGAATAGAGGAAAGCCTATGAACAATAACGAACCACTAGCATATAGAATGAGACCAAAAACACTAGATGAATATGTAGGACAAGAACATGTACTAGGAAAAGACAAAATTTTATATAGAACAATAAAAGCAGACAGACTATCTAGCATTATATTATTTGGACCTCCAGGATGTGGAAAAACATCGCTAGCAAAAGTAATAAGTGAAACAACAAAATATAAATTTTATAAAATAAATGCTGTAACAGCAGGAGTATCAGACATAAAAAAAGTAATTGAAGAAACTAAAAATTTTATGATAAATCCAACAGGAAAAAGCATACTATTTATAGACGAGATTCATAGATTTAACAAATTACAGCAAGATGCATTACTTCCATATGTAGAAAATGGACTTATAATTTTAATTGGAGCAACAACAGAAAATCCATATTTTGAAGTAAATAAAGCTTTAATATCAAGGTCAATGGTTATAAAATTAGAACCATTAACAGAAGAAAATATATATACAATTTTAAAAAATGCATTAACAAGAGAAGATGGACTAAAACAATATAGTATAAAAGTTGAAGACGAAACATTAAGAAAACTAGCAGCAATATCAAATGGAGATGTAAGAACAGCATTAAATGGACTAGAAATAGCAGTACTTACAACAAATATGGAAGCAGATGGATATATTCGTATAACAGACGAAGTTATCAAAAATTGTGTACAAAGTAGAAAAGCAATTTTTGACAAAAAAGGTGATACACATTATGATAATATAAGTGCATTTATAAAATCCATGAGAGGTTCTGATGCTGATGCGACAGTATTTTATTTGGCAAGGGCTTTAAATGGTGGAGAAGATCCAATGTTTTTAGCAAGAAGAATTGTAATTGCTGCATCAGAAGATGTAGGTATGGCAAATCCAAATGCACTAGTTGTAGCAAATGCAGCTATGCAAGCAGTCCACATGGTTGGAATGCCAGAAGCAAGAATACTACTTTCAGAAGCGGCAGTATATGTAGCAACATCAAAAAAATCAAATGCATCATATATGGCAATTAATAAGGCTTTGGAAGATGTACAAAACAAAGATACAGGAACAATTCCTATGCATATTAGAAATGCACCTATAGAAGATATGAGAAAAATTGGATATAATGAAGGCTATTTATATCCACACGATTTTCCAGGTCATTGGGTAGAACAACAATATTTACCAGATAAAATGTTAGGAACAAAATATTATATAAAAGATGAAAATATACCAGATTAATAGTTATTATTCGAAATATAATAAAAAATATATATGAAATTAATTTCATTTTTGAGAATTTATAAGCTGTATATAATTATTTTGGTTAAAATAAAAATTAAATATAAAATTTAAATAAAAATAAATAAATATAAAAAAAATGGGAAACCTACTTAAAAAGAAAAGTAGGTTTTTTTATGCTTAAAACAAATAAAACACAATTAAAAAAATATACAAAATTATCACTTATAGGATTTATAGCAGGATTAGTAAGTGGATTTTTTTCAACAGGAGGAGGACTTATATTAGTACCAGCATTTTTATATTTATTAGGAATTGATTCACAAAAAGCGAGAGGAACATCAGTATTTTGCATACTTCCAATGGTTTTAACAAGTAGTGTATTTTACTATAAAGGAAATTTTATAAACTGGAAAGTAGCAATATTGTGCGGAATTGGAGGATCGATTGGTGGATACATTGGAGCAAAACTATTAAAAAAACTACCAGAAAAATATTTAAAAATAACATTTACAATATTTTTAGTTTATGTATCTATAAAAATGATAATAAAATAAAAGAATGTAAAGAAAAGGTAATGTTTTATAAAAAAAACAAAAAATATAGAAAAAATATCATAAAATATATAATGATGTAGAAAGTTTACTAGATAGAACTCTATCATAAGAAAATCATTATAAAATAATATAGAAAGAAGGTAACAATGGATAAAATAGAATTAGGGGAAAACAAATGGAAAAATAAAAATGAGCAATATTTATTTGAATTACAAAAATTTTTAGATTTAGCAGATAATATTGAAAACGAAGAATTAAGAAAAGCAATAATAGCACAAATGTTAAAATGTGATAAATGTTTAACTAATCTAGCAGAACAAATATTTAAAAAATTAAAAAAAGAGAATACAAGAAAAAATTAAATTTTTATTCAACAAAAAAGTACATTTGGAAAGTTGCATTATTTTACTAATATAAATAAAGTGGTGATAAATAATTGAAAGAAATATTAATAGGTACAGTTTCTGGAATAGTAAGTGGAACAGGAATGGGCGGAGGAACTATTCTAATCTTCTTATTAACTTATATGTGTGGACTAGAACAACACATAGCACAAGCCACAAACTTAATATTTTTCATTCCAACATCTATAGTTGCAATAATTGTAAATATAAAAAATAAAAATATAAAATTAAAAGTAGCAACAATTATTTCAATTTTTGGTGTATTTGGAGCAATAGTAGGAGCCAATTTATCAGTTCATACAGATGTTTACAAGTTAAGAAAAATGTTTGGAATATTTTTAGCAATAATAGCCACTCATGAAATATATACCATTTTTAAAGAGAATAAAAAAGTAAAAAAAGGATAAAATAAATTAAGACAAAAATTTGGAAGACGATGAATGAAATGGAGGATAATTATGAAGTTTACAAAAGGCCTAGTAGTAGGAGGATTATTAGCCACAGGACTACTAATGATGTATAATGATACAGATTTATTAAATAAAAATAAAATGATGAAAAAGGGAAAAAAATTCGTAAAAAAAATGGGAATATTATAAAAAATGGATGCTAAATATAGCATCCATTTTTTTGAGATAAAAACTATTTATCACAACAAGCTTTTGAATCTTCTTCACAATTTCTATCATCACAATGAGGATTTTTATCACCTATAAAACAATCACATTTATCATGTTTATCACCTTTTAGGCATTTGCCCTCATGATGACATTTAGCACAAATTTTTATTTTCTTTGTAGTATTTGCCCAAATTTGAATAGCATAATGTCTATCTGGGCAAAGAGGGCCAAAAACAAATTCTCCTTCTTTATCTGTGAATGTGTGTCCTATTGGTTTTCTAACTTCTTTACCGCAGTCATAAGCTATTTCGGTTAATTTAACAACAGCATCGCGAATTGGTTCTTTGAAACAGTCTTTTATAACTCCATAAATAACATCTCTATTATCTTCTGGTAAAGTAATATCTAAATCAAATTGTTTACCTCCTGATATAACACCATCAACATCTAGTATTGGACATCCAGGTCTTTTTTCTTCCATTTCCATAAAAATTACATCCTTTCAATTATAATTTATTCAAACATAATGTCTGATTAATATATAATATGTAGAAAAGACAAAATTTGACAAGTAATATCAAAAAATACTGTTGAAATAAAAAAATTTATGTTATATAATGTATATGTAATAAATTAAAAACTAAGGAGATAAATTATGAAAAATAAGGATAAAGCCTTTAGCATAGGAGTAAAAGATGCAAGAAAAGCTAAGGAAAAAATAAGAGAGATAAACGAATATAACGAAAAAAATGGAAAACCATTACTAACAAAAGAACAAGAAAGAAAAGTAAGAGCAAAAGTAGTAAAACAAGAATCAAAAAGAAGAAAAATAAAAGCATTAATAGCAGCTTTAGGATTAACATCAGCAATATCTATTGGAGAAGGGGTAGCATTATTAAATCTTGGAAATGATGGAGTAGATAAATCAAAACATGAAATAACAATAGATGCCGGAGAAGTGGAAAAAAATATAAAAATAAAAAACATTGGAGATGGAAATGTTTTTATAGATGGAATAAAAGTAAATCAAGAAGATTTAGGAAAAGACCAAGAAGCAACATTAGAAGAAAATGTTGAAAAAGAAGTTGAAAAATTAAAAACATCAGTTGAAGTAATAGAATATTTAAAAACAGTTTATGCCAATGAATATAATGAAGAATATAATACAAATGTAAATAAAGAAAATGTTGAAATTACAAAAAATAGAGAAGGAATATCATTAGTCGAAGATAAAGATGAAAATGGTAATGATATAATTAGAAATATAAATAAAAATGACCCAGAAGATATAAAAACAGTAGATATTGAATCAGGAGTAGTAACAGCAAAGGTATATGATGAAAATAAAAATATGCTATCAATTCAACAAGTTTTAAATGATGGAAAAAATAATTATAAAGGAATAGAAGATTCTGAAAATAATGTTTTAATAAAAGTTGGAAAAATTCTTGATAAAGGAATAGACTGGAGTACATCAATTGACCAAAAAGATACAGATGAAAAAATAAAACAAAATTATAAAAAACAATTTATTGATTCAATAGTAGAATTTAAAGAGAATCAAATAGAAGAAATAAAAACAGAAAGTTTAGAAGAAGAAAGATAAAATTATCTTTCTTTTTTTGAACTATTTCCATTTTGAAAGCAATTGAAACTTTACCAATTGAATTAAAAACAAAATGAATAAATTTCCACTCTTTGGCAAACAATAAAAACAAAAAATGTTTGCAAGGAGTGGAATTTTTTTGAAAGAAAACCAAAAACTAAAAATAACAGGAACAATGCTAGAAAAAAGCCAGCTAGAAAAACACCTAGAAAAAATAGCATCAAGCCATAACACAACATCAAAATCGCAAAAAGACACATATCCAGTGCCACAATTAATGGAAAATTTCAAAACAATAGAAGAAGTCTACAATATATTAAACGAACATCTAAAACTAGGAATAAATATACATCCCGCTGGAGAATGGCTACTAGACAATTTTTATATAATAGAACAAACCGTGAAACAAATTCAAAAAGAACTACCTTTAAATAAATATACAAATTTTGTAGGGATATCAAATGGGGAATACAAAGGATTTGCACGAATATATGTCCTAGCATCAGAAATAGTTGCATACACAGATAACAAAATAGAAAGAGAAAATTTAGAAGATTATCTAATAAGTTATCAAAAGAAAAAGACATTAAGTATGGACGAAATTTGGAATATAGGAGTCTTTTTGCAAATTGCAATTATAGAAAATATCACAGATATATGTGCACAAATATATAGCAGTCAAATTCAAAAATATAGAGCTGAAAATATCGCAGAAAGGTTAATTGAAAATAAGGATAAATCACAAACAAAATTTAAAAATACTAAAATAGAAAAAGAATTTTTTCAAGATATGAGATATCCATTTATTGAATATATGTCATACATTTTAAAGAGATATGGCAAAAAAGCAAATGCATATTTAAATGTACTTGAAGAAGTTGTTGAAAAACTTGGGACAACTGTATCTGATGTAATAAAAAAAGAACATTTTGAAATTGCAACTCAAAAAGTTTTAATGGGTAACAGTATTACAAGTATTAAAGAAATTCAAAGAATTAATTTCTTGGATATATTTGAAAAAATAAATGGTGTAGAAGAAATATTAAAAAAAGATCCAGCAAATGTGTATGAAAAAATGGACTATAAAACAAAAGAGTATTACAGGGGGAAGATAAAGGAAATAAGTAAAAAGACGAAGATTTCTGAAATTTATATAGCAAGAAAAATGCTGGGACTGGCACAAGAAAATACAAATGATAAAGAGCAGAACTTACAATTAAATCAAGACAATGTACAAGAACAAGATAGTGAACAAACAGAAACAAATAAATCAAAAACAACAAAGAAAACCCATATTGGATATTACCTAATAGATAATGGAATAAATAAATTATACGAAAAATTAGAATACACAAATAAAAAAGAAAAAACACCACAAGCGAAAACAAAAATATATATAACAATAGTAGGAGTTTTAACAATAATTTTATCAACAGTTTTAAGTTACATTTTAAATTTAAAAATAAAAAACACAGGACTCGCAGTCATAAGTTTTATACTATTTTTAATACCATCAAGTGAAGTAATTATACAAATAATACAAACAATCTTAAGCAAATCAGTAAAGCCTAAACTAATACCAAAAATAGACTTTTCAAATGGTATAGACAAGGAAAATTCAACAATGGTAGTAATTCCGACAATTGTAAAAAACAAAGAAAAAGTAGCCGAAATGTTTGAAAAACTAGAGGTTTATTATCTGGCAAATAAATCTCAAAATTTATATTTTACATTGTTAGGTGACTGTTCAGAAAGTAATATGCAAGAAGAGAAATTCGATAGAGAGTTAATTCAAGAGGGATTAAATCAAGTTAAAAAATTAAATAAAAAATATCAAAATCAAGATTTTCCAATATTTAATTTTATATATAGAAAAAGAGAATGGAATGAAAAAGAAGGCTCTTATTTAGGATGGGAACGAAAAAGAGGAATGCTGAATCAGTTGAATCAGTATATTTTGCAAGGAAAAAATCCATTTAGAATTAATACTATACAAAACCAAATAGAAAATCAAGATATAGAAAAAAACAAAGATAATGAGTACCAAAATACTGGAAATGAAATAATTAAAGAAAAATTAAAAAACATAAAATATATAATCACATTAGATGCAGACACTGATTTAGTTTTAAATACGGCATCAGAATTAGTTGGAGCAATGGCGCACATATTAAACAGACCTGAAATAGACGAGCAAAAAAACATAGTAATAGACGGATATGGAATAATGCAACCACGAGTTGGAATTAATTTGGATATAAGTTATAAAACACTATTTACAAAAATATTTGCAGGAGCAGGAGGAATAGACAGTTACACAAATGCGATATCAGACATATATCAAGATAACTTCAAAGAGGGAATTTTTACAGGAAAAGGAATATATGACTTAAGAGTATTTGCAAAGGTAATGGAAAATGCAATTCCTGAAAACACAGTACTAAGCCATGATTTACTCGAAGGAAGTTATTTAAGATGTGGACTAGTTTCTGATATCATGCTAATGGATGGATACCCAACAAAATATATAAGTTTTATGAATAGACTTTCAAGATGGATTAGAGGGGACTGGCAAATAACAAAATGGCTAAGCAAAAAAAGTCCTTTAAATATGCTCTCAAAATATAAAATTTTTGATAATTTAAGAAGGAGTTTATTTGAAATCTCAATTATATTTGCTTTAATTTATATAAATATAATTGAAAAAATATTCAATATAGATGTTTTTGCATTTAATTTTATAATAATTTTAATTTCAATAATTCCGTTTATTTTGGAATTAATTAATTATCTATTTGGAAAAAGAGAAGGAGAAGAAAAACAAAAAACATTTACGCCAAAAATATCAGGGTTAAAAGGAATTTTTGCACGAACAATAATTACACTTGGATGTTTGCCATACAAGGCATACACATCTTTAAAAGCAATCGCAAAAACAATGTATAGAGTAAAAATAACACATAAAAATTTGCTTGAATGGACAACATCAGAAGAAGCAGAAAAAATGGCAAAAACAGATATAATCTCATACTACAAAAATATGGCAATTAACATTATAACAGGAATTGTAGCATTTATAATTTATGGAAATAGTAATAATATATTGGCATTAATGCTTGGATTATTATGGATTTTGACTCCAGTAATTATGTATTGCATAAGTAAAGAAAGAACAGAAAAAGAGGCAGTAGAATTATTAACACAAAAAGAGCAAGATTATGTTTTAGAAATTGCCAGAAAAACATGGGGATTTTTTGAAAAGTATTTAAGACAAGAAGATAATTTTTTAATTCCAGACAATTATCAAGAAGATAGAAAAAATAAAGTGGTAAGAAGGACATCATCTACAAATATTGGATTATCAATGATGGCGGTTATCTCTGCAAATGATTTAGGGTTTATAAATTATGATAAAACAATAGAATTGCTAAAAAATATTTTAAATACAGTAAATGAACTTCAAAAATGGAATGGACATTTATACAATTGGTATAATACGGAAACAAAAGAACCATTATTTCCTAGATATGTCTCAACAGTAGATAGCGGTAACTTTGTAGGATATTTGTATGTTATAAAAAATTGGTTAGAAAGTCAAAATAAATGCGATGAAAGTCAAATAAAACATCAAGCAAAATGCGACATATATCAAAACAAATGCGACATAGATTTGATTTCTGGTTTACTAGAAATAGTAAATAAGTTAATAGAAAACACAGATTTTTCTCATCTATACAAAAAAGAACAAAGAATATTCTCAATAGGATTCAATGTTGAAGAAAACAAGCTAACAAACTCATATTATGACCTATTAGCTTCAGAAGCAAGACAAGCAAGTTTGATAGCAATAGCAAAAAAAGATGTACCGGCAAAACATTGGAATTCATTAAGTAGAACACTAACTACACTTGGAAAATATAAAGGGCTTGTATCATGGTCAGGAACATCATTTGAATATTTAATGCCAAATATCAATATACCAAAATACAAGGGAAGTTTATTAGACGAATCTTGCAAATTTATGATTATGAGCCAGATGGAATATGCCAAAAAATTGCAAATACCATGGGGAATATCAGAAGCAGCATTTAACTTAAAAGACTTGCATTCAAACTATCAATATAAAGCATTTGGAATACCATGGCTAGGACTAAAAAGAGGACTTGCAGATGAAATGGTTGTGGCTCCATATGGAAGCATATTAGCAATAACAGATTACCCAAAAGAAGTATATCAAAATTTAAAAAGACTCGAAGAATATGGAATGTACAATAAATACGGATTTTATGAATCAATTGATTTTACACCAGAAAGATTAAAAAAAGGAAGTAAATCGGCAACAGTAAAAACATATATGGCACATCACCAAGGACTGATTTTACTTTCAATAAACAATTTATTTAATAACAATATTTTGCAAAAAAGATTTATGCAAAATCCAGAAATAAATGCAATAAGCATTTTGCTACAAGAAACTATGCCAGATACAGCAATAATAACAAAAGAAAACAAAGAAAAGGTTGAAAAATTAAAATATGTTGATTATGAAGATTACATTCAAGACACTTACAAAAAATTAGATGAGAGATTAATACGCGGAAATGTCATAGCAAACGAAGATTATTTGATAGCAATGAACCAAAAAGGAGAGGGGGCAAGTAAATATAAAAATATATTGATAAACAGATTTAAAAGCACAGACGATTACCCACAAGGGATATTTTTTGATATAAAAAATATAAAATCAAAGAAAATATGGAGCTCAAAATATATACCAAACAATGGCAAATATCAAATAAGTTTTATGCCAGACAAAATGGAACAAGAATTAATAAATGACAATATAAAAACAAAAATTGAAACAATAATAGCACCAGATGAGCCAGTAGAAATAAGAAAATTATCATTAGAAAATTTAGGAAATGAAGACGAAATACTAGAAATAACATCACACTTTGAACCAGTATTATCACCAAAAGAACAAGATTATGCACATCCTGCATTTAATAATTTATTTTTAATATTTGATTTTGACAATGAAACAAATAGTATAATTGTAAAAAGAAGAACAAGATATGAACATGAGAAAGAAGTATATATGGCAGTAAATTTATCAACAAATAGTGAAATAATTGGGGATTTAGAGTACGAAATAGACGAAGAAAAGTTTACAGGAAGAGGAAATATAGGAATTCCCCAAATGGTTAAAAATTCAAGTCCATTTTCTAAGAAAATAGGACTTGTAACAGAACCTGTTGTGGCATTAAAAAGAACAATGAAAGTTAAAAAACAAGAAAAATCAACTGTTAATTTAATTATTGCAGTAGGCGAAACAAAAGAAAAAGTAATTGAAAATATTAAAAAATATACGGTTGAAGAAAATATTAAAAAAGCATTTGAATTATCAAAAGCAAAAAATGAAGCTCAAACAAGATATTTAAGAATAAAAGGTTCACAAATAAGAGATTACCAAAAAATGTTGTCATATATAATTTTCAATAATCCATCTAAAAAATTAAACTTAGAAAAATTGCCAAAACAAAAATATAGTCAAAGTGAACTTTGGAAATATGGGATTTCAGGTGATTTGCCAATAATATTAGTAAAAATAAAAGATAGTAATGACACATATGTTGTAAAAGAAGTTTTAAAAGCATATGAATTTATGAGAACAAAGGGATTTGAAACAGAGTTAGTAATAATAGATGAAGAAAAATATAGTTACGAAAATTATGTTATGGAAGATATAGAAGAAGCAGTTTTGAACAGTCAGTTATCATATTTAAAAAATATTAGAGGCGGAATTTTTGAGTTAAACAAAAATGAAATAAGCAAAGAAGATATGAATTTATTGCAATTTATTGCAGGAATAATAATAGATAGCAAAAAAGGTGGAATAAGTCACTCATTAAAAGATATTGAAGAAGAATATTTGGAAAAATATAAAAAGATTCCAAATGAGCCAGAAAATATAATTATAGAACCAGAAAATCAAGAAAATATAGATATTTTACAAAACACAGAAAACTTGAAATATTATAATGAATATGGAGCATTTTCGGCAGATGGAAAAGAATATTTAATAAAAGCAAACAAAGATAATCGACTTCCAACAGTATGGTCACACATTATGGCAAATAAAAAATTTGGAACATTGGTCACACAAAGTATGGGTGGATATACTTGGTATAAAAACAGTAGACTAAATAGAGTAACAGCCTGGGAAAATCAACCTAATTTTGATATTCCATCAGAAATAATATATCTAAAAGACCAAGAAACGAAAAAGGTTTGGTCACTTGGACTAAACCCTATGCCAGATAATAAAAACTACAATGTAGTTTACGGATTTGGTTACACTAAATTTATTCATAAAAGTGATGGAATAGAACAGGAATTAGAAGTTTTTGTCCCAAAAGAAGATAGTGTAAAAATACAAATTTTAAAATTAAAAAATATGAATTTAAACAGAAAAAAATTGAAAATTGTATATTATATGAAACCTGTTTTAGGTGAAGATGAACTTAAATCAAATGGATATATTGATTTAAAATATGATAAAAATAACAATATAATTTGTGCACAAAATTTATATAATTCAGAATTTAAAAATGATGTAATATATGTATCAAATAGTGAAAAAATGCAAAGTTATACAGGAGATAAAAATTTCTTTTTTGGAAATGGAAATATATCAAATCCGGATGGCCTAAAAAAATCAAGTTTAAATAATGAAAACAGTTTAGGCAAAAAGCCATGTATAGCATATGAAATAGAAGTAGAATTAGACAGCTTATCAGAAAAAGAAATTGTATTTTTGCTAGGAGCAGAAGATGCAGTACTAGACAGCAAAAACATTGCTTACAAATATAGCAAATTTCAAAATTGCAAACAAGAACTTGAAAATGTAAAAAGTTATTGGAGAGATATTTTAGGAAGACTTCAAGTTTACACACCACTAGAATCTATGAACATCATTTTAAATGGATGGGATATTTATCAAACACTACAAAGTAGGCTATTAAGTAAAACAGGATATTATCAATCAGGCGGTGCATACGGTTTTAGAGACCAATTACAAGACACACTAGCATTAAAATATATTGACCCACAAATTTTGAAAAATCAAATTTTAAAGCATAGTAAACAACAATTTTTAGAAGGTGATGTTGAACATTGGTGGCATGAAGAAACAGGAAGAGGGATAAGAACTAAATTTTCAGATGATTTGTTATGGCTTGTATATTTGACTGCTGAATATATAGAATTTACAGGAGATTATTCAATATTAGAAGAGCAAACACCATATTTAATTGGAAAAGAATTAGAAGAAAATGAAGATGAAAGATATGACAAATTTGAGAGTACTAAGGAAAAAGGAAGTATTTATGAACATTGTATTAAAGCGATTGAAAGAAGTTTGAATTTTGGCGAAAATGGTTTGCCTAAAATTGGTAGTGGTGATTGGAATGATGGCTTTAGTAATGTTGGCCCTAAAGGAAAAGGTGAGAGTGTTTGGCTTGGATTTTTCTTGTATAATGTACTAGATAGATTTACTAAAATTATGGAGCATGTATCAGAAAATACTATACTCGAAGAGCAACAAAAAAATGATAATAATAATTTAAACGAAGAGAATAATAATCAGAATAAAGAAAATATTGAAAGCAAAATAGAAAAATACAAAACAATAATGCAACAATTAAAAAAATCATTAAACACAAACGGATGGGACGGAAGATGGTTTAAAAGAGCTTTTATGGATGATGGAAACACATTAGGAAGTATGGAAAATGACGAATGTAGAATAGATAGTATTGCACAAAGTTGGAGTACAATATCAAATGCAGGAGACAATGACAAAAAATATATATCAATGGAAAGCTTAGAAAATCACTTAATAGACAGAGAAAATGGAATAATAAAATTACTAGACCCACCATTTAAAAAAGGAAAACTAAATCCAGGTTATATAAAATCATATTTACCAGGAGTTAGAGAAAATGGAGGACAATATACACACGCTGCAGTATGGGTAATAATAGCAGAATCAATGTTAGGATTTGGGGACAAAGCAACAGAATTGTACAGAATGATAAATCCAATAGAACATGCACGAACAAAAGAAAGTTGTAAAAAATATAAAGTAGAACCATATGTAATACCAGCAGATATTTATGGAGCAGGTAACTTAGCAGGTAGAGGTGGATGGACTTGGTACACAGGTTCTGCAAGTTGGTATTACAAAACAGGAATTGAAAATATTTTGGGGTTAAAAATAAAAAGTGGTGTTGCTAAAATTGAACCATGTATTCCATCATCTTGGAAAGAGTATAATATTAAATATAAGTGGAAAAATGCTTTTTATAATATTGTTGTTAAAAATCCGAATGGCAAAAATACTGGAGTTGAAAAAGTTACAGTTAATGGAGTTGAATTGGGAAAAGCAAAAGAGATAAATCTTGAAGATAATGGAGTTTTTAATGTTGAAGTTTTAATGTGAGACAAGTGAGACAGTACAATTTGCCTCACTTTTTATTACAAAAATACAACTAAATGGAAAATGTTTTAAACAAAAATTCTGGATATGTGTAAAATATAACTTGGAAAAAACTAGAATATGTGGTAGAATTATAAAAAATAATCCTATAAATAAATTAAATTGCAAACATATTGGAGGAGATGAAACATGAAATTAAAAGTGTTAGGAATTGATTCGCCACATGGCACAGAAACACATAACTGTCCAGGTTATTTAATTACAGAAGGAAATACAAAAATACTATTAGATAGTGGAAGTGGAACACATAAATTATTAAGTTTTCCATCAGACTTAGAGAATTTATCTGTTATTATAAGTCATTTACACAGAGACCACTATAATGATATATATAATATTCAATATTCTTCATTTGTTTATCATAATCAAAAAAGGATAGAATATCCAATAGAAATATATTTACCTGCAACCTCCAAAAATATATATGAAGATATAATTAATGAAAAAAATAGTTTTGCTAATTATCACAATATTAATAAAGAGACTACTTTAAAAATAGGAGATATAGACATAAGTTTTTGTCCAACAGACCATCCAGTAGAAACATATGCTATTAAGTTAAGTAGCGGGGGAAAAACAATAGTATATACAGCAGATACTTCATTTTCTGCTAAAGATAGATTAGTAGAATTCGCAAAAAATTCAGACTTACTAATAAGTGAATCTAGCTTATTAACATCTTATGGTTTTCCTGAAATCAACTCTCACTTAACTGCTAAACAAGCTGGAATAATTGCCAAAGAAGCTAATGTTGGAGCATTAATGTTGACACATTTTTGGCCAGAAGAATTACCTGAAAAATATGTAGAAGAAGCAAAAAATATTTTCCCAAAAGTAATTGCTGCAAATGAAGGTCAAATAATAGATTTACCTAGAATAAAAGAAAAAGAAGAAGATATGAGATAATAAATCTCATACCATCTTCTTTTTTGGTTTTTATTTTTTTAATATAGCTAAAACTTCTTTAGGAATATACCTAGAAACATCTTTGCCATTTCTAAGCAATTCCATAACCATACTTGAACTGATATTACCTAATTTACCAGCCCTAATGTAAACCGTGTCAAGCCCTGATATTTCCTCATTAATAGAGGCAATGTTTTCCTCATATTCATAGTCCATACCATTTCTAATACCTCTAACTAAGAATGTTGAATTATAATCTAATGCAACATCCGAAGAAAAAGTAGCATAAGAGATAACTATTACATTGTTTAAGTTTTCTCTAATTAATACTTGCTCAATTGCTTTTTGCATTGAATCCTTATCAAATCTCCGAGATTTCTTTGAATTAACACCAATGCCAACTACAACTTTATCAAAAAGTTGAGCAGATTTAGCAATTACATGTAGATGACCATTTGTAAAAGGGTCAAAACTTCCTGCATAAAAACCAATTTTCATTTAAAAATCCTCCTTCATTTGTCTGGAGGTTTTACCCTCCAACATTTTATAATTTTCGGGTAACAAAATTTATAATTAAAATTATAACATATTTTATATGAGTTTTACAAGTTATTATACTGTGAATTGTAAAAAACCTACATAAAAAATTAAATAAAAAAAGAAAAAAACTTGTATATTCCCAAAATTTATGATATAAATACTAGTATAAGAAGAAAGCTACAGAAAGGCGGAATTTTTGTGGAAGAAAATTTAGAAAAAGAAGCAAAAAAAGTACTAGTAGTAGATGACGAACAAGCAATAATCGACGTACTAGTATACAATTTACAAAAAGAAGGATACCAAACACTAGAAGCAACAGACGGAGTAACAGCAGTAAACATGGCATTAGAACAAAAGCCAGACCTAATGTTACTAGATATAATGTTGCCAAAAATGGACGGACTAACAGTATGTAAAAGAGTAAAAAATTATTTAAATATACCAATACTAATGTTGACAGCAAAAGATGCAGAAATAGATAAAATAGTAGGACTAGAACTAGGTGCAGATGACTACATAACAAAACCATTCAGTGTAAGAGAGTTAATGGCAAGAGTAAAAGCAAACTTAAGAAAAAATGAAATCACAAACATCATAAAAGAAGCCCCAATAGAAGAAATGCCAGCTATTGAAGCAAACTCTGACAACATTATAAAAGTAAACGAACTAGAACTAGACTTAGATAGATTTGAAGTAAAAGTAAGAGGAGAAATAATAGACTTAACACTAAGAGAATTCGAAGTATTAAAATTTTTGGCATCACAACCGGGTCAAGTAATAACAAGAGAAACATTACTTGAAAAAGTATGGGGATATGAATATTATGGAGATATAAGAACTGTTGATGTTACAGTAAGAAGAATAAGAGAAAAAATTGAAAAAGATACATCAAGTCCCAAAATATTAATTACAAAAAGAGGTGTAGGCTATTATATAGCAACAAAATAAAAAATAGAAAGAATAGAAAAGACAATAAAAATAGTCAAAATATTCTTTCTATTTTTTGTTGAAATTTATATAAAAATATGATTAAATTAAGAAAAATATAAAAGCAGGGGGAATAAAAATGCCATCATGGGGAATTCATTTAGGAATAGCAAATACATTATCAAAGAAGATGGAAAATATAGATAAAAATCTATTTATATTTGGAAATGTAGTACCAGACATAAATAATGGATATGTAGTAAAAGATATAAGCAAAATAATATCACATAAAATAACACATTATGATGGAGAAAAGGATTTTAAAGGATACAGAAAGTTTTATATAAAATATATATATGATATAAAAAATCCAGTGGTATTAGGCAGTTTGACACATTTGATGACAGACTACTATTTTAATAATATAACATATTCAAGAAAAGCAATCTGGGAAAACGGAAAAGTTGCTGGACTAAAATTAAATACTGGTAAAGAAATAAAATGTGACAAAGAAACAGTAAGAAAAATAAAAGAAAATGATTTTAAAATATTTGCAGATTATATATATAAAAGTCACGAATTATCAAATATAAAATATGATGAAAAAATGTTATCAATAAATCCAATTGTAGAAGAATTTGACATAAGCAAAGAAGATGCTGAAAAGACAATAGAATATGTAAATTGTTATATAGAAAATAAGAAAAATATTATTGATAAATGCGAAAATAAAGAATATCAGATATTTACACAAAATGAAATGGAAGAGATATCAGAAAATTGTGTGGATTTCATATTAGAATTTTTAGAAAAAATAAAAAATTAAACTTATAGGAAGTTTTAAAACTTTCCTGCAATATAAAAAGAAACCGCAAGGTTCTCAAAATGTCGAATTTTGCGGTCGATTTTTTAGTTAAATTAAAAAAACATATTGACATCAAAAAAATAAAAAGTTATAATCTACTTAAATTTTTAATCAAAAATATTTTTTATCTAAATTAAATTAGATCTAATTAAAAAAAATCCAATTTACCAAATCAAAAAATGGAGGTGAAAATAGAACAAGTGAACCGAAAATTTATATCAAACAGCAATTATGTATTCAGAAAAATATTAAATTCTGAAGATTGTTTAGGCATCATAAAAAATTTTATAGAAGCAATATTAGACATAAAAATAAAAGAAATAGAGCTAAATCCATATCTGAAACAAAAAGAAAATTATTTACCACGCGAAGAAAATTTTGGAATTGCAGATGTAAGAATACATACATATGAAAATGAAGAAATGAATGTAGGAATTCAATTCATAGATGGAATATATGTTCAAACAAAAATGCTAATGTACTATTCCCAAATACATCTAAATCAACTAGAATATGGCGATAATAGAGAATTTGCAAAAACAATAACAATAAACTTATTAGATTTTAATTATTTTTCTTCAAAAGGATGTAAAAAAACAATAAGAATTAAGACAAATGAAGGAGATGTAAGACTTGAAGAGATAGAAATGATATCAATAGAATTGCCTAAATTCAGATGCTATGACAATGACGATTTGACAGAAATAGAACAATGGCTACAATATTTAAAAGGGTGTGATGAAAACACATTAGAAAAAATAAAAAGCCAAAACAAATATATAAAAAAATTAGATACACTTGCAGAAAAATATTGGCTTGAAGAAAAAATGGAATAAGAGGGAAAAAATCCCTCTTAAAAATAAATTTTATCGTTTCTTTAAAATAACTTTTATAACAGTACCTGCATCAACATTAGAACCTTTTGGAGTATCCTGTGAAACAACAGTACCAGTACCTTCAACACTAATGTTTAGATTTGCATTTCTTAATTCCGTTGTAGCCTGATATTTACTCTTACCAGTTAAATCTGGAACAGTAGCAGATGTTCTTGTATCTTGGTCATATAACATTATTAGAGAACCTTTTGATAAAGAAGCACCAGGCTTTGGAACTTGATCTTTAACTAATGTGCTATTTTTATCTTTAGAAGTAGATATTTTAGCAGTAAATCCAGCATTTGTTAATATTTTTTCAGCCTCTGCAATAGTTTTATTTCTAACTTCAGGAACTGAAACTAAATCTTCATCATCTGTAGAATCAGCATCAGAAGGTATACCCAAGTAAGGCAAAATTTCTGACAACATTTGAGATACAACAGGACCTGCTAATGTACCACCTTGATGGTTACTCTTTGGAGGTTTATACAAGTTAAGTAATAGAACAACTTGAGTATCTTCAACAGGAGAAATTGCAACATATGTAGCAACATAACCATCAATATCTTCTCTACCAGCTCTTGGCTCAGAAGTACCAGTTTTTCCACCAACAGTATAACCTGAAACTCCACCTCTCCAACCAGTTCCATTTTCTACAACAGATTGCATCATAGATTTTACTTTTGAAGCAGTTTCAGAAGAAATAACCTGTCTTACTTGTTCAGTATCAATATTTGTAACAGCACCAGTATCAGTATTGGTAATAGATTTTACAATTCTAGGTTTCATTAAAATCCCATCATTAGCAATTGCAGAAATTGCAGTAATCATTTGCAAAGGAGTAATACTAAAACGTTGTCCAAAAGAATAAGTTGCTCTTTCAACTGGGATTACAGTTGACTCCTCTTTAAATATAGAACTAGCTTCTCCAGGTAAATCAACACCTGTTTTATCAAAAAATCCAAAAGATTTATAATATTTATATAATGTTGCAGTCCCTATTCTAGTTCCTAATTGTATAAGAGCAGGGTTACATGAATTTTCCAAAGCATTTCTTAAAGATTGAGAACCATGTGAACCATCTGTTTTCCAACAACTTATTTTAACACCATCAACAGTTTCAGAACCTGAACAATAGAAATCACCAGCAACATCTGTACCAGTAATGTTTTCCTCTAAAGCAGTAGAAGCAGTAATTAATTTAAAAACAGAACCAGGTTCATATAATTCAGAAACAGCCTTATTAGACCACATCTTATAAATGGCATTAGTCTTTTCTTCTGAACTTAATGAATTATATGTTTTTGCAAGGAAAGAATTTGGTGTAAAGGGTTGATTTAAATCATAATTTGGATAATTAGCTATTGCTAATATATCACCAGTTTTAGGATTCATTACAATACAACTACCACCATTTTCAACATTATTATTATCAACAGCTTGTTGTAGATATTTTTCAACAATTTTTTGAATATTTAAATCAATAGTAAGGGTCAAATCACTGCCATTTTCAGCTGCAATATATGTTTCTTCAGTATTTGGAATCTCTTCTTGACTAGCACTTTTTGAACTTACAATTTTACCTGGAGTTCCAGATAAAACATCATCCCATTTATTTTCAATACCAGATAAACCTTGATTATCACTACCACAGGAACCAAGAACCTGAGCAAGAAGAGAATCATTAGGATAATATCTTTTTGTATCTTCATCTATATTTATTCCTACAGAAACATTATTTTCATCCATCCATTTTTTTAATTTGTCAACCCTATCTTGGTCAACTTTTTTTGCTATTGTTTCAACTTTTGATGTACTTGTAACTTTTTTTAAAGTTTCACCATAATCAAGTTCAAATATATCAGAAAGAGCTTTTGCAACTTTTTCTTTTAAAGCTTGAGTATTATCATTATTTTTTGAATCCTTAATTTTTTCAGGATTTATTGTTATTGTGTCAACAGAAGCACTTGTTGCAAGAGTATGACCAGTAGAATCATATATAGCACCTCTTTTGGGACTTATTATTTGGTTTATTGATTGTTGATTATATGCAAGTTCTTTTAAATAGTTACCTTGCACAAATTGTAAAAATCCAATTCTTCCTATCAATATTGCTAGAATTAGAATTATTACTATAAATATTGTTTTAATTTTTTTTGTATATATAAAATTTTGTGATTTGAATTCCGTGTTTATTTTTGTTATTTTTTTATTTACATTTTTTGTTTTTTTCGATTTGTTTTTCTTATCCAATATTTTCACCACTCTTTTGTTAAAAATTATAATATTATTTTATATTAAACATATTTAAAAATCAATAAATTTCTTAAAATTTAAAGAAAATCAGTTATTATATAGTTACAATTCACATTTTTTACAAAAATTTGTGTGTAAGTTGCTTCCTTAAGGGTTATATATATTTGGTATTGTATCCGCTTGAATGAAGTAAAAAATAGAAAATTTTAAATAAAAAAATGAGGAATGCTCACGGAAAAAATGTATATGTATATGGTTTGATAATTTTCTCGGTTCAATACGCAACATAAGAATTTCTAAAATAAATTAATGGCACCCTTCCACTTAGTCCTCACTTCGTTCGACGTGAACCCTTTCCATTAATTTATTTAAGAAATTCTAATATTGCTCCAATCACATTCGAAAATGATAAAACCATATACATATACATTTTTAGCCTGAGTGAGAGAGGCTCAGTTTTTTATTTTAGATTTTCTTTTTGAACGTAATGAACAGGATACAATACCAAATATATATAACCCTTAAGGAAGCAACTTACACATCAATTTTTGAAAAAATGTGAATTATAAAACATTTTTAAGATAAAAAAAGAAAGGAAAATTATTTATGATATCAAATGTAAAAACAATATCACTAAGTGGAATAGAAGGAAACTTAGTAGAAGTACAAACAGACATAACAGGAGGACTACCAACCTTCGAAATAGTAGGCTTACCAGATACAAGTGTAAGAGAATCAAAAGAAAGAATAAAATCAGCAATAAAAAACTCCAACATAGAATTTCCAAGCAGAAGAATAATAATAAACTTAGCACCAGCAAGCACAAAAAAAGAAGGAACAAGTTATGACCTACCAATAGCAATAGGAATACTATTAGCACAAAAAGAAATAATCAACCAAAAACTAGAAAACACAATATTTATAGGAGAACTATCACTAGACGGAAAAATAAACAGAATAAATGGAGTATTACCAATGTGTATAGAATCAATGAACCTAGGAATAAGAAAAGTAATATTACCAAAAGCAAACGAAAGGGAAGCAGCAGTAGTAAAAAATCTAGAAATAATAGGAGTAAACAATTTACAAGAAGTAATAGACTATCTAAATGGAAATAAAAAAATAGAAAAAGCAGAAGTTGACATACTAAAAATATTTAATAAAAAAAATAAAGAACAATTTGATTTTTCAGAAGTAAAAGGACAAGAAAATGTAAAAAGAGCCTTAGAAATAGCAGCAGGAGGAGGCCACAATTGTATACTTATAGGACCACCAGGTTCAGGAAAAACAATGATTGCAAAAAGAATACCAACAATATTACCAGATTTAACATTTGAAGAATCATTAGATATAACTAAAATACATAGTGTATCTGGAATTTTAGACAATAGTATTGGAATAGTAACAAAAAGACCATTTAGAAGCCCACATCATACAATATCACCAACATCAATGATAGGAGGCGGAAGAAATCCAAAACCTGGTGAAATAAGCTTGGCACATAATGGAGTACTATTTTTAGACGAATTACCAGAATTTAATAGAACAACACTAGAAGTTTTAAGAGGACCATTAGAAGAAAAACAGGTAACAATATCAAGATTATATTCAAAAGTAGAATACCCATCAAACTTTATGCTTATAGCAAGTATGAACCCATGCCAATGTGGATATTATGGAAGTGAAGAAAAAGTGTGCAAATGTTCAGAACAATCAATTGAAAGATATTTAAACAGAATTAGTGGACCGTTATTAGATAGGATAGATTTGCATGTTGAAGTAAAACCAGTAAAATACCAAAAACTAAATTCTAATATAAAACCAGAAACATCAAATCAAATAAAGCAAAGAGTTAATAAAGCACGAAGAATACAATATTTAAGATATAAAGATACGGGAATATACTCAAATGCAGAGCTTACTCCACAAATGATAGAAAGATACTGTAAAATAGACGAGCAATCAAAAAAGATATTAGAACAAGCATTTAATAAATTAGGGTTAAGTGCAAGAGCATATTCAAGAATTCTAAAAGTTGCAAGAACAATAGCGGATTTGGAAGAAAAAGAAAATATTGAAAAACAGCACATTTTAGAAGCAATTCAATATAGAAACTTAGATAGAAAATATGGAGATAAATTTTAATGAAAATAGAAATAGAAGATTCAATATATCCAGAAAAATTAAAAAGAGTAAAAAATCCTCCTAAAACTTTATATGCAAATGGAAACATAGAGCTATTAAAAACAAATCGGAATATCTATAATAGGTTCTAGAAGACCAACTAAATATGGAGAAAGAATGACAAAAAGGTTTGCTAAAGAATTAAGTTTATATGGATTAACAATAATTAGTGGAATGGCAGAAGGGATAGACAGTTTGGCACATACTACGATTTTAGAAAATGAAGGAAATACAATTGCAGTATTACCATCTGGATTTAACAAAATATTTCCATCAAAAAATAAAAAGTTATATCAACAAATATTAGATAATAATGGACTTGTTATAAGTGAATATCAAGAAAATGAGGAGGCAACATCAAAAACATTTATTGAAAGAAATAGAATTGTAGCTGGTTTATCAATGGGAACATTAGTAGTGGAAGGAGGATATAGAAGTGGAACAGGTGTAACTGCAAGAATAACAAAAGAATTAGAAAAAAATTTATTTTGCATACCATCAAGCTTAGAAAATCCAAAAGGATTTACACCAAATAAATTAATACAAAAAGGTGCATTTTTAGTTACACAAGTAGAAGACATTATAGAAAAATATTCAGAATTAAATTTAATAAAATTACAAGTTCAAGAACAGAACAAAAAAATTGTTGAACCAGAGTTTCAAAAAATTTATGATATTTTAAGTTATGAAGAATCAATACATATTAATGAAATAACCCAAAAATTAAATTTATCAATTAGTGAAGTAAATGAAAAACTAATGATGCTAGAACTTGAGGAAAAAGTAGTATCTCTTCCAGGAAATAATTATAAAAAATGTTGAAAAGTTTTAATTATTTAATGGGGAGACATTAAATAATTTCAAATATAAATAGACTAGGAGAAAATGAAATATATGAAAATACACATAAAAAAAGATTTTGGTAATTCGGGTGAAGATATAGCTGTTCAATATTTGGAAAAGCAAGGACATGTTATTTTAAAACGAAATTTCTATTGTAAACAAGGTGAGATTGATATTATTACCAAAGATAAAAATGAAATTGTTTTTATAGAAGTGAAAAGCAGAAGCAGTACAGAATATGGACTTCCATCAGAAGCAGTAACAAAACAAAAAATACAACATTTATATAAAACTGCTAGATATTTTTTGTACAAAAATAAAATGTTAAATGAATTTATCAGATTTGATGTTATGGAAATACTAATAAAAAGAGGAAAATTCAATATAAATCATATAAAACAGATAATATAAAAATTATGTAAAATAAAAACTTGAATATAAAACAAATTACTGGTATAATAAACAACAAGGTATGGTTTAAATTTGACTTTCAAATAAAAGACTTGAACCGAAAAAATAAAAGAAATGGAAAGGAACCCA
The DNA here is from genome assembly GCA_900552555.1 of uncultured Clostridium sp. GTDB lineage: Bacteria > Bacillota > Clostridia > TANB77 > CAG-508 > CAG-269. The sequence goes on from URZW01000002.1 coordinate 26,494, forward strand.
AATGGAAAATATATTAGAAGAAACAAGATTCATAATGAAAAAATACAACATAAGAGCAAACAAAAATCTTGGACAAAACTTTTTAATAAACGAAGAAGTAGTAAAAAACATAGTAGGATGTAGTAACATAGAAAAAGAAGACCTAGTAATAGAAATAGGACCAGGACTTGGAACACTAACAAAATATTTACTGGAAAAAGCAGGAAAAGTAATATGCATAGAACTAGACACAAAAATGTTACAAATACTTGAAGACAGATTTTCATTATATGATAATTTCGAATTAATAAACAATGATGTACTAAAAGTTGATTTAAAAAATATAATAAAAAAAGAGAAAGCAGAAGGAAAAATAAAAAATGTAAAAATAGTAGCAAATTTACCATATTACATCACAACACCAATAATAATGAAATTATTAGAAGAAGAACTAGAATTAGAAAGCATAACGGTAATGATACAAAAAGAAGTAGCAGATAGACTAATAGCAATACCAGGAGAAAAAAATACAGGGGCAATAACATATTCAGTGTATTATTATGCAAGTTCAGAAGCAATAATAGAGGTACCAAACAGTTCATTTATACCAGAACCGGAAGTAACATCAAAAGTAATAAAATTAAATATAAGAAAAGAACCAATTGTAACACCAAGAGACAAAGAGAAAATGTTCAAAATAATAAAATATGCATTCACGCAAAAAAGAAAAACACTTTTAAATTCATTAACAAATAATGGTATATTTGAAAATAAAAAAAAGGGAACAGAAATTTTAAATTCATTAGGAATAAAGGAAAATGTAAGACCAGAAGAATTAACTTTAGAAAAATTTGAAAAAATTTCAGATAATTTGTAAAAAAATATTCAAAAAAATAAAAAAATATGATATAATAATTTAAGATTGTATTTATAAGGAGGTTAGAATGAATCAAATTTTGATAACAGAAAAATTATATATAACACCAGAACTAAAAAGAAAAAAGAAAATATATAAATTTTATTTTATATTATCTGTATTTGTAGTATGTATTCTAACATCTTTTTACATATATGCGGAATATGATAGAAATAAAAATGCAGATGCATCACAACAATTATTAGCAGACATGCAACAAACTTTATCAAATAAAAATGAAGATACAACTATAGCAAAAGATGACATTCTTATGGTTGTGCTAGATGGAACAGATGAAGACTACACAGAAATAGAAAATCTTGCTTCTTCAAGTACAAGTGGAACATCAAGTGTAGCAACAGCAAATGAAAAAGCAGAATGGAAAACATCAGCAGCAGGATATAGATACAAAATTATTGCAACAGTAGAAGCACCAAAAATAAACTTAAAATATACAGTAGTCCAAGGTGAAACAGGAGGACTAGAAGAAACAGATTCACTATTAAAAAGCTCACCTGTAAAATATCATGGAGGAAATCCAAACGAAGTAGGAAATTTCTGTATAGTAGGACATAATTATAGAAACTCAAAATTCTTTAGTAAAGTTCCTAATTTAGTAGTAGGAGATACAGTAAAATTAACCGACTTAACAGGAAGAACAATAAATTATGAAGTTTATGATAAACATACAGTTGATCCAACTGATACAAATGATACTACCCAATTAACAGGTGGAAGAAAAGAACTTACTTTAATTACATGTACAAATGATAGCAAATTAAGAGTAATACTTAGATGTAAAGAAGTTAAATAGTAACAAATACATATACCCTTTCATATAATAAAATAAAAATTATATGAGGGGGTTTTCTTTTGGCAAAGATATTAGTTTTTAATAATGATACAGATAGAATGGAAACATATTATAGAGGAGAAGCTGAACCAATGCCATACAACACAAACGGTACATTAAGAGTAAGAGAATTTAGAGGGTCAAGTAATTCAAATATATTATGGACAACAAAAAGAACAATGCAAAGTTGGAATAGTCAAAGATACATTTTTGGTGCACCTATACCAGTAGGATTTGCATTTAAAAGACCATATGAAGGTGGACATGGAAATCAAAGTCAACATTATGCTGGAGTTGCTTTTGATGTTGGCCAAACATTAAGTTCAACTCAAAGAACCAGATTATGGAATTCAGCAAAAAATTCAGGGGTTTGGTATTATGTAGAACCAATTTCTTTAACACCAACATGGGTACATTTTGACAAAAGATTTGGAAAACCAGCATGTTCAACAGGAGGTTTTCCTCAATTAAAAAGAGGGAGTTTAAGTAATTATGTTTGTATAGCACAAGATGATTTAAATACATTAGGATTCAGAACAAATGGACTTGATGGAATATTTGGAGCAGCAACTCAAAGTGCGGTAATCAATTATCAAAAATCAAGAGGTTTAACTGCTGATGGAATAATTGGATGTAATACTTGGCGTTCATTACAAGAAGCAGTTGTTGGAACAGGACCAACAAGTACAACGATAAATTAAAAGTTGTCAATAGGGACGCCCCTTTTTGACAACTTCAATTAATTTTATTCTTCATCCATTTTTGTTTCAGCAATTGTTTTTGCAACATTATAGATTAATTTTTGTTTCTCAGGAGAAACGCTCTTAATTAAATCTGTAAATTCTTTATCTAAATAATTTTCTGAACTACTAGAAGCACCATTTAATAAATAACCTTCTGAAACATCTAATAAATCACATAATTGATTTAATCTTTTTAAATTAATATGTGAATTTCCTCTTTCAACTCTACTTAAAAATGCAACAGAAATATCAATTTTATCTGCTAAATCTTCTTGAGTCATATTTTTAGCAAGTCTTGCTTGTTTTATTCTAGAACCGATTACACTATAATCAATAGCCATTTTTATCACCTTCCTTTCGCTCAACTTGTTTAATAGGTATATAAGCTTGTAATGCTTATTGTTATTTAAAAATTTTATAATAATAATATATCATTTAACTTATAAGTTTTGAAGTAACAGAAAGAGAAAAATAAACTTATAAATAAACAATATAATTAAAAATATATTAAAAACATCATATTATAGTATTCATGAGGTATTCTTATTAAAAATCAATAAAAACAAAAATAATTATCAAAAAATAAAGAAAAATACAATAAAAAAGAGTAAATGAAAGAAAAATAAAGTAAAAATGGTAAAATTAGGTATAACAAACTAGAAAAAAATAAGAAAAAAGTCAAAATAAGGTATACATAATTTGAAAAAGGAGAGAATATATAGTATAATATAAAATGTTCGCGCTTAAAAATAATGAAGGAGAGTGGATTTTATTAGTATAAAAAAAATAAAATTTTATACAAAAGAAATTAAAAAAATTTTAAATATCACTTTAATATCAATTGGTTTTATAATTGCGCTAATATTAATAAAATATAAACCAATGTATGAAGTGAAAATTTCTGGAGAAAAAATAGGATATATAGAAAATAAAAAAGCAATTAATGAAACAATAAAAAATAATATAGAAAATTACAATAAAAAAACAATAGAGAAGATAGAGTTAGCAGAAACTCCAGAATATGAATTAAAATTAGTAGAAAGAACACAAAAAGAAAATGAAAGTGAAGTAATAGTTACATTACAAAATGAACTAGAAATAACATATAAATATTATGAAATAGCATATGATAATGAAAATGTAGAGAAAGTAGAAGATAAAGAAACAGCAGAAAAACTAGTAGAAGATATAAAAAAATTATCATCTGAAGAAATAAAATTAGAAGTTAATGAAAAGACTACTAATAATGTACAAGAATTAAACACGAATACATTAGAAGTTGCTGAACAAAATTTAATAAAAAAATTAGATTTTAAAACAGAAGAAAATACAGAAATAACAAATATAAATGGTATTAAAATTGCAACATTACCAGTTTCAGGAACAATATCATCTAGATATGGAGTAAGCAGTAGTATAAGGTCATCTAGACATACAGGATTAGATATAGCAGCAAGCAAAGGAACACAAATAAAAGTAGTAGCAGATGGAACAGTAATATCAGCAGAGTATAGCGGTTCATATGGATATTTAGTAAAAGTTGACCATGGAAATGGTGTAGAAACTTGGTATGCGCATACAAGTAAAATGTATGTAAAAAAAGGTGAAAAAGTTAAAGCTGGTGATGTTATTGCTTTAGTAGGAAGTACGGGAAATTCTACAGGACCACATTTACATTTTGAAATTAGAATAAATGGAGAACATGTGAATCCACAAAATTATTTATATTAATAATTTTTAAATAAAAAGTATACTTTATAACAAGTATGCTTTTTTGGTTAGTTACCGTATAATAGTTACAATTCACGGCCTTAGAAATTGTTTTCAAAAATAAGTTGACAAATTTTTCTAATAATATATAATAAAAAAGGATAAAATAAATACCAAGGAGGAAATCTTATGGCAGAAAATCTAGAAGAAGAAAAAATACAAAAGATGATAGACGAACTAGTTGTAAAAGCAAAAAAGGCATCAGAAGAATACTTAAAACTAGACCAAGAACAAGTAAACAACATTGTAAAAGCAATGTCAATGGCAGGACTAGAACATCATATGGAACTAGCAAAAATGGCAGTAGAAGAAACAGGAAGAGGAATATATGAAGATAAAATAACAAAGAACATGTTTGCAACAGAATATATATACCACAGCATTAAAAATGAAAAAACTGTTGGAGTAATAAATGAAAATAACGAAGAAGGATATCTAGAAATAGCAGAACCAGTAGGAATAATTGCGGGAGTAACACCAGTAACAAACCCAACATCAACAACAATGTTCAAATCAATAATATCTGCAAAAACTAGAAATGTAATAATATTTGGATTTCATCCATCAGCACAAAAATGCAGTTCAGAAGCGGCAAGAATTTTAAGAGATGCAGCAGTTAAAGCAGGAGCACCAGAAAATTGTATATTATGGATAGAAGAACCATCAATTACAGCAACAAGGCTATTAATGAATCACCCAGATGTAAATTTGATATTAGCAACAGGAGGAACAGGAATGGTACGTTCTGCATATTCATGTGGAAAACCGGCACTAGGAGTAGGTCCAGGAAATGTACCATGTTATATAGACAAAACTGCAAAATTAAAAACATCAGTAAATGATTTGGTACTATCAAAATCATTTGACAATGGAATGATATGTGCGTCAGAACAAGCAGTTTTAGTGGATAAAGACATATATCAAGAATTTGAAAAATTAATGAGAGAAGCAGGATGTTACTTTGTAAATCCAGAAGAAAAACAAAAATTGCAAAACTCAATGTTTGAATACACAAAAGAATATGGATACAAACTAAAGTCATATGTACCAGGTCAATCACCATATACAATTGCAAAAGAAGCAGGATTTGAAGTACCAGAAGACACAAAAGTAATAGTTGTATATGAAGAAGGAATTGGTAGAGAATATCCATTTTCAAAAGAAAAACTAAGTCCAGTTTTAACATATTACATTGTTGAAAATGAAGAAGAAGGAATTGCAAAAGCAGAAAAATTATTGGAATTCGGAGGACTTGGACATTCAGCAGCAATACACAGTGAAAATCAAGACACGATTTTGAAATTTTCAGAAACTTTAAAAGCAGGAAGAATAATAGTGAACTCACCATCAACACATGGAGCAATAGGGGATATTTATAATACAAATATGCCATCACTTACATTAGGATGTGGCTCATTTGGAAAAAATTCAACAACAGCAAATGTGTCATCAGTAAACTTAATAAATATTAAAAGAGTTGCGAAAAGGAGAGTTAATATGCAATGGTTTAAAGTTCCAGAAAAGATATATTTTGAAGCAGGTTCAATAGCATACTTAGAAAAAATGCCAGATATAGAAAGAGCCTTTATAGTAACAGACCAAGGAATGGTCAAATTAGGATATGTAGATAAAATCTTATATCATTTAAGAAAAAGACAACAATATGTACATTCAGAAATATTTAGTGATGTAGAACCAGACCCATCATTTGATACAATTAAAAAAGGTGTAGAACAGATGAACAGTTTTAAACCTGATGTAATAATAGCAATAGGTGGAGGAAGTCCAATGGATGCAGCAAAAGGAATGTGGCTATTTTACGAACATCCAGAGGCTGATATTGAAGGATTAAAATTGAAATTCATGGACATTAGAAAACGTACTTACAAATTTCCTAAATTAGGAAAAAAAGCAAAAATGGTAGCAATACCAACAACATCAGGAACAGGTTCAGAAGTAACATCATTTGCAGTAATTACAGACAAAGAAAAGGACAGAAAATATCCACTAGCAGATTATGAATTAACACCAGATGTTGCAATAGTAGACCCAGACCTAGTTATGAGCCTTCCAAAATCAGTAACTGCAGACACAGGAATGGATGTACTAACACATGCATTAGAAGCATATGTATCAAATATGGCATCAGACTATACAGATGGTTTAGCAGAAAAAGCAGTTGAATTAGTAATGAATTATTTGGTAAAATCATATAATGATGGAAGTGATAAAATAGCAAGAGAAAAAATGCATAATGCAAGTACAATTGCAGGAATGGCATTTACAAATGCATTTTTAGGAGTAAGCCACTCAATTGCACACAAAATAGGTGCAGAGTTCCATTTACCACATGGTAGAATAAATGCAATATTATTACCATATGTTGTAAAATACAATGGAAGCAAACCATCAAAATTTGTGTCATTCCCTAAATATGAATACTATATTGCAGACGAAAAATATAGCAATTTAGCAAAAAAATTAGGGTTAAAAGCAGACACAGTAGAAGATGGTGTTAATAGTTTAGTAGAGAAAATAAAGGGGTTAAATGAAAGTTTAAATATTCCAAAATCTTTTAAAGATACAGGAATTGATGAAAAAGAATTTTTGGCAAAAGTTGATATTCTTGCAGACAGAGCGTTTGAAGATCAATGTACAACAGCAAATCCAAGAGTTCCATTAGTTTCAGAAATAAAACAAATACTATTAGATAGTTATTATGGGAAATAAGGTGATAAGGTGAAAATAACAGATAGAATAAAAAATAAAATAAATGAAATTAAAAACAGAAATAATCCAGAATCAATAGCAGGAAATGTTGCAGATGCATATTTGGAAAGAAAAGAAAATAAAGAAAAAGACCCAATGGACCATACTGCAGACGAAATAATGCAAACATTAAAAAAGAATCCAGCTAAAAGAAAAGATATATTGGCAAAAATAATTGATAACAAAAGAATACCAGATGAAATGCTTCCAAAAATAGCAACTAGAATTTCAAAAGATCCTGAAATACCAGACAGTGTAATACCGGAAGCAGTAAATAGAGCAGATACAAGCATATCAATGGAATCTATTAATAATATATTAGAAAATGGAGAAGTAAACGCAAAAGACAGAATTGAATTAATAAAACAGGTGGAAGATATAAAAAGCAAAAAAGAAGGAATAAAAAGTGAGTTAAAAAGATTATATAAGGACTGTAAAATAAAAAGAGATGCCGAAGTTACAGAAAGAATAGATGAAATAACAAGAATTCTAAAAAAAGAAGATATAGATAAAGACATACAAGGATGGATACAGACAGTAATTGCAAGAAAAATGGCAGAAAATTTTTATAGTGACACAAAAAAGGGAACCAAAATATTCACATTTACAACAATTGAACCAATAGAGGATATGATAGAAAAAGACATAGCAACAGATGTAAAAAATGAATATAAAAAAATAGAAGAAGAACAACAATCAAAAAAAGGAAGATTTATCAAAGAAGAATTTGAAACACAGCTGTATAAGGAATTAGGAAAACAAATCGGAATAAGATATGAAGAAACAGGAGCTTTTATAATTCCTCAATCAAACAACATAAAGAAAATGAACGAGGAACAAAAGAATAGATTTATAAATGCTATACAAATATATTCTAGAAAGCAATTAACTAAAGATGAAATAATAGATATAGATGAGCAAATAAGAGGAGTATCTGAAAATTCACAAATAAAAGAAAGCACAATAATAAAAACAATAAAGGAACTTCCAAAAGAAGAAAAAAATGAAAAAAGAGAAAAAACTATTAATATAATAAACAGCACAGTAGAAAAAAGGGACAAATATAAGATTACTACAAAAACACCAAAAGCAAATAGTGCAAAATTTAGTGGAAAGCCAACAATAGAGGATGAGGAAAGATAAATTTTATTTTATCTTTCTTTTTTGATTGTATAAAAACAACAAAAATCTTTTTCACACAAAATTTACACAAAAAATAACATTTGGGAATAATATAAAAATAAAATACCCATATAATATAAATATGAAAAATATGGGAGCAGAAAAATTGAAAATTAAATAATAATCAATTAAAAAGCACCAAAGAAAGGTGGAAACCAAATGAAAGAAAACAAAGAATTACAAAAAATTGAAAATATAATGGAGATAGAAATACCAATAGATACAACAAGCAAAGAATTTGAAAAAGTGATGTTTATATATCAAGTAGCACTAAAAGAAATCAACACAAAACTAGAAATATTAAAAGACGAATTCAAACTCTTTTACGAATATGACTTAATAGACCACATAAACACAAGAATAAAATCACCAGAAAGTATTACAAACAAAATGAAAGACAAAAGTTTGCAATATACATACAAAGAAATGATTAAAAATATTAATGATATTGCAGGAATAAGAGCAATATGTCCAATTCAAAAAGATATATACTCAATAAGAAATCTGGTTACAAAAATTCCAGGAATAAAAGTACTAAAAGAAAAAGACTATGTGAAAAATCCTAAAAAGAGTGGATATTCAAGTTATCATATGATTTTGGAAGTTCCAATTACATTGTCACAAAATTTGATATATGTAAAAGTTGAACTTCAAATAAGAACATTAGCAATGGATTTTTGGGCAAGTATTGAACACAAAATGAAATATAAACCAGATAAAGAAGTTACAAAATCAACATCAAAAGAACTTGTACAATGTGCTAAAATGGTAAATAAATTGGATAATAAAATGATGTTGTTAAATATATAATTAACATAAAACTTGAAAGCTGATATAAATTGTAGTATAATATAGGTAGTTTAAAGTAATAAGAATAGTTTATATCATAGGAGGAAGACAGATGAAAAAAATTAATTTAGCTATTCGGGGCGGAGGAGTAAAAGTCCCGGCTATAGGAGTTATGAAGACATTAGAGGAAGAGCAGATAGAAATATCTGGATATTCCGGCACCAGTATTGGCGCTATAATTGCCACATTAGGTGCAATTGGAACCCATGCAGACGAAATACTGACACAGGTACAAAAGTATGTAGTTCAGTATTCAGATGCTAGCAAGTTAAAAGGAGGCCAAGGCAGTCGAATAATCGAAGATACAGTAAATGAATACTGTGACAACATGAAGTTTAAAAATTTATCTAAAGAACTGTACATTGTTGCAAATCAAGGAAGTTTACTGTTTCCAAAAGAATTCGTATTTAGCAAAAAAACAACCCCTGAAGTAACATTAGGAGAGGCATGCAGAGCAAGTTGTAGCTTTCCGATTGCATATGAACATTATCACATGAAAATAAATGGAAAGAATTACAAATTCTGGGATGGAGGCATGTGTACTAATCCTATAATTCCATCAGATGGATTTACGGTATTAGCAACCTTTAAAAAGGAAAAGGAAAACCTGAAATCCAGATATGTCAATGCATGGAAAGCGCCAGAAACACAGGCAGACTTCGTAATAAAACCCAATGTATATATGGGGACCTTTGGTACTCCGGAGGACATTGCAGAAGCAGCAAAGATAGGATATGTTTTTGCAAAAAAAAGAATGGAGGAATTACTCCGTTTAATAAGATAAAACACAGGGTGGACAAAGGCAAAACTTTTTCCACCCCATGTTTTTGCAAAAATGTATTAGAAAGTAAAAGCATATAACAAAACAATAATTTTTAAAAAACTAAGAAGGATTTATGTAAAATAGGTCGAATATTATATATATATATGTTTATTTGAAAGAAAGAGAGGAAAAATGGCAAGATATAGTGAAGAGATATTAAATGAAGTAAGACAATCAAACGACATAGTAGATGTCATATCACAATATGTGCACTTAAAAAGAAGCGGAAGAAACTATTTTGGACTATGTCCATTCCACAACGAAAAATCACCTTCTTTTTCAGTCTCACCAGATAAACAAATATTTCACTGCTTTGGATGTGGAGTAGGAGGAAATGTAATAACATTTGTATCACAAATAGAAGGACTAAATTTTGTAGAAACAGTACAAATGCTAGCAGAAAGAGCAAACGTACAACTACCAACACTACAAAACAATGGAGACACACAAAGAGAGATACTAAAAGACAAAGTATATAAAGTAAATGAATTCACAGCAGAATACTACCATCAAAATTTATATAAACCACAAGCCAAAATAGCACAAGAATATGTAAAAAAAAGACAACTAACAAATGAAACATTAAAATCATTTAGAATTGGATTCTCAGGCAAATTTGACGAACTATATCAAGAACTTAAGAAACAAGGATTTCAAGAACAGGAAATACTAGAGTCAGGTTTAGTTAATAAAAATGAAAGAGGACAATACATAGACAGATATAGAAATAGACTAATGTTTCCAATATGTGATGCAAGAGGAAGAGTAATAGCATTTGGCGGAAGAGTATTAGATGACTCAAAGCCCAAATATATAAACTCACCAGAAAATGTAGTATATAGCAAAGGAAGACATTTATTTGGACTAAATGTTGCAAAAAAAGGGGACACCAAAAAAATATTAATAGTTGAAGGCTATATGGATGTAATCTCACTACATCAAAGAGGAATAACAAATGTCGTTGCATCACTTGGAACAGCCTTAACAGAACAACAAGGATGGTTACTAAGAAAAAATTCTGAACAAATAATATTAAGTTTTGATTCTGACGAAGCAGGAATAAAAGCAAAATTAAGGTCAATAGAAATATTACAAAATATGGGATGTGACCTAAGAGTATTACAATTAGAAGGTGCAAAAGATCCAGACGAATATATACTAAAATATGGAAATATGCGCTTCCAAAATGCAGTAGACAAAGCATTTTCAGTAGTTGAATTTAAAGTAAAAATACTAAAAAAAGAGTTGAATTTAGAAAACACCAACGACAAAATAAAATTCTTAAATGAAATTGCAAAATTAATTTCAAAAGTAGACAACACAATGGAACGAGAAGTATATATTGAAAAAATTGCAAAAGAGTATGATATTTCAAAAGAAGCAATTTATGCAGAAGTAAATAAACTTACATATAAAAATGATAAAACAGAAAAAGTGTTAGAAAGACCAAAACCAGTAGTAACACATAAAAAAGTAGAAAAAAAAGAAGTATCAGAATCAATTAAAAGAAGAGAAAATACAATTATATCAATATTACTAGCAGGAGATTTATCAATATATGAAATAATAAAACAAAATATAAAACCAGAAGATTTTCAAGATGAAATAAATCAAAAAATAGCTCAAAAATTGTATGAAGAATTTGAAAAAGGAAATAGTAATATAAATGGAATAATAGACAATTTAGAGCAAGACCAACAAAATCAAATAACAATGATTATGGCAGAAGACTACGAAATAGAAGATTTGGAAAAGGCCATAGATGATATAATTCAAGCATATAAAAGGGACAAGTTAAATAATAGAAAACTTGAAATATTAGAATTGCTAGAGCAATCTTCAGATAATGAAGAAAAGAAAAAATTAGAAAAAGAGCTAAGTGATATTATTATTACATTAGCAAGAATTAAGTAGGGGGAAATTTCATGTCTAATAAAAAAGAAGAAAATTTAGAAGAAGTAAAAAAAGATAATGCAAAAAAATTTGAAGAAGTAAAAGAAAAAATAAAAAAAGAAAAAAAAGTTGAAGAAACAAAGAAAAATGAAAAAACAAATAAAACAAATACTAAAAAAACAGATGAAAAAGCAGAAGAAAAAAAAGATAAAGAAAAAATAAGCAAAATAATAGAAGAAGCAAAACAAAGCGGAAAAATGACATATAGTGATTTAGCATCAAAATTAAATGATGTAAATCCAGAAAAAATGGATGAAGTATTTGATGAATTCGAAAAAGATGGAATAGACTTATTACCAGATGATTTCGAGGAAGAACCAGATATTGAAGATTTAAAAGAAGTTGAACAACTTAAATTAGATGAAATAACAGACACAAGCTTTGAAGGAATAAGTGTAGATGACCCAGTAAGAATGTATTTAAGAGAAATAGGAAAAATACCATTACTAACATTTGATGAAGAATTAGACTTAGCAAAAAGAATATTAGAAGGCGATGAAGAAGCAAAACAAAAATTAGCTGAATCAAATCTAAGACTTGTTGTAAGTATAGCAAAAAAATATGTTGGTAGAGGAATGTTATTTTTAGATTTAATACAAGAAGGAAATATGGGATTAATAAAAGCAGTAGAAAAATTTGATTATACAAAAGGATTCAAATTTAGTACTTATGCAACATGGTGGATTAGACAAGCAATAACAAGAGCTATTGCAGACCAAGCAAGAACAATAAGAATTCCAGTTCATATGGTAGAAACAATAAATAAATTAATAAGAACATCAAGAAACTTATTACAACAAATGGGAAGAGAACCAACACCAGAAGAAATAGCAAAAGAAATGGAAATCCCAGTTGAAAAAGTAGTAGAAATACAAAAAATTGCACAAGACCCAGTATCACTAGAAACACCAATTGGTGAAGAAGAAGATAGTCATTTAGGAGACTTTATACAAGACGAAGATAGTCCTGCACCACATGATGCAGCATCATATACACTTTTAAAAGAACAATTAGAAGAAGTAATGAATACATTAACACCAAGGGAAGCAAAAGTATTAAAATTAAGATTTGGACTAGAAGATGGAAAATCAAGAACTCTTGAAGAAGTTGGAAAAGAATTTAATGTAACCCGTGAAAGAATAAGACAAATTGAAGCAAAAGCATTGAGAAAATTAAGACATCCATCAAGATCTAAAAAATTAAGAGACTATATGGGATAAAATCTGTCATTAGGGACGCCCTTTTTTGACAAGTATAAAGCCTAAAATATTATTCACACAGGTATTTCAGGCTTTATACCTATTGAATTATAGCATGTAAAAAAGAACTACTTTAATGATAAGAAAGGATGAAATAATATGGAAAACATAAGAAATTTTGTAGAAGCATTAAAAGGAATACAAATGACGCAAATAATAGATATAGGTATAGCAATTTTGATTTATATATTATTTAGATGTTTAAGTAGAAGTTTAGCATATATAACAGTAAAATTTTTCAAACCCAAAGCTAAAAAAACATATATAAAAAATAATGCATTTTATACTCCACTAAAAGTGTTTTATGTAGTATTAGGACTATATTTGGCATTGTTATTTATAAGACAACCGCTAAAAACAACAGTTGGATTAAATTGTGTAATAGATCAATTATTCAAAATAGCAGTTATAATATTAGCAGCTAATGGAATAGCAAACAGCTTAACAACTAATAATAGTTTAGTAAATAGATTAAAAGATAAAATGAATCCAGATGTAGAAGATTCAATGCTAAAATTCATACTAAAAGCAATAAGAGCAGTAATATACATAATAGCAGGATTTATGATAATAACAGATTTAGGATTTAATTTAAATGGTCTAGTTGCAGGATTAGGAATAGGAAGTGTTGTAATAACACTTGCAGCACAAGATACAGCAAAAAACCTATTTGGAGGGTTAGTAATATTTTTAGATAAACCATTTGTTGTAGGTGATTGGATAGAAGTAGAAAAATACGAAGGGACAGTAGAAGATATTACATTTAGAAGTACTAGAGTTAGAACATTTGAAAATTCAGTTGTAAATATACCAAACTCTGTAATTGCAAATGATTCAATAATAAATTGGAGTAGAATGGAAAAAAGAAGAAACAAAGTAAATCTATGTTTAGATTTGGATACTCCTTTAGCCAAAGTACAAACAGTACAAAAAAGGATAAAAGATTTATTAATACAGCATGATGATGTAATAGATGAAACTATTATAGTTAGATTTGATAATATAACAGATAACGGAATTAATTTACTTGTATGTAGCTACACAAATTCAATAGACTATACAAGTTATCTAGAAGAAAAGGAAAAAATTAATTTTAAAATTATGCAGATTTTAAGAGAAGAAAATGTAGAATTAGCATATGATACAAAAACAATATTTGTAAAAAATTAAAAAAGGCCTCTAAAGAGGTCTTTTTGAGTATCATTTTAAAAAAATTTTTACTAGTCCATAAATGCCTGGGACTAAAAGTGATACAGCTAAAATTACTGCAAATGTCGAAATTATTATCAACAAATCAGTTTTTTTACCACCTTTAGGTTCATTTTTTATAAATTTGTCAGAAGACCGTAAAGCATATATTACAGCTACAACAATTACTCCACCAATAACAGACAGTGATATAAATTTTCCCATATAGATACTCCTTTCTAATTATTTGTGCAGAATTTTTAGCAACGTATTTATTATAATATAAAATCAATGCTATTGCAAATAAAAGATCAATGTAGTACAATAAAAAGCAGAGAATAGACACAAACAGGACACACAAAAAAAGTATAATATAATAAAATTTTGATAACGATGAGGGAGTTAAAAAATATGAATAAATGTATTTTAATTGTAGATGACGAATCAAGAATGAGAAAATTAATAAAAGACTTCTTAACAGCAAAAGGATACAGTATATTAGAAGCAGAAGACGGTGAAAAAGCACTACAAGTATTTGAAGAAAATTCAGAAAAAATAGACTTAATCATGTTAGATGTAATGATGCCAAAACTAGATGGATGGTCTGTACTAAGACAAATAAGACAAACATCAAAAGTACCAATAATAATGCTAACAGCAAGAGGAGAAGAACAAGATGAATTATTCGGATTTGAACTAGGAGTTGACGAATACATATCAAAACCATTCAGTCCTAAAATACTAGTAGCCAGAGTAGAAGCAATACTAAAAAGAACACAAGGAGACACAAAAGAAGTAAAAGACTATGGTGGAATAGAAATAGATAAAGAAGGAAGAACAGTAACTGTTGACGGAAAAGTATTAGAACTAAGTTTAAGAGAATATGAACTATTAGTATATCTAGTAGAAAATGAAAATATAGCACTTTCAAGAGATAAAATTTTAAACAATGTATGGAATTATGATTATTACGGAGATTCAAGAACAATAGATAGCCATATAAAAAAAATCAGACATAAATTGGGAAAAAGAGGAAAATACATAAAAACAATGAGAGGTGTGGGATATAAATTTGAAGTTAAATAAAATAAAAGATGTACTTTCATCAGTAAAAGTAAAATTATTTATAACACTAAGCACAACAGTACTGTTAATAATATTATTTTTAATAATAGTAAACAATTTTGCATTAGAAAAATTTTATTTATATAAAAAGCAAAACACATTAAAATCCGTATATGAATCAATAAATAATTATTACAAAACACCAGAGCAAAACAATGACATACAAACAGAATTAGAAAAACTATCAATAAAAAACAATTTCGATATTCTAATTAAAGACAATAATGGAATAAATTTATATACGACAAATAAAAACTTTTCAACAGTAATAGGAAGCATAAATGATATTTTAGACAAAATAAGTGAGGGAAAAGTATTAGAAGCAAATGATAATTTTACAGTAAAAAAACAAAGGGATTCTAAAAATGGATTATCATATATGATGCTATCTGGAAAACTAGAAAATGGATATTTTTTATATATTCGTATACCATTAAACTCAATACAAGACAGTGTTAGTATATCAAACAACTTCTTATTAATGATGGCAGGTTTCACAATATTAATAGCATCAATAATGGTAACAATAGTATCAAGAAAATTTACAGAACCAATACTTGAACTAAACAATATAGCAAAAAAAATGTCAAATTTGGACTTTAGCCAAAAATATCAAGTAACAAACGCAAGAGATGAAATAAATGATTTGGGAAGAAGCATAAATACCATGTCAGACAAGCTAGAAAGGACAATAAAACAATTAAGAAGTAGCAACATAGAACTAGAAAGAGACATAGAAGAAAAATCAAAAATAGATGAAATGAGGAAGACATTTATATCAGATGTATCACATGAATTAAAAACACCAATAGCTCTTATACAAGGTTATAGCGAGGGATTGTTGGAAAATGTAAATAGTGATGAAGAAAGTAGAAAATTTTATGCAGAAGTCATTTTAGATGAAACAAATAAAATGGATAAGTTAGTAAAACAATTACTAGAATTGATGAAACTTGAGTATGGAAAAAGAGAATTTCATAATAAAGAGTTTAATATTGTAGAACTTGAAAAAGAAGTAATAAGAAAAACAAATGTTATGATAGAAGAGAAACAGGCAGAAATAAAATTTGATGATAGTCAAGAAATACAAGTATTTGCAGATGATTTTTATATTGAACAGGTTTTAACAAATTATTTAACAAATGCTATAAAAAATGTAAAAGAAATGTACGGAGAAAAATATATAAAAATTTCAAATGAAATTCTAGAAGAAGAAAATAAAGTTTGTATTAAAGTATTTAATACAGGAGAAAAAATATCAGAAGAAAATTTAAATAGAATTTGGAATAGGTTCTATAAAGCAGATGAGTCTAGACATAGAGAAGATGGTGGAACAGGAATAGGTCTTGCTTTTGTAAAGGCTATTATGGGAAATTATGATAATAAATATGGAGTAAAGAATCTAGAAAATGGAGTAGAATTTTATTTTGAATTAGATATGAAATAAGTGGGACAGGCCTAGTTTGTCTCACTTTTAATTTGTGACATTTAACATTATATTTCCTTAAATTGTAACAGAAATGTCACTTTTTGTCGAAAATTGCGATGAAAAGTTCTTTACAAATACAAAAAAATGTAGTATTATAATTATAGTTTTAATCAAACAACACGAAAGTGTTTTTTAAATCTAAAAATTTTTTCGAAAAAATTATTCCAAAAAAGAAAATCAAAAGGTGGGTGAAACATATGAATTATGATGTACACTAAAAGATATGTTAATATTGTGAGTCTTATAATAACAATAATAATATTTATATCTACAAATCAAATGAAAAACTTTAAAATAAATATAAACTCTATCTCAAATATATTTAAAAGAAATTCTGTATTAGTAGAATTAAGTTCAAACAATATTGATCAAGAAACAAAAGAAGATACACCCCTAATTGAAAATCAAAACAATAATATAACTGAAGAAAAAACTACAAATTGGAAATTAATGATTCCTAAAATATCATTAGAAGCAGAGGTATCTGAAGGCACAAGAAAAGAAGTAATGGATAAATTTGTTGGACATTTTGAAGAAACAACAAAAACAAGTGGTAATGTAGGGCTTGCGGCACATAATAGAGGATATCCTGTTAATTATTTTTCAAATATAAAACAATTAAAAGAAGGAGATGAAATAATTTATAAATATTATGAATTTGAAAAGACATATTTAGTAGTTGAAAACAAGATAATAAAAGATACAGATTGGGAACCATTAAAAGGCACAAAAGAAAACAAAATAACATTAATTACCTGTGTAGAAAATGAACCAGAATACAGAAGATGTATACAAGCTGTAGAAAAATGAGATATTAAGATTTAAAGGAGGAAAATAAAATTAAAATAAAAAAATTTTTTTCAGTAATTATAAGCTTAGTTGTTCTAAATACTATGCTAATATTTAATTCAGTACAAGCTGTAGTTATCAATTCAGAAAATATCGTATCAGGAGGAGATTGTGGAAGTCTGTTAATATACAAAGGAATATATATAAAAACATATTATGCTTATTATACAAAAGATGGAGTAAACTATCCGGCTTATTGCCTTGACAAAACAAAACATGGAGTAAACAATGAACTAACATATTCAGTATCAGTTCAATCAGCTGTTTCTGATGTGAAACTATGGAGAATAATTATAAATGGCTATCCATATAAAACTGTTGAGCAGCTTGGGTGCAACAATAAAGAAGAAGCATTTTCAGCAACAAAACAAGCAATTTATTGCTATATACATGGAAATGACCCAAATGGATATACAGGAATAGGAGAAGCGGGTAACAGAACAGTAAGAGCAATAAAACAAATTTTAGCAGATAGTGAAAAGTGTACCGAAACACAAATTTCAAATAATATAAGTATAATAAAAGAGCAAGAAAAATTTGATGTTGATAGCAAAGAAAAAAATTATGTATCAAAAATATATTCAATAAAAGCTGGAACAACAATATCAAATTATAAAGTTCAATTGGCTAAAGTACAAGAAGAACTGCCAGAAGGTATAAAAATAACAGATATTAATAATAATGAAAAAACAGAATTCTCACAAAACGAAAAATTTAAGATATTAATCCCAATAAAAAATCTTATAAAAGAAAGTAATTTTAATATAGAAATACAAACAAAAATAAATAATAAACCTATATTATATGGAAAAGCACCAGATACATCATATCAAGATTATGCTTTAACTGCAGCAACATATGAGGATGCAACTGGAAAAACAGAAGATAAATTTTACAAAAATGAAACAAAAGTAAAAATAGTAAAACAAGATACCAAAACAAAAGAAAGATTAGAAAATGTTGAATTTAATATTTTAGATAGTAATAAAAAAATAATTTATGCTAATCTAAAAACTGATTCAAAAGGAGAAATAGAAGTTTCAAATTTGATACCTGGAAAATATTATATTCAAGAAGTTAGTACAAAAGATGGATATGAATTAAATGATGAAGCATTTGGATTTAATGTTAAATTTAATGAAAAATTAACAATTACTGTAGATAATTCATTTAAAGAAGAAACAAAACAAGAAACTACAAAACAAGAAGTTTCTCATACAGTTGAAAATATAAAAAAATTACCAGTAACAGGTATGTAAAAAAACTCTTGGACCTATGGGCCAAGAGTTTTTTTCTGAACTGTAACAAAATTTTTAATTTTTTCAGATTTGTTTTTTAAACAATATTGAAAAAAATAAATAAAACAATTATAATAAAGAAGACAAAAGAAAAATATATACAATCAACATGTGTTCAAAAGAAGGGAGAAAAAACATGAAAAAGAAAATAATCATAGCACTAATAATAATCATAGCAATAATAGCATCAACAGCTATAATAGTAAACAAAATAAAAATAGAAAACAGAAAATATGAAATAGCACAAATAAACGAATACAAATATTTAATATCAAAAGAAAACGAAAAATACGGAGTAATAAACACAAACGGAGACACAATAATAGAAACAAAATATGACGATATAAAAATACCAAATCCAGAAAAAGCAGTATTTATATGCTATCAAAACAATAGCACAAAAGTACTAAATGAAAAAGGAGAAGAAATATACACACAATATGAAAACATTCAGCCACTAAGACTACAAAATGTATTAAGTGATTTAATGTATGAAAAAACAACATTAAAATACGAAAAAGACGGGAAATTTGGAATTATAGATATAGATGGAAATAAAATAACAAATGCAATATATGATGATATAGATACACTTCAATTTAAAGAAGGAGAACTTTTAGCAAAAGAAGAAGGAAAATATGGAGTTATAAATATAAAAGGTGTGACATTAGTAAAACCACAATATGATGGAATAAATGCAGACAGATATTATGAAGAAGGAACTGGTTATAAAAAAGCTGGATATATTGTAAGCAAAACAACAGATGAAGGATATAGATATGGATATGTAAACCTTAAAGAAAAACAAATAATAGATAACAAATATAATGATTTATATAGAATAACAGACATAAATAGTGAAAACATATATATAATATGTGCAGAAAATGGACAATATGGATTAATAAAAAATGGGAAAAAAGTTACCAATAATGAATATCAATCATTAATTTACAATGAAAGTAATAACACAATAACAGCACTAAAAGGAAAAAAATATGGAGTAATATCAACAGAAGGAAAAATACTTGTACCATTTGAATATAAACAAATAGACACAACAGGAGAATATATATATGCAACAGCAGATGATGAAAATATAAAAATATTTGATGCAAACGGAAATGAGGCAAATATAGATTCAAATTTAGCAATCTTAAATATTGAAAATACAAACTATGAAATATATATAAATACCCAAGAAGGAAAAACAAAATATACTGTATATAAAGACGGAACAGCAGTTACAAAAAAAGAATATGTTTATATAGAATATTTATATGACAATTATTTTATAGCTTGTAATGCAGATGGTAAATTAGGAATTATTGATGATAAAGATAACACAAAAGTAGCATTTAATTATAATTCAATACAAAAAATAGAAGGAACAGATTTAATACAAACATACCAAAATGATAATGAGACAACAGAAATATATTCAAAAGAAATGAAAAAGATAAGTTCATTAGTAAAAGCAAATGTTGATAAATATACAGACTACATAAAATTATATAATGATGATGAAACAAAATATATTTTAAAAGATGGAAAAGAAGTTCAAAATACAGAGTTATTTAAAGATAATAAAATTTTTGCAAATAAATGGAACGGTAAATGGGGATTTGTAGATAAATCAGGAAATAAAGTAGTTGATTATAAATATGATAAAGTAACTGAAGTTAATAAATATGGGTTTGCAGGCATTAAGCAAAATGATAAATGGGGAATTATTGATAGTAATGGAAAAATTATTTTAGAACCAAAATATAAATTAACAGATTCAGAACCAACATTTATTGGAGAGTATTATCAAGTAAAATATGGAAATGGAGAAGTATATTATACAAAATAGTTATTCGTTTTACAAAAATATAAAATTTATTTTATTAAGAAACATGAAAAAATACAAATCATGTTTCTTTTTTAAATTCACAGACTTATTATATTTGATATAAAAAGTAAAATTTATTGTTTTGAATTACGGATTTTTTTATTGTAACAAAAACAAGTTTAAATGAATAAAAAATAGTAAATAATAAAGAAAAAAGGCAAGGTTGAAAATTTAAATTTTTTCAAATCTAATTTGTGCCTTTAGAAGGGAATGAAATTAAAAATGAAA
This sequence comes from uncultured Clostridium sp., assembly GCA_900552555.1. Taxonomy (GTDB): domain Bacteria; phylum Bacillota; class Clostridia; order TANB77; family CAG-508; genus CAG-269. The sequence goes on from URZW01000002.1 coordinate 47,661, forward strand.
TTGGGATTGGCATTATCTGGAGGGGGAATAAGAGGAATAGCACATGCAGGAGTATTAAAAGCATTAGAAGAAAATAATATAAAAATAGATGCAATAGGAGGTACAAGTTCAGGTAGTATAATAGCAACACTATATGCTATGGGATATTCACCATATTATATTTACATATTGTTCAAAAAATATGCAAAAGACTTAGTAAATCAAAATGCAATATCAAAAGTCACAAACATAGGAAACTTCATGGCAAATAAAAAAACAAATTTTCAAGGATTTTATTCTGGAGAAGAAATAGAAGAATGTTTTAATAATATAGCATCACGAAAAGGAATAAAGACAATATCAGATATAAAAATGCCAATTGTAATTCCAACAGTAGATGTTCAAAATTCAAAAAAGTATATAATTACAAATAATATACCAGAAAAGATTTGTACAAATACAGAATATATAAATAATATAGAAATTGGGAAAGCAATTAGAGCAAGCTGCAGTTTTCCAGTAGTTTTTAGTCCATGTGAGTATAATGAACATAAATTTTTGGATGGTGGAATATTAGATAATTTTCCAACAATTGAAGTAAGACATCAAGGTGCTGATAAAATGTTAACGGTTAATTTTAAGGCAGATGATATTGAAGAGAGTAGCAATATTATGGATATTGTTATGAGAACTATTGATATTATGGGAAATAAGATATCAGAAGAAAATATAAGTAATAGTGATATGGTTTTGACTATTCAAACCGATAAAACGGGTTTGTTGGAAACTGAAAAATTGGATGCTTGTTATAAATATGGATACAGGCAAACTATAAATCAAATTGATAAAATTAAAGATATGATAAATGATAATTAATATTAATATAATTAATGATATGTACTGTTGATACTATATATGTTTTTATAATTTACTCGGTTCAATACACAATATAAGAATTTCTAAAATAAATTTATGGCACCCTTCCACTTAGTCCTCACTTCGTTAGACGTGAACTCTTTCCATAAATTTATTTAAAAAATTCTAATATTGCTTCAATCACATTCGTAAATTATAAAAACATATATAGTATCAACAGTATTCATAATTAATAATTAGTAATATTAAATTCCGGAAGTATCAAATGTAATAAATTTGAATATAATATACAAAATTATTATACAGAAAAGAGGAAAAGTTATGGAAGTCAGGTATTTTGATAATAGTGCAACAACAAGAATAAAAGAAGAGGTTTTAACCGAAATGTTCCCATATCTGAGCCGAGAATACGGAAACCCATCATCATTATACAGCATAGGAAGAAAATCAAAAAGAGCAATAGAAGAAGCAAGAAAAAGAGTAGCATCATTAATAAATTGCAAACCAGAAGAAATATATTTTACAAGTTGTGGGTCTGAAAGTGACAATACAGCATTAAAAGGAATAGCCTATGCAAATCAAAATAAAGGCAAGCACATTATCACATCAAAAATTGAACATCCAGCAATATTACATAGTTGCCAAAACCTAGAGAGTAAAGGCTTTGAAGTAACATATTTAGATGTAGACAAAAATGGATTTGTAAATTTAGAAACATTAGAAAATTCAATAAGAACAGATACAATTTTGATAAGCATAATGTTTGCAAATAATGAAATAGGAACAATAGAACCAATAGAAGAAATTGCAAAAATTGCACACAAAAACGGAATAATTTTTCACACAGATGCAGTTCAAGCATGTGGAAATATCCCAATAGATGTTCAAAAGCTTGATATAGATATGCTTTCTTTATCAGGACATAAAATATATGCTCCAAAGGGAATAGGGGCTTTATATGTAAAAAAAGGAATTGAGTTTGAACGTTTTATGGATGGAGGACATCAAGAAAAAAATAAAAGGTCTGGAACAGAAAATGTTGCAGAAATAGTTGCACTAGGAAAAGCCTGTCAAATAGCAGAAAAGAACATGGAAACATATCAAAATAAACTACAAACTTTAAGAAATTATTGTCTAGAAAAAATGAAAAAAAGTTTTCCCAATATCCATATAAATGGAACAATGGAAAAACGATTACCAGGAAATATAAATATTAGTTTTGAAGGACAAAACGCAACGGAAATGCTATATAAATTGGATGAGATGGGAATTTGTGCATCAGGAGGTTCAGCATGTTCTTCAGGTGATAATAGCCCATCACATGTACTAACTGCAATTGGTTTGCCAAGTGAATTAGCAAAAGGTGCAATTCGTTTTACATTTGGAGATTTTAACACCAAAGACGATGTAGATTATCTAGTAAAAATGTTAGAAAAAATTTTAAATTAAAAATTTTTTCTCGCAATTGCAGCAATTGCACATTTAATACCATCAACAGAAGCAGACATTATACCACCAGCATAACCAGCCCCCTCACCACAAGGGTAAATTCCACTGATATTAGAAACTAAATTTTCATCTCTTAAAATTCTTACAGGAGAAGAACTGCGAGTTTCCATACCTGTTAAAATACTATCTGGATTTGCAAAACCATGTAATCTAGTATCAAAAAATTTAATACCATCTTTCAAAGTTGTTGAAACAAATTCAGGCATAATATCATTTAAATTAGATAAAGTAACACCAGGTTTATAAGATGGCTCAACAGTACCTATAAAGGTGCTGTTTATATTTTTATCAAAATCTTCAAATCTTTGTATTGGTGCAAAATAATTTGAACCACCAAGGACAAAAGCCTTTTCTTCCAAATCTTTTTGAAAATCAATACCAGACAAGGGATTCTTGCTATCTTTAAAATCATCAGGAGTTACATTAACCAAAACAGCAGAATTTGCATTTTTTCCATTACGAGCAAAGTAACTCATACCATTAGTTACAATAGTTTTTTCTTCACTTGAAGAAGGCATAACAGTACCACCTGGACACATGCAAAAAGTATAACAAGAACGTCCAGAAGGAGCATGATATGCGAGTTTGTAATCAGCAGATGGTAATTTCAATTTAGTCAAAGTTCCATATTGAGCCTTATTTATTTCAATTTGTAAATGTTCAATTCTAACACCAACAGAAAAGTTTTTTGGTTCTAACAAAAGACCTTTTTCATAAACTTTTTTAAATGTATCTCTTGAACTATGACCGATTGCAAGAATAACAACATTTGCGTCAATTTTTTCTGTTGTATCAGTATCTAAATGATTTACAATAATTTTAGAAACAGAACTGTTAGTATTTTCTAAATCAATAAATTTTGTATTAAATAAGAAAATGCCTCCTTGAGAAATAATATAATTTCTCATATTTTTAATAATATTTACTAAATTATCTGTACCAATATGTGGTTTAGTTAAATATAAAATTTGTTCAGGAGCACCAAATTTAACAAACTCTTCTAAAACTGTTTTACAATAAGGCGAATTTATGCCAGATGTGAGTTTTCCATCAGAAAAAGTACCAGCACCACCTTCACCAAATTGTACATTAGAATTGGTGTTCAAAATACCATTATTTATAAAATTATCAACAGTTTTTTTACGCTTTTCAACCTGCTCACCTTGTTCTATAACAATTGGCTTATATCCATACTTAACAAAAGTCAAAGCAGCAAATAAACCACTAGGACCTGCACCAACTATTACAGGTCTAACAGATTTATTTAGATTTAATTCAAATTGTGGTTGTTCTAATTTTTTGATTAAAGAAATGTCTTTGTTTTTCAAAAACTTTTCTTCATTTTTTACAAAAATATCAATAGAATATGAATAATGTACATCATTTTTTTTCCTTGCATCTATTGATTTTTTTGATAGGTGCCACTCAGTAATATTTTCCCTTTGAATTTTATATTTTTTTATTGCTGTTTGCAAAACTTCTTCATCTGTTATGTCTTTATATATTTTTATATTACTTATTCTTATCATTTTTTATCCTTTCAAATTTTAAAGTTTTCAATATGAAATATATGAATATTGTATTTTGAAAATTATTATATTTAAAATTTAATATATTATATAATTTTATTTCAATAAAGTAAAGCTAGTGTACCATATTGATACACCAGCTAGAAGCCTACAGAGACGAAATAAATATTCCGTTATGATAGATATAAATATTTCCAAAGAAAATATTCATATCATAGTCAAATGGAAGTGGAGCTTTCATGTTTGATGTAAAGGCAAGTCTTTCCAGTGTATTAATACCTCTTGAAAATGAAGTAGATATTATAGCTGAGCCTTTACTATTGATTGTGTTTTGAATTTGAATAGCTAAAAGCTTTTCAAATTTATCCAATCCCGGTACATATCTCCGATTCGCCTGTGCTTCTATTTTGTCAGACCACCAATTGGCAGCCTTCTGGGAACAATTACTTACCATAATGTAACCTCCTTTTGCTATTAATAATTGTTTTTACTGCAAATCTTATATATATTATAGCACAATAATCAAAATAAAACAAATTATGTAAATAAAATGTAATAATAATAGTGATAAAATATTGAAAATAAAAAAATAAATGATATAATATACAAATAAAATATGATTTAACAAAAGAACATTTATGAAGAAGAAAAAATATAAATTAAATATAAAGGAGAAATTATGGCTGTACCAAATGTAGAAGATTTATCTATTGAAATATTAAATAATATGCAAGAAAATGTAGAATATACAAGGAAATATATAATAGATGAACAAAGGACAAGATTAATGGTTAAAAAAGAAGAAGAAAGTAAATTTCAATTTGTAATTGGTTTTGCTATAACCAGACTTTGGAATTTGGGAATGATAACAAAGATAAGTAGAGGGATATATAAAATTACTAATCTGGGAAATGAACAGGTAAGAAGAAATACAGAAGAATTAAAGAAAAGATTAGCAGAATATAATATTGGCGTAAAAGATGCTAGAGTTATAGCCTATAAAATTTTTAAAAATGCAAATAACAAATTTTTAAAAGAAGAAAGAGAAAACATTAATCGTAATATATCAGAAAGAAACCTTTGTCAAAATCTAGCAAATTATTTAAGTGAAAGTATGAAGAATTACGGAATAAAAGGATATTTTGCAGATGTTGAATTTGATAGAAATGGTGATATGGTAAAAACTATAATAAACAATGAAATGAAAATAATAAAAATAGAATGTGATCTCATAGTACATAGTAGAGGAAATAATAAAAAACAGGATAATTTAATTGCAATAGAGATGAAAAAGACTACCAATAGAAAAAAAAGAAAAGAAGATAGAGAAAGACTAAAATATATGACTAAAAATACATATAATAATGAAATATATTATGAAGAGCTACCGAGACACATTTGTAGATATGCAATAGGAATTTTTTATGATATAGATATAAAAAAGCAACAAGTGAATTTAGAATATTATGAGGATGGAAAATTGAAAAAAAATGAAATAGTAAGATACAAATAAATGAATGAAACAATGTTCTAATACAACCCCCACACGAATACAATTAAACAAAAGTATTCATATGGGGGTTAGCTTTATGAAAGGTATATCAATAGACGAACGTGCAATAGAACTAGCACGATATATAATAGATTCAAAAGATACAGTAAGAGGAGCAGCCAAAAAATTTGGAATAAGTAAAAGCACAGTGCACAAAGACGTATCTGAAAGACTAAAAAAAATAAACCCAAGTTTAGCAATGCAAGTAAGAATAATACTAGACGAAAATAAAGCAGAAAGACACATAAGAGGAGGAATGGCAACAAAATTAAAATACAGTCATCTGAAAGAAGGATAAGAGAACGAAATACAAAAGAAAAATAAATTAGAATTTATAGAAAAAATAATAAAAAAATAGCACATACAAAATGTGCTATTTAAAAATACTAATTATAATAAAACTTCAGCTTTCTTTCTTTTTGTTTCAACCGGTGGTGGAATTAAAGGACTATAAGCCTCTCCATCATAAACATCAACTTCAACAGTTCTAGTTAAAACATCAGTATAACTGTAAGTTACATTTCTATTATTTTCTTCATATCTAACAACAAAAATATTAGGATATGCTTTTTCTATTGTTGCTTCTTTTGCAAATGTTCTACTTCTACCAAGAGAACCCTTTACTATTATCTTTTGACCCACTTTCTCCAAGATGTCAGTTTTTAGATTTGATATATCTGTTTTACAAATCATGCTATCACCTACTCCCTTAAGATAGCTTGATTATAGCATTTATTACGAAAATTGTCAAAAAAACTTTGTTTGCACAAAAGGTCTATTTTTATTGATATATCAATAAAAATAGGAAATAAATCATATAATATTACATTTAGATTACATTTATGTTACATAATTGTCATTCGGCCATTAGACCCAATGCCACCAATGCCTTTTTTACCATCTCGTATTTCTCTAGTCACATCATCAACAGTTATAAACTTATATCTTTCAGTAGTAGCAACTTTTTCAGCAATTATAAGAGGATCCAAAAAATCGATTAAGATTCGAGCGGGTGAGGATGCAAAATTTGCACCAGCCATCATAATAGCTTCAAAATAACTTTGGCAAGCACCAGCAAAAATTACAGTTTCTCTATTATTATCTTTGTCATATTTTCTTGCTTCTTTAACTGTATTTATAAAATGTCTAGAATTTCTATAATTATAAACATCATTTAAATTAGCCCCCCTTTTTATCATACCATCATGTCCAGTTATTATCAAAATATCTGGTTGATAGATTTTAAGTAATTTATATACAACGCGAGGCTGTTTATATTCAGGAATATTTTTTACAATTGCATTTAATCCCATTTTTTTATAATAATTGTAGGATTTTTGTGAGTATCTTTTATCACCATCTAGGTGTAAAATTTTTCCGGTTATAATTTTTTGTCTTAATTGTTGATTATCTTCTAAAAAATTAAATCTATATTCTTTTATTTTTTTATCAATTCTTGTATTTAATTTATTTTCTTTATTTTTTGTAATGTCTTTTAATTGAATATCGTCCAATAATTCCAAGTCATCTAGGTTGCTGTCTGCTTCAATTCTTTCATACAAACCACATAATATAGCAATAGATTTAGAAGAGGTTTTTATTATTCTTTTTACATAGAATATAATGTCTTTTCCATAAGATTTTCTAGCTACTATATCTCCTTTTTTTATCTTTTTCACATTAATCACCTCATAAATTTGGGCTAGTATATTTTATGTCGAAAAATGTGGAATTGTTACAATTTGTTGAATTCAAAAGAATATTGCATTATAATAGTTTGATTGCTAAGTATTGGAAGTTGCTATATTCCTATGGAGACATCTTTTTTGTAAGTATGTATTGTTCATTACGTTCAAAAAGAAAATCTAATATAAAAAAATAAGACTCTCTCACTCAGGCAAAAAATATATATGTATATGGTTTTAGAATTTTTGAATGTGATTGAAGCAATATTAAAATTTCTTAAATAAATTAATGGAAAGAGTTCACTTTAGTGGAAGGGTGCCATTAATTTATTTTAGAAATTATTATGTTGCGTATTGAACCGAAAAAATTATAAAACCATATACATATATATTTTTTCCGTGAGCATTCCTCATTTTTTTATATAATATTTTCTATTTTTCACTTCAATCAAACATACATACTTACAAAAAAGATGTCTCCCTATGAATACAAAACTTTCAACACTTAATAAATCCAAATACCACAAAATTACTTGCAAAATCTGTAAAATGTTATATAATATATACACACAGGCAAAATAGAAAACAAAACCTGAAGAAAGGGATGCAATAAATTGGAAAAAAAGAACTTAGAAGAACTAGAAAAAAATATAGGATATAAATTTAAAAAAATAGAATTATTACAAAATGCACTAACACACACATCATATGCATATGAACACGGAATACAAAGCAACGAAAAACTAGAATTTTTAGGAGACAGCATACTAGAATTTGTATCAAGTGAATATATGTACAATAAATATTTAAATTTAAAAGAAGGACAATTAACAAAAGTAAGAGCAACAGTAGTATGTGAAAAAAGTTTGTACAAAATAGCAACAGCACACAACTTTGGAAAATTTTTATATTTAGGAAAATCAGAAATAAAATCAGGTGGAAATAAAAGACCTGCAATATTAGCTGATAGTGTAGAAGCAGTTATTGCAGCAATTTTTATAGATGGTGGACTAGAACCTGCAAAAAAATTCATCATAGAAAACCTAAAAAATGAAATAGAAGTTGCAACAAAACATGTAGGAGAAAAAGATTATAAAACTGTATTGCAAGAAGAATTGCAAAAAAATGGAGATGTAAAAATAGAATATACAATAATAAAAGAATCAGGACCAGACCACAACAAATCATTTGAAGCAGAGGTTGCCTTAAATGGAAAAATTTTAGCAACAGGAAAGGGAAAAAGCAAAAAAGAAGCAGAGATGCAGGCTGCCAAAAAAGCATTAGAAAACAAAAACTAAAAAATTCAAAATTGTAAAAATAGGGATTTTGTGTGGTGACCACAAAATTCCAGAAAAATTAAAGAGAGAATGGAGAAAATATGAGTAAAGAGTATGTAATCCCAGTATTTGTACCACATTTAGGATGCCCAAATGATTGTATATTTTGCAATCAGAAATCAATAAGCGGACAAAAAAAGAATCTAACAAAAGAAGATGCAAAAAAAACAATAGATTATTTTTTAGAAAATATAAAAGATAAAGACGCAAAAAAAGAAATTGCATTTTTTGGAGGAAGTTTTACAGGAATAGATGTAAAACAACAAGAAGAATTATTACAAATTGCATATGAATACATAAAAAATGGACAAGTTGATAGTATACGAATATCAACAAGACCAGATTACATTAACAAAGAAATTTTAAAAAGGCTAAAAAAATATAAAGTAAAAACAATAGAACTTGGTGTACAATCAGCAAATGATTATATTTTAGGTAGAGCAAATAGAGGTCATACCTTTAAAGATGTAGTAAAAGCATCAAAATTAATCAGATGGTATGGCTTTAATTTAGGACATCAAATGATGGTGGGATTACCAGAAAGTAGCAGAATAGACGAAATAAATACAGCAAAGGCACTTATAAAATTAAAACCTAAAATGATTAGAATATATCCAGTACTTGTAATTAAAGGAACAAAACTTGAAAAGGAATACAATGATGGAACATATGATCCATTGTCAGTAGTACAAGCAGTTGAAACATGCAAACAATTAGTAAGAATGTTCAATGATAAAAAAATTGATGTAATAAGAGTTGGACTTCAAAATACTGAAGAAATCTGCGAACCAGGAAGCAATCAAAGTGAAGTGGTGGCAGGTCCATTCCATCCAGCATTTAGACAATTAGTTGAGTCAGGTTTATGGTATGATGCAATTGTTGAAAAAATAAAAAAATTAAATGTAAAAGTAAAAGAAGTAGAAGTTACTGTAAATCCAATAGATGCAAACAATGTAATTGGACATAAAAGAGAAAATATTAAGAAATTACAAGAGTTATATGAAGTTGATTTAAAAGTAAAACAAGATAAAAATGTAAAACAAGGAAAATCAAAAATTGAGATTGCAAAAACATATAATGACTTTTTGGATGGAAACGAAGAAAAAACAAAAAGTTAGTCATATAAAATAATTTTAAAATTTCTAAAAATCAAAGAAATATTAATATAGGAAATTCCTAAATTGTATAAAATCACCTAAAATTACCATAATAGTAATAAGGGGGATTTTTATTTTGCAAAAATAATTTTTAAAATATTATACATATAAAAAATAAAAAATTACATCACAAAATTGGAAAGGAAAGATACATGGACATAAGCAAAAAAAGAGTAAAACAATTTTCAATAGAAATAGTAGAAACCATAATTGGAGCAATAATAATGGCAATAGCAACATCACTTTTTTTATTACCAAACCAACTATCATCAGGAGGTTTCGCAGGTGTAGCAACAATTTTATACTATTTTTTAGATATACCAATGGGAACAACAATACTTGCAATAAATGTACCATTATTTATATTTTCAGCATACAAATTAGGAAAGGGATTTGTAATAAGGTCATTTGTAGGAACAGTAACATTCTCTTTTGCAATTGACCTTTTAGACAAAATAACGCCATTAACTCAAGACAGATTTTTAGCATGCATTTATGGAGGAATTATAATAGGGTTAGGAACAGCAATAATTTTAAAAGCAAATTCATCAACAGGTGGATCAGACTTAATAAGTATGTTAGTAAAAAAATATAATCCTAATATAAGAACAGGAAATATAATAATTTTGGTAGATGTAATAATTGTAGGGTTAAATATTTTATTTTTTAAAGAAATAGAAATAGGTTTATATTCTGCAATTGCAATATATTTGATGGGAAAAATGATAGATATAATTTTTGAAGGTATTTATTTTACAAAACTTGTTGTTATAATTTCAGATAGAAATGAAGAAATTGCAGAAGTTATTGGAGAAAAAATAGGAAAGGGAACAACAGGGCTTTATGGAAAAGGAATGTATAAAGATGAACAAAAATTAGTACTTCTATGTGCGGCATCTAGAGGTGATGTTTCAAGGGTAAAACAAACAGCAAAAAAAATAGACCCACAAAGTTTTATAATAATTGCAAATGCAAGAGAAGTTGTGGGTTTAGGATTTAAAAAATAAAAGAACAAATCTGTGTTCTTAGATTTGTTCTTTAATAAAATTTTAGAATAAATATATTAGTGTTCTATTCCATGATCATTTTCTACTTTTTCATGTTCATACATTTCTTTTTTATAAGCATCAAAACCAGTTTGTGGCATATCTTTACGAGTATCATTGTGGAGAACTTCTTGGTTTAAGAAGGATGTATAAACATTTCTCATAAATTGAACCATTTTATTAACATCAGTATGTGAATTATCAATATTTTCTAAATAATAATCTACACAATTACTCATACATTTTTTAAAAGCAAAATATGCGTCAGCACTTTTAAATAAATCTCTTTTAAATTCATTTTTTCTGGAATTAGCTTCCTCTTTTAAAGCTCTAACATAACGTATCATACTTTTTACATCCGAAGTTGGAAGAGATTCATTTTTATTCATTGAATAATAAGAAGTTTCTAAATTGCTATTAGGGTCCTTCATGTTTACCCTGAAATTTACTTTATTAACAATAGTTGCAATTTTAGGTTGAATATCCTTCGATATATCTTTAGGATATAAATATAAATAATTTCCGCCACCTTGGCTGATTAAATATATATTTCCCCTTTTAAAATCAAAAGCAGTATTTACATAATTTAACAAATGATTAGTTTCTTCTATCAAAAATTTATTTGATTTTTCCAACCTATAATCACTAAAACTATGGTCATAAGCGGTATTTGATAGCTTTAGACCAGCAAAAGAAACATATGATGCAGAGTATTCTTCTCTATTATTACAAAGTTGCTTAGCTAATGAAAGTCTAAAATAATATTTATTTAGTAATCCAGTATTATCTCTTGTCAACTGTTCAAGCAAACTAGAAGAACCTTGAATAATATTTTTTAAATCTTTTTCTGAAAGATTCTTTAAATCAGAAATAGAAGTTTTCCCAGTTACTAAAGAATTAATTAGATTAGCATCATCTATATTTATATTATTAACATTTTTTTTGTTTGTAACAAAATTATTATAATTTGGAGAATACGGATAATCTTCTTTTAATAGTGCTTCAAGATTTTGAGGAAGTTTACCATCTATTTTATCATTCAACAAACATAAAAATGAATTAGTTATAAAATCAGATGAACTAACTATTTGCTGAGGTTTAAATTCAAAATTTTTAGAAGGTCTAAAATTTTTCAAAAACTCATATATTGATATATTTATAAATTCATTTAATTCAGTCCAAGATTTTTTTTCTTGGATTGAAGCAGATTTTGGCACCTGTAACTCAAGAAAATCATCTGCCAAAATATCAGCAGGAGAATTGGACTCTTTACGAGCTGCCTTTATATTAGTTACTTCATTATCTGTGATATTGATTAATTGGTCAATATTTCCATAAGTAGAATCAGATGAAGCAAGTTCAATTGATAAACCACTGATAGTAACAGCATTTTTTTGTAAATTATTATTTATTAAATCAAGGTATTTATCAGCGATTTCTTTATTAGAATTAGGTAATGTAATGTATATTTCATCTCCACCAGCTCTAACAATTACAGCACTAGATGGAAGGCTTTTTCTTATGATTCTCATAGCAATTTCTAAAGCTCTGTTGCCAAAGTCATGACCATATACATCATTTATAACACCAAGTTTATTAAAATCACCAAAAATAAAAGCGTAAGTATTTTCAGAGTTTTCAAGAGTAGGTTTTTCTATTTCGTTAAAATATGCTTTTGTATAGATATCTTTATATTCAGGACAAGAAAAAGTTTTAATTCTTTTTAAAAGCAAATTTAATTTTGATGTTAACTCATCTTTTGATTCCACTTAATTCACCTCCACATTAATCTTAAGGTAAGTGTAACACAAGCAGATAAAAAAAACAATAATTTTTTTAAATATTATATGAAACTTATCTTTTTAGTTACAATTCAGTAATGATAATGCATGAAATATCATACACAGGTATTTCATACATTATCATTATTGAACTGCAACTTTTCAGATACAAAAATAAATTAATTTTCGATATAAAATAGATTTTGTAGATGTTTATATGTTATAATAATAAAAGAAATTTAATAAAAATAAAATCATATAAAAAGGTTGAGATTAGTATGAAAGAACAAAAATATATAATAGAAAATCAAAATTCATTTGAATTAAAAGACATTTTCGAATGTGGACAATGCTTCAGATGGAATGAACAAGAAGACGGAAGTTACATAGGAGTAATAAAAAATGGAGCAATAAAAGTAGAAAAAAATAAAGAACAAATTATATTTACAGGAATGTGTGACGGAAATCTTCAAAAAATTGTAGAAGAATATTTTGATTTAAATAGAGATTATGAAAAAATAAAAAAGCAATTGGAAAATATAGACGAATACTTGAAAACAAGTATTGAATATGGAAAAGGAATAAGAATTTTAAACCAAGATTTATGGGAAACAATAATATCATTTATAATATCAGCAAATAACAACATTCCAAGAATCAAAGGAATAATAGAAAGAATATCACAAAAATATGGAAATGAAATTGAATGGAATGGAAAAAAATACTTTACATTTCCAACACCAGAGCAACTAAAAGATGTGACTGTTCAAGAATTTAGAAATCTTGGACTAGGTTTTAGAGATATACGATTATATGAAACAACACAAATGATATTAAACAAAGAAGTTGATTTAGCAAATTTAAGAAAAAATTCAAATACTCAAGAGGTAAGAAACAATCTATTAAAACTTTCTGGAGTTGGACCAAAAGTTGCAGACTGCATATTACTATTTTCAGACTTAAAAAGATTTGATGTATTTCCAATTGATGTGTGGGTTAGAAGAGTTATGAATGATTTATACATTAAGGAAAGCGATGAAAACAAGGTTAGTAAGACAAAAATAGAAAAATTGGCAGAAGAAAAATTCGGGGATTTGAAAGGTCTTGCACAACAATATTTATTTTATTGGAGAAGAGAAAATTAAAGGAATTAAAGAAAAAGTACACAAAATCCTTAGTATTAAATTTTAATAGTCCTGCTAACGGCAAATATTTTTATTTTTAACTCAAGCCTTCCCACTGATACTGTAACAATGCTAACGCATTTAACAGTATTCAGCGGTCTCCACAAAGCTTTCGTATAAAATAAAAATGTTTACCTTGCGCGGACTTAAAGTTAAAAATGGGGATTTTATATGCTGTTTCCTTAATACCTCGAAATCAAAGAAAGTGAGAAAATATGAGTTTACGAATAATTTATGGAAAATCAGGTAGCGGTAAAAGTGAATACTGCTTTAAAGAAATAGCAAAACTTGTAAAAACAGAAAAGAAAATATATATAATAACACCAGAGCAATTCTCGTTTACGGCAGAAAAAAAGTTGATGGATGCAATTGACACAAAAGCCGTAATAAATGCAGAAGTGCTAACAATTTCACGAATGGCACACAGGGTATTACAAGAATTAGGTGGAAACACAAAAACTCAATTGACTAAGTGTGGTAAGTCAATGCTTATTTATTCAATATTAAATGAAAATAAAAGCAATCTAAAATTCTTAAGTAAATCTGACGAAAATATTGATTTATCAATGACTGCAATTACTGAGTTTAAAAAGCATGGTGTTTTGCCAGAAGATTTAAAACAAGAAATTGATAAAACAGATGACCAATATTTAAAAACAAAATTGAATGATATGTTTTTAATTTACAGCAATTTTGAGCAAAAGTTGCAAGGTGAATATATTGAAGACACAGACTTATTAACAATATTAAGCAATATTATTGAAGATACTAACATTGTTAAAGATAGCCTTATTTATATAGATGAATTTTCAGGTTTTACATACCAAGAATATGAAGTGCTAAAAAAATTCATTAAACTTGCAAAACAGGTTACAATAACAGTATGCACAGATAGTTTAGAGCCAAGCCTAAAACCAGACACAGACATATTTTATCCAAATAAAGTTACGGTTTCTAAAATAATGAACATGGTAAAAGATGAAAAACTAAAGTTAGAAGAGCCTATACATCTAACTAATTTGCCACGTTTTAAAACTGAAGAATTACAATATTTAGAGGAAAATATTTTTAATAATAGAACAAAAAAATATGATAAAAAAGTAGAAAATATCAAACTATTTTTGGCTAAAAATCAATATTCAGAAATTGAAAATGTCGCAAAACAAATTACTAAACTTGTAAGAGATAAAAAATTAAGATATAAAGATATTGCAATTATTACAAGAAATATTGATACATATTCAAGTTTGATAAGAAGTATTTTTGCACAATATGATATTCCTGTTTTTATAGATGAAAAAAGAGATTTGAACCAAAACATAATAGTTCAATATTTGCTTTCAATATTTGAAATTTTCAGTAACAACTTTTCAAAAGAAGCGGTTTTCAATTACTTAAAAATAGGATTTTCTGACATAGAAAATGACGATATTTTTAAATTAGAAAATTACTGTACAAAATGGGGAATAAAGCACAATAAGTGGAAAAACGATTTTACATATGGCATAAATGATGAGAACAAAGAAGAAATTGAATATCTAAATAGATTAAGAAAACAAATAATAGAACCATTATTAAAATTAAAAAGTAATTTTGGAACTGTTAAAGAAACAACAAAAGCAGTATATGAATTTATGCAAGAGCAACAAATAGAAGAAAAAATAAACTCAAAAATAAATGAGTTGCAAGAGTTAGGACAAATTGATTTAGCTAATGAATATATTGCAAGTTATAAAATAATTTTAGATATATTTGATGAAATGGTTTTAATATTTGGAGATGAAAAATTAAGCATTGCAAAATATATGCAAATATTGAAAACTGGACTAAAAAATAGTGAATTAGGCAAAATACCGGGAACACAAGATCAAGTAATTGTAGGTGATGTAGAAAGGTCAAGAAGTCATAAAGTAGACACTATTTTCATAATAGGCCTAAATGATGGAAGTTTTCCAAGCATTAATAAAGCAGAAGGTTTTTTCGGAGACAAAGACAGAGAAATTTTAAAACAAGATGGAATTGAACTGGCAAATGGAACAATAGAAAATCTATACGAAGAAAACTTCAATATTTATAAAGCCTTCACAACTGCAGAAAAACAACTGTATTTATCATATGCATCATCAGAAACAGAAGGAAAATCACTAAGGCCATCAATGATGGTAAATAAAATTAAAAAATTATTTCCAGAAATAAAAGAAGAAAGTGATGTAATCAACAAAAATTATGAAATAACAAACAAAAATATGACATATCAAGAACTTTTAGAAAATATATCAGAACTAAAAAATGGAAATAAAATAGACGATATTTGGTATACAATTTATGAATATTATAAAAATCAAAATGAGTGGTATTCAAAGGTACAGCAAGATTTGCAAGGAATTGATTATACAAATATTCCAGAGAATATCAACAAAAAAACAATAGAAAAATTATATGGAAACACGCTAAATGCAAGTGTATCAAAATTAGAAAAATTTGCACAATGTCCATTTTCATATTATTTGCAATATGGCTTAAGACTAAAAGAAAAAGAAGAATTGAAAGTGCAAAATTTTGATACAGGCTCATTTATGCATGAGACAATAGATGAATTTTTCAAAAAAGTAAAAAATGAAAATATCAGTCTTCCAGAATTAGTAACAGATGAAGAAAAAGTACAAAGCCTAGTAGATGATGTTGTAGAAGAAAAACTAGATATGGGCAAAAAATATACATTTGTTGCAACACCAAAATACAAAGTTTTAGTAAAAAGGCTAAAAAGAATAGTCGCAAAAGCACTAAAATACATAATTGAAGGACTTGTATATAGTGAGTTTGATATAGAAGGAACAGAAATTGAATTTGGTAAAAAAGGAAAATACAAACCAATTATAATTCAATTAGATGATGGAAAAAAGGTTGAAATTATAGGAAAAATAGACAGAATAGATACAGCAAATTCAGAAGATGGAAAGTACTTAAGAATTATAGACTACAAATCATCTGCAAAAAATATCGACTTAAATGAAGTATATGCAGGATTGCAAATTCAGTTATTAACATATATGGATGCAGTATGCAAAGAAGAGGATTTATTGCCTGCAGGAGTGCTATATTTCAGCTTATTAGAGCAAATAATAAAAGCAGACAAAAAAATAACAGAGGAGCAAATTGAAGAAGAACTTAGAAAGAACTTTAAAATGAAAGGCTTGATACTAGCAGATGTAAAGGTAATAAAAATGCATGACAAAAACATAGAATCAGGAACATCAAAATTAATACCGGCAACAATAACAAAAGCAGGGGATATTTCAGAGGCAAAAACAAGTGGTGTTAATAAAGAAGAGTTTGAGATTTTGCAAAATTATATTTATAGAACTATTAAGCAAATTGCAAAAGAAATTTTGACTGGAAATATTAATATAAAACCATATAATAAAAAAGGTCAAAAGCCTTGTGATTATTGCTCTTATAAGGCTATTTGTGGTTTTGATACTAGACTTTGTGGAAATAATTATAATTATATAGACAAAAAGTCAAAAGATGATATAATTAGGAAAATGAAGGAAAAATCAAAATAATTACAATTATAAAATTAAAAATATTAAGACATTTTATAATATATTGTTTTTTTATACCTTGGTGTCGCAATCTCCATATCTAAAATACTAGTATGAAGATTGCTCCAGTTCGCACTCACATTCGTTCGTTTGGTCGCTTACGCGGTATTTCAAAAACAATATATTATAAAAAGTTATAAAAATTTTTAATATGTAAAAGGAGAAAATATTTTGAAAGATTTAAGTAATGAAAAGGTTGTACACATAAACAAAGATGGCGTACAATATTTACAATTTAGAAAATTATTAGAATATAGTGATGTAATATCACATGCATATTCAATAGGAAAAAATGTTAATTTTAGAACAGCAAGAGTAAATAAACAACAATTGCCAGAACAAGAATTCAAAAAAGCAATGCAAGATTATGAAAAATTGTGTAATGCAATAAAAGTTGATTACAAAAATGTAGTAAAAACAAATCAAGAACATACAGATAATATTGCAATTGCAAATAAGAAAATAAATAAAAATTTACCAGATGTAAATTTGGAAGAATATAGTAGAACAGATGGAATCATAACACAAAAAGAAAATTTAGTATTATCAACTACAAATGCAGATTGCATATTGCTTTTATTCTTTGACCCAGTAACAAAAACAATCGCAAATACACATTCTGGATGGAAAGGAACATTGCAAAGAATTTCTGTAAAAACAGTTGAAAAAATGGTAAATGAATTAGGTTGCAAACCAGAAAACATTATCTGTTGTATTTGCCCAAGCATTAGAAAATGCCACTTTGAAGTTGATAAAGATGTAAAAGATTTATTTGAAGAAGAGTTTAAAGATTTGAATATAAGTAAAAATATCGATATAATGGAAAAACAAAAAGATAAAGAAAAGTGGAATATTGATACTGTTTTAATTAACAAGATTATATTGGGAAAAGCGGGTTTAAAAACAGAGAATATCATTGATAGTGGATTATGCAGTGTGTGCAATAAAAACTTGATTCATTCTTTTAGAGTAGAAAAACAAGGGTATGGATTAAATACTGCACTAATATCATTATTAGAAAAATAACCATATTTAGGATAAAAAAATGTTGGCACTTAAATTTAAATAAAAATACAAAACTTAAGAGAGGTTAATATGAAAACAGAAGAATTAAAAGAAACAAAAGAAGAAAAACAAAGAATGAGAAAAATAAATATGAGATTATTTCCAATATACAAAGCACTATCATGGGATTTTTTATTTTATTATACGATAAACTTCTTGTTTTTAACCCAAATAAAAAACATAAGCGCATCAGAAGTAGTATTAACAGACAGTTTTTATGCATTATTCATTATGGTTTTACAAATACCAATAAATATAATAATAGCATTTTTAGGCAAAAAAAAGAGCTTAGTAATAGGAAATTTTTTCCTTGTAGTATATATGCTTATAATAATTTTTAGTAGAAATATATATGATTTAATTTTAGCAAATTTTATATCAGCAATAGGATTTGGAATTAAAGAAACAGTGGCAACATCACTATTAAAAGAATCAATACCACCATCAAAATATAAAAATCAAATTTTCTCAAAGTTAAATTCAAAAGGGGCAACAGGATATTATATACTAGAGACAAGTTCAAAAGTTATTGCAGGATATTTATTTGTTATAAATGGATATTTACCAATTATATGCTCATTAATAGTATTAATAATATCAACAATAATATCTATGGGATTTATAGAACCAAACAAAAAAACAAAAGTTAGTTTCAAAAAAACAATGAAAATGAATGAAATTAAAGATATAAAAACAGGATTTAAATTTGTTTTAAAATCAGAAAGATTAAAAGCATTAATATTATCAGCAGCATTTATATGTACACTTTTAACCATATTAGGAAATTATGAAGTAAGCCTTCTAGAGGATATAAAATTATCAGCTGTAGTAATAGGTTATGCAGGTGCTATAAATAGTTTATTAAGTGCAATTGCATCAAAAAGAGAAAATCAATTTAATAATATATTTAAAAATAAATCACTTACTATATTAGCACTTTCACTTTCAATAAGTGCATTAATAGCAGGAATTTGTGGAATATCAACAATAAAAGAAAATTTAGTAGGAATTATAATAATATTAAATGCATATATGATATATGGATTTGTAAACGGAATGTATTATACAATAATTGATAGATATTTAATGAATTATACGAACAAAGAAATAGACACACAAATAAGTGGTGTATATAATTTATTTATGAATGCTACTAAAATGTTATTTGGACTTTTAGCCTCATTTATATTAGGGGTTACAACATCGGCAAATGCATTAATTATAGTAGGAATAATATTCACAATAACATTTATTATAATTGGACAATATATGAAAACAAGAGTAGGATTAAAACCAGAAGAATATTCAAAAGAAGAAAGAAAATATGATGAATTAAAGGAAAAGGAGATAGTATGAGTTTAACAAAATTATTACCACCAAAATTAAAAATAGGTGATACAATAGGTGTTGTGGCACCATCTAGCCCAATCATTGGAGACAATATAGACGAATTAAATAGAGCAAAAAAAATTGTAGAAAGAAGCGGATTTAAAGTAAAATATTCAAAAAATATATTTTCAAACACAAATGGATATAGCGCTACTGCAAAAGAAAAAGCAGAAGACATAAATGCAATGTTTGCAGACAAAGAAGTGAAAATGATATGGTGTGCAAAAGGTGGAAACAACAGTAATAGTACATTTGAATTTTTAGACTATGAACTCATAAAGAAAAATCCTAAAATAATATGTGGTTATAGTGATATAACATCAATTACAAACATGATAACAGAAAAAACAGGACTAGTAACATTTAGCGGGACAAATTTTAAAACAATAGCAACAGATGAAACAGACTATAGTTACAAACAAGCATTAAACAGATTTGTAGATGGAAACTTAGAATTCGGACCAGAAAATGAAGAATATGTAACAATTCAAAAAGGAAAAGCAGAGGGTGAGCTAATAGGCGGAAATCTTTCATTAACACGAGGAATGGTAGCAGGAAAATATTCATTAGACTTTACAGACAAAATCTTATTTTTAGAAGAATTAGGATTTGAAACAGACCCAGAAGCAACAAGCAATAATATATATTACATGAAACAAAATGGAGTATTTGATAAAATAAAAGGTCTATGGATAGGTAATTATGAACATGAAAGCGGAATATCCCTTGAAAAAATAATAATGGATGTTTTGAATGGTGAATATAAATTTCCAATAATAAAATCAAATAATTTTGGGCATATAGAAAGAAAAACAGTAATTCCAATAGGTACAAAAGCAGAAATAAACACAGACGAAAATATAAAAATAAAATTAGTAGAATGTCCTTTTGGGGACGGTTCTTAAAAGGACATTCTGGAAAAAAATGACAATGCTGAAAATAAGTAGGCAGAAGACATTTTAGAAGAAAACCTTATAAAAAATGTCCCAAACAGAACCGTCCCCAAAAGGATGTAAAATATATATTAAGAGGTGTAGCAATGTTTGAAACATGGGAAGAACTAGAAAATTCAATATTAAATTGTAATAAATGTAAGTTGTGCAAAACAAGACAAAACATAGTATTTGGAGTAGGTAACAAAAATGCAGATATAATGTTTATAGGTGAGGGACCTGGAGCAGACGAGGACAGGTTAGGAGAACCTTTTGTTGGCAGGGCTGGAAAACTTATGAATATGGCTTTTGGAATTTTGGGAATAAAAAGAGAAGAAGTATACATTGCAAATGTTGTAAAATGTAGACCACCAGCAAATAGAAATCCAGAAGATGATGAAGTAAATGCATGCTTAAATTATCTAAGAAACCAAGTTATGTTGGTAAAACCTAAAATAATAGTTTTATTAGGAAGTGTAGCACTAAAAAATATTTTAGGAAAAGAATATGGAATTACTGCTTCAAGAGGAAAATGGGTTGAGAAAAAAGGAATAATGTATATGCCAACATGGCATCCGGCAGCACTTTTGAGAGATGAAACAAAAAAAGTTGATTTTATAAAGGATTTGCAGTTAGTTATGGAAAGAATGAATGATATAACAGAGTAAAAACATTATATAGTGATAATAAAATTATAAAAGATGCAAAGTTATTTTATGAAATAACCCCGAAAAGGTAGTCAGTCCCATTGACTACCTTAAAATTTTATAATAAAATAAAAATTGAGAAAAACACAGAAAATATGAAAATAACGAAAATGATTTGAACAAAAGAAAAGATAAATCTCAAAAGTTAATTAAAAAGGAAGAAAAATATGGAAGAAATAAAAGAAAAAGTAAATTATTGTCTAAACTGCAAAATAAAACCATGTTCTGTAAAAGGATGTCCACTAGAAAACAACATTCCAGACTTTATAAAAGCGGTAAAAGAGAAAAATTATAAACAAGCATATGAAATACTATCACAAACAACAGTATTACCAGGTATATGCGGGAAAATATGCCCACATATGAAACAATGCCAAGGAAGTTGTGTAAGAGGAATAAAAGGAGAACCAGTAAATATAGGAGACATAGAAAACTTCATATTTGAAAAAGCAGAAGAAGAAAACTATAGTCTAAAAGAAGCAATGCAAGAAGCAGAAGGCACAGATACAATTAAAGCAGAAAAAATATCACAAAATAGCAAAAACTTATCAAATAAAAAAGTTGCAATAATAGGAGGAGGACCTGCAGGACTAACATGTGCAGCATTTTTAGCAAAAGATGGAGTAAAAATCACAATATATGAAAAATACAACTATCTAGGCGGACTACTAGTTCATGGAATACCAGAATTCAGATTACCAAAAACAAGAGTACAAGAAACAGTGAAAAGAATTTTAGATTTAGGAATAAATGTAGAGTACAACAAAGAACTAGGAAAAAATTTAAATCTAGAAGAATTAGAAAAAGAATATGATGCAATATTCATAAGTATAGGTGCAAATAAATCAGCACAAATGGGAGTAAATGGCGAAAAACTAGAAGGAGTATATGGCGGAAATGAATTGCTAGAATACAATATGCATCCAGACTATGCAGACAAAACGGTATCTGTAATAGGTGGTGGAAATGTTGCAATGGACTGCGCACGAACAATAAAGAGACTACGGAGCAAAAGAGGTAAATGTAATTTATAGAAGAGCAGAAGAACAAATGCCAGCAGAAAAAAAAGAAATTGAAGATGCAAAAAATGAGGGAATAAAATTCTTATTTCAAAATAATATTGTTGAAATAAAAGGAGATAACAAAGTTGAAGAACTAGAACTTATAAAAACAGAACTAGTTCAAAAAGAAGGAGAAAAAAGATTAGTGCCAGTTAATATTGAAGGAAGTAATTATGAAATAAAGACAGATTATGTAGTAATGGCATTAGGAAGTAATGTTTCAGACGAAGTTTTAGATTTAGGACTAACTTTAAACAAATGGGGAAATGTAATAATCAACGACAAATATCAAACTTCTAATTCAAAAATATTTGCAGGTGGAGATTTGGCAGGATGTAAAGGAACCGTAGCTTGGGCTGCACGTTCTGGAAGAGATGCATCAGAAACAATAAAAGAATACTTAGAAAATAAATAAAAAATGGATTAAAAAAAGTAATATAGAAAAAGAGATTTGAGTTATATTCTAGCTCAAATCTCCTTTTCGTTTATGACTTAATTATTTATTAATATTATTTTCAAAACTATCAACATTTCTTTGAGCACCATTATGTACAAATAAATTTTTAATATATCTGAAAATAGCTAAAAATTTAGAAGTTTTCTTTTTAATCAAATACATAGATGGGTCAGTAGGAACATTCTCCAATAAATTATATTTATCTTCCAAATCCATCATTTTATCAACATAATAATCATTAAAGAAAGTATATCCATCAGTAGAACCTAAGTAATCTTTAAAATTATATAATTTTCTTCTATAAGTCTCAATATCCTCTAAATCATTAATTTCAAAAAATACTTTATCAAAATAGCTTGAAACAATAAGATTTTGAGTTTTCATAAATGTTGATGTTATACTATCTTTCAAAGAATTTATCTTTTTAATCATATTATCAACTTTTTTATTTCTATCATCAACTTGAATAATTTTATTATTAATTTTGATAATCTCTTCTTCAGCCATTAAAAGTTTATCAATATTATCTTGGATATGCATAAAGTTTTTATAACCAACAATTTCAATAAATTTATTTTTAAAATTATCATTGCTATTAATAGTACTTTCAAATAAAACATCTTCTCCAACAAGATATGCGAGTTGGTTAACAAGGCAACACTCTAATGGATAATAAGAAGGGCTATTTGTTTCGAAAGTGATATTGAAATATTTTACATATTCTTTAGGAATACCTAAAACCTTAGATGCCATAAGTTGCACAGCAGCTTCATTTAAACCTAATCCATATATTTTGAATTCTGTATAATCACACAACCCCATACGCAATAAATAATTCTTTTTATCTTTTATTTCCTGAATATAATGTATGCATTCATGAATAGCAAACTCTTCTAAATCCTCGTCAGCAATATGATTATTAAAATATATAGAAGTATTTTTGTAAAAGTAATTTGCCTCTGCCATTCCTTCAGGCATTTTTGCAATATACATATCTAATCTTGATAATTTAATAAATAAATCATTTTGATTAAGATTAAAATCAGGAAAAGTTTCGCATAATCTAATAGCGACATTTCTTGCTATAGAGTTGATTTTTAATGTATCTAATTTTTTTATTACTATAATTCCATCTTTTTTTAAATCTGATTCTACGCTCATAAATTTCTCCTTAAAAAATCACTAAATATATTATACAATAAAATACATAAAGGAATGTTACAGAAATATTAAGAAAATATTAAATTTTTATTACAATTTTTATAATAAAGTAAAAAAAATCATTAATTTCATTTTGATAATTTGTAAACTATGGACTGTAACTATACTTAACTTATTGTCGAATTTTGTCAAAAATTTTTTATTGACATATTTTGATATATGGTGTTATAATATGTTTACTAACAAAAACAAAGAAGTGTAATTTTACATTTTATAATATTGTTTGTGTTTAAATATTATTTTATGAAGGGAGGTATGGAAAATGGAAAATAATAAAATAAAAGAAATGTTATTAGATTTAAAGAAAGGACAAGAAGAAAGAGACAAAATATTATTGGACTTAAAAAGAGGACAAGAAGAAAGAGACAAAATATTATTGGACTTAAAAAGAGGACAAGAAGAAAGAGACAAAATATTATTGGATTTAAAAAGAGGACAAGAAGAGCTATTCAGAGGACAGGAAGAATTATTCAAAGGACAAGAAGAAAGAGATAAAATATTATTTGATTTAAAAAAAGGGCAAAAAGAACTATTTAAAGGACAAAAACAATTATTTGAAGGTCAAGAAAAACTAATAAACAGAGTTGACAAAATCGAAGAAAGACAGCAAAACATGGATAATAAAATAGACAAAATAAGTCAATCAGTAGCAGTAATAGAAAACGACCATGGAGAAAAACTACAAGTTTTATTAGATGTAGTTACAGGGCACATAAAAAAATTTGATTCAGAAAACAAAAGGATAGAAAAATGTGAAGAAAGATTAGACGATCACGATAATAAAATCTATGCTTTAAATTCAGCAGTTCAAGCGTATTAATTCCAAAGAAATACCCTATTGAACACAAAAATCAATAGGGTATATAATTAACTATTAAATCACAAATGCAAATTACATCTTACTCAATATATATAAAGTCAATGAAAATCACAGTTATTAAATTTTATAAATATTATTTAACAACAACATTATAAATTTTATTTTTAACATAAATCTCTTTAACAATAATCTTACCATCCAATTTAGAATCAATAGCATTATGAACTTTTCCTTTAACAGAAGATTCATCTTCATCAACAGAAATAGTTATAGTTGCCTTTAATTTTCCATTAAATTGAATAGGTAAAGTAATTTCATCATCAACAGTTTTTTCTGCATCATATTCTGGCCAAGAGTATGTAGAAACATCATCTTCAAAACCAGCAATTTTATTAAGTTCTTCAGTGATATGTGGTGCAAATGGATTTAATAAAGTTAAGAATGTTTTAAATTCAGCTTTATTAATTTTACCAATTTTGTAGAATTCATTAACCATTGTCATAAATGTAGATACAGAAGTATTAAATTTCATATCTTCAATATCTTGAGAAACTTTCTTAATTGCTTTATGCATCATTTTTTCAGCTTCTGGTGAATATGAATCACCATCAACCAACATATTTTGCATATTCCATACTCTGTCTAAAAATTTACCGCATCCACGGATACTTTCCATAGACCATGCAGCAACTTGGTCAAATGGCCCCATGAACATTTCATAAACTCTGAAAGTATCTGCACCAAATTCATTTACTATATCATCTGGGTTAATAACGTTTCCTTTAGATTTAGACATTTTTTCACCATTTGTTCCCAAAATCATTCCATGAGAAGTACGTTTTTGATATGGTTCTTTTGTAGGAACAACACCAATATCATATAAAAATTTATGCCAAAATCTTGAATATAATAAGTGTAAAGTTGTATGTTCCATACCACCATTGTACCAGTCAACAGGTGACCAATATTTTAAAGCTTCTTTTGATGCAAGTTCTTTATCATTATGTGGATCCATATATCTTAAGAAATACCAAGAAGAACCAGCCCATTGAGGCATTGTATCTGTCTCTCTTTTTGCAGGTTTACCACAATGAGGACAAGTTGTATTAATCCAGTCTGTTTGTTTTGCTAAAGGTGATTCACCATTTTCTCCAGGTGTAAATTCTTCAACTTCTGGTAATCTTAAAGGTAAGTCTTTTTCGTCAAGTGGAACCCAACCGCAATCTTCACAATAAACCATTGGAATAGGTTCGCCCCAATATCTTTGACGAGAAAATACCCAGTCACGCAATTTGTAATTAACCTTTTTAGTACCAATATGATTATCTTCTAAATATTTTATTACTTTATTAATAGCATCTTGTTTATTCAAACCATTTAAGAATTCAGAATTAATATGGATTCCGTCTCCAACCATAGCACCCAAATTTTGAGAATATTCAAAAGTTTTCTTATGTAATGCATCAGTAATTTCATTCAATTCATTTCTTGAAACCCATTCAACATCAAAGTTTTCATCGTCATCTAAATTTTTCTCAACTTTATTTGAACTATTTAATTTAAATAAAAATCCTGTTGAATCAATATTGAAATATTTATCTTTATTATATGCATAATAGTGATGGTGAATCAAAGGCAATTCTTCTAACAAAGAGAAATCTGTATAACCAGTTTCTTCTGTTATTTCTCTAATGGCACAATCTAAAGCAGATTCATTTTCTTTTCTAGTTCCACCAATAAATAATCTACCACCATTTTTATGCCAATTTATAGTTAAAAACTTATCATTTTTTTCATCATACACAATTGCAACAATAGATTTTTTTGAAAATTCATTTTCATGTGGTCTACCTGTTTCTTCTTCTAAAACTTGAACAATTGGTAAATTGAATTTTTTAGCAAATTCATAATCACGAGTATCATGAGCAGGAACTGCCATTATTGCACCAGTACCATATGTAATTAAAACATAATCAGAAATCCAAATTGGAATTTCCTTATTTGTTAATGGATTTATAGCAGTGATTCCTTTAATTTCAACACCTGTTTTTTCTTTATTCAATTCAGAACGCTCAAACGCTGATTTTAAACTTGCTTGTTTTTGATATTCTTGAACTTCATCTAAGTTTTCAATTTTATCTTCTAACTCTTTTAAAATAGGATGTTCTGGTGATATAACCATATAAGTTGCCCCAAATAAAGTGTCAGGTCTTGTTGTGTAAACAGTTAAATCTTTATCCATATTAGCAATTTTGAAATTAACTTCTGCACCTTCTGATCTACCAATCCAATTTTTTTGTTGAACTTTGATTTTCTCTAAGAAATCAACATCGTCTAAATCATCTATTAATTTTTGAGCATAATCAGTAATTTTTAGCATCCATTCAGATTTTTCCTTTTGAACAACAGGGCTTCCGCATCTTTCACAAACACCGTTAACAACTTCTTCATTTGCTAAACCAACTTTGCAACCAGTACAGAAATTTATAGGCATTGTTGTTTTATATGCTAGACCATGTTTATATAATTGAATGAAAATCCATTGTGTCCATTTATAATATTCAGGGTCTGTTGTGTCAATTTTTCTAGACCAGTCAAAAGAAAATCCTAAAGATTTTAATTGCTCTGTAAAGTGAGCTATATTTTGAGCTGTTGTTATTTTAGGATGTACATTTGTTTTTATTGCATAGTTTTCAGCAGGTAAACCAAATGCATCAAATCCTATTGGAAATAAAACATTATATCCTTGTAGTCTTCTTTTTCTTGCAATAATATCTAATGCTGTGTAACTACGAGGATGTCCAACATGTAGACCTTGTCCTGATGGATATGGAAATTCTATTAGTCCGTACCATTTTTTCATTGTATAATCATCTTTGGCATTGAATGTTCCTTCTTTGTCCCATTTTTCTTGCCATTTTTTTTCTATTTCTTTAAAATTGTAAGCCATTTTTGTGCTCCTTTCGTATTATCATTGATAAGTGCTATTATATACCAAAAATACAGATGTTTCAATACTTTTTAAAAAAACTGTTAACTGCAACTTGAAAAAAATAATTATTATGTTATAATTCATTAGGAAAGGAAGTAAACAAATGGAAATAAATATAGAAGAAGCACAAAAGGAATTTATAAAATACACAGAAAAATACAATTTAGAAGATGAAAATGTAAAAAGAAAACAATTACATTCACTAAGAGTAATGGAAAATGCAAAGCAAATAGCAACAAACTTAAAATTAAGCGAAGAACAAATACAAATAGCAACTTTAATAGGACTTTTACATGACACAGGAAGATTCAAGCAATATACAGAAATAGGCCTAGGAGACAATATAGAAGGCTTTGATCATGGAGATTATGGAGCAAAAGTTTTATTTGAAGATGGGATGATAAGAAAATTTATAGAGCCAAGCAAATATGACGAAATAATAAGAAAAGCCATAATAAATCATAATAAATTTGCAATAGAAGAAGGACTTACAGAAGAAGAACTACTTTTTGCAAAATTAATAAGAGATGCAGACAAAATAGACATTATATATGAATCAGGAAAAATTTTTTATAAAGGTCAAGAAAAAATAATAAATAAATCAATATTGGCAGATAAGATTTATAATCAATTTATGAGCGAAAACATGGTAATAAAAGAAAAAAATGTAATATTAAAATACATAGATGACATCACATGTGTACTTGCCCTTATTTTTGATATAAACTTTACAACAAGTTTTCAAATTTTAAAAGAAAAAGACTATATAAACAATATATTAGATAGATACAATTTTGAGGATACAAAAACACGAGAAAGAGTAAATGAAATAAGAAAACTAGCAAATGAATATGTAACTGACAAAGCAAAAGAAAACTAATAGCCTTAGTTTTTAACAGTAAGAAAGGAAAGAAAAAATGAAAATAGATATAACAAAAGCAAAAGAAGCATTTAAAGAATATGTTAAAAATTATAATCCAGAAGATAAACAAGTAAAATTAAAAATTGAACACATAGAAAGAGTATCAAATTTGGCCAGAAAAATCGCAGAAGAATTAAAATTAAGTGAAGAAGATATACAATTAGCAGAACTAATAGGATTATTACATGATATAGGAAGATTTGAACAAATACGCTTATATCATACATTTGTAGACGGAAAAAGCGTAAATCACGGAGAACTTGGCGCAAAAATTTTATTTGAAGATGGACTAATCAGAAACTTTATAGAAACAGATGAATTTGATGAAATAATAAAATTAGCAATTTTAAATCATAACAGAGATGACATAATGGAAGAAGGTCTAACAGAAAGACAACTATTACATGCAAAATTAATAAGAGATGCAGATAGAGCTGACTTATTTTATCTTTTTATAACAGGGGAAGAAAAAACAATATGGGAAACTGACAATATGAATAATGAAATAGTAACAAATGAAATATACAGAGAATTCATAGAAGATAAACATATAAAGTTTAAAAATATAGAAACAAGTGGAGATTTATTAGTAGCACATTTTGCATATATATATGGTTTGTATTTTAAACCAACACTAAAAATATATAAAGAGAAAAACTATATAAATCAATTATATAACAGATTTAATTTTACAAAAAAAGATACAGCCGAAAAATTTAAAGTGATACACGAAAAAGCAAAAAAATATCTAGAAGAAAAAGGATGATAAAATGAGCAAAAAATTATTAATAACAGAAAAGCCATCAGTAGCAATGGAATTTGCAAAAGCATTAAAAATAACAGCTCCAAGAAAAAATGGATACATAGAATCAAATGAATGGATAATAACATGGTGTGTAGGACATTTAGTAACAATGAGCTATCCAGAAAAATATGACGAAAAACTAAAATTTTGGAGATTAGATACACTTCCATTTATACCAAAAGAATGGAAATATGAAGTAATATCAAATGTTCAAAATCAATTTAATATAGTTCAAGGCTTAATGCAAAGAAAAGATGTAGAAGAAATCTATAATGCAGGAGACTCTGGGCGAGAAGGAGAATATATCCAAAGGCTTGTTTTAATGATGGCACATCCAAATCCAAAAGCAAAAGTTAAAAGAGTGTGGATAGATTCACAAACAGAAGAGGAAATATTAAGGGGAATAAGAGAGGCAAAAGATTCTTCAGAATATGATAGTTTATCAGATAGTGCATATTTAAGAGCAAAAGAAGACTATTTAATAGGAATTAATTTTTCAAGATTACTGTCAATTACACAAGGTAGAACATTGGCAAATAAAATAAATGAAGAAAAGGCATCAATTTCAGTTGGACGTGTTATGACCTGTGTTTTGGGAATGATAGTTTCAAGAGAAAGAGAAATTAGAAACTTTGTCAAAACAAAATATTACAAAATAGTAGGAGAATTCGGTGACGAAAATTCAGCATTTAAAGCAGAATGGAAAGTAAACGAAAACTCAAAATTATTTGAATCACCATTATTATATAATGAGTCAGGCTTCAAAAATGAACAAAAAGCAAAAGATTTTATAGTTTCATTACAAGGCAAAAAAGCAATAATTACAGAGTTAAAAAAATCAAAACAAAAAGAAAATGCTCCATTATTATTCAACTTAGCAGAAATTCAAAATGAATGTACAAAAAGGTTTAAAATAAAGCCAGAAGAGACACTAGATGTTATTCAAAATTTATATGAAAAGAAATTAGTTACATACCCAAGAACAGATGCGAGAGTACTATCAACTGCAGTTGCCAAAGAAATTTCTAAAAATCTAAATGGAATTGCCAAAGGATTTAAAGACGAAGAAATACAAGGATTTGTAAAGAAAATGGTAGAAGAAAAATATCCAACAAATAATTTGGCAAAAACAAAATATGTAAATGATAGCAAAATAACAGATCACTATGCGATAATTCCAACAGGTCAAGGATATGAAAATTATGATAGATTACCAGAATTGCAAAAACAAATTTATAAATTAATAGTAAAAAGATTTTTAGCAATTTTTTATCCACCAGCAGAATATAACAAAGTACAAGTAACAGTTGATGTTGAAGGTGAAACATTTTATGCAAGTGGAAAAGTTTGTGTTAATAAAGGATATTTAGAAATTTCAAAATCAACAGGGAAAAATACAACTGAAAAATCCACAGAAGATGCACAAAATGTGGAAAAAACAGACGATACAAACTTAGAGATTTTGAAAAAATTAAAAAAAGGTCAAGAAGTTTTAGTAAAGAATTATGAAATAAAAGAAGCGGAAACATCACCACCTTCAAGATATAATTCTGGTTCAATAATTCTTGCTATGGAAAATGCGGGAAAACTTATTGAAGATGAAGAACTTCGTGAACAAATAAAAGGTGCTGGAATTGGTACAAGTGCTACTCGTGGTGGAATTATTGAAAAATTGGAAAGGATTAAGTATATTGAAATAAATAAAAAGACTCAAATTATTACTCCTACAAATAAAGGTGAAATTATTTATGATATTGTTAATTTTTCTATGCCTGATATGCTTAATCCAAAACTTACTGCTAGTTGGGAGAAGGGCTTAGATATGGTTGCAAAAAAAGAGATTGAACCTCAGGTGTTTATGACTAAACTTAAAAATTATATTAATTCTAAATTTAATAAATTGGTTGTTAAAATGTAAAAATAAAAAAGCTAATATATAAAATATCAATTTTTGGATTTGTTTTAAAAAGAAAAGTGGGAGAGATAGAATAAATTCTACTCTCCCTTAAAATTAAACTAATGTTGGCACTTTGTAGCTACCATCTCCATGCTTTGGTATTTCGTGAGTGTGATTACCACGCTCATATGCGGCTCCTGTAATAAATGGACACTTATGCCCGTCAATACTGGAATCAACACAATCGGATGGAATTCCGCCCAAGTTTTTAAGGACATCATGCTGACGTTTTGCTCCATCATTTGAAAAATAAGCTCCATTGCAGTTACTGCAAATAATATCAATCGGTGAAACTTTGCTACTTGTTTTTAATTTTTTGTTATTGCTCATATTTGACCTTTTCTACCTACCAAAGTTATGGTAGGATTTTTGTGTAAATTAATAAGTTACTATAAATATATTATACAACAATTTACATAAAAAGTCAAAAAATTGTAACTAATTTTTCCAAAATCCTTTAAAAAAATTAGTTAATGTGGTACAATAAAAAAACAAAAAAGGTTGAAGAAGAGCAAAACTCTTTTTCAACCAATTGTTGCATTCAGGAAGGATGAGAAAAATGAACACCATAATAGGAGAACTAGGAAAATCACAAAAATTTATAGATTTAAGTAACCAAATAGAAAAAGAAAAAAGTCCGATATCAATATCGGGCTTAACTAGCGTTGGAATGACAGAACTAGTATCTGCAATAAACGGATACAACAAAAAGTCAATATTACTAGTAACATACAACGAAATACAAGCAAAAAAAATAGTACAAAATTTACAAACATTTGACAAAGAAAAAGTAGTATTTTTTCCTAAAAAAGAAGTAGTAACATATGACTATATCGCAGAAAGCAAAGACTTGCCATATGAAAGAATAGAAACACTAAACAAAATAAAAGAAAAGAAAAACTTGATAGTAGTAACAACAATAGAAGCTCTAATGCAAAAATTGCCATCCAAAAAAGCACTTTACAAAAACACATTAGAATTCAAAGTAGGAGACATCCATAACCTAGAAGATATCAAAAAAAGTCTAGTGAATATGGGGTATTCAAGATGTGACCTAATAGAAGGAAGAGGACAATTCAGTGTTAGAGGTGGAATTGTTGACATTTCTGCTGATGACAAAACTGGTATAAGAATTGAACTATGGGGAGACGAAGTTGACTCAATCAGAAACTTCAGCATAAGCAGTCAAAGGTCAATATCAACACTAGAAAAAGCCAAAATATATCCAGCAAATGAGTATGTTTTAGACGATAAAATAGAAAATATTTGTAAAAGAATCAGACAAAAACTAACAGAAGGAAAACAAGACGAAATAATAGAAGAAGACCTAGAACAAATAAAAGCAGGAAATTACATAAGCAAAATAGACAAATATTTTGACGAATTTTACAAAGAACAAGAAACATTAATTGATTACATGAGTAAAGAATGCTTGATTATGGTAGACGAAGTAAATAAAGTTGAACAAAGAGAAATGAATATCTTACAAGATATTGAAAACTTGAGTAAAAACTTAATAGAAAAAGAAAAAATAGTACCAGAAGCATTAACAAGCACAATGAGCGTTGATTTTGAAAGCTTAGAAATTAAATATCATATAATATATTTAGAAAAACAAGATGCAGTAACTAAAAAACAAGCACAAAGATATCATTTTGAATATAGAGAAATCAATTATTACAAGAGTGAAATTGAAAATTTATTTGAAAATTTAAATAAATGGAACAAAGAGAAAAAAAGCATATATGTAATGGTTGAAAATAAAGAAAAAGCAAAGAAACTAAAAGAACTGCTAGAAAAAGAAGACATACTATGCAAAATAGAAGAAAAATTAGATAAAACAATTATAGTAAAATCAACCGAAAATATTGTAACAATATCAATTGGAAAAATAACAGAAGGATTTGAAAACTACGAAATAAATCAAGTTGTAATTTCGGCAGATGATTTAATTGATGGCGGAAAAAAGAAAAAAACATTTGCAAATCAAGCTTTTAAAGAAGGAGAAAAAGTAGTATTTGCAGACTTGAAAGTTGGTGACTATGTTGTACACAAAAATTATGGTATAGGACTTTTTGTTGGTGTAAATACTATAACTGCAGACAAAACAACAAAAGACTATATCAAATTAAAATATAAAGATGATGCAATTTTATATGTACCAACAAGCCAATTAGATGCAATTAGAAAATACACAGGTGGAGATGCAATAAATCCACCAATGAACAGTTTAGGAAGCAAAGACTGGATAAAAACAAAAGAGAAAGTAAAGAAAAATTTAAGAGCTGTTGCAAGAGAATTAATAGAATTATATGCCAAAAGAGAAAAGGCAAAAGGATATGCGTTCAGCCCAGATACACCTTGGCAACAACAGTTTGAAGACAAATTTCCATATCAAGAAACAGATGACCAATTAAGGTGCATAGAAGAAGTAAAAAAAGATATGGAAAATCAAAGACCAATGGATAGACTTTTATGTGGTGATGTTGGATATGGAAAAACAGAAGTTGCTATAAGAGCAGCATTTAAAGCAGTAATGGACCATAAACAAGTAGCATACTTAGTACCAACAACAGTTTTGGCTCAACAACAATATGAAGAATTCAGAGATAGAATGAAAGACTTTCCAATAAAAGTGGAAATACTAAACAGATTCAAAAGCGCGAAATATCAAAATGAAGTTATCAGAAAATTAAAATTAGGTGAGGTAGACATCGTAGTTGGAACACACAGATTATTAAGTAAAGACGTTGAATTCAAAGACATTGGACTATTAATAATAGACGAAGAGCACAGATTTGGTGTAAAAGCAAAAGAAAAAATAAAACAGTACAAATCAAATATAGATGTTTTAACAATGACTGCAACACCAATACCAAGAACAATGCATATGTCAATAGTTGGAATAAGAGATATGTCAGTAATTTACGAACCACCTCACAACAGAAAACCAGTTCAAACTTATGTATTGGAATATGACCAAGAGGTTATAAAAGAGGCAATAACAAAAGAACTTGAAAGAGATGGTCAAGTATTTTATATTTATAACAGAGTAGATACAATACAGAAAAAGGCAGACGAAATATCAAGACTTGTACCAGAGGCAACTGTAAGTTATGCACACGGACAAATGACAGGAAATCAAATAGAAGAAATAATGCAAGACTTTATTGAAAAAAAATCGAATGTTTTAGTATGTACAACAATATTAGAATCAGGAATTGATATAGCAAATGCAAACACAATTATAGTAGAACATGCAGACAGAATGGGACTTGCAGCATTATATCAAATTCGTGGTAGAGTCGGAAGGTCAGACAGGCAAGCATATGCATACATCACATATAGAAAAGACAAAATACTTTCAGAAGAAGCAGACAAGAGACTTAAAGCAATAAAAGAATTCACAGAATTTGGTTCAGGATTCAAAATAGCAATGAGAGACCTAGAAATCAGAGGAGCAGGAAGCATACTTGGAGAAATACAATCAGGTCACCTAGAACAAGTAGGATATGACACATATTGCACACTACTAGACGAAGTAGTAAAAGAAATGCAAGGTGTAGAGGTAGAGCCAGAAATAGACATACAAATAGACTTAAATGTAACAAGTTATATACCAGATGAATACATACCAGACTCAGCACAAAAAATAGAAGTATATCAAAACATAGCATTATGCAAAAAAGAAGAAGACATCCAAAATGTTGTAGACGAAATCATAGACAGATTTGGAAATATGCCTGCTGAATTAGAAAACTTATTAGATATTGCAAGAATAAAATTCTTGGCAAAACCATTTGCAATAAGTAAAATTGCAAGTAAAAGAACTGCCGTTGTATTTACTTTTGAACAAAGTAAATATGAAATTGATTTACAAAATTTGATTAAAGCATATGGTAATAGAATCAAATTTTCACCAGGTATTAAGACTATGATTACATTAGATATTGGAACAACAAATGAAAGACAAATTTTAAGTGATGTAACAGAATTTTTGAAAGGGATTTAGGGACGTTCCTTTTTCTCCCTTTTTGGAGGGATTAGGGGACATTCTTTAAAATTATTTAGGTAATATTTTCTTACTGAACTGTAACGATATTTTCAAAAATTTGTTAATTATGTCAGAGGGAACCTCCCTTTGACAGCAATGTTAAATAAATAAAAAAAGGTTGTCAAAAAGGGGCGTCCCTTTTGACAACTTGCAAGTGGAGGCAAAAATATGCAAGTAATTACAAGTAAAGATAATGAATTTGTAAAATATGTAAAAAAACTAAAAGAAAAAAAATACAGAGACCAAAGCCAGGAATTTATTATAGAAGGAATAAAATTAGTAAAAGAGGCAATTGAAGAAAAAGCAAATATCAAGCAAATCATAATTTGTGACAATTGCGAAGATTCAGGAATAATTCCAAAAGACTTAATGTATGAGATTGCAAAATATAACTGTGTATATGTAACTGAAAATATATTAAAAACAATGTCAGATGTAAATGCACCACAAGGAATAATGGCAATAATAGGAAGAAACAACAATGAAAATAACATTGATTACAACCAAGACATAATAGTTGTATTAGATGATATACAAGATCCAGGAAATCTAGGAACAATACTTAGAACTGTTGATAGTATAGGACTAAATCAAATATTAGTATCAAAAAGAACAGCTGACTGTTATAACCCAAAAGTTGTACGTTCAACAATGGGAGCAATTTTTAGAATTAAAATTATAGAATGTGCAGATTTAGAGCAAACACTAAAAGAAATACAAAAAAATAATTTTAAACTAGTTGTAAGTTCACTTCAAACAAACAATAGCTTATATGATATCAATTTTAATAAAAAAGTGATTATTATAGGAAATGAAGCAAAGGGTGTTGAACCTCAGATTCAAAAAATGGCAGATGAAAAAATAAAAATACCAATGCTTGGAAAGACAGAAAGTTTGAATGCATCAGTTGCGACAGGAATAATTTTGTATGAGTATGTAAGACAAAAGATTAATAATTAATTATAATATTTATGAGTAATTTTATTAATATGTAATTATTTAAATTAAAAAAGTTGTAATAATACAAATAAAAATCGACAAAATAATAAAAAATGCAACAAAATTCTACAAAGAAATTTTACGAAAAATTATAATTTAGGTAACAATTGAAAAAGTAATTGCAATTGTTACCTTTTTATGTTACTATAAAAACAGATAAATTTTTTCGAAAAAATAGATTTAAAATTATTTCAAGTTTAATTAATCATCTTATAAAAAAATATATTAAAATCAGATATTAAAATTATAATTCAATTTAATACCCTACATAATTTATTATATTTTAAGATTTGTATAGAAAGGAGGCCATATGATATATTTCTCCTATAATGATTTCATGGATTGTGAGCAAAATGGAGAAAATAACGGAGTAAAAAGAATTGGAGAAGAAATTGTAAAATATGAAATAAAAAATAGTGAAAAAACAATAGATAAATCACCAATTATAGAAGTTATAAAAGACAAAAAAGAACTTAAAAATTTTTTAGACGAATTTTTTAATTTAGATAATTTAATAGGGAATTATGATATTCAATATTGTAACAAAATAAAGGCAAAAACAGATAAAAATACCAACAATGTTATAATTTCCAAGATTCAAAATAAAGAAATTTTTATAGTTATTAAAGAGATAGAAAAAATTGATATAAACATTGCTTACAAAATGTTTGAACATTCATCAAACCTGATAAAACAGTGGAATCAAAATAAGGGATTACAAAAGACAAGAAATCCAATTGTAATACCTATAGTTATATATACAGGAAAGCAAAAATGGGAAAACTCAAAAAACAAAAAATACAACAAGATAAATTACATAGAATATTCAGATAACAAAATAAAATTTTCTTATAATATGCTAAAAATAAACGAATTGGATAACTTAAATTTAAAAAATAAAAAATCAAAAGTTCTAAAAACAATTATGAAAATTAAAAATATCTAATTAAAAATTAGAAAATTAAATTGTAGGAACAATAAAAAATAAATATTTACGAATTAATTAAAAAATATTGACTTATATCCGTATAGGTGATATATTTACAAACAAGGAAAAAGGAGGGAAGGTAGATGTCACCAGATTATAGTGTTATTGGCAGAAGAATAAAAGAAGCTAGAACAGAACAAAAGATGACTCAAGAAAATTTAGCAGATAGATTAGATATTTCAATTGCTTTTTTAAGTAGAGTAGAGACTGGTAAAGCACATGTGAATTTAAAGAGATTAACACAAATAGCAGAAATTTTAAATGTATCACCATCATATTTATTAACAGGTAGCAATACTACATCTAAAGATTATTTAAGAGAAGATTTTAGAATTATTTTGGATAGATGTTCTCCTGAACAACAAAAGTTGATATATCAAATTTCAGAACTAATTAGTAAGACAAAATTTGAAAGTATAAATATTTAAGAAAATAGCAATAGCTTTAAAGCTATTACTATTTTTACATTTCAAGCATTATACTTTACGAACTGTAATATAAAAATAAAGTAACCTATATTCTGAATTTTACATAAAATATATTAGGATAAATAAAAGGAGGCAATTTATGAAAAACATACTAGAAGTCAAAAATATAGGAAAAAAATACCAAAACAAAGAAGACGAAATACAAGCACTAAAAAATGTAAATTTCAGAATAAAAGAAGGAGAATTTGTAAGCATAATAGGACCAAGCGGATGCGGAAAATCAACACTACTATCAATAATAGCAGGTCTAGAAGAAAAAACAGAAGGAGAAATCTACATAGAAGGAGAAAAAGTCAGCGGAATATCACCCAAAATAGGATATATGCTACAAAGAGACTGTCTATTAGAATGGAGAAATATATTAAGTAATACACTATTTGGGCTAGAAATAAAAGGAATAAAAACAAAAGAAAATATTGAATATGTAAAAGAGCTACTAAAAAAATATAATTTATACGATTTCAAAAACAAATATCCATCAGAATTATCAGGAGGAATGAGGCAAAGAGTTGCGCTAATTAGAACACTTGCAGTAAAGCCCAAAATATTACTTTTAGACGAAGCATTTTCAGCATTAGATTATCAAACAAGAATAATGGTAACAGAAGATATTTATACAATATTAAGAAAAGAAAAAATTACGGCACTAATCGTAACACAT
The DNA here is from genome assembly GCA_900552555.1 of uncultured Clostridium sp. Classification (GTDB taxonomy): domain Bacteria; phylum Bacillota; class Clostridia; order TANB77; family CAG-508; genus CAG-269. The sequence goes on from URZW01000002.1 coordinate 86,419, forward strand.
GACATATCAGAAGCAATAAGTATGTCAGACAGAGTGCTTGTATTAAGCAAAAGGCCCGGAACAATAAAAGATATCCACAAAATTGATTTTGAAATGGAAAATAGAACACCAATAAATTGCAGACAAAGTCCTAAATTCAGCAGATATTTTGACTGCTTATGGAAGGAGCTTGGTGTAGATGAAAAATAAGATATCACAAGAAAGAAAAAAATATTTAAAAAAAGTAAAAAGAAAAAAATTGCTAGTAGTAGCCACTCAATTAACAATTTTAATAGGATTTTTAGTGATTTGGGAAGCCTTAGCAAACGCAAAAATAATAGACAGTTTTATAACAAGCCAACCAAGTAGAATATGGAGTACATTTACACATTTGACATCAAACGATTTACTAAAACATGTAAAAGTAACAGTATATGAAACAATTGTAGGATTTGGACTTGGAACATTGATAGGAGTTGCTATTGCTATAATCTTATGGTGGTCTAAATTTTTGGCAAAAGTATCAGAGCCATTTTTAGTAGTACTGAACAGTTTGCCCAAAGTTGCACTTGGTCCAATAATCATAATTTGGGTCCGGATCAGGCACGCCAGCGATCATAACTATGGCAATTTTAATTTCCTTAATAGTTACTGTGCTAGAAATGCTAAATGGATATCTAAAAACTGACAAAGAAATAATCAAAATGGCAAAAACTTTTAGTAGTACAAAACTGCAATTACTAACAAAAATAGTTATACCAGCAAATATTGGAACATTTATAAATTCTTTAAAAGTAAATATTGGACTTTCATTGGTTGGCGTAATATCCGGTGAGTTCTTGGTTTCAAAGGCAGGTTTAGGATATTTAATTGTATATGGTGGCCAGGTATTTAAACTTGATTTGGTTATGACAAGTGTTATTATTCTAGGAATTGTTGCAGGTGTTATGTATGGGGGAGTTTTATTGCTTGAAAAATTTATCCGAAAATAATATTCTAGGAGGACTATTGTGAAAAGAAAAATAATAATGTTAATTGTTATATTCTTAATAATTGCAATAATTGCAGGAATAGCAATATATCAAAAAAATAATAACAAAACAAACAGTAATTCAACAGTAATAAAAATGAATGAAGTAACACGTTCCGTATTTTACGCACCACAATATGTAGCGATAAACAACGGATATTTTAAAGACTACAACATAGAAATAGACTTAACAACAGGGCAAGGTGCAGATGCAGTAATGACATCAGTATTATCAGGCGAATCTCAAATTGGATTTGCAGGACCAGAAGCATCAATATATGTATATAATGAAGGAAAAGAAGATTATACACAAGTATTTGCACAACTAACAAAAAGAGATGGCTCATTTTTAGTATCAAAAGAAAAAGTTGATAAATTTGATTGGAATATGTTAAAAGGAAAAACAGTAATACCAGGCAGAAAAGGTGGAGTTCCATATATGACATTAGAGTATGTAATCAAACAAAAAGGACTAACACCTGGAAAAGATTTAACACTAGATGATAGTATAAAATTCGATTTGATGGCAAGTGCTTTTACATCAGGAAGTGCTGACTATGTAACACTTTTTGAACCAACTGCATCTAACATAGAAAAATTAGGCAAAGGTCATATTGTAGCATCAGTTGGAAAAGAAGCGGGGGAAATACCATATACAGCATATTTTGCAAAGAAAAGTTATATTGAAAATAATCAAACTACAATTCAAAACTTTACAAATGCAATTTACAAAGGACAAAAATGGGTTAAAGAGCATACTGCAAAAGAAATAGCGGAATCAATCAAAAATTTCTTCCCAGACACGGATATTGAACTTTTAACAACCGCAATTCAAAGTTACAAAAATATTGATGCTTGGAATGAAACTCCGGTTCTAAAACAAGAGAGTTTTGATAAGTTGCAAGAAGTTATGAGTTTAGCAGGAGAACTTAAGGTTAAGGCTCCTTATGATAAAATTGTTAATAATAAATATGCACAAGAAGCAATTAAATAAAGATACTTAATAATAAAAATTTAATATAATCATTTTTTAATATTTAAAATGTGAAACTAAATAAAAAGTGTTTCACATTTTTCAATTTTGAAATTTTTTTTTATTTTTTATTGCATAATTTACATAAAAATGATATAATATAAAAACAAAAATCTTTATTCCTGTTTTCAGGTTAACATAGATGCAACAAGTAAAAAACATATTTTGATGGAAAGGATGAGTGTTATGTTAAAAATTTTAGGATTAAGTTTTATTGGCGCATTAATTTGCACACTTATTACGGTAGTAATAGGAGCAATTGCACGGAGAGATTGGGACGATATTATTGATAGGTTAAAATTTAACCTATGTTCTTTTATAATAGAGTTTATATGGATGGACCTACTTCTCTATTTTTCTTGCAAACCATTTACATTAATTACTGTATTAATGTGGATGTGGCCGGCAGTACTAGCAAATATTTTAATTAGTGAGATTTTTTTTGTTGCCAGTAACAGAAACAGTGATTATGTAAGTCATTGTATATTAGTAGTCATATCAGGAATTGCATTACTGGCTTCTCTTTTTAGCCCTGTTCAGAATCTGATTTATGTACATGATATGTCAAATACAGATGTATCATACGCAGTCTCATCAGACGAAATACTGGCAAAAGTTGAACTAAAAATCAATAACAGTGATTGGAGAGACAAATATGATGTTGATTCTCCTGAAATGAGACAAGTGAAGGGAGAAAATATTGCTGTATATCATATTAAAGATAAACTGGCACAAAGTGCAGGCAGCAGTACAGAATACATTCCTGGATTTGCTATTCAGAAAGAAAATGAATTACCACAAATAGTATCAAAAAGGATATATTTTGATACATCGTATATCAATAAAAGAGATGCATTAAGAACTGTAAGAAGAAAATATCAAACAGTTGTTATTGGAGCACACAAGTTTGATATAGATGATGACTACAATCCATATGAAATCTTCGAGTACAGGGAAAATCTTTTTTCCACAAATGGAAAAGACTATGGCATTATTGTGCTTAATTTGATGGATGGAACATCGGAAAAATATCAAGTAGAAGAAATTCCGGACTGGGTAGATTTTAAAACAACATATCCAAGATAAAAAAACATAACCAAACATAAGGAGCCCAAGTTAGGCTCCTTATCATTTTATTATAAAAAAGTTTGACAAAGATAATAATGCTAATTTTTTTCTTTTAGGTGTCCCAAACAGAATCGTCATCAAAAGGACATTTTTTTGTCTAAAATATTGTAATCACCAACAAAATATGATATAGTGAACAAAGAAAAAATTTGGAAACAAATTTAAAATTATACCAATATATAAAAAGTAAGGAGTGATACGAATGATAGCATTAGGAGCAGACCACGGAGGATACAAATTAAAAGAAGAAATAAAAAAATACTTAAGTGAAAGCGGAATAGAATACAAAGACTATGGAACGGATTCAGAAGAAAGAACAGACTACCCAATATATGCCAAAAAAGTAGCAGAAGCAATACAAAAAAAAGAATGCGATTGCGGAATATTAGTATGCAGGTCAGGATATGGAATGACAGTAGTAGCGAACAAATTTAAAGGAATAAGAGCAGCATCAATTCATGACCAAGAATCAGCAAAATATGCAAAAGCAGATGACGACATAAATGTAGTAACACTTGGAGGAGACTACTTAACAACAAATGAAGCAATTTGCATAATAAGAAATTGGTTAGGAACAGAATTTAAAGGTGGAAGATATGAAGAAAGACTGAAAATGATAGAAGAAATAGAAAACAATAATATGAAATAATTGGAGGAATACATATGTGGGGAAATATAGCAATAGCATTTATACTGGCATTTGTAGTAACATTTGTAACTACACCATACACAATGAAAATTGCAAAAAAAATAGGAGCAATAGATGTACCAAAAGATGAAAGAAGAGCACACAAAAGAACAATGCCAAAATTTGGTGGACCAGCAGTAATATTAGGATTTTTAGTTTCAACAATTTATTTATTAATTGTAATGAGCATAGAAAATTCAATAAATCTATTTGGTGTACAAGAATACTGGAAAAAACTATTAGGATTTTTAGCAGGAATATTGATAATTTCAGCATTTTGTATAGTTGATGATATAAAAACCATAAAACCATTAACAAAATTAACAGGACAAATATTAGGTGCAATATGTATTGTAGCAGCTGGAATAAGAATAGATGGAATAACATTACCATTTTTAAATTTTCCAGAGATGCATGAAATCACATCAGTACTACTAACATTAGCCTGGATAATAATTGTAACAAATGCAATAAACTTAATAGATGGTTTAGATGGACTATCATCAGGAATATCAGTAATATCAGCACTTTCATTATTAGTAATATTTGTATTAAATGGATCATCATTAATATCAATAGTACTAATAACAGCACTAGCAGGAGCATTAGTAGGATTTTTACCATTTAATTTTACACCAGCTAAAACATTTATAGGAGATACAGGCTCAAACTTTTTAGGATTCTCATTAGCAGTAATCTCAATATTAGGGTCAGCTAAAACATATACAGCGGCAGTAATTGTATTACCACTTATTGTTTTGGGACTACCAATATTTGATACGGTTTGGGCAATAATAAGAAGATTAATAAAAGGAAAATCAATAAAAGCAGTATTCAAAGCAGATAAAGGACATTTACATCACAGGTTAGTTGCAAAAGGATTTAGCCAAAAACAAGCAGTTCTTATTTTATATGGAATAAGTGCAATATTTGGAATGTTTGCAGTAATATTATGTGACAGTGGAATTTGGAAAGCATTATCATTCTTATTAATTATGATAGTTGCAGTTGCATTAGGATATAAGAATTTTTCTGTTGAAAGAACAGGAAATGAACAATATGAATGTACTCAATGTAAGTATATTTATAATCCAAAGTTTGGAAATGAAAAAGCAGGAATTGCAAAGGGAACAAAGTTTGATGATTTACCAGAGGATTGGGTTTGCCCAGTTTGTGGTGAAGGTAAGGATATGTTCCAAATTCATGAATGAGTTGAAAAATAATTACAATTTTGGGCTACGGCAAATTTTATTTAAAATGCGGTTACATACAAACGTATGTGCCCTTGCTTTTTAAATAAAATTTTTCTTGCCAAAATTTAATTCTTTTCCAACCTTAAATATAAGAAAGGACAGGTAATTAAATGCAAGACAAAATAATGAAATTTTTAGCATATGATGGAAAGATATCAGTAGTATGCGCAAGTACAACAGAACTTGTAGAAGAAGCAAGAAAAATACATGATTTAAGCCCAGTAGCAACAGCAGCATTTGGACGTTTACTTACAATTTCAGCAATAATGGGAAATGAAATGAAAAGTAAAGAAGACAAATTAACAGTTCAAATGAAAGGAAATGGACCACTTGGAACAATGCTTGTAACATCAGACAACTTCCCAATAGTAAAAGGATATGTAGCAAATCCAGTTGTAGACTTACCATTAAATGATATGGGAAAATTAGATGTAGGCGGAGCAGTTGGAAATGCCGGATTCATAAATGTTATAAAAGACATTGGATTGAAAGAACCATATGTTGGAATATGTCCACTAATTTCAGGAGAAATAGCAGAAGACTTTGCAGAATATTTTGCAAAATCAGAGCAAAAAAATACAGCAGTTGCTTTAGGTGTTCTAGTAGATAAAAACGGAGTTAAATCAGCTGGAGGATATATAATCACACCAATGCCAGATGCAACAGATGAAGAAATATCAAAAATAGAACAATCAATATTTAAAGCAGGTGCAATTTCAAAAATGTTAGATAAAAATATGACATTATTAGAAATAGCAAAAGCAGTAACAGGTGATGAAAATGTTCAATTAATCGAAGAAAATATAACACCAGTATATGAATGTGACTGTTCAAAAGAGCACATGGAAGATGGACTTGCAACATTAGATAAAGATGTTTTAAAAGAAATGATTGAAGAAGATGGAAAAGCCGAATTGGTTTGCCACTTTTGCAATAAAAAATATGAATTTTCTAAGGAAGAATTAGAAGATATATTAGAAAAAAATAAAAATAATTAAAGTGTTCGCTTGTTTTTTACACATAAATGTTGTATATTAGTGAACATAGGAAATGAGATAAAAAGTTAACCAAAAAAGGAGAGAATAAAAAATGGAAAATAAAGTATTAATATTTGGACACAAAAACCCAGACACAGACACAATTTGTTCTGCAATGGTAAAAGAAATTTTATACAAAAAAAATGGATGCGAAAAATCAAAAGCAGTAAGATTAGGAAATGTAAATAAAGAAACACAATATGTTTTAAATTATTTAGGATTAAAAGCACCAGAATTAATAGAAAAAGTTGAAGAAGGACAAGAAGTAATATTAGTAGACCACAATGAATTTAATCAAAGTGTAGAAGGAATAGAAAAAGCAAAAATTTTAGAAGTAGTAGACCACCACAGAATTGCAAACTTTGAAACATCAGAGCCACTATATTACACAGCAAGACCATTTGGATGTACATCAACAATTTTATACAAAGAGTTTAAAAATAGAAATATAGAAATCGAAAAAACAGAAGCAATATTAATGGCAAGTGCAATAATTTCTGATACATTATTATTAAAATCACCAACAACAACTGACCATGACAGAAAAGCATTAGAAGAATTAGGAAAAATAGCAGGAATAAATGTAGAAGAATATGGACTAGAAATGTTAAAAGCAGGAACAGATTTAGACGATTTTTCAGCAGAAGAATTAATAAATTTAGATGCTAAAAGTTTAGACAAAGACGGAACAAAATTTGTTATAGCACAAGTAAATACTGTAAGCATTGAAGATGTTTTAAAGAGACAAAATGAATTAGAAGATGCAATAAACAAAGCAATTGAAGAAAAAGGTTTATCATTATTTGTATTAGCAATAACAGATATACTAAACAGCAATTCAGAAATCATTGCATTAGGAACAAAAAAAGATGCAGTTGAAAAAGCATTTGAAAAAAAATTAGAGAACAACAGAGCTTTCTTAGAAGGTGTTGTTTCAAGAAAGAAACAATTGCTACCATTTATTGATAAAAATATATAGTAATGAATAAAATATATTAACAAAAGAAAAAATGAGGTATGGTTATTTATAGCCGAAACACCTCATTTTTAAGCTTTTTTTACATCTATTTTCTGCAGTTCCGTAAGGGGTTGACAAATTTGTAAAAAAAATGTATACTAAAGAACGTATTTTGGCAGAAGAAATATAATAATATAAGGAGTAAAAAAATGAAAATAAAACTAAATATAAAAAGCATAATATTCATGGCAATAATATCAATAGCAAGTTTGCTTTTTATAAACATAAGCTTTGCAGCAAATACAGGAAAGGTCATAGTCGAAACAGCAAAACTTAGGGAACAGGCAAATACAGACTCTAAAGTATTAGAATTAGCATCACAAGGAGACGAAGTAGAAATTCTAAATGAAGAAGACCAATGGTACAAAGTAAAATACAAAAAAACAACAGGATATGTAAGAAAAGACCTAATAAAAGTAGATAACAAAGAAGCTGCAAACACAACAAATAAAAACGAAAAAATAAACGAAACAAAAGAAAATACAACAAAAAATACAATTGAAAACTCTACTGAAAATACACAAGTAGAAAACAGCAAAACAACAGAAAATAATACAACAGAAACAACAAATGAAACATCAGAACAAAATACAGAAGAAATTGTTAAAAACCAAAAATACAAAATAACAGAAAATGTAAAAATAAAAGTAATACCACTAATAAGTTCAATAGAACTTGAAGAGGTAAAAAAAGATGATGAAGTAGAAGTTGTAGAAATCTTAAATGACTGGGTAAAAGTAAAAACATCAAGTGAAAAAGAAGGATGGATAAGAAAAGAAAAATTAACAACTATAAAACCACAAACTGCCAATACAGAAAATACAACAACTAATACAACAGAATCAACAAATACAGAACAAACATCAACACAAAATCAAACACAAACACAACAAACAAATAAAACAATGTATGTAAATGTACAATCTGCAAATTTAAGACAAAAAGCAGATAAAACATCACAAGTATTAAAAACTTTAACACAAAATACAAAAGTTACTGTAACATCAAGTGAAAATGGATGGGCATATATAGATGTAAATGGAACAAAAGGATATATTTCAGAAAATTTATTAACAGCAACACAAAAAGAAACTTCAAGAAGTGGATTAACAACAAGGGAACAATCAATAAATACAACAAATCAAACAAAAACAACAAATACAACAAAATCTAAATCTGTAACAGAATCAACATCAACATCACAATCTGGAAGTTCAGTTGTATCATATGCGCAACAATTTTTAGGATGTAAATATGTATATGGTGGAACATCACCAAATGGATTTGACTGTTCAGGATTTACACAATATGTATATAAACATTTTGGAGTAATTTTAAACAGAACAGCAGCAGCTCAATATAGTAATGGGCAATCTGTAACAAGCTTACAAGCAGGAGATTTAGTAATGTTTGGAAAAGCAGGAATAAATCATGTTGGAATATATATCGGGGGAAATACATTCATACATGCAGCAAATCCAAGTCAAGGAGTAAGAACTGACTCAATGTCAACAGGATACTATAAAACAAATTATGTAGGTGCAAAAAGAATCTTTTAAATAATAAAAGCAATTATAGGAGGTAATATTGAAAAGACCAATTTTAGTTGCAATTATAGGATATATAATAGGTATAATAGTGGGACTATACTTGAATATAAGTATAGTTCCATTTTGTATTTTGATAATTGCAATACATCTAATTTATAAGAAAAAATTAAATAAAAAAAGAAAACATCAAAAATTAAAATTATTTTCAATAAAAAGATATTTTAGGTATATCAAGATATTTATTAATTCAAAAGTCATATTATTAATAATTATAACATCAATAATTTCAAATACTTTAGTCTTAATTCAAAATCATAAATATGAAAAAATCTATGATGAATTATCAAAAAGAGAAAATTTAACATTAACTGGAATAATTATAAGCAATAAAGAAGAGAAACAGTATTACAATAAGTACAAAATTGAAACTAAATTAAAAAATAAAAATTATAGATTTTATATAATGACAGATAAAAAATTAAAACTAGAATATGGAGATAAAATACAATTAAATGGAGAGTATAAAAAACCAGAAAAACAAAGGAATTATAAGGGTTTTGATTATTCAAAGTATTTAAAACAATTAAAAATTTATGGAACCATAAAATGTTCAAAAATTGAACTTATAAAACACAATCAAACAAATAAAATATTTCAAATATCTAATCAAATATCAACAAAATTAATAAAAAATACAAAAAACATTTTTGATGAACAAACATCATCAATTTTATTAGGATTAATACTAGGATATAAAACGGACATAGATGAAAATACACAGGAAAATTTTAGAAACGCCAGTATGGCACATATTTTAGCTGTTTCTGGAATGCACATTGCTTATGTCATTCTAGGAATAAAAATATTATTCAGTAGACTACTTGGAAAAAAGAATACATATATTTTCAGTATTTTTATATTAATATTTTATATGTTTATAACAAATTTTTCTCCATCTATTACAAGAGCAGGAATTATGGGAATTTTAATGTTAGTGTCAAAAATAATATATACCAAAAATAATACATACACATCAATGGCAATATCATTATTTTTTATTTTGATATATAATCCATTTTTAATTTTAAATGCGGGACTGCAATTGTCATATGGTGGTGTTATAGGAATAGTTACTTTTAATAAAAATATAACTCAAATTTTATAAAACATCAAAATAAAAAATAAAATTTATAAATATAAAATAAAACCAAGAATACAAAAAATTTTAGATAAAATAAAAGAAATTATATCAATTTCTATTTCAGTTCAATTATTTATACTTCCCATAATAATAGAAAATATGAATACCTTTAATCCATATTTTTTAATATCAAATTTAATTTTAAGTATTGCAATAGGACCAATTGTAATTATAGGTTTTCTATTTATGATTATTGTATTAATTAATTTCAAAACAGTAGATTTATTTTCAGGAATTATAAAATTAGGAATAAAAATACTAATTTTTATTTCTAATATAGGAAAACTTCAATTTTCAAAAATTTATATACCAACACCGAGTTTATTTTCAATTATTTTGTATTATTTAATAATAGGTACAATACTGTATATATATAAAGTTTATTTAGCTAAAAAACCAAATACAACGCAAATAAGGGTAAGAAATTTAATAGCTATTATAAAAATGCTAATAAGAAAAAATAAACAAAAAATAAACAAAATATTTATGACAATAATTTTAGTAATTATTGTCATAAATATAATACCAAAAAATTTAAAGATTTACTTTATAGATGTGGGACAAGGTGATTCAACATTAATAGTAACACCAAAAAATAAAACAATTTTGATAGATGGGGGAGGGAGTAAAGATTATGATGTTGGAAAAAATACATTATTACCATATTTATTAGACAGAGGTTATAATTCAATAGATTATGTGATTGCTAGTCATTTTGATAATGACCATATTGGGCGGTTTATTATATGTATTGCAAGAAATAAAAGTAAAAAATATAATAATAGGAAAGCAATATAAATCAAGTGAAAATTATAAAAAATTTCTGAAAATAGTAAAAGAAAAAAATATAAAAGTTAAAATAGTTGAAGCAGGACAAAGAATAAATATAGAAAACAACCTGTATTTTGATGTTTTGTGGCCAAGTCGGAAGTAATATGATTTCTGAAAATGCTATTAATAATAATTCTTTAGTGTGCAAACTTATATTTAAAAAATTTTCTATGTTATTTACTGGTGATATTGAAGAAGTAGCAGAAAAAGCAATTTTGGATAAATATGGAAATGCAGGTAACCAGCTTTTTAATGCTACTGTTTTAAAAGTTGCACATCATCGGTTCTAAAACTTCGTCGACAAAAGAGTTTTTAAATGCAGTAAAACCGAAATATGCTGTAATTGGGGTAGGTGAAAACAATAAATTTGGACATCCATCAGATAGTACAATTCAGAATTTAATTGATATTAAAGTTAAAATTTATAGAACAGATGAAATGGGAGAAATTATTTTAAAGACAAATGGGAAGGAAAAAATAAAAGTAGGTATTAATAATAATACAAAATAGAAAAAGCGAAAATAATTATTTAAATACCTGTGAATTATATTTTTCATATTTTTCTCGGGTTCCCGACATAACGTTAACAAATTCTAATGTAAATACTCAAACAATACCCGAATACAGGACCCTTTTGAGTATTTACTTAAGAATTTGTAACACTATTTTGGTCACATTCGAAATATATTCAAAATATAATTCACAGGTATTTAAATAATTATTTTCACTTAACTATAATGAGATTTCCTGTAATAGTATAAAATATGAAAAATCTGTAAATAATAAAAGAAAAAATTACGGAGGAAATCATATGAAAAAAATATGGATAATTTTACTAAGCATTGCAATTATAATTATAGGTATTGGTCTAGGAATTTTTATTTATAACAACAATAAAAATACGAATAAACAAAGCAGTATAGTAGAAAATGAAATAAACATTGTATCAGAAAAAGTAACAGACGAATGCACAGAAGAATATCAAAATAATGAAGAAATAGAAACAAATTCCCAAGAAGAAAAAATATCACCGAATTGTCTGTTAATATTAAAGAAGTATTTTGAAGAGTGTAATCATACAATAAAAGAATATCTTGATGTTCCACAAGAACTAGTTAATGGAACAGAAGAGGATTTAAAGAAAGAATATCCATATTGGCAAATAGAAAAATATTCAAGTAATGAAATAATTTTATATAAAGAATTTAACAGTAATTGTGGTCAGCATTTTGTGTTAAAAGAAGATGAAGGAAAAATTACTGTTTATAAAATAAATGAGAATAATGAAGAAGAGGTATATGAAAAAACTGAGATTTCAGTTGAGTATTTGTCTGAAACTGATAAAAATAAAATTCGTGAGGGCATTAAAGTTAATGGAATAGAAGAGCTTAATCAATTACTTGAAGATTTTGAATAAGAATAATATTATATTAATTTAAAAATGTGTAATATCTGTTTGATATTACACATTTTTAAATTAATAAATTTTTATTTTTTCTTAAAACTCCATTTATCTTTAACCACAACATTTTTAGTTTCTTTATTCAAATCGCTTTTATCAATAAAACCACCTTGATACAAGCATTTGACATACATAACAAGAGAAAAAACAGTACAAACTAAAGCACAACAATAAATGCCTAAATCTAAATATTCCCAAATTCCAGTAAGAGCAAGTTGTTTAATAAATAATGTAACAACAATCGCTAAATAAAACAAAACAGTTGCTAATTTACCATACCATTTACTATAAACAACAACATCTTTTCCATAAAGGAAAGAAGCACCAACAACCATTATTAATTCTTTAAGAACAACAATAGCTAAAATCCATACAGGAATAATTTTTACACTAACTAAAGCAGCAAGTACAGAAATTTGAGTTAACTTATCTGCTAAAGGATCCATAAGCTTTCCAAAATTAGAAACTAAGTTAAATTTTCTAGCAATAAAACCATCTAAAACATCTGTCAATCCAGAAATAGTAAAAAATATAATTCCTAAAATATAATTTCCATCAAATATGGAATTTAAAATAATTGGTATAAATAGAAACCTTATAATTGTTAATATATTTGGTATATGTTTAAACATCGTTTTTTACTCCCTTTTATTATACTTTTGTTACAGCTTATTAGGTTAATACCTGAGCTGTAACATACATTTTTATTATTAATTCTTAACATTAAAAGTAAGCTTATCATTTTTAAAATCAACATCAATAGTTTGCCCATCAACAACTTCAGAACGAAGAATCATATCAGAAATTTCATCTTCAACATATCTTTGAATAGCCCTTCTCAAAGGCCTAGCACCAAACTTAATATTAGTACCTTTATCCAAAATAAATTTTTTAGCAGAATCAGAAATTTCAAAAGAAATATCCTTATGTTTCAATGCTTTAACTGTATCAGCAAGCATCAAATCAACAATTTGTAATAACTCTTCTTTATTCAAAGAATTAAATACAATAATCTCATCAACTCTATTTAAAAATTCAGGTCTGAAAGTTTCTTTTAAACTATCCTCAATCTTAGATTTATCAACAGTTTGTTTTCCAAAACCAATAGAATTGTTATTTAAATTTGACCCAGCATTTGATGTCATAATTATAATTGTATTTGCAAAACTAACAGTATTACCTTGTGAATCTGTAAGTTTTCCATCATCTAATACTTGTAATAAAATATTGAATACATCTGGATGAGCCTTTTCAATTTCATCCAAAAGGATAATTGAGTAAGGTTTTCTCTTAACTTTTTCAGTTAATTGACCGGCTTCATCGTAACCAACATATCCTGGAGGTGCACCTATCAATTTAGCTGTAGAGTGACTTTCCATATATTCAGACATATCAACTCTTATTATTGAATCTTCTGAACCAAACATTTCATATGCAAGTGATTTTGCAAGTTCTGTTTTACCAACACCTGTAGGTCCAACAAATATAAATGATGGTGGCCTTTTTTCATTTTGAAGTCCAGCTCTATTTCTTCTAATTGCTCTAGAAACAGCACTTACAGCTTCTTCTTGACCAATAATTCTTTTATGAAGATTTGTCTCTAAATTTAACAATTTTTGAGTTTCTGCTTCAGTAATTTTCTTAACAGGAATTTTTGTCCAGTTTTCGATAACTGTAGCAATGTCTTGAAGTGTAAGATTTCTAGGCTTCATTTTTTTCTTTAATTTATCAATATCTTCTATTAATTTGCATTCTTGAGTTTTCAAATCTGCAAGTTTTTGGAATTCTTCGTTAGTTTCTGCTTGGTCAAGTCCCGCTTTTTCTGCTTGAACCTTTTCTAACTCTTTACTTAAAACCTCTAATTTAAATAAATCTTTATTTTCCAAGTTGATTCTAGAACAAGCCTCATCTAAAATATCGATAGCTTTATCTGGTAAAAATCTGTCATGAATATATTTTTCAGACATTTCAACAGTTTGACGAATAACATCTGTTGATATTTTTACTTTATGATATTCTTCATAATATTTTTTTATACCTTCCAAAATCTTAATTGAATCATCAACATTAGGTTCTTCAACTAAAACTTGTTGAAATCTTCTTTCTAAAGCAGAATCTTTTTCAATATATTTTCTGTATTCTTTTAAAGTAGTTGTTCCGATTAATTGAATTTCACCATTAGATAGGGAAGGCTTTAAAATATTTGCAGCATTCATAGAATGTTCACCATCACCTGCACCTATTATATTGTGAATTTCGTCAATAACTAAAATGATATTTCCATATTCTTTACACTCATCAATAATACCTTTCATTCTAGACTCAAATTGACCTCTAAATTGAGTTCCAGCAATGACGGCAGTCATATCTAAAAGATAAACTTCTTTATTTAAAAGTTTTGCAGGAACATTTTGATTAGCAATTTTTATTGCCAAACCTTGAGCTATTGCAGTTTTACCTACACCAGGCTCACCTATTAAGCAAGGGTTATTTTTAGAACGTCTATTTAAAATTTGTATAACTCTTTGTATTTCTTTATCTCTACCAATAACAATATCTAATTCATTATTTTTAGCTTTATTTGTAAGGTTAGTTCCATATGTGTCTAGGTATTTTTTCTTTTTATTTGTTTTTACATTTTTCTTTTTATCTTTTTTTATTTGCTTCTGATCATTTTCTTGTTTTTCTGAATTTTCGTCATTTCCATTTTTTTGAGCAAACATGTTTGAAAATATTGAACCTAAAGGAATTGCAGCACCTGCAATTTTTGGTTTTTCTTCATCCATATCGTCATCATCTTCACCATCTAGGTCACCAAATGTGATAGCTCCATCAATGTTTTCTAGATTTTTTATATCTAAATTTTCAGCAAAATCTTTGAATATACTTTCTAATTGTTTATTCATATCTGCAAAATTGATTTTATCTTTTGATAACAAATCTTGTTGTTTTGCTAATACTTCTGTTGCATCTATTCCTTTTTTCTTAGCACAGTCATAGCATAAGCCTTCCATTGTGCTTTTTCCATTATCTATTTTTTCATAAAAAAGTATTGCTGGATTTTTCCTACACTCTGAACATATCATAACTTTCTAATTCCTCATTTCTTTATTTTTTCAATATTATATATAATAACTCAAATTTAGAAAATAGTCAATATTTTTGTAATATAACTAATGCTACATAGTTACTGAATTGTAGCTCCTTATGAATAAAATTTTTCATATTTTTTTAAAATTATATCAAATTTTGTTTTATTATGCTATAATGAGTACAAAGATATTACTAAAGAGGAGGTGAAAAGATGAAATTAAAACAAATCTTATTGATAATATTGTGTTTATTATTATTAACAAATACAAGTAATGCAGCATTTATACCTGTTAACAAGGAAAATTTAAATAATGCATTACAGAATTTTATTAATTCAGATATAAACCAAAACAATTTAAATGTTAGTTCAGCTAAAGTTGTATCTGATGATAAAATTTCTTTTAATTTATCAAAAAATGTAAATATAGATGCAACATATAATTTAGATTCAAAGCCTAATATTACAATATCTGTTCCTGTAAAAAATGGTATGTCATATGATGAATGTCAAGTTCAAACAACACTAGTTTATTTGATACCAGTTACTTTTTATTCGGCAATTGCTAATATTCAGGGAATTAATTTTAATGATTCATTTGCTTATTATTGTAATATTACTGTATTTTCAGCTTTGGAAAAGTTAAACTCTTCAAAAGGAAAAAAATATACAATTTATGATGACAGAGGTTTAGCTGATGGAGTAGTTGTAGATAAAAGTGATTCTGACAGCACTATATATACATCAGAATTTGAAAACAGAGTAATGGATTACATAAATGATAACTTTGAAGAAAAAAATACTTTATCTGATTATTCAAATGGATTAAATACTTTCGAATTAACTGTTGAAAAAAAGGATGTTACTGATAATTCGTGTAATTTAGTAGCAAATTTAGTTGTAAATCCTAATGCAGATTTTTCTCAATTAAATAATTATGAAAGTGATATAAAGGATTCATTTACTGATGATACAAATAATTCTTATGAAGATGAAGCTTACCAAGATAATCAGAATACTTTAGAAAATAACGATAATACAGAGGTTATTAATAATGAGGATACAACAAAATCTAAAGGACAATTACCTAAGGCAGGAGTACTTTCCAGTGTATTAATTTTACTTATTTTAATATGTATGATTTTTATAATTTTAATATTAAGAAAGCTATTAACCAAATATAAAGAAGTAAAATAAGTTGATTATAAATATTTAATATAGAATTAGAACATTGTATAAATAATGTCGAAAATTATCAAAAACTGCGATGAAATGCCTAGAAAATAAAGAAAAAACTATTGAAATGTTATGTTAAATATGCTATAATAAAAATGGCAACAAAATAACATTATTAAGTAGGAGGTAATACAAATGCCACAGAATTTAAGCTTTAAGAAAATCGAAAACACCACATACATCCTTAATGGAAAAGAATTGTTAGGAACACTAACAATTGAAGATCCAGACAAAAAGGAAGGAAAAGTTAATTTTAGCAAAAGCTTTGATGGCAACCAGAAAGTAGCTGAAAAACGATTGCTTGAATTATACTTTGCTAATAATGTGGAATGTCCGATGATGACTACGGCATAAGTTTACCGCTGGGCTCTCTGTTATGGAGAGTCCTCTTTTTTTGAAAAAATGACATTAATGTTTTATAATTTTAAATATTTAAAATTATGTCGAATTGTATCAAAAAATGCGATGAAAAGATTGAAAATACAGTAAAATTCTATTGCAAAATTATGTAAAATATGTTAATATAAAATAGTTACTCGAAAACAAGTCATGTAAGGAGGTAAAATGATAACATTTCGGTGGGCAAGAGGAGGAACATTTATAGTTTTAAAAGACAAAGAAGAAATCGGAACATTGAATCCAGTAACTAAAAAGAAAAGCAGTGTTTCTTTCAATTCTGATTTTAAAGATGACCGAGAAGAAGAAAAAAAGAAAATTATAGATGTTTTTTTCGAAGACATGCCAGTGGCAACAGTTAGCTAATTTTTACCAAAGGTCTTCCTCTCTTGGAAGACCTTTTATGTTATATCTAAAACTTTATTTATGTAGAAATATAACAATCTTATGATACATAAAATTATTTTAATAAAAAATAATTGACCACAACTTATAAAAAATGTTATACTAAAAAAGAAGAAAAAAAGTTACAGTTCAAGTATTATCACGACTGAACTACAAACAAAAAGATAGGAGAAAAACATGAATTTAGAATTACCAGAGAAAGAAAAAATACCAAAGCAAAGAATAATAATATATATAACAGTAGCAATAATATGTATAATAGCAATAACAGTAGTAATAGGAGTACAAATCTTAGGAAATGATGTAGTAGACAATATGTTTGGAATAAACAAAATAACAAAAAGAAGTGAAGAAGAAGAAACAGCACTAAAAACAAACTTTGAGAATATATTTGACAATCAAGTAGAAGACAAAGGAGAATATAAAATACAAAAACAAAATCCAAATGAAAAAATAGTTTACACAGAATACAGTAAAGAAGATAAAACAGAAAAACACGAAATAAATGTAAATTTACCATGTATCAATATAAAAAATGAAGATGTAGAAAATTTTAATAAAGACATAGAAAACACATTTGGAGGAAAATCAGAAGAAATATTAAAAAGCACAAATCAAAACATAATATATACAGTAAAATATAAAGCATATGTAGACAACAACATATTATCAATAATAATATATTCAGACTTAAAACAAAATACAAGTGCACAAAGAGCAATAGTTCAAACATTCAATTTTGATTTAAATGAAAACAAAAAATTATCTTTAGAAGATGTTTTAAACAGTTTTGGATTAAAGAAAAATGAAGTACAAAATAAAATAGATTCAGACATACAAAAAGAACAAAAAAAATCAGAGGATTTAATCAAGTTAGGATATAATGTATTTTCAAGAGATACAAAAAGTGATATTTATAAGATAGAAAATATAACAGAATACTTTGTATATAATAATAATATATATATTATATTTGCATATGGAAATGATAGAATGACAAGTGAAAAAGATATAGTAATAATATAAAAAAAGCTAGGAACCGTAAGGAACCTAGCCTTTGAAAATAAAAGGGGATGTTTTTTTATTAAAGTCAGATAACTTCCTGACTATGTTGATATTATAATAATGAATTTTGTCCATTGTGTGAATTAAAAGTGAAGAGTTTATTAAATTTTTATTTAATAAACTCTTCGTTTTCCAAATAAATATATATAATATCAAAAGTTAAGGTTGTTCACCTAAAGTTATAGTAAGTTCTTTATCAGAACCATCCCTATTAACCTTTAATTTAATAGAATCACCAATTTGATGAGAATTTTTAATTTCATTTAATTCATCCATTGTTTTAATAGATTTTCCATCAGCCTCAGTAATTACATCACCTGCTTTTAAACCACCTTTTTCTGCAGCAGAGAAATCTTCAACAGATTTTACATATACACCAACAGATAAATTATATTTTTTAGCAGTAGTTTCATCTAAATCAATACCAGAAATACCAATATAAGGTCTTTTTACTTTACTATATTGAATTAATTGAGAAGTTATATCAGTTGTAGAATTTATAGGAATTGCAAAACCAATACCCTCAATTCCAGTACCTGATAATTTCAAAGTATTAATACCAATAACCTTGCCTTGAGCATTAACCAAAGCACCACCGCTATTACCTGAATTTATAGCCGCATCAGTTTGTATACAAGTATATGTTTTACCATCAGAATCTGTAATTTTTCTATTAACAGCACTTACAATACCAGTTGTAACAGTACTTGTCATATTTACAGGGTTACCAACAGCCATTGCGAATTCACCAACTTTAACATCATCAGAATCAGCAAATTCAGCTTTTGTCAAACCTGTTTTTTCAATTTTTATAACAGCTAAATCAGTTTGTTCATCTTGACCAACAATTTTAGCTTCATATTCAGTTTCATCATTAAACAAAGTTACAGAAACCTTAGTTGCCTCTGATATTTGATAATAAGAATTTGATTCAGAAGAACTTGAAGAAACAACATGATTGTTAGTTAAAATATATCCATCATCACTAATTATAATTCCAGAACCAGAAGCTGTTGCAGTTGATGTTCCAGATCTACCAAAAAATGAAGTAGAATTTACAGTATATTCAATTTTTATTCCAACTATTGATGGCAATATTTTATTTGCTGCATATACAGAAGTATCTGAATAGTTCTCTAAAGAAGTTTGTTTTACATATCCATCAGATTGTGTTGAAGTGTTATTTGAAGTACTTATAGAAGAACCTCCTGAATTACCTACAATTTTTGTTCTTATTGAAGGAACACCAAAACAAGTTCCTATTACAACTGAACAACCAACAACACCACTAACAAAAGGTAGCATTACACTTTTTCCAAAGCCAGATTTGTTCTTTTTAGACTTATTATAAGATGTTGAACCTGTTACTGGTATGGCTTTAAATTTTTGATTATTTTGTTCATTTTCATTCATTTTTAATTACCTCCTAAATGAAATAAATATTATATTTATATAATAACCTAATTCTTTACAAGAATACAATAGTATTGTGAACTTTTTGTGAAAAAAATGTAGTTATTCAATGCTTTTTGTGATATAATAAATATATATTTGTCTGAAAGGAGACTCCTGCATGAATGAAAAAATATTAGAGGATATCCAATTAGATATCCGGAAAAACTTTAACAAACACAATAATTTATTTTGGAAAAAAATAGATATTACACACTATAATTGCTATATGTATGTGATTTCTAATACCATACCAACTGAAATATTAGACTATTTATCAGACGATCAACCGTTTTTGCGAAGTGTTATTAGTTACAATATGAAATTTTTCTTTGGTGATATAGGACAAATTTCAGGAAAAGTCAATTTTCATAACACAGAACAATTAAAAGAAGCATTAAAAGCTGACTTGAATGTCTTAGGTTTTGATGTAAAAGAGTGCACCTTATCAGAAAAGTTAGATAAGAGATATAAAAGAATAGCATTTTTTTATGACCTAGAGAGATTAGAAAAATATGGACCTCATCAAAACTTCCATTTTTTAAGGCAACAGGAAAACTTTTGGTTTCACAAAAGAGGCTGGGACGGTCCAATAGAAAAAATAAAAGAGCCTATTGAAGATTTTAAAGCAGATGGACTTCATTTGGTAGGATATTTCAAAATTCGGTTAAAGTGAAGTAAAAGGACTTGGAAATTTTATAAAATTTCTAAGTCTTTTTATTATGATTCAATAATAATAATGCTGGAATACCTGTGAATTACATTTTGAATATATTTCGAATGCGACCAAAATAGTGTTACAAATTCTTAGGTAACTGCTCTAAAGGATCCTGCCTTCGGGTATTGTTAGAGTATTTACATTAGAATTTGTTAACGTTATGTAGGGAGCCTGAGAAAAATATGAAAAATGTAATTCACAGGTGTTTCCATTATTATCATTATCTAATTAGGACATCTTTTTTATATTTAAAAAATCTCTTGATTTGAAATAAGAAATTATAGTATAATAAAAAGAAAGAAAATAATGTAAAAATAAAAAGTACTCATAAAAGAATAATAAGGCATCAAACCAAGTTTGCACATTAGGAAAGGAATGAAATTATATATGAAAAATAAAGGAATAACAATGATTTCTTTAGTATTAACAGTAATAATACTATTAATACTAGCCGGAATATCAATAGGAGCAGGAAGTAATATAATAACAAAATCAAAACTAGAAAACATAAAAACAGATATGATGTTAATAAAAGTAAAAGGAAAAGAATATGTTGAAAATGCAAACTATAGTCTAGGAACAGGTTTTGATAAAATAACAGACGAAAATGAAAAAAATACAAGAATAGAAAATGCAAAATCAAAATTAAAAGGAACAGAAATTGAAGAAAATAATGGATTAGATTCGATAATTGGCATAAATTCAGATGAATTTCAAGAAGAAAAACAAAATTTAACTTATTACTATAAACTATCAACAAAAGACCTAGAAGACATAGGAATTTCTAATGTTAAATCAGATGAAAAAAATGGAGAATATATAATAAAATATGATATAAAAAATGTTGAAATAGAAATATATAATACACAAGGATTCAAAAATGAAAACAAAAATTACTATTCTTTAAATGAATTAGAAAATTTAGAAGTGTAGAAATATATATCAAAAAATACAGTTCAGTGAAAAAAGTATATATGTATATTACTGAACTGTAGAAAAATATAGAAATGAAGGAATAACAAATGAGAGAAAAAGAAGAAGAAAGATTAATAAATTTAAAAGAAATAGAAAAAGAATTACACAAAAAAGGCTTTAAAAACATATGTGGAATAGATGAAGCAGGAAGAGGACCATTAGCTGGTCCCGTTGTAGTTGCTGGGGTAATAATGCCGGAAGATTCTATGATAGAAGGAGTAAATGATTCAAAAAAAGTTTATGAAAAGAAAAGAGAATTGTTATATGATAAAATAATTGATGAAGCAATAAGCTATTCAGTAGCAATTATTGGACAAGATGTAATTGATGATATAAATATTTTGAATGCAACAAAAAGTGGAGTTACAGGTGTTGTAAAAGGACTAGATGTAAGACCTGATTTAATTATAATAGATGCACTTCAACATATAGATACAGACGGTGTACCATATGATTCTATAATAAAAGGTGATGCAAAGTGTTACTCAATTGCTGCTGCATCTATTATTGCAAAAGTTACAAGGGATAGAATTATGAGAGAGTGGGATAGTGTTTATCCTCAATATGGATTTGCAAAACATAAAGGCTATGGAACAGCTCAACATATTGCGGCAATTAAAGAATATGGATTGTGCCCAATTCATAGGAGAAGTTTTACTGGACATTTTATTTAAAATATATTTAATGCATTATTAAAATAGAAAGGTAAGATTTATGAATATTTTAGAGATTATAGAAAAAAAGAGAGAAAAACAAGAATTAACAAAAGAAGAAATTGAATATTTTGTGAAAGAATATGTAGAAGGAGAAGTAGCAGACTACCAAGCAGCAGCACTAGTAATGGCAATATTTTTAAATGGAATGACAAAACAAGAAACAACAAATTTAACAATATCAATGGCACATTCAGGAGAAATATTAGACCTATCAAAATTAAACAAAACAATAGTAGACAAGCACTCAACAGGAGGAGTAGGAGACAAAGTATCAATCTGTTTATTACCACTAGTTGCATCACTTGGAGTACCAGTAGCAAAAATGTCAGGAAGAGGATTAGGATTTACAGGTGGAACAGTAGACAAAATGCAATCAATACCAGGTTACAAAACAGACATAGATATCAACAGTTTTATAAAAAATGTGGAAAACATTGGTATAAGCATGATTTCACAAACAATGAACTTAGCACCAGCAGACAAAAAACTATATGCACTAAGAGATAGTATTGCTTGTGTTGAAAGCATTCCATTAATAGCCTCAAGCATAATGAGTAAAAAAATAGCAAGTGGAGCAGAAAAAATTGTATTAGATGTAACGGTTGGAAAAGGTGCATTTATGAAAAATATGAAAAATGCAGAATTACTTGCAAATGAAATGATAGAAATAGGAAAACTTGCAAACAGAGAAACAGTATGTGTTTTAACAAATATGAATGAACCACTTGGATTTGCAGTAGGAAATAATTTGGAAGTAATAGAAGCAATAAAATTTCTAAAAGGAGATATGCCAGAAGACTTAAAACAAGTAGTATTAGAACTTGGAGCATACATGATAAAACTTGCAGGACTAGGTGAAAATTTAGAAGAAAACAAAAATAAAATGCTAGAAAATATATCAAATGGAAAAGCATTTAACAAATTTGTAGAACTAGTAAAGAATCAAGAAGGAGATATTTCATATTTAGAAGACACTAATAAATTTGAAAAAGCAAAAATCATTGAACCAATTATTGCAAAACAAGATGGATATATACAAGAAATGAATGCAGAAGAAATTGGAAAAGTAGCTTGTGGGCTTGGAGCTGGAAGAGTAAAAAAAGAGGATAGCATAGATTATGCTGTTGGAATAATTTTAAACAAAAAAGTAGCAGAAAAGGTAACAAACGGTGATATTATAGGATATATTCACGCAAATAACCAAGAAAAATATGAAGAAGCGGAAAGAAAATTAACAGAAATTATAAAAATAAGAGAAAAGAAAATTGAAAAAGAACAAACAATTTTTGGTATTTGCAAATAAGTTATTGAAATTAAATATATTTTAGTGCTATAATATTAAACAGAGATGTCCTTTTTGGGACGGTTCTGTTTGGGACATTGTAAAAAAATTTAGTGACAATGAACAAAACAAAGTGAAGCGAAAGGAAGAAAAAAGTATGAAAAATAAAGAAAAAAATATTAAAGAGAAAAAAATAAAAAACAAAGAACAAAGAAAATATGATAAAGGACAAATATTTGTAAAAGTCATGGCAGGAATACTAGCAATGCTTATGGTTTTATCAGTAGCAGCATCATTAATATTTTCATTAATATAGAAAAAACAAAGTAAAAAATAATTCTCAAAATTTGAGAGAAGGTGTAATATGGAAAAAAGTATAAGTAATAGTTGGATGAATTTTTATAATGAAAATATATTAAAAGGATTTCAAAATTTGAGTGAAAATCCATTTACCTTATTTACAACAATATTAGACTTAGTAATAGTGATATTCCTATTATATTGTTTTGTAAAAATGGTAAAAGGTTCAAGAGCATGGCAATTAATAAAAGGAATAGCATTTTTAATAATAGCAACATGGCTTAGTGGATTATTAAATTTAAAAATTTTAAACTCAATTTTAACAGGAATAATGAATTGGGGAGTAATAGCAATAATAGTAATATTCCAACCCGAATTAAGAAGAGGGCTTGAACAATTAGGAACAAATAAATTTACAAAATTTTTTGGATTAGACAGTGACCTAGCAACAAAAACAAAAGAAGACATTTATAAAGTAGTTATAGCAGCTACGGAACTTTCAAAAACAAAAACAGGTGCATTAATAGTACTAGAAAGAGACATAAACATTCAAGACATAATAGCAACAGGGGTTCCAATGAATTCAGAAATATCTCCACAATTATTAGTAAATATATTTGTACCAAAAACACCCTTACATGATGGAGCAGTTGTTATAAGTAATAACAAAATTGCAGCAGCAGCTTGCGTTTTACCGCTTTCTGATGACCAAGATATTGCGAAAGAATTAGGAACAAGACACAGAGCTGCTATAGGAATTTCAAAAGAATCTGATAGTATAGTTGTAGTAGTATCTGAAGAAACTGGAAAAATTTCTGTTGCAAAAGATGGAACTTTAATTGCAGATGTAAGGGAAGATACTTTAAAGAAAATACTGATAAGCAATATTGTTACTAAAAGATTTACACAAAAAAAGACAGTAAAAAATAAAAGAATTGAAAATTTAAAAAAGAGATTTAGTAAGAAATCAAAAATAGAAACAAAAGAAAATGAAAATAAATAATGAAAGTCGCTCACAAGGCGGCTTTTATAAAATTATAGAAGTAAAGAGTATGTAAAGAGTGAACAATTATTACAAATTTATCTGTGTGCAGAAAAAATTTATTAACAAATATTTGTTTTCTTCATATTTGTTCTTTAGACAAAATGCATACATTAAGAAAGGAATATTACAAAAAATGAGAAATATAAAATTAACAATAGAATATGATGGAAAAGACTTTAACGGCTGGCAGAAGCAACCAACAAAATTAAATATTCAAGGTACAATAGAACAAGCTATAAAAATAGTAACAGGCGAAGATGTTGATTTAATGGCATCAGGTAGAACAGATGCAGGCGTTCATGCATTTGGACAAGTTGCAAATTTTAAAACAAATTCAAATATTCCAATAGAAAAAATTCCAATAGCATTAAATTCAAATTTAAAAAAATCAATAAGAATTATATCAGCAGAAGAAGTTGATGAACGCTTCCATAGTAGATTAACATGTAAAAGAAAAACATATAGATATGTTATAAATAATTCAGAATTTTCATCAGCTATTTATAGAAATTTAGAAACCCACATACCACAAAAATTAGATGTAGAAAAAATGAAACATGCAGCAAAATATTTTGAGGGTGAACACGATTTTAAAGCATTTAAAGCAAGTGGAACAAGTAGTAAAAGTAGTGTTAGAACAATTTACAAAGCAGAAGTTTTTGAAATGCCAAATAACAGAATTTACATTGAATTAACAGGAAATGGATTTTTGTATAATATGGTTAGAATTATTGCTGGTACATTAGTTGATGTTGGAACAGGAAAGATACAACCTGAAGATATAGAAAAAATAATTGAGTCTAAAGACAGAAGCTTGGCTGGGAAAACATTGCAACCAAATGGATTGTATTTAGTTAAAGTAAATTATGAATAATGAAAAAATTACATCATTAAGATATTATAATAAGTTAATCATAATAATTAAGATATTATTACATAGGTATTATTATAAATTAATATAAAAGACTAGAACATATAATTATAAAAAGTTCTAGTCTTTTAATCGTCATCCAACTCATCAAACAAAGGACTATCATAAAAATCTTTTAGTTTTATATCAAGGCCTCGGCATATTCTAAGTATAGTCAATGTTTTGGGATTTATAAATTTTTTATTAACAATTCCTTCAAGTGTTGATTGTGTAATTCCACATATTGTTGAAAGCTTATTTATTGTGATATCTCGTTCATTACAAAGTTCTACTATTCGATAACTAACAGCTGAAATTAAAGTCATTTTTCCACCTTCTTATGAAAAAAGTATATCAAAAAAATAAATATAAGATTAACTGTCTACAGGTGACAATAAAAAAAGTTATATAGTAAAATATTTGATAATATTAGAATAAAAACGAAGGAGAAGGTTTGATGAAAAAGAAAAATATGCTGAAAAAAAGAATGGGATTACACTAGTAACTTTAGTAATAACAATTATTATTTTATTGTTACTTGCTGGAATTACAATTGCAACACTAGGAGGAGAAAATGGGTTATTTGTTAAAGTAAAACAATCGAAAGAAAAATATTCAATATCAGAAGCAAAAGAAAAATTAGAATTAGCAATATCAACTTTACAAATTGAACAAGAGGGAAAAGGCGAAAATTTAAAAAAGGAAGATTTGCCAAAAATAAATGATGATGAAATAGATGTTAGGGATACATCCAATTTTCCAATTAAAGTAATATGTAACAATTATGAATTTAACATAGACTCTAATTTTGTTGTTTCATATGTTGGAATAGCAAACGAAACAATTATTACATATACAACAGAACCAGAAGGTTATACCAATAAAAATGAAATAAAGATATTAGTAAAAATAAAAAATTCCAAGGGAATAAAAACCATAGAATATCCTAATGATAACGATAAATTACTGGCAAATGGTCAAACAGAAATAGGATTGGATTATAAGGTTACAGCAAATGGAACATATACTTTTAAAATAGTAGATAATGATAATAAAGAGACTAAAAAAGATATAGTTATTGATAAAATTGATACAGTTGAACCAAAAGAATTTACACCAAGTATAGAAAATACAACAATGGAAGGATTTACAATAGTTGCAAATGCAGAAGACGGAGATGCAACAAGAGAAAGTAGCAAAAGTGGAATAGAAAAATATGAATTTTATATTAACAATGTAAAATATGAAAGTGACACAAATAAATATATGGCAACTGGACTAAATAAAAATACTAATTATAATGTATATGTAATTGCATATGATAAAGCTGGTAACAGTAAAAAATCAGAAGTAATTACTGCAAAAACATCATCTACATTACCTCCACCTGTGGCTAATATTACATTTAATGAAAATAATGCAACCAAAAAAGCTGCCGATTATCCATTATTAACAATGAGTGGAATGAAAAATTGTATTTTGGAACCTAATAAAGGAGAAGAAGTGACATTAGAAATTACAAGTAAAAAAAGTGATAATATAATTTATTATTATAGCGAAGATGGAGGAAATACCTGGAATGAATATACTCAGCCAGTAAAAATTAGTTATAATGGAGATAATTTAATAAAAGTAAAAAGTATGTACATTAATAATAATATAGAGTCAGAAGCTCAAGAGGTAAAAAAATATATATCATATGAAATTAATACAGAATGTACAGCATCAAATTCGTTAAAAAAAATCGCATATGATAAAAATATAAATTCCTATATGTCGATATTATCATATGACGATATATATTTTAGAGTCAGTACAGAATGTTGGGGAAAGTATATAAATATTGACTGTAGCACACCGACACACGGATTTTATGGTTGGATTTCATTGGGAAACAAAAATGGATTCTGGGATAATCCATTGGCTGGATACCTTGTAACTTTTACAGGGATAAGTGCACAAACACATTGTATTAGAAGTTTAAAGATACCAGAAAATTCTTTTTGGGGAGTATGTGAGGCAGGAACGTCTGGACAAGAGTTCAGGACATATGAAGTTTGGTGTGGAGAAGAAAATTTAACAGGGCAAATAAATAAATAACAAAAAGTAACCAAATCCAATAAAAAGCATAAAATATAGTAAAAACGATTAAAAATCAAAATTTTTAAACTTTATAGTTAACCAAAAAAAGTTAACTTGAAAGGAGAAAAAGAATGAACGCTTTACTAATATTTTTTGCTTTACCAATAGCAGTAATAATAATATCAATAGCACTACAAAAAATCTTCAAATGTCCATTTTTAGTAGCAGCAATAATATTTGCAATATTCCTAATAGTAACATTTGTAATAGGAAATCTAAATTACTTAGTAGCAACAATAGCATATACAATACTAGCATTTATAACAGCAGTACTAACAAACATAATTTGCAGAATATTTAGAGAATTAGATAGGAGAGAAGGAGAAAGAGAATCAAGTTGTTGTAACAGAAGAAACAGAAATTCAAACAATAACAATAATGGAACACAACTATTATCAATAACTCGGAGACTGCTCAAACAACAATAATGGAAATTTATTAACAATAAGTAGTAATGGATGTAATGGAGTTGAAAATGACTTATTAACAATCAACACAAATTGTCCAAATAATAGCAATAATAACAGTTGTTCATGCAGTTGCAATACATCAAATGATTCAATAGCAGTTAGAGCAAATGTATTTCCAAATAATAATACAAATGGAAGAACGGGAAGTTTTTGTGGATGCTTTAGAAGAAGGTAGAAAATGTCGAATTTTGCGATGAAAAAATATTGCAAAGTTCGACATTTTGTAGTATTATATAAATACTTTAATTTTATTCAAATATTTATTCAAGGTCAAAAATCGATGACCAAAATTCCAAAAAATACAAAAAAGTAAAGAAGATGATTACAATAATAAAAGGAAATTAACTTTTAAATTAATATTGACAAAATCAAAAATGAATATTATAATAAAGGAGATGAAGTAATATAGAAATATTTACATATGGAGAGTATATAAAATATAGATGTTTATTCAAAAAATGGTCAAAAAAAAAAGAAAGGATACAAATGAAATTATAGAAATATTAAACAAAGTAATTAAAAGTACTAAAGATGAAAATAAAGAAATGCTTAAAAGAATTATATTTATAGCTTTAGAAGAAAAGCTAGGATATAAGGAAACAATGGAAGTAATTGATAAAATAGATGGAGGTGAGGAAGAAATGTTAGCAATAGTAGATACAATACGCAGAGAAAATCAAATGTATATAAATATGGGAAGAAAAGAAGCAAAGAAAGAAGCAAAAAAAGAAATTAAAAACAAGCTATATAAAATAGCACAAAAGTTATTGGAAAGAAATACATCAAAAGAGGATGTAGCAGAAATAACAGGACTAAAAGAAA
Organism: uncultured Clostridium sp.; assembly: GCA_900552555.1. GTDB lineage: Bacteria > Bacillota > Clostridia > TANB77 > CAG-508 > CAG-269. The sequence goes on from URZW01000002.1 coordinate 115,654, forward strand.
AAGAAATAGAAAAAGTATTAAAAATGGAGAAAATATTATAAAAAAACACGAACAATGTAATTAGCCAAAAAGCCAAAGAACTACAAATAAAATTGCTTGATAATTTTACATTTTTATGTTAAACTAATAAATGCAAAACATTTTAGGAGGAATAAAAATGTTAGAAATTATAGAAGATACACTAATAGATGCCATAAAACTATTACCATTTCTATTTATAACATATCTAATTATGGAATATATAGAACACAAAATGGGACATAAAACAAAAAAGGCAATAAAAAAATCAGGAAAATGGGGACCAATAATAGGAAGCATACTTGGAGCATTTCCACAATGTGGATTTTCAGTATCAGCAACAAATCTATATGCAGGACGAGTTATAACACTAGGGACACTAATAGCTGTATATCTATCTACATCAGATGAAATGCTACCAATATTTATATCAGAAGCGGTTTCTCCAATAATAATATTAAAAATATTAGGAATAAAACTTATTATAGGAATGATAGCAGGAACAATAATAGACTTATTAGTACATATAATAAAAAACAAAATAATAAAAAATAAAAAAATTGAAATAACAGTTGAAGAAGAAAATGATGAAGACGAAATAGGACATATGTGCGAAGAAGACCACTGTCACTGTAATGAAAGTGGAATACTTAAATCAGCAATACATCATACATTAAGCATATTGTTATTTATAATAATAATAACATTTATTATAAATACAGTGGTACACTTTGTAGGGGAAGAAACCATTGCAAGTTGGATATTAAATAAACCAGTAATTGGACCAATAATTGCATCACTAATAGGATTAATTCCAAACTGTGCGGCATCAGTAATAATAACAAATATGTATTTAGAAAATGTTATTTCACTGGGAAGTATGATTTCAGGTTTATTAACAGGTGCAGGAGTTGGACTTGCAGTCTTATTAAAAACAAATAATAAAATTAAAGAAAATATAGGAATAATCACTTTATTATATGCAATAGGAGTTATATCAGGTATAATAATCGATTTAATAGGAATTGCATTATAATAAATCATAATAAAAAACTGCCAAAAGTAAATAACTAATGACAGTTTTTATTTATTTATTCTTTTTATTTTTTAAATTAACTATAATAGCATCCTCATTATCAAATAAATAATTAGAATCTGTTGTATCAGTTTGAACAGGATTTATTTCATTTCTTTCATCAATAAAATCCAACTTTTTAGGATTGAATTTTTTTCTATTCAAACCATTTTCATTATCTTCAGTTTCAGTAGTAACACCATCGGAATATTTACCAAAATCATATATTTTTGTTTTTCTTGGTTCTTTATATTTAGATGCTAAATAATTAAATTTACCTGGACCAGCCATTGGTTTACCATTAGAACCTCTAATTTTATAAGCACAATCCTTTTGACCAAGAGTTTGTAATTTACCAGGTTTAAAATATGGAGTAAATTTCCATTCAACACTACCATGTTTTGAATCATATTTCATCTTATCAAAATCAATAGAATTACCCATAGACCATTCTCTCTTTTGTCCAAATTCGCTACTCCACCATTCAAGTTCGCTAATTACTCCGCCACCTGTAAAGATTTTACTAGCGCAGTTTGATAATATAGTTTGTTTAGCGCCAGCTACATTTAATTGCTCAAGGTTTTGAGCAGATATAACAGTACCAACTTTATATTTCCTATACATTGTAAATATAGGTTCTGTTGCTTTACAAATAAAGTCAGGAAATTCATCAATGTATAAGAAGTTTGGAACTCTAGATTTTTCGCTTCCAGGTCTTCTTAAAACAGCATTTTGCATTGAAATTAAGAAGAATAGTCCAAATGCTTTATGGTTAGTAGCACCTAAATCACCACGTCTAGTACATATAAAAGTAATATCTCCATTTGCTAAAGACTCGTCAAAATTAATATTGTTATGTCTATTACATAAGATATTTTTTACACCAGGAACACGTAGTAATCTATCAAGAATGTCTGCAACAACAGAAATGAATGTTTCTGTATTATGTTTGTTAGGAGCGTCTTTGTAAAAGTTATTTTTAAAATAAACAAGTTGAGTGTTGTATTTTTCTTTTAGCTCTTCGTCATGTTCTAGAATTTTACACATTTTTTCTATTAAATCGAAGTTTGTAAACATTTTTAGCATATCTTCTAAATTAGGTAACATACCTTCGTTCATTTTAGGGTACATTTCTTTCAATAATATAGAAATGTTTTCGATGGCTTGAATTACTTGCAATTCCTTGAAAAGTTCATATTTTGAAATATCAACCATAGCTTTCATTACTGAAGAAATAGTAATTGCTATTTTATTTGTATCATCATAAACAAATGGATTTAAGCCAATTGAATTTTTATCAGAAGGATCAATGACATTATAAGTTAAACCAAAATTTTTACATACATCCATCATATGGTCTGAAATTTCTCTATCAGGAGACATAACAGTTACACCACAATTTTTATAAGTGATTTCAGAAGTAGAATCTAAAATCATTTTTTTCATATATCCTTTATAAACATCTTCATTTCCAGAAGTTGGTGTCAACATATTTAAATTAAAATTAGAATTTAAATACTCATTATCATATGGTTTTGTTAATGTAGCAATTCCTGTTTTTAAAGCAGTAAATCCCATTTCTTTTGCAACTTCTCTAAAGAAAAATTTTTTTTCTAAATCTCTAGCTATTAAAGGTTCATAAACTAAAGATGTTTTTCCAGAACCAGATGCACCACATACAAACATTGATTGATATCTTGAAGCTTCTGGAATTGTTATTTGTTGAGAAGTTTCACTATTTTGACATAGGTATATATCACATGTATATGGTCCATGACCTTGTTTTTTATCAGATAAATCAATTCCTGCATAATCCCAAATAGATTGTTTCATATCTTTACTATCATTTACACCAAAATACAAGAAATTAAATATCTTTGGAATAACAAGTACCGGTACTAAAATAGTTAAAGATGTTAAAGCTGGACGAACTAGATCAGAAAAATCTGTAACTAAATCAACATATCCAGGATTAAATACAAGTAGTAACCATGCCCCCATATTAAGCCATTGAGTAAACATAGAAATTGCAATTATACTCAAACCAATTACATATATATAAAATAAAGTAACTTTTTTACTTTTGGTTGATGCAAATTCAGATGGAATTGAAAAAGCAAATGCTAACATAGGACATGCAAGTGCTATTGTATATTGAAGTGGTCCCCAATATGAATAAGAAACACCTGTAAATAACATTAATAACATTTCAGTGATTCTGTCAACTGCTATGTATACAGTTATAAGTGTTAATATATATGTGGCAAAAGTGTTTCTACTAACTCCTAGTTTTTTTAAAAAATTGTCTATTATTTTCATTATTTATTTGCCCCTTTTTATTAATTATATTTTATTTGAAATTTTATAATACTACATATCTATTATCCTATAAAATGAGGAAAAAAACAAGTATTTTTGGAAAAAAAGTACATAAATAGTTACTATAAAAGAATAAAAATCTAATAAACAACATATAATATTTAAAATTACATAAGAATAGGAGAGATGTGTTTATGGAAGAATTCAAAAAAGAACAATTAATAAAAGAAAAAAGTGAACTAGATAAAGAATTAGAATTAATTAGAAATATAATAAAAACAAGAGAAGAATTAAAAAATGACAATAAAAATTTTGAATTTGCAGAAATGGAATTAGTAGATTATTATATATATCATATAAAAGCAAATCAAGCAAAATTAGATTATTTAATAAAATTAGCAAAAGTAAATGGAATTACAATAGATAGAATAAACAAAATAAAATATGAAAATTATGATGAAGAAATAGGGTAAGAGGTAACAATATTTATTCCAGATAATAACAATAAAGATAATTATAAAAATAAAATATAAATGAATATTTGTCCATATTTATTCATACAAATGTATAAATAAAGTTTGAAGAGGGATGAGTATGGATACAAATATAATTACATATTTAGCATGCATATGTTTTTTATTTATTTTTGGTAGAATTTTTATTGTGCCAATAACAAAGATTTTAAAACTTGTTATTAATTCTATTTTAGGTGGAGTAGCTATATTTTTAATAAATCTTGTTGGGGGATTGTGGGGATTCCATATAGGACTTAATATTTTTACAAGTATTTTAGTTGGCTTATTAGGATTGCCTGGAGCTGTGTGCTTGGTTATTCTAAAATTATTAATATAATAGATATATTTAATAAAACAGCAAATTATTATAACATCATAATAGTTTGCTGTTTTATCTTATGGAATCAAAATTCAAAAATTTTATACCATAACTATAGAGGGTTAGCTTAAAATTCTTGACAAGACAAATCTTCATCTGTACATTTAACTTCATATACATAAAAAGGAACAGATAAAGATGTCCCATCTAATAATGAAATCATTTTTGTATTCTGTGGTATTTTTACACTTTTTGCTGTTTTAGTACCGAATGTTTTATTTTCTGATAGCCTGTATAAGTAATCAAATTTTATTAAATTATTTATATTTATTGATGAAAACATAGCCATACATCCATAACTAGAACAATCTGCAGTCCATGTATATAAGGTTATATATTTTCCCCAACACGCAGGATCTATCATTAATTTATTTAAATAGGAATTATCAGTATCACAATCAGCATAAGTTGTATAATTATTATCATATGCTTTTTCTGCTAATGCATCTTCAGTCAATCCATCATCAGGTATCATAACTCCATTTAATGTTAAAGTTGGATAACCACCTTCTGTAGTTGTTACAGTTATTGTTGATGACTGTTTAGAATTTCCAGCTCTATCATATGCTTTAACATATACAGAGTAACTTGTCTTTTTAGTTAATCCTGTTACCTTAAAAATTTTTTGGCTTGACTCATATTTAGTATTGTTTACAAAAATTTCATACTTTTCAATTCCACTTTTTATACTAGTATCTGTTTCATCACCATCTTCAACATTTGCAACTACTGTAAATGCCGTTGATTTTATATTTTCTATACTAGGTGTGAAATCTTTAGGCGCAACGGTATCAATTTTTTCAATAACTATATCCTTTGTAGTTTCAATATTATCATTATCTACTATCTTAAAAGTATATGTTCCATTTGCTGTGACTTTATAATCAAATCCAACTTCTGTTTGACCATTTGCCAATAATTTATCATTATCATTTGGGTATTCAATAGTTTTTATTCCTTTAGAATTTTTAATTTTTATTAATATTTTAACCTCGTTTTTATTAGTATAACCTTCTGGATCTGTGGTATATGTAACAATAGTTTCATTAGCTATTCCAACATATGAAATAACAAAATTAGAATCTATATTAAATTCATAATTATTGCATATTACCTTAACTGGAAAATTTGAAGTATCCCTAACATCTATTTCATCATTATTTATTTTAGGTAAATCTTCTTTTTTCAAGTTCTCACCATTTCCTTCTTGTTCAATTTGCAAAGTTGATATAGCTAATTCCAATTTTTCTTTAGCTTCTGATATTGAATATTTTTCTTTTGATTTTTTCACTCTAGCAAATAATCCATTTTCTCCCATTAATGTTGAAATTGTTATCCCAGAAAGAATTAACAAGATAATAATTGTAACAACCAACGAGACCAAAGTAATACCTTTCAAAGACTTTAAATTCGTTTTTAAATTTTTCATTTCAAAAATCCTCCTTCTTCTTTAGTTTAAAGCTTTTTTATTGTTTTTTTAAAATTAAAAGACTATTATATCAATATACTTTTGAAAAATTTTTTCATCAAAAACAGCGAGAGAGGCTCGCTCTTTTTGAAAGATTTTATCATACAATAAAAAAGTAGTCAATGAAGTTAGGAGAAAAACATTGAAAAAGTATGAAAATAAAAATAATGTTATAGGAAATCTAATAAAAGAATATAGAGAAAATTCGAAATTATCTAAAACGGAAGTTAGTAGACAACTACAATTACATGCTGTTTATATTGATCGCACGGAATTAAATAGAATGGAAGAAGGGAGAATGATTGTAAAAGATTTTGAACTTATTGCTTTATGCAAAGTACTAAAAATTCCATTTGAAAAATTATCATACCTCATAGAATAAATGAAATTTTATAGGGCTTATATTAATTAAAAAAAGGGATTGAAGACCAGGCCCCTAATCCCGAAAAAAAACAGGAAATAAGACATACGTCCTCAATCCTGTTTTTTTTATTCAACTGTAACTGATTTTGCTAAGTTTCTAGGCTTATCAACATCCAAACCTTTTTCCTTAGAAATATGATAAGCAAGTAATTGTAATGGAACAATTGATAAAATAGGGGAAACAAAACAATTTGTTTCAGGGATATCAATTACAACATCAAACATACTCTTATCAATATCTTGGTTAGAAATAACCAAAGTTTTAGCACCACGAGTAATAACTTCTTGAATATTACTTACAGTCTTTTTAACCAAATCTTTATCAGTCATAATACTAATAACAGTAACACCATTTTCAATTAAAGCAATAGGACCATGTTTCAATTCACCAGCTGCATAACTTTCAGAATGAATATAAGAAATCTCCTTTAATTTCAAAGAACCTTCTCTTGCAACTGTCTCATCAATACCTCTACCCAAGAAAAATATATCTTTTTCTTGATAAATCTGCTTAGCAAATTCTTCAATTTTTTCATCACATTTTAAAACTTCTTCTATTTTTTTAGGTAATTCTAAAATATTTTTCTTAATATCAACTAATAAACTTTCATCAGCAGTTTCAAGGATTTCTGCAAAATAAATTGCTAAGATAGTCATTAAAACAACTTGAGAAGTATATGCTTTTGTAGAAGCAACAGCAATTTCTGGACCAGCATGTGTATAAACTGAATAATCTGCTTCTCTTGTTATAGAACTTCCAATAACATTAGTAATTGCAATAGTTTTAGCACCTTTTTCTTTTGATAATTTTAATGCTGCTATTGTATCAGCTGTTTCACCAGACTGAGACAAGAAAATACATAAAGTTTTATCATCTACAATTGGGTCTCTATATCTAAATTCTGAAGCAATATCAACTTCTGTAGGAATTCTACAAAGTTTTTCAATTGAATTTTTTCCTGTAAGTCCAGCGTGCATTGCTGTACCACAAGCTACAATATAAATTTTATTTAAGCTTGATAAATATTCTTTTGTGAATTTTAATTCATCAAATTCACATTTTGAATTTACATTTACTTTAGCACCTATTGTTTCTCTAATAGCAGTTGGTTGTTCAAAAATTTCTTTTAACATGAAATCGTCATAACCTTCTTTTTCTGCAGCTGTAGCATTCCATTCAATAGATTCAGTTTTCTTTTCAATTTCGTTTAAATCTTTATCATAAAATTTCGCAGAATCTTTTGTTAAAACAACAAATTCTAAATCATTTAAAAGATAAAAATCTTTTGTGTAAGAAAGTATAGCTGGGATGTCTGAAGATAAATATTTTTCATCTTCACAAGTTCCTATAACTAAGGGGCTATCTTTTCTCACAACTATCATATTATCTGGGTAAAAACTTGAAATAACTTCAAGTGCAAAACTTCCTTTTAAATCTAAACAAGCATTTCTTACTGCTCTTAAAAATTTCAAATTATCATTTTTTGTATCATTTGTAAAATAATAATGTATTAAGTTAGGGATAACTTCTGTATCTGTTTGAGAATAGAATGTATATCCTTTTTCTGTTAAAAATTTTCTTAATTCATTGTAATTTTCAATAATTCCATTATGAACTACACTAAATGTTTTTGAATTATCTTGATGAGGGTGAGAGTTCTCCTTTGATGGCTTTCCGTGTGTTGCCCATCTTGTATGAGCAATACCAATAGTTCCTTCTAATTTATCAATTCCGTCTAAGTTTGATAAATTTTTAACCCTTCCTTTATCTTTCATTATTGATAATCCATTTTTTTCGATTGTTGAAATACCAGCAGAGTCATATCCTCTGTATTCCAATCTTGTTAGCCCTGCTAAAAGTATAGGGCATGCTTTTTTTGTTCCAATGTAACCTACAATTCCACACATATTTTTAATCCTCCTAATATATTAAAATTAATTTTTAAAATAAAATTGATGCTTAATAATGTCAAAATTAATTATTTTAAAAATTGATGGAATTGAAAGTATGCAAACTTAAAATATTAACTTCTGTTCTAATATTACTATTAGTTTTTAAATTAATACTTATGACTTTAAGTAAAAGCCACTAGAGTATCCGCCGAATTTTTCGATAACTCTAGACCTCGTCAACCACATTAAATAGTGGTCCTGGCGCTTGAAAAATAACTCCTTTCTTGATATTTTTATGCATCTTTCAATTTTACTTTATTATATTACATCAAAATATATTTTGGTGCAAGTGTTTTTAATTATTTTTAAAAAACAAAAATACAAGCTCCAAAAAGGAGCTTGTAAATGTTACACTTTCCATTAAAAGTGATTTATTCAATTAACTCTGCTGTACCTAATGAAACTTTTAATTTAAAATCTTTATCAACATCAACTTTTTTCCAGTCATCAAAAGAAATTAAATAGGTTTTTTGCTTATCATTTACAATACCAGTTATTTGATATTGCTGCGATTTTGAACTTTCTCTTTCATCTGAAGCAAGATTTAAATTTCCCCAGTAAGGATTTTTATCTTTTCCAGATGTTTTTACACTACGTTCATAGAGCCATTTATCAATTTCATAATAATATTTTGTTTTATAAACCGGTTCTTCTCTATAAACTGGCTCTTTATAGTATTCAGTTTCATAATATGTTTCATATATTGGCTCACTATGTTCTTCTTCTTCGAAGTATCCATTTCCTAAATCATTATAGGTATAGTAGGTATTATATCCTGTAATTCGTTCTTTGGAAACCTCTCTTGATTTGGTTTCGTAATGATCTAATACAGTGTCATAATGATGAATTTCTTGCACTGAATGCAATAGCCGTGCATTTTTGGGTAATAACCAGTCGTTTTCTTTGACTGTTTGATGTTTTTCAACATCAATTGTCCTATTCCAAGATACTTCAGTTACACTCATAGTAACTTCTTTAGGCTTTACCAAAGCAATAATCCCAGTTATAAATAATGCTATAATAAGACCAAAAAAAATGTATCTAAATACAGAAGAGGATGCAAAAGACAAAAAATTGCTTTTTAGATTTTGCAAAGTGTTTTTTTTGGTTTCATTCTCAGGATTAAAAACTTTATCAGAGTTTGATTTTGTAGTAGAATTTTTTGAATCATTATTTAAGGTTTTCTTTTTTTGGATATCAAAATAATTTTCATCACTTTCTGCTCTTGAAGCACCACAGCAAGTACAGGTATCATAATTATCAGAATTGTAGCTTTGGCAATAACTGCACATCCAGTCAGGATTTTTATTTATTTTTTTGGCTTTATCATCAGGAACATAATTATCCTTGATGTTTTTTGGTAAAGTAGCTTTGAAATCCTTATCCCTTTGCCGTCCACAATTAGGACAACTTTGATATCTACCTAATATTTCTTCTGTCTTACAATATGGACATTTCCACCGTCCTTCAACTATTCTTCTCATAATGTTCCTCCTTTTGTTATTTTTTATAATTGTATAGTTTGAGTTAATTGATTTTTGCACAAAATGTTGCTTTATAAAAAATTATAACAGGTATATGAGATTATGTCAAATAATTACTCAATATCAATAAGTTTTCTGGCATAAATAAAACATTTTCAAAAGTTATTACTTAAGACATTATCATAAATTAATCATAAGATTAGTCACAAATTTATGAAATAGCATTGACAAAATTTACATAATGTGTTATTGTTTATTTGTCACAATAAATTTTTTAACAATAGGAGGTTTTAGCATGGAAGAATACAAATTATTTCATGTAACACGTAACTTAGCTAAACACGCATTTGAACTTGACGATGCTATTCATGGCTCACCATTGCACAAAGAAGTAACAGACTGGGCAGTAAAAAAACCAGGGCTGTATGTTCAGCGGTTAACAGCTGAAAAACTGAGACTGGAAGCATTACTTTCGGATTTGCAGTATGTTATGAGATGCAAGAATATCCAAATGGAGCTGGAAAACAAACCATTTGATATGAATGAAGAAGACTGTGATGCTTATATATATCACAGATTTCATCATCGCTCGTTTTCATACGCAGAAAAAGTTAGTTTCTGGCTTCAGGAAAAGACCCCTGAAGATATCGATCTGATTGTTCCAAAGGCAAAAAGACAGTTAAATGCCTTAGTGGCGGCAATTCAGGATGTGAATGTGAGTCTTGTAAGATATAGCAATTATTACGAGACAGCCAAAGAAACAGAAGGCTAAGTAGTTTAGCAACAAACCTCAAAGGTTCCCTATTTTTAGGGGACCTTTTCTAATAATTTATCTTGATTTTATATCTACTAATAGGTTATAATAAATATGTAAAGAAGAACAGGAGAAAGGGATTAATCAATTATAGATTAATATTTCTATATATTGATTATGTAAAAAATAATGTTTAACATAGAAGAAGAGTTAAAAAAACTACCGGGAAAACCTGGAGTATATGTAATGCACGACAAAGACGACAATATAATCTATGTAGGAAAAGCAGTTTCATTAAAGAACAGAGTAAGGTCATATTTTAGAAAAACAAATAAGACCGAAAGAATCAAAAAAATGGTAAGTTTAATAGACCACTTTGAATACATAGTTGTTGACAATGAGGCAGAGGCATTGATTTTGGAATGTAACTTAATCAAGAAAAACAGACCCAAATTCAATGTTTTATTAAAAGATGACAAAACATATCCATATATAAAAATAGATGTAAAATCAGACTATCCAACTGTAGTTTTAACAAGAAGAGTTATAAATGATGGAGCAAAATATTTTGGACCATATGCAAATCCAGGTGCTGCTAAAGAAATGATAGATTTTATAAAACAAAAATATAAAATACGTCAATGTAGAAATTATCAAGGTAGAACAAGACCATGTCTAAATTATCACATAAAAAGATGTTTAGCACCATGTATGGGATATGTAACACCAGAAGAGTACAAAAAACAAATTGACGAAATAATTGATTTGCTAGAAGGAAAAACAGATAAAATTTTAAAAGAACTAGACAAGCAAATGCAAGAAGCATCAGCAAAACTAGATTTTGAAAAAGCTGCAGAACTAAGAGATAGAAAATTAGCAATAGAAAGAGCATCATCAAAACAAAAAGTATCGAATATTTCAGAAAACAACATAGATGTTATAGGACTATATAAATCAGAATTAGAAGTATGTATAGAAATTTTTTTTGTGCGTGGAAGTAAAATGATAGGAAGAGAACACTACTTTTTTACAGAATTAAAAGATATGGAAGATAGTGAAATTTTATCAGGATTTATAAAACAATATTATTTAGAAAATCCAAACATACCAAGCAAAATAATGCTGAGAGAAGAATTGCCTGAAAAAGATGTAATAGAGAAATGGTTATCCACAATGTTAGGAAAAAAAGTGGAACTTAAAAGCCCTAAAAAAGGCGAAAAACTAAGATTTGTAGAGATGGCAGAAAATAATGCAAAAGTTACACTAGAAAACAAAGAAAAAGACAAATCAGAAATATTAATGGAACTAAAAGATGTACTAAAAATGGACAAATTACCACGAAAAATTGAAACATATGATATATCAAATATCTCAGGAGAATTTATGGTTGCAGGAATGTGTGTAATGCAAGACGGAGTTATCAAGAAAAACTTATCAAGAAGATTTAAAATAAAGACAGTCTTAACACAAGATGACCCTAAATGTATGGAAGAAGTTGTAACAAGAAGATTAGCACATTCAATAGAAAACGAAGATAAAGGCTTTGGAAAACTACCAGACGCAATATTTGCAGATGGTGGTATAACACAAATTAGAGCAATTAGGAATGCTATAAACAAATATGAAAACCAAGATATAAAAATATTTGGTATGGTTAAAAACGACAAGCATCAAACTAGAGCATTAATAGACGAAAATAGAAATGAAATACCAATTTCAAAAAATCTTATGAATTTAATAACAAGATTCCAAGACACTGTACATGATACAGCAATTACATATCACAGAAAATTGCGTGCTAAAGCAATTACTAAATCAGAGTTAGATGATATTGAGGGAATAGGTGAAGTTAAGAAAAGGGAATTACTTAAAAAGTTTGGAAGTGTTGAAAAAATAAAACAGGCTTCTAAAGAAGAATTAATGCAAGTAAAAGGTATAACAGAAAAAATAGTAAAACAAATAAAAAAAAGAGATTAAGCAAAAGTTGTCAAAAGGGACGCCCCTTTTTGACAACTTTTTATAAAATTTCAAAAGACAACTTTTTTGATAACTTTACTTGTCAAAAAAGGGCGTCCCTTTTGACAACTTTTATTTAGAAACCAAATATATATTATCCATAACAACCTCAGAATTAGGGCCAATTTCAGATTTATAAAGTAAAGAAATATTCTTAAACTCAGACTCTTCCTTGATTCTATTCAAAATAGCATCATTATCCATATAAGATTTAATAGATAAAATATAAGAATTCTCACCATTTAAACTATCATCATTGATAACATAATGAAGTTCATCATTATTATTAACATTAATAACTAAAGTTCTATCATAAATCATCATCTCAGGAACACTTTGCATATGATTAAAGAAATTATCATAAACATACACAAAAGATTTATCCTTATTTTCTTCAGCAATATCTAAAATATTTTTATAATTCTCATACAAAAATAGTGGCTTAGAAAATATAAAACCATTTATTACTAAAGCAAGAGAAATTGCAATAAATAAAATATTTTTATATTTAAATTTAATAAATTCATTTAATATAAAGAAAATTGTTAAAACGACAAAAGGAATAACAGGCATTATGTATCTCAACTCTTGGAAGGATGTCATCCTAACAGCTATAAAATAGTAAAAAATACTTGGTACAATTGTAACTAAAACAATAAACTTTTCTTTACTCTTTACACATAAAACAACAGTAGCAATTACAAATAAAATTAGTGTAATAACCATTAAAGCAACATTTGAGTTATTTATACTAAAAGAAAAAGCAAGATGCTTTAAATATTCAAATACATGTGTAAAATATCCACTATTTTCTAAATTAGTTAATCCCCTATCTGAAAATAACAAATGTTTTATACAAGGTACAAATATAAGAATTCCAACAACTGCATAAACAATATGTGAAACAACATATTTAGAAATTGCTTCTTTATCTTTTTTAGTTCTTATCATTTCAATTAACATTATTGCAAATATGAAAAAAGCATAAATTGCAAAAAAGTATTGTGTTAAAAATCCTAAAACAGTTATAACTCCAAGCTGAATTGTAAACTTTTTGTCCATTACAAAATCATTTTTATATAATTTTAAACTCAAATAAAAATATAATAAAATAAATAATGTAAGAAGCATGTACATTCTTTGGAAAATAACCATAGAAATAGTACCCATTGATAATCCATATAAAATTAAAGCTGGTATTATTAAATTTTCTTTATTTAATAATTTTAAAATCTTAGAAATTACCAAACAACTAATTATAAATGCAATTATATTTACAATAAAAGCTGAATAGAAAGAAAATTTTCCACCAAAAAATAATGTTGCAAAATGTACTAGAGTATAGAAAAATGGAGGATGATTATCATATGCTTGATTTAAATATAATGCTTTAAAGTTCAAAATGTTACTTGGCAATAAACTCAAAGCATTTTGAACGTATTCTTTTGTTCTCCAAGTTGGGTTATTTGTATTATTATCATAGACAGACAGTACACCATTATCTGGATTTACAGAAGAACATATAGTGTATCCTTCATCCTCATGTAATCCAACTTTTTTGGTTTGATAAAAAAATATTATACCAGACATTATTGCAATTAAAACAACCAATAAAATTTTTTTTAATTTTTCCTTATTTTTTAACATTTAAAAATCAACCTTTCTATAAAAAGTGGAAACCATGGGCATTACTGCCCAGGTTTTTTGAAGACAGTTCTCACATTTACAGGAGAGCCATTTGGTCGGACAAAACAAATATTAATTGGAATTATATTTTGCTTTCTCCGAGCTAATATCTTAGAAAAGTAAGATATTAGTAAGGCAAGTACACAGAATATAAAAATCTTTTTCTTCATTTGTTGCCTCCTTTAAATATATTTATTTTTTCATCAAGATTATAGCACCATTTGAAAATTTTAACAATAAAATTTTAATAATTGGAATATTTTATTTTTTTTTGAATATATATTAACAAGGGGGAGTTTTAATGGAAAATATTTTTAATGTGAAATATAATTCAAAATTGGACAGGCTTGAAATACCAAAAGAAACTAGAAAATTTAAAATATTTGATTTCTTAAAAAATCATAAATTTTTTTCTATGATTATAATGAGTTTTTTTATTTTTTCAGGTATTAACTTTTACTTGGTTTTTAGTTTTATGAAAATTTTAGAAAATATTTGATGATTAATTCTTTAAAAAAATAAAAAAATATGGTAAAATAGAACTATTCTAGGAAAGAGGAGGATAGTAGCTATTAAGCTATATAAAAAATATGAAATTAGCAAATGAATGGAAAGATTATAAAATAATAGACATGGCAGATGGCCAAAAACTAGAAAAATGGGGAGATGTAATATTATCTAGACCAGACCCACAAATAATATGGAAAGACAAAATCTATCCAAAAAAATGGAAAGAAATAAATGCAATATATCACAGAAGTAGTTCTGGTGGAGGTTCATGGGAATTTAACAAAAAAATGCCTAAACAATGGCAAATAAAATATAAGAATTTAACATTTAATATCAAACCAATGGGTTTTAAACATACAGGTCTATTTCCAGAACAGGCAGTTAACTGGGACTGGATGATAAACAAAATTAAATCAGAAAAAAGAGAAATAAAAGTATTAAATTTATTTGCATATACAGGTGGTGCAACAGTAGCGTGTGCATCAGCAGGAGCGTCAGTATGCCATGTTGATAGCTCAAAAGGAATGACAACATGGGCAAAAGAAAATATTGAATCATCTGGATTAAAAGACAGACCAGTTAGATTTATTGTTGACGATGTTGTTAAATTTGTAAACAGGGAAATAAGAAGAGGCAATAAATATGATGCAATAATAATGGACCCACCATCATATGGTAGAGGAGCAAAAGGGGAAGTATGGCAATTTGAAAATAATATATATGATTTAGTAGAATTGTGTACAAATGTATTATCAGATAACCCACTATTTTTCTTAATAAATTCATATACAACAGGAATTTCAAGCAAGGTTTTAGAAGATATTTTGAATTTAACTGTCGCCAAAAAATATAAAGGAAAATTGGAATCAGGAGAAATTGGAATTCCTATGGAAAATTCTAGCTTAGTATTGCCATGTGGAATCTATGGAAGATGGGAAAGATAAAATTTAATTATTTTTCAAATTAATTCGTACTTGAAAAAGGAGAAATATATGCAAAATTTAAAAGTGATTTATGAAGATAATCATATTATAGTAGTAGAAAAAACACCCAATATTCCATCACAATCAGACAAAACTGGTGATATTGATATGCTTACACTTGTAAAAAAATATTTAAAAGAAAAGTATAATAAACCTGGAAATGTATATTTAGGACTTGTACATAGACTGGATAGACCTGTTGGTGGAATTATGATTTTTGCTAAAACATCTAAAGCCGCAGGAAGATTAAGTAATCAAGTAAGAGAAAAAATATTTAAAAAGGAATATTTGGCTGTTGTTGATGGGAAAGTCAATCAAAAGAAGCGGAAGTTTAGAAAACTACTTATATAAAGATGAAAGAAATAATATGAGCAAAGTTGTTAGCAAAGATAAGAAAAATGCAAAACTTGCAAAATTAGATTATGAAGTAATAACATATAATGAAGTAAAAAATTTAAGTTTATTAAAAATCAATTTGCACACAGGAAGGCACCATCAAATAAGAGTTCAACTGTCAAATTTTGGACATAGCATATTTGGAGACCAAAAATATGGTACAAGGGGACAAGGCAAACAAATTGCTTTGTGGGCATATAAATTGACAATTGAACATCCAATAAGTAAAGAAAAAATGACATTTACAGATTTACCGGAAACAGTTGGAACTTGGTGCATTTTAAGAGATATAAATAATTTATAAATGAAAACTATTAAAGGAATTTTTACAATATCCTTTTAATAGTTTTTTTAAATTTTTATTGATTATAAATATTATATTAATGATTTTATAAAAGTAATAAAATGTTTTATAAACAAGAAAATATAAAATAATATAAAAGAAAATACACTTTTTATAAAACAAAATTTGTATTTGTCAAATTAGATGATAAACTATAGAAAACTTAAGAAAAAGCGTGGTGAGAAAATGATAGATAAAATCACAGAATTTCTAACCAACAAAATTAGAAAAGAGATGCCAGATGTAGATGATGAAAGAGCAGAAATTATAAACTATGGTCTTCAGATTTTAATAGGTGAAGTACCAAAAATATTTATAATGTTAGCTATTGCATATTTATTAGGAGTATTTAAACTTAGTTTAATAACATTCTTAACATTAATACCATACAGAGGGTTTTCTGGAGGATTTCATCTAAAGACTCATATAGGATGTATTATATCAACATGTACATTTTATTGTGGAACAGCATTGCTTGCTAAATATATAGTTTTAGGAAGTATTACAAAATATGTATCAATTATATTATTAGCAATTTTTGGAATTATTATGATAAAACTATATGCACCAGCAGATACTGAAGATGTTCCAATAATAAGCCCAAAAATAAGAAAACAAAAACAAATATTATCATATATATCATTTATAATTGGTTTATTAATTGCATCTTTGATTAATAACAATATAATATCAAATATAATAATATTTGGATATTTAATGCAAACATGTATGATAACAAGGTTAGCATATAAACTTACAAATAATAAATATGGCTATGAGGTTTATGAAAATGCTACAAATTAATTAGTTAATATTAAAAATACAAAGCCGGCTGTATTTTTATATTATATAAATTTTTTTAAAACAAAGGAGGAAAACTTTATGTTAAAATTATTAGCTAAAGTTGCAGAAAAATATGCAAAATCTACTAACACAGCTTGTGGGTTGTGGGTTATAATGCATCAACCTAAAATGCCAGCTAGTTTAGTAAAAAAAGATTAATTTTAAATTGTTTTTAAACTTAAATATGAGTAGTTCGACAATGCTTATATTTAGGGTACAATATACTTAATGTTATTTATAGACAATCCACTAAAAAAGGAACAGGTTACTGTTCTTTTTTTAGTGAGTAAATAAAAATGATAGAATAAATCTATCATTTTTAATAATATATTTCTAATTGTTGAGAAAAATATTTTCCATTTTTAGCTGTATGTAAATTAACATTATTATTTTTCTTTAATATTTGTCTTATTTCCCATAAACCAAGACCAGTATGATTTTCTTTTCCAGTAATACCTTTATTAAATATTTGTTCTACATTTACATCCTTATCTTTATAGGTATTTTCTATTAATATTATATTTCGATTATTTTTTGATTCATTCCTAAATACTATATTAATTTCTTTTTCATCACATTCTTCAGATGCTTCTATAGCATTATCTAATAAAATACCTAAAATTCTTGCAAATTCATAAACCTTCATATGTAAATTAGTTAAATCTAATAAAAATGTTAAGTTTACTTTTATACCTTTTTCTTCAGCTTCACTATATTTAGATGTAAGCAAATTATATATTCCAGGGTTATTAATAATATCTGGATTTAAAAGATATAAATTATTAACTTTGGAACAATCACTTTCAAGTTGAGAATAATATTTTTTTAAACCATCCATATCATTTGTTTTTATATATCCACCTATAGTTGTAACTATATTATCAAAATCATGTTTGAATCCTCTAACACTATCATGTAAAATATGTAATGTTTTATTATATTCTTCAGCACTTTCTAATTTTTGTGTAGTTGTTACTAATTTCATTATTTTGGCTAAACTATAAAAACTTAAACTAAAATAAATCAATAAACAAATAAAATTAAAGAAAGTAAATTGTACGGGCAAAATATTTATATAATTTGAAGTTAAGATTCCTTGAATTATTATATATATTATGGCAAATAAAAAATTTAATGTAATAATAAATTTATTTCTTTTATCAATATTATCTAGAATTGTAACACTAATATTTTTATATTTTATAGCCATATTTAATAATAGAATTATCAAATATACAAGAAGTACAAAAGGAATTCTATAAATAGGAATATACAAAGCTTGCTCTAAAGTAATATTTAAAATTGATAAATAAGGATTGAATAACAAATTTACTACCAAATTAAATATTATACTTGGAAATATAGATGCTATAACTGATTTAATTACCCCTAACTTAATTACAAAGTATAAAATCAAAAAAGCCGAAGAATAATTTAAAATAGTATTATATGGAGATGGCAGTATATACATTGAAATTATACCTATCACAGAAACTACAATTATATAAATAAATTTTTGTTTTTTATTACAAATTATATTAAAAATATTACATATTAAAGAAAAAGAAAGAGGAGTCTCTATAAATATAATTAAAAGAGATATACATATTTTTACAAGAAATTCATTCGGCGTACTCACTGCCAACCACAAATTATTCAGAATGTTCATTTTTCTTAACCTCCTCGATCAAACTTTTCTTGAATTTTGGACCAATATCACAAGTTGACCCATTATCAAAATACACAATATTACCTATAGAATCCAAATTAGCGATATTATTAATATTAACAATAAAAGACTTATGAGCCCTAACAAAATTAGAAGGCAAAGAACACATAATTTTATTAAAAGAACTATAAGTTTCATAATCACGAGTTTTAGTATGAAAAACCAACTTCATACCATCACGTTTAATATACAAAATTTCATTTTCATCAATAATAGTCTTTTTATTATCAACTTTAATATATCTTTTAGGGCGACCATTAACATCCTCAAACAAACGAACAATAGTCTCCTCCAATCTATCAGAAGTTACCGGTTTAGCCAAGTAATCAAAAGTTTTAAATTTATATGCCATCATAGCATATTCTAAATGAGCAGTAGTGAATATAAAATAAGTATCCTTATTACTTTCTCTAACTTTAGATGCGATTTCTAGACCAGTTTTATTTGATTTTAAATTAATATCTAAAATTAAAACATCAGTTTTATTTTCATCAATATAATCTAATAATTCATCAACATTATTTGTACTGATACCAATCTTTGCATCATAATCATGTTTTATAAATATAGTTTCAAGAATTTTTGAAAATTTATCTAAAATATTTATATTATCATCACAAATTGCAAAATTTAACATATAAATCCCCTCCTATAAAAATATAAAATTCTAGAAAAAAAGTAATCGACAAAATAACAAAAATTTCCTTTATTTTCCAGAAACAATAACAATATAATCTAAAATTAATACAATGTCAATAGAAAAATTACAAATTTATCCAATTGGTAAAACAATTAATATTAATAGTATTTAGAGATACTACAATCAATATTTATAGCACACATTTATATATAAATTAAGTCAAAAAAATACAAAAAAACAAAAATTTTTAAAAGTCATAATAGTGTTTTAATTAGTAATAATTTTATAAAAATATCATAAAATTAAGAAAAGAATAGGAGTTGATAAAATGAATAAAAAAAATATAAAAATCATAATAACAGTAACAGCTATAGTATTAGTACTAACAGTTATAATGATACAAATAGGAGAAAAAAACAAAACAAAAAAAGTAACAGTAACAAGTACATCAGCATTAAGCAATAAAAAGATAGGCTGGGGAATTAAAAGAAATGATAATCATGAGCAACCAGATTTAGGAAAAACAAACAAAGACATATTAGAAAAAAATAATGGAATTGCAATGGGAAATAATAATGATAAATTCATTTATTTAACATTTGATGAAGGATATGAAGCAGGCCATACACAACAAATTTTATCAATTTTAAAAGAGAACAATGTAACAGCAACATTTTTTATAACAGCTCATTATCTAAATACACAACCAGAATTAGTCAAACAAATGATAGATGAAGGACATATTGTAGGAAACCATACAGTAAATCATAAAAGCATGCCAACTTTATCAGAAGAACAAATAAATTCAGAAGTAATGGATTTGCATAAATCAATATATGAAAAATTTGGGTATGAAATGAAATACATAAGACCACCCATGGGAGAATTTAGCGAAAAAAGCATAAGTGTAACAAATTCCTTAGGATATAAAACAGTAATGTGGTCATTTGCATATGAAGATTGGAATGAAAACAAACAGCCAGAAGAACAAAGTGCAAAAAAGAAAATTATAGATAATGTTCATAACGGAGAAATTATGCTTTTACATGGAAATTCAAAAACAAATACAAATATATTAGGAGATATAATCAAAGAAATAAAAAATATGGGATACAAATTTAAATCTTTAGATGAATTCAAACAATAGATATATGCAAAATCTGTGTAAAATTAAAAAGTTTTTTATTAATTAATACATTAAGAAGGGAATGATGAAAATGAAAAAAAAGAAAAATAATTTTTCAAAAATAGATAGATTACTAGAAATGCCACAAGAAGTTTACACAGACACACCTAAAATAACAATAACAGGTTTTAATGAAATGATAATAGAAAATTTCAAAGGGATATTAGAATATGAAGATTATTATATCAGAATAAATACATCACTTGGAATTATAAATATAAATGGATTTGAATTAAAATTAGAAAATATGACAAATGATGATATCAAAGTTAAAGGAAAAGTAGAAAGCATTGATATAGAAAGAAAATTTGACTAATTTCTAAATTTGTAATTCATTAAAAATAAGATTTGTACAGAACTGTAATTTTACAATATAAATGAAAGGAAAAAGTATGTTAATTAAAATAATATTTAATTATATAATCGGATACATAAGAATATCAATAGAAGGATATTACATAGAAAGATTTATAAACATATGCAGGAACGAAAAAATAACAATATGGAATTTAAAAAGAGACAAAAATGTTAAATTAGAATTAAATATAGCAATAAAAGACTTAAAAAGAGTAGCAAAAATTGCAAAACAAACAAAATGTAAAATGAAAATAACTCGAAAAAAAGGACTACCATTTATATTCAACAAATATAAAAAAAGAAAGTTATTTTTTGTATTTTTAATAGTAATTATAATAATCTTAGCAATTTCATCAAACTTTATATGGAACATACAAATAATAGAAGAAGACAAGCAAAATATACAAAATTTATATCAAGATGTTGTGGATAGTGGATTACAAATTGGAACAATGAAAGCAAAAATAAATACAAAAGATATTATAAATAAAATAAGATTAAAAAGAGATGACATAGCATGGATAGGAATAGAATTAAAAGGCACAAATGCAATAGTAAGAACAGTTAAAGCAACAGCAAAACCAGATATAGTAAATGATAAAGATTACTGTAATATTGTTTCAGACAAACAAGGAATAATAACAAAAATCAGTGCACAAAATGGAACAATAGCTGTAAAAGTAGGAGATACAGTAAATGTAGGAACAACATTAATAAATGGATGGATGGAAGGAAAATATACAGGAATAAGATATGTACATGCAAAAGGAGAAATACAAGCAAAAGTATGGCACACCAAAAGTAAAAAAATACAATATAACACTACGGAAAGAACAGAAACAGGTAATATAGAGAATAAATATCAAATAAAAATAAATAATTTTAAAATAAATTTGTCAAAAAGGCTTTCAAAATTTAAAATTTATGATACAATAGTGGAAGAGAATAAATTTAAGATATTTTCAGATTTTTATTTACCTATTTCTTTAATAAAAACAACAAATAAAGAAGTAAAAGAAGAACAAAAAAAATATGAAATAGAAGAAGCAAAAAACTTAGGGATACAACAATTACAAGACGAATTAGAAAATGAAATAGAGAACAAAGAAAAAATAGTCAATAAAATTATAAATACATATGAAAAAGAAGACGGAATAGAAGTCTATGTAACATATGAAGTGCTTGAAGATATAGGGACAAATGAAAAAATAGTTTTTTAGGTTATAAATTAAATGGATTAATTTATAATGGAAAGGAAGTACAAAATGGAAGAAAGAAGTTTAAGAATAACTGGAGCAAACACAAATTTTTTCAACAAAATAACAAGTACACTAACAAAAATATTGATACCAACAAGAATTGGAATTAATGGAATGCTAATTTCAATGAAAAGAAATAATTTAATAAAAGCATTTGAAAACTATAAAAAAGATACAGAAAATTATAATACAGATGAGTTAGAAAAAAAATATGATGAAGCATATACTGTTTATTTAGAAGCTCTAGATAAATATGTAATGGACTCAATTTACAAAAAAGTAAAAAATAATACAGCAAGTGAATTTGAAAGAGATGCATTATCTAGATATTATGAAGTTACAAGTCTAAAAGAAAAAGAATATATGGATTACAAATATAGGAAACAAAAATATTTATTAGAATTAGACAAAGAAAGTGTAAGACTTAATGCAAAAGAAAAAGTACAAGAAAAATATAATAGATTCTATGTAAATAAAATGGACACATTATATAAAGCAATATTAAAAAATTATTCAATAAAACTTGCAGATACAACAAACATATATGATTCATCAAAAGAGTGGATATATGTAAAAATATTCTATACACTAGAAGAATACATCAAAAATATATTACCATTAAAAATGGAAATAAATCCAAAAGATGAATTTAAAGACATAATAGATGACTACGAAAAATTTGAAAGCTATACAGTTGGCAAATTAGACACAAAAGATAATATCGAAAAAAATATGATTTTACTAGGAATAAGCAGAAAATTATTTACACACAGCATCCCCTTAATAGTAGCAGAACAATGCTATGAAAAATTATTAAAAGATGCAAGAGTATTAGTACAAGATACAAAAATGGCAGCAAAAAGAGAAAAAGCATATGCAATGCTAATAAATTTAATAGAAGATTACAATGTTCGTTTATTATCAACAAAAGTATATTGGGAAGATACAAAAGCAAGAGAACAATATAAAAAATATTGGGACAAGTATAAAAAAATATCAAAATTAAAAGATGTTGATTTTGTTGAATATATGAAACAAAAAGAAATATTATTTATAAAAAATGATATGAAAAAAATAGCTGGTTCAAAAGTAGATTATTCAAAAATAATTACATACTATAGAAGAAAGCTAGTTGATTATGGAGTAATAAAAGAATTAAAAAATACTTACAAATCAGAAGGAAAATATACAGGAATAATAAATAAAGAAGACAGGGTGGTGGCATAATGTACGAAATTACATATTTAAATTTAGAAAAAGGACAAGAAGATTGGGAAGGTATTGTAAAAAAAGTCTTAAATAAATGCTTTGAAGAAGAAGGACTATTAGACTCAAAATTGATAATGACAATAACATTCACAACACCAGAAGAAATCAGAAAAATAAATAAAAAATATAGAAAAATAGACAGAGCAACAGATGTATTATCATTCCCAATGTTCGAAAAAGAAGAATTAGATGAAAAAATAAAAAATAAAGATTTTCTATATGAAGATGTTTTAGGAGATATAATAATTTCAATTGATAAAGTTAGAGAACAAGCAGAAGAATATGGACATAGTTTCGAAAGAGAACTAAGTTACATGTTAGTACATGGATTTTATCACTTGATGGGATATGACCATATTGAAGAAGAAGACAAAAAAATAATGAGACCAAAAGAAGAAAAAATTTTAAATGAGTTAAAAATTACGAGAGATTAAAAGGGGGAAAAAGATGGGAAAACATGGAGTAAGAACATTAATAATAATATTAGTTATTTTAATTTTAGCAGCTGGTGGAATTTTGGCATACAAAATAACAAGAGACAAGAAAAATGCCACACAAGAAGTTTCAGAAGGTCAAAGTGAAGATAATGTATTGACAGCAGGAATAAGTGAAAAGAAAATAAAAATATTTAATGGTGAAGATAGACCAATAGCTGTAATGATTGACAACCACAACCAAGCTTGGCCACAAGCCGGACTAAATAAAGCATATTTAGTATATGAAATAATAGTGGAAGGTGGAGAAACACGTCTAATGGCAGTATTTAAGGGTGTTAATGTTGATAAAATTGGACCGGTTAGAAGTTCAAGACATTATTTTTTAGATTATGCTATGGAAAATGATGCAATATATGCACATTATGGTTGGAGCCCAATGGCAGAAAGTGATATAAAATCTTACAACATAAACAATTTAAATGGAATAACAGAAAGCACATCAACATTCTGGAGAGTTAAAGATAAATCAGCTCCACACAATGCTGTAACAAGTACAGATGCATTATTAAAAGCTGCAAAAGCAAAAGGATATAAAACAACATCAACAAAGAAAAGTGTATTAAATTACACAACAGATGATGTAACATTAGAGGACGGACAAGGAGCAACAAGTGTTACAATACCACATTCAAATCTTCAAACTGTAAAATATGTATATGATGAGGAAAACCAAGTATATAAAAGGTATGCAAGAAATAAAGCACAAACAGACTGGGATACAGGAAATAGTATCACAACAAAAAATATAATAATAACAATGTGCGATAATTATACATTAGATGATAGCGAAAATAAAGGAAGACAAGGACTTAAAAATATTGGAACATTTAATGGATATTATATAACAAATGGAAAAGCTATAAAAATTAAATGTATAAAAGAAGCAAGAAATACTCAGACAAAATATGAGGATTTACAAGGAAATGAAATAAAAGTAAATGATGGAAATACATGGATTAATATTTGCCCAACAGATGCAAAACTTGAAATAACAGGACCAAATACAAACAGTTCTACTACAACAAATAATATGTAAAACAAATGGCATAATAAAATGATATGATTTTATTATGCCTTGGATATTTATATTCTAGGAAAGGAAGTAACAAAAATGAATATATATGATACAGCAAATAGATTAGCACAAGAACTTAAACAATCAGAAGAATATGTAAATTACAAAATGGCTAAAGAAGCATTAAGTTTGAACCCAGATTTAAAGAAGAAAATAGAAGAGTTTGAAACAGCTAGATATGATGCTCAAATAACAGCTATGCAAACAGGAAAGAATGATGAAGAAAAAACTAAAAAAATGCAACAATTGTATATAGAGTTGTATGAAAATCAAGATGCAGCAAAATTTTTTGATGCTGAAACAAAATTTAATATAATTTTGTCAGATGTTAATAAAATAATTGGTGATGCAGTAATGGATGTACTTAAATAAAATTTTTTAGAAAAATATGAAAAATATCATTCACATGTATTTAAAGAAAATATATAAATGGAATTTTGAATAGGATTGTTTATAAAATAGCATTATTAGTAAAGAAAAGGAGTAGATGATGGAATTTATAGTTTTACTAATAATAAATATAATAATATATATTACATTAAAAATTATATTTGATGCTAGTTTAAAAAAATTAAAACACATAGGAGAAAACAAAGAACTAGATGAATTAACACAAAAATACCCAGAAAACATAGAAATATGTAAATGGTACCTAAAAAAATTAAACAATGAAAGTGTAAAAATAGAAGAAGATAAAAATTCAAATTCAACTTTATATTTAGTAACAAGTAATAAAATATTTATAGCAAATTTAAAAAACAGTTACACAAGAATACAAACAATAGCACATGAATGCTTACATTCGATTCAAAGCAAAAAAATGTTATGGTTCAACTTCATTTTTTCAAATATATACTTAATATTTTTTATTATAACTTGTATATTAAGAATATTAAAGAACTTACCAAATGAAACGATGTTTTTAACCATATTTATATTGGCAGGATTTGTATATTATGTAGTAAGAACGTATTTAGAAGATGATGCTATGATAAAAGCTAGATTTTTGGCAAAAGATTATATGCAAGAAATTAAATTGTCTAGTAAAGAAGAAATTGAAAAAATTGTTAGTAAATATGATGAATTAAATGATGTAGGAATAAAATGTACAAATTTTCAATTATTAAGTAGTGTATTAATTAAAAATATAATATTAATTTTAATTTTTATTATTTTTTAAAATAAAGAAATAGCATACTTGCATTTTAAAAATATATATGATAAAATAACCCAAGTAATATAACAAACCGCAAGGAGGAATTGTAAATGAGTGTAATAAGAACAATATTAACAGTGATATATTTTGTAGTAGCATTAGTTGTAATAATATTAGCATTAATACAAACAAAAGATGATTCAGGATTATCACAAACAATAACAGGTTCATCAACAAACAACTTTTATGAAAAAAATAAAGGTAGAACTAAAGAAGGAAAACAAAAAAGAATGATGGTTATTTCTTCAATTGTTTTCGGTGTTCTAACATTAGTATTAGGAATATTATATTTAGTATAAGCATAAAAAGAGAAAATATTTAAAAGTATTTTCTCTTTTTTCAAAACCATTATACAGTAAATTACAATTTACACACAAAAATATCCGAGGCTGTGAATTGTAATTACAGTAACTAAAAATGTAAAAAATTTCAATTGCAAACTTGACATAAAACAAAAAATGCTATAATATAAATGTAACCAAAATGTAGATTATTTAACTAGAATTATAGTTAGAAAGGAAAAAAATGAAAGATAACATTGTAATTGTAAAAAAAATCAAAGAACAAGTAAAAAAAATTTCAACTCAAATATTGAACATTGATTCTTTAGCAGAGATTGAAAAAGCAGTATCAGAAAAAGGAAAAAGCAATTATGTTACAAAATATGATTTGGAAGTAGAAAATCAATTAAAGCAGAATCTAAAAAATTTAATACCAAATTCAACTTTTTTAGGTGAAGAAACAGGAGGAAAAATATCAGAAACAGGATATACTTGGGTGGTGGATCCTATAGATGGAACGACAAATTTTATTCATGGACTTCCATTTGCAATTTCCATAGGATTAATAAAAAACAAAGAAACTATCATTGGATGTATCTATAATCCAACAACAGATGACTTTTGGTATGCTATAAAAAATAATGGAGCATATAAAAATGAAATAAAATTGCAAGCCAGCAATAGAAACGAAATTTCTGGAACAGTTATGCAGTTTGGCTTTCCATATGATATTAACAAAACAGAAGATATATTAAAAAAAGTTTTAGATGTAAAGAATGCTGGGGCAGCAGATATCAAACGAATTGGTCCTGCATGCTTAGATATATGTAGAGTAGCATCTGGTGAATGTGATGCATATTTTGAGCATGACTTAAAACCATGGGATATTGCAGCTGCAAAGTTAATATTAGAGGAAGCAGGAGGAAACATTTGCAAAATGGATGGAAACAAGTATGATTTTTCACAAAGTTCAATAATTGCTTGTAATCAATCAAAAAAGTTACAAATGGAGTTATTAAAAATTTTAAAGAAATAAGGATTTGAAAAAACAAAGAGTAAATTTTTACTCTTTGTTTTTTGCCAAATTAAATATTGTATTAACAAGTATAAAATGATATAATTACAATAACCGCATAGCAAGAAAAATTAATTGTTTGAAAGGAAGAAAAATGAATAAAGAAAATATTATTTTAGAATTCATGAAAGACGAAAACTATACTCCAATGAAAGCAAAAGAAATAGCTATTTTATTAGGAGTACCAAAAAAAGAATACAATGAATTCACACAAACACTAAGAAATTTAGAAGAAAATTATAAAATAGTAAAAAATAAGAAAAACAGATATAGACTAATAGGCGAAAATTTTGTAGAAGGTATATATAGAAAAAATCAAAAAGGATTTGGATTTGTAAAAATAGAAAATCAAGAAGACGAAATATATATATCAAAAGAAGACTCATTAAATGCCCTAAATGGAGACAGAGTTTTAGTTGAAATAACAGAAGAAAAAAATAAGATAAAAAGAGCAGAAGGAAAAATCAAAAAAATAATAAAACACGAAAAAGATACAGTAGTCGGAACATTCCAAAAAAGTCAAAACTTTGGATTTGTAGTACCAGACGAAAAAAGCTTTGGAACAGATGTATTTATATCAAAAAATAATTTTGGAAAAGCTAGAAATGGATATAAAGTATTAGTACAAATAACAAAATATCCTGAAAAAGGAAAAAATGCAGAAGGTAAAATTATAGAAGTCTTAGGAGACCCAAATCAAGCTGGTGTTGATATGTTATCACTAATCAAAGAATATAATCTACCATCCACATTTCCAGAACAAGTTGTGGAAGAAGCCAAAAAATATGGTGATAAAATAGACCCAAAAGACATACCAAATCGTGTTGACTGTAGAGAGCATGTAATTTTTACAATAGATGGTGAAGATGCAAAAGATTTAGACGACGCTGTAAGAGTTACAAAATTAGAAAATGGAAACTATAGATTAGATGTTCATATAGCAGACGTAAGCTATTATGTAAGAGAAGGAAGTTTTCTAGATAAAGAGGCTCAAATCAGAGGAACAAGTATATATATGCTTTCTAGAGTAATACCAATGTTACCAAGAGAACTATCAAATGGAATATGCAGTTTAAATGCAGGAGAAGACAGATTCACACTTTCATGTTCAATGGAAATAAATCCAGAAGGAAAAACTATATCAACAGAAGTGTATAAAGGAATAATAAATGTACGCGAAAGAATGAACTATCACGATGTACAAAAAATCCTAGATAAATCTGACAGAGAAGTGCTAAAAAGATATGAAAAATATATAAAAGACTTTGAATTAATGGCAGAACTTGCAACAATTTTGAAAGAAAGAAGATTAAAGCAAGGATATTTAAACTTAGACATACCAGAAAGTAAAATTGATTTAGACCAAGATGGATGGGCAATAAATGTAGGAAAATATGAAACAAGCTTTAGTAATGAAATAATAGAACAATTTATGCTAAGTGCAAATGAAGCAATTGCAGAAAAATTCTATTGGCTAGAAGCACCATTCATTTACAGAGTTCACGAAGACCCAGACCTAGATAAAATAAAAGACTTAAATAAATTTTTATTTAATTTTGGATTAAAAATAAAAGTAGTAAATGAAAAAGTATATCCAACAGAAGTATCAAAAATTCTTGAAGAAATAAAAGGAAAAGACGAAGAAAAAGTAGTATCAACATTAATATTAAGAACACTTAAAGTTGCAAGATATGAATCAGAAAACAAAGGGCACTTTGGAATTGCAAGTAAATATTATTGTCACTTTACATCACCAATAAGAAGATATCCTGACTTGTTTATACACAGAATAATCTCAAAATATTTGGAAGACAATTATGTTGTAGACGATAAATGGATAGAAGAATATCAAGAAAAAGCACAGCAAAGAGCGGCATCATCATCAGAAAGAGAAAAAGTTGCAACTAAGGTTGAAAGAGATAGTGAAGACTTGAAAAAGGCTGAATATATGCAAAATAAAATTGGCGAAGAATATGAGGGAATTGTTTCTTCAGTTACTCAATTTGGTATTTTTGTTGAACTAGAAAATACGGTTGAAGGCTTGATTAGATTTGAAAATTTGGGTGACGAGTATTTTATTTACGATGAAGAGAGAAAAAGACTTATTGGAGAAAAGACAAATACAACTTATAAAATTGGAGATAAGGTTAAGATTAGGGTTATTTCTGCTAATAAGATGCTAAGACAAATTGATTTTGAAATTGTAAAATAACAAATCTGAAAAAATCAAATATTTTTTCAGAAAATTTGGGATTGGGGGGCTAGGCCTTCAATCCTCTTTTCATATTTTTTAAAAGGCTGTCCCCTAATCCCTAAAAAAGGGGATTTTAAGGAACGTCCCTAAATCCCCCTTCCTTTCAAGAAAACAACTACATTAGCAATAACAAGAACAATAACAGTAAAAACAATAATAGCAACCCCACCAGATTTATTATCTTGAGTCTTAATTTCATACAAAGCATAAAAAACAGACTTCAACAAAACAAAAATACTAAAAATAAAAAACAAAAAATTAAAAAAATAATTAATCACAAAATCACCTCTACATTTAAGTTTTATTCAATAAAAAACCTGAATCAATAGTAGTATTAATATTTACATTAAAAGTTGAATTCATATAATTATTAGACCAATTGAAATCCTTAAACTCACTGGCAGTAAAAAAATTAGATAAAGCATATTTACCAATGCCACTTATGTCGCTCTTGAATTCTAAAGAAGTTTTATACAGATAATTTAATAAAACATTTTCTAAATAAATATTACAAGTATTAGAAAGAGAATCAAGAAAATCGGAGTCTAGGTAATTTTCATCTTCATCCATAGAGTAAATTTTAGCATTAAAAGAACCATTTATTTTTACATAAGGAGAACCATTTACAATATCAACTTTTGTTTTGCAAGTGCCTTTAGGAGTAATCAAAAGATCAATTTTAAATGTATTATCTTTAGGCGATGGAACAGTTATAATAAAACTATTGATATTATTTTTTAAAATATGAAAACATATTGTTTCAATTGCATCAAGTTCACCAACTAATTTGTCATGCTTAAATGCAACAATACCAATACTTTCAGCAGAACGCATACCAGAAATTGGAGAAGATCCAGATTTTATATTAGAATCGGTTGAAACAGTTGATTGAGAATTAGTTGAAGAAGTAGAACTTACTCCACCTAAAATCGTATGTGGATCACAGGCATTACATAAAAGAGAATTATAAAATTCACCAATAGTTGCATCAGATACATAGCCTGTATATTTTCCTGAACTAGGAAAAATATCATAATACCTTGTAATTGAAGTTTCAAGGCTCGGTATAGAATTCTTTATATATTCATAAGCAGTACATGTTGTTGTAATAATATTTGAAGAAGGCCTAACTTGAACATCATTCATTAAAGTATAAACATGATCAGAAATACCATTTTTTGCAACATCCTCTGAAAAAACAATACTTCTACAATGTGATAAATCAATCTTTCTTGCAAGATAGCTATTCATAATATTAATTGCATTTGGAATCGATGTAGCTTCAACAGTATCCTCAAAAATGTTTGCTTCCTGATTTGAACCCTCACTTGTTGATGGAGGGTTTACAAATTGAAATGTTACTTTAAGTCCTTTTGTTTCAGAAGTATCGATTCCCAAAGCGACGGCAAATGCCAAATTATCAATATTTAAAGCGCTATATGATGAAGAAAATGCAACAAGAAGAACAAGAATTAATACAATAATAAATAACTTTATAAAAATTTTATTCAAATTTTTTCACCATCCTTTTTTTAATATAAGCTAAAAATAATATAAAAAGTCCTAAAATCATTATTGAAATACTTAATATCCTATAAATATAAGTCTCAAAAAAATGAGATATATAATAACTAGAAGGAAATAAAGCAATAGCAAATGTTATAATTGAAAATATTGATATCATTTGAGAAGTATCTGATAAAGTATATAATTTTGCAAAAATGTAAGTAGAAAATTTTAAAGATATACTTAGATAACAGCAAAATGAAATTGTCCATATAAGCAAGAATAGTGCTTCAAATCGCTGAAAAAAGTTACCAAACTCAATATATTTACTTACAGAAAACAAAGGCATAATTTCATCTGTACTAATATAAATTGAAAACAAAAATAACAAAGTAGCAACACACATAAAAATAAAAAGTATAGATAATATTATTGATAAAATACAAATTTTTTTATATTTCTTAGGTTCATTTAAAAGTGGAGGAAGAAGATACATATATACAATACCAGAAAAAGTACCAATATTAGATAGACCTAAAATAAATGTACTTTTATAACCATTACCTAATATCGGAAGAATTCTCTGAAAAGAAAAATTATCCAAATTTCCAATAAATATAAGTAAAATACTAACCAAAAGAATAGGAAATATAATTGTTGTTGTTTTTATAGTGGAGTTAAATCCCAAATCATTTACAAATGTGATTGTTATTATAAAAATAAGTATAATATATAAGATATTTGTATAAGGATAATATACAATTTTGAGTCCTTCACAAAAATTTCGCAATAACATAGAAGATGTGATTACAAAATATATAATAAATGCAAAGCCAATAATATTTTTTAATACATTTCCGCCCAGAAACTTAGAAATGTCAATAATATCCAAGCCGGGAAAATTCTTAAATAAAGTACAAATCAGAAATACCATAAATAAACAAATTGTACCAACGTAAAAAATGTTTAATAAAATACTTGATTTTAATTCATTTATTAAGGTTTGTGAAAGCGAAATAACCGTAAATGGAGCAAGTACAGACAGTATAAGAGCAATTGCTTCAACTGTTCCAAGCTTTGATTTTGACATAATTAAAACCTCCACTTCATTGATATTTTATTTTGTTTTTTTATTCTTTTTGTTGCTAAAAAAGTAGGTCTGCTCTCCCTTTTCCAAATTGGAGAAAGCAGAAATCCATTATTCTTTGAGTTCATTACAGGAGCATATGGTGCAGTATAAGAAACACCAAAAGTTTCTAAATCACATAAAGCTGATATATACACAAAAATACCTATTCCAATACCTAAAAATCCTGCAAGGTAACCAAGAAAAACAAATGCAAACCTAAAAAATCTTAAATGAAAACTAAAAGTAAAATCTGGAATAGCAAAAGAGCTCATACCTGTAATAGCAACAATAATAATTAGTATAGGACTAACAATACCAGCACTTACAGCAGCCTGACCTAAAACCAAAGCCCCAACAATACCAATAGTAGGACCAATAGGGGAAGGAACCCTTAATCCAGCTTCTCTAATAATTTCAAAAGAAATTTCCATTATAACAATTTCTAATATTATAGGGAAAGGAACACTTTGCCTAGAAGATAATATAGAATACAATAATTCAGTTGGTATAATCTCTCTATGAAAACTGGTAATTGCAACATAAAGACCAGGCAATAATAAAGCAAAAAAAGCAGAAATTATTCTAATTACTTTTAAAAAGTTTGCAAAAATGGGTTTTAGGTTTTTATCTTCTGGAGACGATAAAAAGTCGATTAATACTGCAGGTAGAATTAAAGCATATGGTGAACCATTTACAATAATAATAACCCTACCTTGAAGTAATGACTTTACTGCATTATCAGGTCTTTCAGAAACAAGAATTTTTGGAACGCCTAAAAAATTAGTCTCTGATAATAATTGCTCTAATTCTCCAGCAGAAAGAAGAGAATCAATATCTAAATTATTAAGTCGATAGTTTGCTTCTGCAACCAAATCATCATTTGCAATATCTTTTACGTAGCATAAAGCACAATTAGTTTTTGTTACCTTTCCGACTTTTACATTTTCTATAACTAAATTTTCATTATTAGTAAACCTTCGTATAAGAGAAGTATTTGTACGTAAATTTTCAACAAATGCCTCATGTGAACCTTTAATAACAACCTCATTTTCAGGCTTTGCAATACTTCTTTGCTTAAAACCTTTAACATCAATATCAAAACCTACAGATAGAGTATCAACAAATAATCCACAGTTTCCAGAATTAACACCAGCAAAAATATCATCAAAAACATTTTGCTGTTTTAAACTATTTTGAGGTATTAAACAGCTTTCAATATAATCTGCTAAATTAAATTTTTTTACTTTTCTTACAGTTACATTATTAGAAACAGTCTCAGAAATGACTCTATTTTGCTCTCCACCAAAAAGATTATTTCTATTTCGTAGCATCAAAGATTCCAAAACAAAATCATTTAAAAGTTGAGAATCTACCATACCATCAATATAAAGCAAAAAAGCTTTGTATTGATTACCACGAGCATTCAAAATAAACTCACGAATTATAATGTCACTATTAATCAAAGTATTATATTTTGTTTTCACATACTCTAAATTTGCATTAATATTAGTTGAAACTTTTTGTGGCTTTTCGGGTACTTTTTTATTATTTTGAATTGTAGTAGACTCGGGATTTTCAGAGTCTGTTGGTAATGTGAACTGATATACTTCTTTTGGCGTATAGCCAAATGCATAATTAATAAAATCTTTTATTTTCATAATATTAGTAGTATTGGCAAAAAAAATGTAAATATACTTTTTTTTAACAAAAAAAAATGATATAATATAATGCATGGAAAATAATAATTTTTAGATTATAAACAAGTTAGAAAAATTTACAGTTTAGTAAGGAAAATTGTTGAAATACCTGTGGATGATATTTTGTATATTTTCTCAGGTTCCCGACATAACGTTAACAAATTCTAATGTAAATACTCTAACAATACCCGAATACAGGACCCTTTAGAGCATTTACTTAAGAATTTGTAACACTATTTTGGTCACATTCGAAAGATATACAAAATATCATCCACAGGTATTTCAACAATTTTTCTTACTAAACTGTAAGAAAAAATCACAAATGAAAGTTGGTGATAAATATGAAATCAAAAATAACAACATTTATAATGACAATATTAACAATCATATTAATAATACTAGTAACAATTATAGGACTAATGATTTATAACGAAATAGCAAAAACAAATATAGCAGATGAAGTACAAGACTTTGTATCAAATATAACAACATCAAGTGGAGGAACCAATCAAAATGAAATACAAACACCAGAAATATTACA
Source organism: uncultured Clostridium sp. (assembly GCA_900552555.1). Lineage (GTDB taxonomy): Bacteria > Bacillota > Clostridia > TANB77 > CAG-508 > CAG-269. The sequence continues at coordinate 150,530 of URZW01000002.1, forward strand.
AACAACAATAGAAACAATATCACCATCAGATAAAAAAATAGATTACAGCAATTCAACTATAAACAAATATTTTTATAGTCAATTAGACAATTATTCAAAAATAATATATAATGCATTAGAAAAAAATAAAGAAAACATGAAAACAGGAACATATGAAATAAATTTAGGAACAGAATTTACAAAAGTACTTTCTGAAAATAATGGAGAAAAAACATTAGGAGACTACTATCAAACAGCAGTAGAAGCATATACATATGATAACCCAGAAATATTTTATATAGATTTTCAAAAACTATATTTAAATATAGAAACAACCACAAGAGGAGAAGAAAAAACATATAAAGTGCTAATAAATTCAGGAAATAATTCAAACTACTTGGTAGATGGCTTTACAAAAGAAAAAATAGATGACTCATTAAATGAAATTGATAAAATAAAAACATATTTTATTCAAAATAAGCAACAAAATGAATATCAAAATATAAAAAATGTACATGATTATTTAGTTGAAACAATAGACTATGATGAAACAATATCACAACAAAACATATATGATATATATGGAGCACTGATAAATAAAAAATGTGTATGTGAAGGGTATGCCAAAGCATTTAAATATCTAATGGAGGCAATAGATGTGCCATGCGTAATAGTTGCAGGAGAAGGTACAAATTCTGATGGAAATACGGAAAATCATGCTTGGAATTATGTGCAATTAAATGGTATTTGGTATGCAATAGATTGTACTTGGGATGACCCAATATTAATGAATGGAGCAGTGCTAACAAATTCAGCAAAATATAAATATTTCTTAAAAGGGGCAAACAATTTTTATCAGACACATACACCAAATGGACAATTTACAGAAGGTGGAAAAATGTTTACATTTCCACAATTAAACACTCAAAATTATTAATATATTTTTAACATTACAATTAATGTAAATAAATATGAAAAAATTATTGAATAGTAACTTTAAAATTATTTTAAATAGATATGAAAAAAGTATAAAAAGGAGCAGATAATATGTCTTTAAAAGATAAAATACCAAACAAATTATCAAACCTATCAAATTTATCAAAATTAGGAACAAACAAAATAAAAGTATATGCATTTGTAGGGCCATCAGGAACAGGAAAGAGTTACAGAGCTCAAATGGTTGCAAGTGAAAAAAACATCAATTATATAATAGATGATGGACTATTAATAAAAGGTAATGAAGTAATTGCAGGTGAATCTGCAAAAAAAGCACCAACAAAAATTGAAACAGTAAAACATGCATTATTTTATACAGACGAGGAAAAACAGGAAATAATTAAAGCATTTAAAAAATATAAACCAGAAAGCATATTAATACTTGGAACATCAGATGGTATGGTTCAAAAAATAGCAGCTAACTTAGGTTTACCAGAAATATGTGATACTACATATATTTCTGATGTAGCAACACAAGAAGAAATGGAAACAGCAAGAAGAATAAGGGTTACAGAAGGAAAACATGTAATACCAGTTCCAACATTTGAAATAAAAAAAGATTTTTCAGGATATTTATTAGACCCACTTCAAATCTTTAAAACAAAAGGCAGGGGAAAAGAACCATATATTTCAGAAAAATCTATAATTAGACCAACATTTAGTTATATGGGAAAATTCACTATTTCTGATACTGTTTTTAGACAAATTATAGAGTATTTGGCTTCTAAAACAATTGAGATTCACAAGGTTCAAAAGATTAGAGTTGATAATTTTGGTGAGGGTGTTAAGTTGTATATGGAAGTTACTGTTGTTTATGGATTTAATGTTGTTGATGGAATTAATGAGTTTAAGGCTAAGGCTAAAAAGGAGATTGAAAAATTGACTGCTATGAATGTTGAGGAGTTTGAAGTTGTAGCAAAAAATGTATATATTCCAAAGGAAAATTTATAATTTTATAATTGAATGTTTAAACTTAATATTTTTTTATTTTTCGTTGCCCCATTCTAAAAATTCTAATAAAAGTTTTTAACTTTTAAGAATTTTTGAACGGTCCCCCCGAATCACTTCAAAATAAATAAAATATTAAGTTCAAATAATAATTATAAAAAATAAATAATTTAATTGTGAAAGGAAAATAAAAATGAAAAATATTTTGAAATCAATAGAAAGAGAAATTGTAAAGGGTGCAATTTGGATTTATTGCAAAGTTGTATATAGATTTGAATTAGTAGGAAAAGAAAACATACCAAAAGAAGGACCGGTAATTATTTGCGGAAATCACAGAAGCTTTTTGGACCCACCATTAATGGAAGTAACAACAGGAAGATATACTAGATTTTTAGCCAAAGAAGAGTTAACAAAAAATAAATTTTTAGCTTATTTAGGAAAAGTATTTGATGCTATTTTAGTAAAGAAAGATTCAAAAGAAGTTGTAGCTTTAAAAGAGTCTTTGAAGACTTTGAAAAATGGTGATTGCTTGGCTTTATTTCCAGAGGGAACTAGAAATGGGCTAGCAAAAGGTGAGAAAGTTAAAGATGGTGCTGCATTTTTTGCTGTAAGAAGCGGTGCACCTGTTGTTCCTTGTGGTATAAAAGGCGGAACAAAAGGAGATTGGAAAGTTACTATTACTTATGGAAAACCACTTAATTTTAGTCAATATAAAGGTAGTAAAGATAAGGAAGTATTAGATAAAGTTACTGAGGAGATTATGAGTAATATTATTGAACTAACAAAATAAAAAGAAATCTAATTAAGAAAAGCTTATAGTTAAAAATTTATAGCAAATAATATTGAAAAAAAGAAATAAGTATGATATACTAATTTAGGTTACATAATTCAAATGTTGCTATAATTAATGCAGCGAAAGGAGGGTAGTATAATAGTTATATACCAAAAATAAAACTAAAGGAGACCAAGTAATGATAAGAAATGATGCTAAACAACTTAAGGCTGAACAAAGAAGAAAAGAAGCGCTTGAAAAACAGACAATAAAATCAAGAGAAATAATCAAACTTTTCTTAGTACCAAGATATATACATGTTTTAAATGAAATTTTCAAAAATGAAAAATTCAGTGTTGATACATTAAGAAAACAATTTGATGTTATAGACTGTAATACGCTTCCAGAAGTTCTAAGAGTACTTGATGATGAAGCAATAATTTTTAACGAAGATACTGAAGGAACATATGAAACAAATGAGATATGGCGTATATATGTTATGATACGCCTTAGAACGAAAAAAATAGAGAATTGTCCTGAAAAAATCTTGAATTTATTATTAGACAAAGGCTTAATTTATGAAGTAGACAACAAAAAGTATAGTGTTGTGTTATAACTTTTATACTACCTACACCTAAGTACTCTATAAGTATTTAGGTGTAGATTTTCTTAATTAAGAAAATCTACATAGCTGTAACAAAATATAAAAATAAATTTCTTTAAACAATATCTTGTAATTTAAAATTATTAGATGAGAAAAGAACAGAATACAAATATATAGAAAAATTATAATTAAGTATGATTATAATTGATTCAATAGCGTGAAATGTTCACATAATTTTAAGAATTGAATCCATTGACAAATTTTTAATTTAGTAGTATAATTTTAAAGTTAAAAGAGAAAAAATAAAATAATATAAAAAATAAATAAAGAAGGGGTAATAAAAATGAACAACAAAAACATAAGAAACATAGCAATAATAGCACACGTAGACCACGGAAAAACAACACTAGTAGACGCAATGTTAAAACAAAGCCATGTATTCAGAGAAAACGAACAAGTACAAGAAAGAGTAATGGACTCAAATGACCAAGAAAAAGAAAGAGGAATAACAATTCTATCTAAAAACACATCAGTAATGCACGGAGACATCAAAATAAACATAGTAGACACACCAGGACATGCTGACTTCGGAGGAGAAGTAGAAAGAGTTTTAAAAACAGTTGATGGTGTTTTATTATTAGTAGACGCATTCGAAGGAGCAATGCCACAAACAAGAGAAGTTCTAAAAAAATCATTAGCATTGGGACTAAAACCAATAGTAGTAATAAACAAAATAGATAGACCTGGAGCACAACCAGAAAAAGTTGTAGACCAAGTTATTGAATTATTTATAGAATTAAATGCAACAGACGAACAATTAGACTTCCCAGTAGTATATGCATCAGCAAAAAACGGAATTGCAAAAATGGACTTAGCAGATGAAGCAACAGATTTAACATGTTTATTTGAAACAATAATAAATACAATAGAACCACCAAAATGTGATTTAGAAGGACCAGCACAAATGTTAGTATCTAACATTGATTATGACGATTATGTTGGAAGAATTGGTATAGGAAGACTAGAAAGAGGAACAATGAAAGTCGGAATGCCAGTTAGTATTTGTGGAAAAGAAGACAAAATAACACAAGGAAGAATTGCAAAATTATATACACATGTTGGTCTTAAAAAAGTTGAAGTTGAAGAAGTTGGAGCAGGTGATATCATAGAATTTGCAGGACTTTCAGACATCAACATAGGAGATACAGTATGTGATTTTGAACATCCAGAAAAAATACCATTTGTAGACATTGACGAACCAACAGTAACAATGACATTTAGTGTAAATAATGGACCATTTGCTGGAAAAGAAGGACAATTTGTAACATCAAGACATATAAGAGATAGATTATACAAAGAACTAGAAAGAAATGTATCATTAAGAGTAAAAGACGGAGAAACACCAGATTCATTTGAAGTATCAGGTAGAGGTGAGTTACATTTATCAGTATTAATCGAAACAATGAGAAGAGAAGGATTTGAACTATTAGTTTCAAGACCAAAAGTTATCTTCAAAGAAATTAATGGAGTTAAATGTGAACCAATTGAACTATTAGTTGTAAATGTACCAGATGACTGCGTTGGAAATGTTATTGAAAAATTAGGAAGAAGAAAAGCAGAAATGGTTAACATGGAACCTGCAGAAGCTGGACATACAAAAATAGAATTCAGAATTCCTGCAAGAGGAATAATTGGATATAGAACAGAATTCCTTACAGACACAAAAGGTGAAGGAACAATGAATCATATATTTGACGCATATGAACCATACAAGGGAGATATCCAAGCACGTGTTAGAGGAACAATAGTTGCATTTGAACCAGGTAAATCAGTAACATATGGATTATACAATGCACAAGATAAAGGAGATTTATTCATAGGACCAGGTGTAGATGTTTATGAGGGAATGATTGTTGGTCTAAACTCTAGAGGCGAAGATTTAGCAATAAATGTATGTAAAGAAAAACACTTAACAAATACTAGAGCATCAGGTTCAGATGAAGCATTAAGATTAGTTCCACCAATTCAAATGTCACTTGAAAAAGCTATAGAATTTATTCAAGATGATGAATTAGTAGAAATAACACCAAAATCTATTAGATTAAGAAAGAAAATATTAGACTCAAAAGAAAGAGAAAGAGCTAATAGAAATAAATAATTGGGAATGATATATAATGTCTACGTACAAGAAAAAACTAAGATATAAGCCAGGAACTGAATCAATAAAAGCTGCAACTCAGGTTCATGATGACAATAGAGTGATTTCTGATGATGGAAAAAATAGAAAATATATTTTGCAAAAAATAAAAAAATTAATAAAAGAAGAAATGCCTGAAGAAAAAATTGTTGAGGAAATTCTTAAAGATGATGTTATGAAAAAATTTGAATATTTAAAGAAAATAAATCCTGACATAAAAGTATTTGTTGAAAACTGGGTAAATGATGCCATAAATAAGAAAAATAAAAAAGAAGAACGAGAAAAATAAAAGGTTAGGCTTATATAAGTTTAACCTTTTGAGTTTATGCCATATAAAAAATGATAAGCAAGGTTGAGAGGAATGAAGATAAAAATGAATAAACAAGAATTAGAAAAGATAAAGAAAAAAGCATTAGAAGACCACATACCAATAATAATGGATGATACTTTAGAGGTAATTGAAAAAGAATTAAAAGAAAATCCTCCAAAAAAAATATTAGAAATAGGTGCAGCAGTAGGATATTCTGCAATGTGTTTTTCAGAGTTCTTAGCAGATGATGGTAAAATAGATACAATTGAAAGAGATGAAGAAAGAATAAAAGAAGCAAAAGAAAACTTCAAAAAAGTAGGTGTTGAAGATAAAATTCATCTTTATGAAGGTGATGCAGTAGAAATATTACCTACCTTAAATGAAAAATATGATATGGTATTTATAGATGCAGCAAAAGGAAAATACCCATTTTTCTTGAAAGAATCTTTAAGAATGATAAATAGCGATGGTATCATTTTTGCAGATAATATTTTATACAAGGGTTATGTTATGAGTGATTATAATAAACATAAACAACGTACAGCTGTAAGAAATTTAAGAGAATATATAAAAGAAGTTTCTGAAAATCCAAATCTTGAGACAGAAATTTTGGAAGTAGGAGATGGTTTAGCAATAAGCAGAATAAAATAAAAAATTATAGTATAAAAAACAGACACATCAAAATAAAAATGATGTGTCTGAAATTTTTTAGAAAGTTCGACCTTTTTGTATGATTTGAAAAGGTTTTTCTAAGCCAATGTAATCAAAAAGAGTACCATCTGAGACAGCATAACCATTTATATGTACTTTTGTACGGTCAAATTCTATTTCTGTACCAGAATACTTAGAATTCTTATAAAAATCATGTCCAGCTGTAGAATGACTTTCTGCATGAATATGCATAGAAATGGTTCTACTTTGGATTTCAATGCACCTTCCAAGATAATCACGAAATGCTACATGCAAAGACTGGTAACCAGTTGCCTTTGGATGAATAATATAATCCTTGACCAAATGAATATTATCACTTGACAAATATGTTTTTGGTGGGATAACTATATCCGGAAAATTTTCTGGATTAAATCCTTCTGTCTGAAAAGTAGGTGTTGCTTCACAAGGAGTATATCCTTTAGAAATCATAAATTTTATTATATCATCCATAAGACTATAAAGAATCATTAAAGACTCTAAAGAATTATCAATAAACAAAGTAAATCTGAAAGCCAGTATATCTCTGAAATCATCTAAAGATTTATTTTGTTTTAAATATAATAACATTTTTTGATCACTACTAATAACTGCTTTTCTCCGTCCTTCTAAATAAAAAAGAAGTTTAGGATACCGATCTTTTGCAAATGAATACAACGAATCAATTAAGCTTCGAGTATTTGAAAGAAATTGATCATCAGTTAATACATTATAATATTCTTTTAGTTTGTTAGCATGTAACATGTTTTCGGTTATGTTACTTTCATGCAGATCAGACGCATATTGTTGTAACAATTCTGGAAGAGTAGAATAAGAATATAAATAATCAACGATGCTAATATTTTTTTTTGAATTTTTATCCATATTTTGTCCTTTCTTAAATATAATTTTTTATACAGATTACATAAAATTATTATAGCACAAAATTAAAATAAATTCAAATTATTGACATAAAAGGGAAAAGTATATATAATATTATATACAGAATTTAAAAAGAAAAAGAGGAAAAAATAAATGAAAAAAATAGAATTACTAGCACCGGCAGGGTCATTTGAAAAAGCAAAAACAGCATTTAAATACGGAGCAGACGCAGTATATTGTGGAACATCATCACTATCATTAAGAACAAGAGCAGACATGGACAATGATGATTTAATAAAAACAATAAAATATGCACACAGCATAGGAAAAAGAGTACACGTAACACTAAACATATTTGCATGGGACGATAAATATGAAGAAATAATAGAAATGGCAAAAATATTAAATGAAGTAAAACCAGATGCAATAATAGCGGCAGATGGAGGAGTAATAGAAACATTAAAACAATATGCACCAAATGTACCAATACATGTAAGTACACAAGCAAACATAGTAAGTTTACATGATGCAAATTTCTGGTACAAAAATGGAGCCAAAAGAGTAATAATGGCAAGAGAAATAAACAAAGAACAATTAAAATACATAATGGAAAACAAGCCAAAAGACTTAGAGGTAGAAATGTTTGGACATGGCTCAATATGTTTCGCATTTTCAGGAAGATGCTTCTTAAGTGATTTTATGTGTGGAAGAAGTGCAAATTTAGGGGATTGCGCACAAAGTTGCAGATGGTCATATAACCTATATGCAGAAGAAAAAAATAATCCAGGACAATTATATCCAATAGAAGAAAGCGAACATGGAACAAGTATCTTCTCATCAAAAGACTTATGCCTAATAAAAGAAATACCTGAAATAATAAATATGGGAATAGATAGCTTAAAAATAGAAGGAAGACTAAAAACAGAATATTATATAGCAAGTGTAATTAATGTATATAGAAATGCAATTGATGATTACATGAAAGACCCAGAAAATTATGATTATACAAAATATATGAAAGAAATTGAAAAAGTAAAAACAAGGGAATTTACAACATTCTATTTTAATGATAGAAAGAACAAAGACATCCAAGATTTAAGTGGAAGACAATATAATGATAAATATGAATTTGGTGGAAAAATATTAAAATATGAAGAAGAAAAATCAACAATAGAAATAAAAAATAAATTAATTGTTGGTGATACAATTGAAATAATAATACCAAATCAATTAGAACCAGAAACATTTAAAATAGAAAAATTATGGGATTATGAAACTGGAGAAGAAATAGATAGTATAAGCCCAGGAGTAAAAGGGCAAAAAGTATTTATGAAATTACCAATAAAATGTGAAGAAGGATGGATATTAAGAAGACAAAAATAATTGTCAAAAGGGACGTCCCTTTTGACAACTTTTTTAGTTTTCATCTTCTAACAACAAATCCAATATTTTAGGATAAATTTTAGAAGCATTTTTATTCCAATTATCAACTATTTTTTTTGCTCTTTCACGAGAACCTGCAAATGTTTTAACCTCAAAAATTGTTTCATTTTTTTCTATAACTTTACACTTAATAGTATAATCATTTTCACTTCTAGGAATAAACTCAGCTATAATAGAAGTCTCATCAGCTATTGAAGAGAATTTTTTTTGAAAAACATTATCAGCCTTTAATTTTAATATTCCAGGTAATACATCAATTGTAAGAGAAAGTGCATTTTTTCCTTCACTTGTTATTTTTAGTACAGATTCTTCTTCTTCATCTTTTGTGAACATTCCAACCAACTTTGAATCTGATAAATCTGTCAATACTTCTTTATAATAAAAATAATTAACATCATTTATAGAAGAAATAATTTTATATAAGCTATCATCTGATAAACCATTTGGTACTTGATTTAGAATATATAAAATTAATACTTTATTTTCAGCCAAAGCAGTTGTATTATCTGAACTAGACATGTTATAACACTCCTTACTTAGTTTGTTTTTTTGAATTATATCATAAAAATTAGAAAAAGTAAAATTTTTTTTAATAATCTGTTTAAAATTACACAAAATAGTTATATAATATTAAAGAGAAATAAAAATGTTAATAAATTTCAAAAACATTCAAAAAAAAGAGGACAAAAATTTGCATATATTAAAGTCCAAAAAAATTTCAGCAAACAAAAGGAAAGGGTGATATTAATATGAAAAAAGGAAAAGTAGTTTTAGTAGGAACAGGATTTGTAGGAATGAGTATGGCATACACAATGCTAAACAGAGGAGGCGTAAGTGAACTTGTTTTAATAGATATAGATAAAGATAAAACAATAGGAGAACAAATGGACTTATCACATGGCCTACCATTTGCACCACAAAAAATGGTTATAAAAGCAGGGGATTATGACGAATGTAAAGATGCTCAAGTAGTTGTAATCACAGCAGGAATTGCACAAAAGCCAGGACAAACAAGATTAGAACTTGCAGAAACTAATACAAGAATAATGAAAGAAATTGCAAAAAATATCATGGCAAGTGGATTTAACGGAGTTATTATAGTTGCAAGTAATCCAGTTGATTTGATGGCATATGTTGTAGCAAAAGTTTCTGGACTTCCAAAAAATCAAGTTATAGGTTCTGGAACAGTTTTAGACACCGCACGTTTACGTTATATAATGTCAGATTATTTAAAAGTATCTAGCAAAAACATTCATGCATATATAATGGGTGAACATGGAGATTCTTCATTTGTACCTTGGAACCATGCTTATGTTGGATGTAAAATGATGAAAGATGTTATGAAAGATGGACATCATCCAATGAAAGACTTAGATAAAATACATCAAGATGTTGTAAATGCAGCATATGAAATTATTAATAAAAAGAAAGCAACATATTATGGAATAGGTATGGCACTAAGTAAAATTGTTAAATCAGTATTAGATAATGATAATTCAATTTTAACAGTTTCTACTTATTTAAAAGATGGTGAATATGGTCAAGACGATATTTATATTGGCGTTCCAGCAATAATTAATGGTAAAGGTGTACGCGAATTATTGAATCTTGAACTAACTGAGGAAGAACAAGCAAAATTAGATAATAGTTGTAAAATTATTAAAGAAATGAGAGAACAATCTATAGATAAAATTATAAATGAATAAAAAAGGGGGCAGTTTGCCCCTTTTTTTTGAAAATATTCCCAAAAGCTGTTGACATACGACTAAAAGCATTGTATAATATATAAGCATGAATTAAGCGAAGAAACCGAATGTGGCTACATCCTTACGGAAAATAGGGATGGAGGGAACTTCGGCGGAGTATGTCATGGCAAAGACCAGGCGGTAAGTTTTAAAAAATAGTACTTATCCCAGAATTATCATGCATATTTTGGGTTTTAAAAAAGGGTATTTTGAAAACACCAGAGTACGTTTTAACTTGCCAAGGTAATTTGGGCAGAAATCACAACTGCCAACAGGGGAAACCCAGAAAATAAAATTTATATAAGGAGGGAAAATTACAATGGCAAACACAACAGTTGTAACAAGTGAAAAAATCAGAATAAGATTAAAAGCTTATGACCATGTAGTTTTAGATCAGTCTGCTGAGAAGATAGTAGAAACAGCTAAAAAAACAGGAGCAAAAGTTTCAGGTCCTATTCCACTACCAACACAAAAAGAAGTAGTAACAATCTTACGTTCTCCACACAAATACAAAGATTCAAGAGAACAATTTGAAATGAGAACACATAAAAGAGTTATTGATATTCTTTACCCAACACAAAAAACAGTTGATACTCTAATGAAATTAGAATTACCAGCAGGTGTTGATATCGAAATCAAATTATAATGCTAACGAAAAACATTATAATAATGAAGTAAACGTTATGATTTACTTATGCAAACTAGCAAAGCGAGTTTGCACACTAAAAATCTAAAACCAAGCTGATATTACACATAAAGCAATGTGCAAATACAAGTATCAGCCAATAGTAAGGAGAGAAAAATGAAAAAAGGAATAATCGGAAGAAAAGTTGGAATGACACAAATCTTTGACGAAAAAGGAAATGTAATTCCAGTAACAGTTATAGAAGCTGGACCATGTACAGTAGCACAAGTAAAAACAGTTGAAACTGATGGATATGATGCAGTACAATTAGGATTTGGCGAAGTAAAAGACAAACATATTAACAAACCAGAAAAAGGACATTTTGCAAAAGCAGGTCTTGAAGCAAAAAAACACTTAAGAGAATTCAGATTAGAATCAGTTGAAGATGTTAAAGTCGGAGACGAAGTTAAAGCAGATGTATTCGAAGCTGGAGAAAAAGTAGATGTTCAAGGAATATCTAAAGGAAAAGGATTCCAAGGTGTTATCAAAAGACATGGACAACACAGAGGACCTATGGGACATGGTTCTATGTATCACAGAAGACCAGGTTCAATGGGATCTACATCAACACCAGGTAGAGTATTTAAAGGTAAAAAACTTCCAGGACATATGGGAAGAGTTACAATTACAATACAAAACTTAGACGTTGTAAGAGTAGATATGGACAAAAACGTAATCTTATTAAAAGGTAGTGTTCCAGGAGCAAAAGGATCTATCTTAAAAATAAAATCAGCTGTAAAGGCTACTAAATAGAAGGAAGGAGGAAATACGAAATGCCAAAAGTAGATGTATATGATATAAAAGGTAAAAAAGTAAGTGATGTTGAATTAGCAGAAGCTATATTTGGAATTGAACCAAATGAAGCAATAGTACATAGTGTACTAGTTAACTACTTAGCTAATCAAAGACAAGGTACACAAAGTACTAAAACAAGAGCAGAAGTTCGTGGTGGTGGTAGAAAACCATGGAGACAAAAAGGAACAGGTAGAGCAAGACAAGGAAGTATCAGAGCTCCACAATGGGTAAAAGGTGGTATAGCTTTAGGTCCAAAACCTCGTTCATACAAATATACTGTTAACAAAAAAGAAAGAAGATTAGCAATTAAATCTTTATTAAGTTCAAAAATATTAGAAAAAGAATTAACAGTTGTTGATAAATTAGAATTAGCAGAAATCAAAACAAAAACAATGGTAAAAGCATTAGCAGACTTAAAAGTTGAAGGAAAAACATTAATCGTTCTTCCAGAAAACAACAAAAATGTATTAATGTCAGCTAGAAATATTGAAGGAGTTAAAACAATAACTTTAAACAATATCAACGTATTTGATTTATTAAAATACAACAACCTAGTTTTACCTCTAGAAACTGTTAAGAAAATTGAGGAGGTGTACGCATAATGAAACCAGAAGAAATTATAATTGCACCAGTTGTTACTGAAAAAAGTAATGATGAATTACAACAAGGAAAATACACATTCAAAGTTAACAAAAAAGCTACAAAAGTTGAAATAGCAAAAGCTGTTGAAAAACTTTTTGAAGTTAAAGTATTAAAAGTAAATACAATGACAGTTAAAGGAAAAACAAAAAGAGTTGGATACCATACAGGTAAAACTTCAGATTGGAAAAAAGCTATAGTTACTATAGAAACAAATCCAGCAGAAGTATCTTACTTAGCTAAAGGTGGTAAGGCAACTAAAGCTACTAAAAAATTCAAAGATTCTATAGATGAATTTATGGGAGCTTAATATGAAAGAACATATAGATCTTAGTAAGAAAGAACAAAGAAAAGAATTTTACAAAGCACTAAGAAAAGATATTAAAGCCTATGATAGCGATTATCAAAATATAATAAAAAGAGATAAAGCGTTAGCAAAAGTAGAATCTGAAAGAATAGAAAGAGAAATAGAAGCTTCTAAAGTATTTGAAGAATTAGAAGATTGCAGATTTTAAATAAAAAAATATCGGGAAAGAACCCGGAAAATAAAAAATATCTGTTATGCGGAGCAGGAAAAATATCCGTAAATAAGTAGAGAAGAGAATTTAGCAAAAACGAGTATTACTAGAAAAACGAACAAATATTGATGAGATAATACACAAGTATATCGAAGAAATATTTGTGAAGTTTGACAACGTAAGACGAAGTTTTTCATAAATTCGAGAAAGGAAAAGAAAAATGGGAATGAAACATTTTAATGCCTATACACCATCAAGAAGAAACATGACAGTTTCAGACTTTGCTGAAATAACAAAGAAAACACCAGAAAAATCTTTACTTGCAAAAAAGAAAGAAAAAGCTGGAAGAAACAGTTATGGTAGAATAACAGTAAGACATCAAGGTGGAGGAAACAGACAAAAATATAGAATAATAGATTTTAAAAGAAGAAAAGATAACATGGAAGCAACAGTTATCGGTATAGAATACGATCCAAACAGAAGTGCAAATATAGCATTAATCCAATATGAAGATGGAGAAAAAGCTTACATATTAGCACCACAAGGATTAACAGATGGAGACAAAGTAATATCAGGAGAAACAGCTGATATAAAAGTTGGAAATTGCATGCCAATCGACAGCATTCCAGTAGGTACATTAATCCACAATATCGAATTAAATCCAGGACAAGGTGGAAAATTAGTAAGAACAGCTGGACAAAGTGCTCAATTAATGGCTAAAGAAGGAAAATATGCAACATTAAGATTACCATCAGGAGAAATGAGAAAAGTTTTAGCTAAATGTAGAGCAACTATAGGAGTTATAGGAAATGCAGATCATGAAAACGTTAAAATCGGTAAAGCCGGAAGAAAACGTCACATGGGATGGAGACCAGAAGTTAGAGGTTCTGTAATGAACCCAGTAGATCACCCACATGGTGGTGGTGAAGGTAAAGCTCCAGTAGGACACGCTGGACCAATGACACCTTGGGGTAAACCAGCTCTTGGATACAAAACAAGAAACAAAAAGAAATCTTCAAACAAATTTATTGTTAAGAGAAGAAAATAATATTTTAAAATATAAAATAGCAATTTGTTACCCGAAAATTTTTAATAATTTTCGGATGGCAATTAGCAATATGAAGGGAGAACATGGTATATGTCTAGATCAAGCAAGAAAAAACCATTCGTTCAAGAAAAACTATTAAAAAGAATAGAAGCAATGAACGAAACAGGAAGTAAAGAAGTTCTAAAAACATGGTCAAGAGCTTCAACAATATATCCACAAATGGTTGGTCATACAATAGCTGTACATGATGGAAGAAAACACGTTCCAGTATATATAGCTGAAGAAATGATCGGTCATAAATTAGGTGAATTTGCTCCAACAAGAACATTTAAAGGACACGCTGGAGACAAAAAAACAACAGTAAAAAAATAAGAATTACGATATAAATAAAGGTGTACCCACCTAATAAAAAAAGGAGGTAAGAAAAGTGGAAGAAACACTAGTAAAAGAAGCAAGAGCAACACTTAAATTTGCAAGAATTTCATCTAGAAAAGTTAAAATAGTTGCAGATTTAATAAGAGGAAAAGATGTTGATGAAGCATTAGCAATAATGAAATTCACACCAAAAGCATCATCAGAAGTATTAGAAAAATTATTAAAATCAGCAATTGCAAACGCTGAAAATAATCATGATATGAAACATGAAAACTTATATGTTGCTGAAATATTTGCAAACCAAGGTCCAACATTAAAGAGAATAAGACCAGCTGCAAAAGGTTCAGCAGTAAGAATTAGAAAAAGAACAAGTCATATAACAATAGTATTAAAAGAAAAGGAGGCTTAATTTAACCATGGGTCAAAAAGTACATCCAACAGGTGCGAGAGTTGGTATAATAAAAGATTGGAACTCTAAATGGTATGCAGATTCAAAAGATTTTGCAAATTATTTAGTAGAAGACCAAAAAATACGTAAATTTTTAAAGAAAAAATTATATACAGCTGGAATTTCTAAAATAGAAATCGAAAGAACAGCAAAAATGGTAAAAATTAATTTATACACAGCTAAACCAGGAATTATAATTGGTAAAGGTGGAGCTGGTGTAGAAGCATTAAAAGCAGAAGTTAGCAAATTAATAGGAAAAGATGTTAACTTAAATATCGTTGAAGTTAAAAACATCGATACAGATGCACAATTAGTTGCAGAAAATATTGCAGGACAATTAGAAAGAAGAATTTCATTCAGAAGAGCTATGAAACAATGTATGCAAAAATCACTTAAAGCTGGTGCTTTAGGAATCAAAACTTCAGTATCAGGAAGATTAGGTGGAGCAGACATGGCTAGAACTGAATTCTATAAAGAAGGAAACATTCCACTTCAAACTTTAAGAGCTGATATAGATTATGGATTTGCAGAAGCAGATACAACATATGGAAAAATCGGTGTAAAAGTTTGGATATATAAAGGAGAAGTTCTTCCTACTAAGAAAATGGAAGGAGGAGACCAATAATGCCATTAATGCCAAAAAGAACAAAACATAGAAAAGTACAAAAAGGTAGAATGAGAGGAAAAGCAACAAGAGGAAATAGAGTTACAGACGGAGAATACGGAATACAAGCTGTAACAGCAGGTTTAATTACAAGTAATCAAATCGAAGCAGCCAGAATTGCTATGACTCGTTATATAAAAAGAGGTGGAAAAGTTTGGATTAAAATATTCCCAGACAAACCAATAACATCTAAACCAATCGGTACTCGTATGGGTAAAGGTAAAGGTGCTCCAGAATATTGGGTAGCTGTAGTAAAACCAGGAAGAGTAATGTTTGAAATCGCTGGTGTACCAGAAGAAACAGCTAGAGAAGCCTTAAGACTTGCAATGAATAAACTACCTAATAAAACAAAATTCGTTGCTAGAGAATCTGAAAAGGTAGGTGGAAATGATGAAGATTAGTAAAATAAGAGAAATGTCTTCACCAGATTTAGAAAAAGAATTAGGTGAACTAAAAACAGAATTATTTAAATTAAAATTTAGTTTAGCTACAAACGGATTAGATAATCCAATGAAAATTAAAGAAGTTAAAAAAGATATAGCTAAAATAAATACTGTATTAACAGAAAGAAAAATAGCAGAAGCCAAAGCTTAAAGTTGGCAGACAAAAATTTTGAAAAAATTTTTGAATGACGATGAACGAGCAAAAATAAAATGTGATTTGGCATACTAGATTTTTGAAAAAAATCTTGGATGACGATGAACGAGCAAAGCGAGTGAAAGGGAGGATTCATAAATGGAAGAAAGAAATCTTCGTAAAACAATGACAGGAACTGTAGTATCTGACAAAATGGATAAAACAGTTGTTGTAGCAGTTGAAACAAGTGTTAGACATGATGTATATGGAAAAACAGTTAAAAGAACATATAAATTAAAAGCACATGACGAAAACAACGAATGCCATGAAGGTGACAAAGTTGAAGTTATGGAAACAAGACCACTTTCTAAAGATAAGAGATGGAGAGTAGTTAGAGTAGTTGAAAAAGCAATAGTAAAATAAATGAAGGGAGAATACCAAAATGATACAACAACAAACAATTTTAAAAGTAGCTGATAACACAGGTGCAAAAGAAATTATGTGTATTAGATGTTTAGGTGGATCTTACAGAAAAACATCAAACATTGGTGATGTTATAGTTGCTTCAGTTAAAACAGCAACACCAGGTGGCGTTGTAAAAAAAGGTGATGTTGTAAAAGCAGTTATCGTTAGATCTAAAAAAGGATTAAGAAGACAAGATGGATCATATATAAAATTTGATGAAAACGCAGCTGTAATTATAAAAGATGACGGAACACCAAAAGGAACTCGTATATTTGGACCAGTTGCAAGAGAATTAAGAGAAAAAGATTATATGAAAATATTATCTTTAGCTCCAGAAGTTCTTTAAGATGTTAACGAAAATGTTTAGTAAACATTTGAGTTTTACAGATTAAAGATGCATAGGTTTAGATTTTGTTAACGAAGATAGCCCAAAGGCTATATGAGTTTTACAAAAATTAACCGTAGCTTCTATTTATCAAAATAGTAAAAAGAGTAAAGAAGAAGGGAGGCAATCTCTAATGAGAATAAAAAAAGGAGATACTGTTCAAATCTTATCAGGAAATGATAAAGGAAAAACAGGAGAAGTACTAGAAGTAATACCAAAAGCTGACAAAATCGTTGTTAAAGGTGCTAACATCAGAAAAAAACATGTTAAACCAAGAAAACAAGGAGAAGAAGGCGGAATAATACCAGTTGAAGTTGCTATACCAAGCTCAAAAGCAAACGTAGTATGCCCTAAATGTGGAAAAACTACAAAAGTTGGATATAGCGAAGAAAAAGGTGTAAAAGTTCGTGTTTGTAAAAAATGCGGTGCAAAATTAAAATAATAGTGAGTGAAAGGAGGACTAATACATAATGGAAAAATTAAGAGAACAATATGAAAAAGAAGTAGTTCCAGCATTAATGAAAAAATTTAATTACAAATCAATTATGCAAGTTCCAAAACTTGATAAAATAGTTATAAACATAGGTTTAGGAGATACAAAAGAAAATCCTAAATCATTAGAAAACGCAATGAACGATTTAAGCATTATTACAGGTCAAAAACCAGTAATAACAAAAGCTAGAAAATCAATTGCTGCATTCAAATTAAGAGAAGGTGCAAACATAGGATGTAAAGTAACATTAAGATCAGACAAAATGTATGATTTTGCTTACAAACTATTCAATGTAGCACTTCCTAGAGTTAGAGATTTTAGAGGAGTTTCAGGAAATTCATTTGATGGAAGAGGAAACTACTCAATGGGTATAAAAGAACAATTAATATTCCCAGAAATCGAATATGATAAAGTAGACAAATTAAGAGGTATGGATATTATATTCGTAACAACAGCTAATTCAGACGAAGAAGCAAAAGAATTATTAAAATTAATGGGAATGCCTTTTAAAAACTAGTCAAAAGGAGGAAATAAAAAACTATGGCTAAAAAATCAATGAAAATAAAACAAGCAAGACCACAAAAATACAGCACAAGAGAATATAATAGATGTAAATTATGTGGTAGACCACATGCATATATCAGAAAATATGGTATTTGCCGTGTTTGCTTTAGAGAATTAGCACATAAAGGTGAAATACCAGGAGTTAAGAAAGCTAGCTGGTAAAAATCGATTAAAAGCAGCAATCTGCACATTTTTAACATTTATTACAAACCTCGGCATACAAAAGTATAGCCTCGTCTTGTAATAAATATCAAAAATGCACATCTTACTACTTTAAATCAATTTTTTGCAATAAATGCACAATATAATCAATTTCATCAAATTTAAAGAGCAAAAATAAAAAGCTATATAAATACTTTATAAAGAAAAGGAGGAAAAAGAGTTGAATACTACAGATCCAATCGCAGATATGTTAACAAGAATCAGAAATGCAAATACATCAAAACATAAAACAGTAGATATACCTGCATCAAAAATGAAAACAGGAATAGCTGAAATATTATTCAAAGAAGGATATATTAAAGCTTACGAAGAAATAAAAGATGAAAATCAAGGAATCATCAGAGTTACTCTTAAATATGACGAAAAAGGAAATAGAGTAATTGATGGATTAAAAAGAATCAGTAAACCAGGATTAAGAGTTTATGCTTCTAAAGAAGAATTACCTAAAGTATTAAACGGTTTAGGTATAGCAATAATCTCTACATCTCAAGGTTTAAAAACAGATAAAGAAGCAAGACAATTAGGAGTAGGTGGAGAAGTACTAGCATACGTTTGGTAATATCCACTAAGAAGGCGAAAGCTATGTGACATAATTCAAAAATAAGGAGGAAAAGAAAATGTCAAGAATAGGAAATAAACCTATAACAGTACCTGATGGTGTAGAAGTAAAAATAGACGGACACAAAATTACTGTAAAAGGACCAAAAGGAACTTTAGAAAGAGAAATACATAGAAATATTTCTTTAGAAATGAATGATAATGTTATTAAAGTAACAAGAAAAAATGATGAACCAGCTAACAGAAGTTTACATGGTTTAACAAGAACTTTAATCAATAACATGATAATTGGTGTAACACATGAATACACTAAAGAATTACAAATCAATGGTGTTGGTTACAGAGTTGCAAAACAAGGAACAGGAATAAATATGACTTTAGGATATTCTCATCCAGTAATTATGGAAGCTCCAGAAGGAATTACTTTTGATGTTCCTAATGCAAATACAATTATCGTTAGAGGTATTGATAAAGAATTAGTAGGTCAAACAGCAGCTGTTGTAAGATCTAAGAGACCACCAGAAGTATATAGAGGTAAAGGTATTAAATATGCTGATGAAGTTATTAGACGTAAAGAGGGTAAAACTGGTAAATAAAAATTCGAGCTAAATAAGGGATTTGGCAGATAAAATTTTGAAAAAATTTTAGATGACGATGAACGAGCGAAGCGAGTGAAAGGAGTTTGAAAAATGGTTAAGAAAACAGATAGAAAAATGGAAAGAACAAGAAGACATTTAAGAGTTAGAACAAAAGTATCTGGAACAAGTGAAAGACCAAGACTATGTGTATATAGAAGTAACGCAAACTTATATGTACAAATCATAGATGATGTTGCAGGAAATACATTAGTTAGTTGTTCAACATTAGACAAAGATATAAAAACAAAACATGCTAATAAAGAAGCTGCTAAAGAAGTTGGAGCAATGATAGCTAAAAAAGCATTAGAAAAAAATATTGATACAGTAGTTTTTGATCGTGGTGGATACATTTATCACGGTGTAGTAAAAGAATTAGCAGAAGCTGCTAGAGAAGGCGGATTAAAATTCTAGAATAAAAAGAGGAGGAATAAAAACCAATGGAAGAAAAAAGCGAATTAAAAGAAAAAGTTGTTGCCATAAACAGAGTTGCAAAAGTTGTTAAAGGTGGTAGAACTTTTAGATTTAGTGCTGTAGTTGTAGTTGGTGATGAAAACGGACATATTGGTGTTGGAAACGGTAAAGCAGCCGAAGTTCCAGACGCAATCAAAAAAGCTATGCAAGAAGCTAAGAAAAACTTAGTTGAAGTACCAATCGTCGATACAACAGTTCCACATGAATTTGTAGGAAAATTCGGTAGTGCTAAAGTTTTATTAAAACCAGCTGCTGTTGGTACTGGATTAATAGCTGGAGGTAGCGTTAGACCAGTATTAGAGCTTGCAGGATATAAAAACATAAGAACAAAAGTTATTGGAACAAACAATCCAAGAAACGTTGTTTATGCTACAATTGAAGGATTAAAAGCTATGCAAACAGCTGAACAAGTAGCTAAAAAAAGAGGTAAAAAAGTAGAAGAAATATTATAATAAAATACGAAATTTATAAAAGGAACATCACATATTCGCACAGGTAGTGGAATATTGTGTCTACAGAAAAATACCAGCGAAAATATGAATATCCTGTTAAAGAAAGAGGAGGTGCAAGCGCAAAATGAAACTAGGAGAATTAAAACCAGCTGAAGAAAGAGTTGCAAGAAGAAGAGTAGGACGTGGAATCGGTTCTGGACTTGGAAAAACATCAGGAAGAGGACATAAAGGACAAAAAGCAAGATCAGGCGGCGGAGTAAGAAGAGGATTCGAAGGTGGTCAAACACCATTATATAGAAGATTACCAAAAAGAGGATTCAACAATATTCACGCTAAAAATTACACAGAAGTAACATTAACAATGTTAAACAAATCAACAGTTACTGATGTAACAGCAGAAACATTATTAGCTGATGGAATAATCGGAAAAGTAAATGATGGAATCGTAGTATTAGCAACAGGAAAATTAGATAAAAAATTAAATGTTAAAGCTACAAGATTTACTGCAAAAGCAAAAGAAGAAATTGAAGCTTTAGGCGGAAAGGCTGAGGTGATTTAATTGTTTAAAACAATCAAAAATGCATTAAAGACACCTGATGTAAGAAAAAGAGTATTATACACATTACTATTAATAGTAATATTTAGATTAGGATGTTATATTACAGTACCAGGAGTAAATAGTATAACATTAAACGAAGCAATGGCTTCAAACAATGGAGTAGCAGGATTAATCGATATGATTTCCGGAGGAGCTTTCTCAAGATTCTCAGTATTTGCAATGTCAATTAGTCCATACATTACAGCTTCAATAGTAATACAATTACTAGGAATGATAATACCTTCTTTAGAAAAATTAACAAAAGAAGGTGGAGAAGAAGGAAGAAAGAAAATAAACAGATATACAAAAATATTAACATTAGTTTTAGCATTAGTTGAAGCTATTGGTGTATTTGTTTCTTACAAATCTTCTGGAATATTTGTTAACACAAACTTCTCAACAGCAGCTTTAGTAGTAATTTCATTAGTAGCAGGAACATCAATATTAATGTGGCTTGGAGACGAAATTACAAACAAAGGAATTGGAAATGGAATTTCAATAATCATATTTATTGGTATCATTTCAGGATTACCAAGTTTTGTAACAACATTGTGGAATCTAGTATTCACAAGTAACGGATTTAGCACAACAGGATTATTGATGGCAATTGGAATGTTAATTGGAGCTATAATATTAGTAGCTGGAGTTGTATTTATACAACAAGCTGAAAGAAGAGTACCAGTACAATATTCTAAAAAAGTAGTTGGAAGAAAAATGGTAGGAGCACAAAATACACATATACCATTGAAATTAGCAATGGCTGGCGTTATGCCAATAATCTTTGCTTCATCATTCTTAACATTTCCAGCAATGATATTACAAATCTTTGTAAAAGATATAGCAACTCAAACTGGATTCTGGGCAGGAGTATATAAATTCTCAATAGCTACATCATCTTCAAGTGTAGGTATTGGATATAGTATTGCAAATGCATTGGTATATTTAGTATTAATAATGGCATTTACATTTTTCTATACTTATGCAACATTCAATCCAGCAGAAGTTTCAAATAATATCAAACAAAATGGTGGATTTATACCAGGAATAAGAGCAGGTAAACCAACAACAGATTATCTATCATCAATAATTACAACATTAACATGGTTTGGTGGATTCTTCTTAGCGGTAATAGCAATATTACCAATGCTTTTAAGATTTACAGGACTAAATGTTGCATTTGGTGGTACATCTATATTAATCGTTGTAGGGGTTGCATTAGAAACTGTACAACAATTAGAATCATTATTAGTAATGAGACACTATAAAGGATTCTTAGAATAAAAATTACATTGTGGGGAGATATGCACTTTCGCATATCACCCTATAATGGTTTTTATAATGTTTATTTTATTATACTTTTAAAATTTTTTGTATATACTAATAAAGTAGATATTATAAAGATTATTATAAAATAGTCTAAAAAGAGTTGTCAGATAAAATTTTGAAAAGATTTTGGATGACGATGAAGGAATGGGAGAGATTTTAATGATTATTATTATGTTAGGAGCTCCAGGAACAGGGAAAGGAACTGTTGCCGGAATATTACAAGAAAAACTTGGAATTAAACAAGTATCAACAGGAGACATATTTAGAAAAAATATGAAAGAACAAACAGAATTAGGAAAATTAGCAGAACAATATATATCAAAAGGCCAACTAGTACCAGATGATGTTACAATAAAAATAGTAGAAGACAGACTAAATGAACCAGATGTACAAAATGGAATAATATTAGACGGATTCCCTAGAACAGTAAAACAAGCAGAAGCATTAGACAAAATATTAGAAGAAAAAGGAAAAAAAGTTGATAAAGTAATCAATTTAACAACACCTGAAGAAGAAATAATAGAAAGAATTGTTAACAGAAGAGTATGCTCAAATCAAGAATGTAAAGCAGTTTACAATATAGTTTTACATCCACCAAAAGTAGAAGGAATATGTGATAAATGTGGTTCAGAATTAGTAACAAGAAAAGATGATACAGAAGAAACTGTAAAAGCGAGATTAAAAAGTTATTTTGAACAAACAAGTCCATTAATAGATTACTACGAAAAACAAGGAACTTTAGAAACAGAAGTTGTAAGTAAAACAGTTAATAAATTAGGAAAAGATGTAGCAGAAAAAGTTGCGGAAGAATTGAGACAATAGTTACAGCCACAAAATGTCTCAAATAATTGTCGAAAAAAATTAAATTAAGTAAATAGCAATGAACATTAATAGAGTGTATTTTCAAAAATAAATTTTTGCGCACAAACAAATTTACTGAAAATTTCAATTTTTTTGAGTGTAATAAAAAGTAGAGTTGAGACTGGAAATTGAAAATTTTCGGATTTATTCTAAAATGTAAAAGATATAAAAAAGGAGACGACCTAAATTGGTAACAATAAAATCAAAAAAAGAAATTGAATTAATGAGAGAAGCAGGAAAAGTTGTAGCAGAAGTATATGAAGAATTAGAAAAACATATGAAACCAGGAGTAACAACATTAGAACTTGATGAAATTGCAGAACATACAATGAAAAAATTAGGAGCAGAACCTGCAGAAAAAGGATATGACCCAGGAATAAGAGGAGTTCCAAAATTTCCTGCATCAATATGTGTATCAATAAATGATGAAGTTATACATGGAATTCCATCTAAATATAGAAAATTAAAAGAAGGAGATATTGTCAGCATAGATACAGTTGCTTTAAAAAATGGATATAATGGAGATGCAGCGAGAACATTTGTAGTTGGAAAAACAAGTAAAGAAAATCAAAGATTAATAGATGTAACAAAACAAGCATTTTTTGAAGGAATAAAATATGCAAAAAAAGGAAATAGATTAGGAGACATATGCCATGCAATAGGTGAATATGTTCATTCACAAGGATATTCAGTAGTTAGAGAATTCCAAGGACACGGAATTGGAAGAGAAATGCACGAGGACCCAGGAATTCCAAACTATGGAAAAGCAGGAAGAGGAATAAGGCTTGAACCAGGTATGACTCTTGCAATAGAACCTATGGTAATACAAGGAAAACCAAACATTTTAGAACTAGATGATGGTTGGACAATTATAACAGAAGATGGAAGCATGGCAGCACATTATGAAAATACAATTTTAATTACAGAAAAAGAACCAGAAATATTGACAATACTAAAAAAATAATGTATAATATAGTAGTTATTATACCAAAATGGAAAAAATGTGGGAAAATTTATTAAGATTTGAAAAAAATTAAGTCAAAATAATTAAACACAAAACCATAAATAATAATAGATTGCTCTTATAGGAGGGGATATTTTGGCAAAGGAAGATGTTATAGAAGTAGAAGGAACAGTGGTTGAATCACTACCTAATACAAATTTTAAAGTAGAACTTGAAAATGGACATCAAATATTAGCTCATATTTCAGGAAAACTTAGAATGAATTATATAAAAATTCTACCAGGTGACAAAGTTAAAGTAGAACTTTCACCATATGACCTAACTAAGGGTCGTATTACTTGGAGAGCAAAATAAAATAAATAAAAATTTAATTTATTTATAATAAAAGTAAAAAATTAACCCAAATATATAAAACCAAAAAAGGTAAAAAATAGGAGGTGCAAAAACATGAAAGTAAGACCATCAGTAAAGAAAATATGTGACAAATGCAAAGTAATAAAAAGAAAAGGTGTAATTAGAGTTATCTGTGAAAACCCTAAACACAAACAAAGACAAGGATAAAACAGTTTATAACACAAATAGGTAGCGGCTGTAAATATATATTTATAAAATATGTATTAACATATCGATTTGTGTTTATATATATGTCTTGAAGATATCTAAAGACCCAAGAGCATGGGTGCATTTCACCTTTAGAAAAAATAAAGACGCCGCAACATAATGTTGCAAAACATATAATTTTATAGAAAAAAATTTGGAGGTGCAAAATAATATGGCTCGTATAGCAGGAGTAGATCTACCTAAAGAAAAAAGAGTAGAAATAGGACTTACATATATTTATGGAATAGGATTAACAAGCTCTCAAAAAATTCTAGCAAAAGCTGGTATCAACCCAGACACTAGAGTAAAAGACTTAACTGATGACGAAGTTAATAGCATAAGAAAAGTTATTGACGAATCATACACAGTTGAAGGTGATTTAAGAAGAGAAGTTGCTTTAAACATAAAAAGACTTACAGAAATTGGATGCTACAGAGGATTAAGACATAGAAAAGGTTTACCTGTAAGAGGACAAAGAACTAAAACTAATGCTAGAACAAGAAAAGGTCCTAGAAAGTTAGTTAGTAAAAGCAAAAAATAATTAAAATCGATTAAAATCATCAATCTGCACATTTTCAACATTTATTACAAATCTCGGCATACAAACGTATAGCCTCGTATTGTAATAAATATCAAAAATGCACATATTAATAATTTTAATCAATTTTTGAGAATATTGAATAAAACCTTATTATCAATGAAGGAGGGAATTTTAGAAAATGGCTAATAATAAAACAACAAGAAAACCAGTTGCTAGAAGAAATAGAAAAAACATCGAAAAAGGTGCAGCACATATTCATTCTAGTTTTAATAATACAATAGTAACAATAACAGATACACAAGGAAACGCAATTTCTTGGGGAAGTGCTGGAGAATTAGGATTCAAAGGTTCAAGAAAAAGTACACCATTCGCTGCAGGACAAGTTGCAGAAACAGCAGCTAAAGCAGCTATGGAACATGGATTAAAAACAGTAGAAGTATTTGTTAAAGGACCAGGAGCAGGAAGAGAAGCAGCTATAAGAGCACTTCAAACAGCAGGTCTAGAAATAAGTGCAATTAAAGACGTAACACCAATACCACACAATGGATGTAGACCACCAAAAAGAAGAAGAGTATAATAAGAAGGGAGTAAATAATAATGGCAAGATATAAAGACGAACAATGTCGTATATGCCGTAGAGAAGGACAAAAATTGTTCTTAAAAGGTGCAAGATGCTACTCAGATAAATGTAGTATATCAAGAAGAAACTATGCACCAGGTCAACACGGACAAAAAAGAGCAAAACTTTCTGAATACGGTACTCAATTAAGAGAAAAACAAAAAACAAAAGCATATTATGGAGTTGGAGAAAAACAATTCAGAAAATATTTTGAAATGGCTTCAAATAAAAAAGGTGTAACAGGTGAAAACTTATTACAAATATTAGAAAGCAGATTAGATAATGTTGTATACAGATTAGGATTTGGAACATCTAGAGCTCAAGCAAGACAATTTGTAAACCATGGACAATTTGAAGTAAATGGTAAAAGAGTTGATATTCCATCATACTTAGTAAAAGCAGGAGATATAATTTCTGTTAGAGAAAGCAAAAAAGACAATGGAACATTAAAAGTTAATATTGAAGAAAATTCAGCTAGACCAGTTCCAGCTTGGTTAGAAAGAGATAACGAAAAATTAAGTGGTAAAGTAGTTAGATTATCAGCTAGAGAAGACATCGATCTTCCAATAGAAGAACATTTAATA
This sequence comes from uncultured Clostridium sp., assembly GCA_900552555.1. Classification (GTDB taxonomy): domain Bacteria; phylum Bacillota; class Clostridia; order TANB77; family CAG-508; genus CAG-269. Next base: position 177,182 of record URZW01000002.1, read on the forward strand.
GTAGAGCTTTACTCAAAATAATAGTTTTTGACAGTAAGTGTAAAGGTTTAGTCAAAACTTTAAAATTTTACTTAAAAAACTTGATAAAGTTTTTAAGGAGTTTGAGATTAATCTCAATTTAGGAGGTAAAAATGATAGAATTTGAAAAGCCAAATATTGAATGTCTAGAAATTGATGAAACAAATAATTATGCAAAATTTGTATGTGAACCATTAGAAAGAGGTTATGGTGTAACAATAGGAAACTCTTTAAGAAGAATATTACTTTCATCACTTCCAGGATGCGCAATAACAAGCGTAAAAATTGAAGGAGTATTACACGAATTCTCAACAATACCAAATGTTGTAGAAGATGTACCAGAAGTAATAGTAAACTTAAAAAATGTTAGATTAAAATTCGATGGAAACGAAGAAAAAACGTTAAGAATCAACTTCAAAGGAGAAGGAGAAGTTACTGCAGGAGATATAGAATCAGATGGAACAGTAGAGGTATTAAATCCAGATTTACATATAGCAACAGTTGCAGAAGGTGGAAACCTTATAATGGAACTAACTGCTGATAGAGGAAGAGGATATAACTCATCTGAAAAAAATAAAAAACCAAATCAAGATATCTCTGTACTTCCAATAGATTCGATCTATACACCTGTTAAAAAAGTAAACTATCATGTTGAAAATACTAGAGTCGGTCAAATGGTAGATTATGATAAATTAACAATAGAAGTATGGACAGATGGAAGCTTAAAAGCACATGAAGCTTTAAGTTTAGCAGCTAAAGTAATGACAGGACATCTAGAATTATTTATAGATTTATCAGAAACAACTAAAAACACACAAGTTATGGTTGAAAAAGAAGAATCTAAAAAAGAAAAAGTTCTTGAAATGTCAATTGAAGAATTAGAATTATCAGTTAGATCATACAATTGTTTAAAAAGAGCAAATATATCTACAGTTGAAGACTTAATAAGCAAAACTGAATCAGAAATGATGAAAGTTAGAAACTTAGGTAAAAAATCTTTCGATGAAGTAACAGCAAAATTACATTCATTAGGATTAGACTTTGCACAAGAAGAAGAATAAAATTTTTAAATAGAAAATATACAAATAGAAATTTTTAAAAATAGTAGAGATTTGGCAGACAAAAATTTGAAAAATTTTTGGATGACGATGAACGAGCGAAGCGAGAGATTTGTAAAATAAATATAAATAATTGTGATTTGGCAGACAAAAATTTGAAAAATTTTTGGATGACGATGAACGAGCAAAGCGAGAGAAAGGAAAGGTGAATAAAGTGGCAACAAATAGAAAATTAGGTAGAACAACAGACATTAGAATGGCAATGTTAAGAAACCTAACAACTGATTTATTAGTATATGGAAAAGTTGAAACTACATTACCAAGAGCTAAAGAAGTAAAATCAATAGTTGATAGTTTAATATCACTTGCTATAAAAGAAAAAGACAACTTTGAAGAAGTAGAAGTAAAAGTTGTTAAAGCAAAATTAGATTCAAAAGGTAATAAAGTTACAGAACTAGTAAAAAGCAAAAACGGTAAAGAATTCTTAAAAGTAGTAAAAGAAGAAACTACTGAAAAAAGACAAAAAGACATGCCATCTAGATTAAATGCTAGAAGAAAAATAATGAGAAAAGTAAATAAAGTAAAAGATGCTGAAGGTAACAATATCGATGTACCAGCAAAATTATTCAACGAAATAGCTCCTAAATATGCAGGTAAAAACGTTGGAGGATATACAAGAATTGTTAAAGCTGGACCAAGAAGAGGAGACGCAGCAGAAGTTGCTATATTACAATTAGTATAATAAAAAATGTCCATTTGGGACGGTTCTGAAAAGGACATCGTCTCTAAAAGGACATTTTTTTATTTATATAAATCTAAAATAGAAACTTTTAAAGCCTTTGAAAATCCAACAATTTCAATATCATTAATAAATCTTTTACCAGTTTCTAGTTTTGAAATATCAGAACGAGATAATTTAAATCCCATAACTTGCATTCTAGCACACAAATCTTCTTGTGTGATTTTTTTATTTTTACGTATCTGTTTTATATTTTTACCAGCAATATTTAATGATTCAGAAGAAGATTGTATTTTATTCATAAGAAAACCTCCTAATATTAATTATTTACATTTTGTTAAAAAATAGACTTCTAATAAAATGTTCTAAAATTGAACAATTTATATTGATTTTATAACAAAGCAATGTTATAATTGTTTTATAATAGAACAAAACAAAAATAGGAGGAAACAAATGAAAAAAATTTTAGAAGGTAAAAGAGCAATAACATTAGTAGCGTTAATAATTACAATTATTGTTTTATTATTACTTGCAGGAATTGCAATAGCAAGTTTAGGTGGAGAAAATGGAATATTTGCAAAAGTGAAACAGGCTAAAAAAATGCAATTAGAATCAGAAATGAAAGAACAATTGACAATTGGTTTACAAGAATTACAAGTAGCTAAAAAAGGAATGGCAACATTAGATGATATAACACAAGAATGGGCTAATGAAGCAATATTAAGTGATTATAGTCCAGTATTACAAGAAGATGCATCATTGAATGGAAAATTAATTGTTATGACAAAAGATGGAATTAAAGGAAAGTTTTTAATAAATCAGGATTTAAGTATAGAAACAATAGAATATAACACAAGCAGTGTAGAAGTGGAATATACAACAGTTTCAAGGGAAGATAATAAAGTAAAAATAAATATAGTTGTAACAGACAAAGTAAATGGGTTAAAACAGATAGATTATCCAGAAGGAAATCCTTTAAAAGTAGTAAATGGAACAAAAGATCAAATATCAATAGATTATGAAGTTGAGTTAGGAAAAGAATATAAATTTGTAATAACAACAGGAGATGGAAATAAGACAGAAAAGAAAATTAAAATAGATGATTATTTTTATAATGTAATAAAAATATTAGGAAAAGGAGTTACTATAGATAATAGTGAAACAAAAGCAGCATATAATAAGACATATGAAGCTACAATAACAGCAGAGGATAATTATATAATAACAGATTTAAAAGTAACAATGGGAGGACAGCAAGTTATAACTTCAGAAAATGATGTTATTGATATTAATACAGGAAAGATAAAAATAGAGAAAGTTACAGCGGATATAACTATAACAGTAACAACTCAAGAAAAAGAATTAACTCCAATTGATTATGTATGCAGTTCGGTATGGAGTGGATATCCAGCTAGTAATGCTTTTGATGGAAAAGAATATAAACCATATTATTGGCATGCGGTAAATGATAGTGTGCCACAATATTGTGGAGCAAAATTTAGTGAAAAAGTCCATATAAAGAAATTTTATCTTAATTGCTATTATCAGTCAATAAATATAGTGTTACAAGCTTCAAATGATGGTGAAAATTGGATAGATATTCAATCCTATAATTGTTCTAAAATGATAGATACATATTATGTGACAAATGAATATAATGAAAAATATAATTATTATTGCATAAAAACAATTAGTGGAGGTTGGTATGTAGCTTATTATGAAATAAAATTTTATGGAGAATAGGTTTCTTGCAAAATAACAATTATTATGATAAATTAAAAATGTCTTATTAAAAAGACATCATAATAAAAAAGCAAGGAGCGAAAATGAAAAACGAAATACCAGAATACGAAATAAAATACTCAAAAATAAAAAACATATACATACAAATAAAAAACGGAAAAATAATAGTAAAAGCACCAAAAAGAATCAGCAAAAAAGAAATAGAAAAAATAATAGAACAAAAATCAGAATGGATAAAAAAAACAATAGAAAAAGAAAACAAAAAACAAGAAAAGAAAGAACTATACACCAAAGAGGAATTTAAAGAAATAATAGAGAAAAATGCAAATGAACTAATACAGAAAACAGGCTTAAGACCAAACAAAATAACAATAAAACAAATAAAATATGCATGGGGAAGTTGTTCGAGCAAAAAGAATATAACATTAAACTTAGAACTAATAAAATACAGTCAGCAAGCAATAAGGTATGTAATATTGCACGAACTATGCCATTTAAAATATATGAATCATTCAAAAGATTTTTGGGATTTAGTAGAGAAATACATGCCAAATTATAAACAAATAAAAAAAGAATTTAAATAAAAACTATTTTTAATTGACCATTTTCAAAAAAGTTATATTAAAAAATATTTTGAAAATAATGTCCTAAAAAGAACAGAGCTAAAGCTTAAGTTATCTGTAACTCGCTTTGCTCGAACAGCTAACTCATTCCCAAAAGGATATTTTAAAATAAAAAAGAATAAAATTAAAATCTAATGTCTATACTAAAACATAGAAAGAGAGGTATTAGTATGGAATTAGAAAACAAATTAAACGAGTTATTAGCAGACTTAAATGTATTTTACAGAAAATTGCAAAACTATCACTGGAATGTACAAGGAAAAGATTTCTTTCAAGTACATGCCAAATTAGAAGAACTATATAATGAAATAAACGAACAAATAGACGAAATTGCAGAACACATAGCTATTATAGGAGGACAACCACTGGGAACACTAAAAGACTATACAGAAATATCAACAATACAAGAAGCAGAAAACAAAAAAATAAAGTCAAAAGAGATATATGATAGTTTGATTACAGACTATGAGGAATTATTAAAGGAAACAATAAAAATAAAAGAAGAAGCAGAAAATCAAAAAGAATATTCAACATCATCATTAATAGATGATTACATTAAAGATTATGGAAAAATTATTTGGATGTTAAATAGCGTAACTTCAGAATAAAATATTATCACATAAAATTCAAAAGATATAAGATAAGACAAAATCACAAAAAAATAAAAAAATCATATTATAAACCATAGGGGGCATAAAAATGTTGGAATTTGTATTAAACACAATATTTTGGACATTGGCCATTTATGGTTTATTTGAGATTATAAAAAATATTATATACATAAGCAAATATACAAAATTTAAATCAAACGGTATATATGTAATAATAGCAGTAAAAAATCAAGAAGAGAAAATAGAGGGATTTTTGCGTTCGATTTTATTTAAAATTTTATATGGAAGAGAAGAATATTTGAAAAATATAATAGTTGCAGATTTAAATTCTAATGACAACACTAAAGAAATTGCTAGAAAACTTTCAAAAGATTATGAAATTCTAAAAGTAACAGGGTGGAAAGAGTGCAAAGATATTATTGATAATGTGGATGAACAATAGTAGTAACAGTTCAGTAAAGATAATGTGTTGAATACCTGAGAAAAATATGAAAAATATTATTCACAGGTATTCAACACATTATCTTTACTGAGCTATTACTAATACTTTTAAATAAGCATTTTAACAAAAAAATATCTTGTTTTTTATCTATAAATATGATAAACTAAAAAAATAAATAAGAGATAGAGTGTAAATAATAAAGGAGAGAACATTATTGGAAATCAAAGGAGAAGTAGCAGACATCATATACCAAAATGACGTAAACAGTTACACAATAGCAGTATTTGAAACAGAAGACGAAGAAACAACAATAGTAGGATACCTACCATTTGTAAAAAGCGGAGACACCTTAAAATTAGAAGGAAAATTTGTCGAGCACAAAGACTATGGAAGACAATTCAAAGTAGAAACATTTGAAAAACTAATGCCAGAAACACTAGGAGCATTAGAAAAATACTTAGCCAATGGAAGCATTAAAGGAATAGGAGAAGCAACAGCAAAAAAAATAATAAAAACATTTGGAGAAGACACAATAAATGTATTCAAATTTGAGCCAGAAAAATTAGCACAAATAAAAGGAATATCAAAAAATAGAGCACTTGAAATGTCAGAAAGTTTTTTAGAAAACTGGGAAGTATGGCAAATAGTAGGATTTCTAGAAAGATTTGGAATAGGTGCAGAAAATGCAAAAAAAATATATGATTTATTAGGAATAAACGCAATCGAACAAATCGAATCAAACCCATATATATTAATAGATATGGCTCGTGGCGTAGACTTTAAACAAATAGACCAAATGGCTTTGAAATTAGGAATAAGCTATGATAATCAAAAAAGAGTTGAAAGTGGTATAAAATATGGATTAATAAAAGCTACATATAACGGCAATTCATGTGTTATAAAGCAAAATTTAATAGAATATGTAATATCATTATTAGATGTTACAACAGAAGCAGTAGAAGACAATATAATCAATTTAAAGGCCAAAGACGAAATTATTATTGAAAAAAGAGATGAGTTTGAATGGATATATTTAGAAAATTTTTATAGTGTAGAAAAAGAAATCGCAACAAGAATTATAAGACTAGATAAAAGCAAAAACTTGAAAAAGATAGAAAATATAGAAAATGCACTAAAAGATATAGAGAAAAAATCAAGTATAGAATTATCTGAAAAACAAAGAGAAGCAGTATTATCAATAAATGACAGTAATGTAACAATTATAACAGGTGGACCAGGAACAGGAAAAACAACAATAATAAAAACAATAATTGATTTATTTGAAGAAAGAAAGAAAAAAGTTGTACTAACTGCACCAACAGGACGAGCTGCAAAAAAAATGACAGAAGCAACAGGAAAAGAAGCATCAACATTGCACAGATTGTTAGGAATAGGAAAATTAGATGATGAAGGAATTTATTCAAGACATAGTGATTATAAAGGAGAACCAATAGATGCAGATTTAATTGTAGTGGATGAATTATCAATGGTTGATATGTTTGTAATGAACTATTTACTAAATTGCATATATCAGGGAACAAAATTAATTCTAGTAGGAGATGTAGACCAATTAGCATCAGTTGGACCAGGAAGTGTACTAAAAGATTTAATAAATTCAGAAGTGATAAATACTGTTAAATTAGATAAAATTTTTAGACAAGCTGCAAAAAGTAAAATTGTTCTAAATGCCCACAGAGTAAATAACGGATTAGGATTTATAAAAAATGATGATGAAGAAATAGAAGAAGACACAAAACAAGACTTTTTCTTTATCAAACAAAATTCAACAGAAAAAATGCTGCAAGAAGTAATAAGCTTATCAACAGGAAGATTAGAAAAGTATGGAAATTATGATTTTTTCAAAAATATTCAAGTTCTAACTCCAACAAAAAAAGGAACTTTAGGAACTAGAGAATTAAACAAAGCATTACAGGCAGTTTTAAATCCAAATACAGAAGCTTTACCAGAAAGAAAAATTGGGGATGTAGTATTTAGAGTTGGAGATAGAGTAATGCAAATTAAAAACAATTATGACATTACATGGGAGAGAGAAACAAAACCGTTTGGAGTAGAAAAAATAGATGGAAAATCAGAAGAAAATAGCTGGGCATCAATGTATCTTGCAAAACCAAAAGATAAGAAAGAAATTGGAACAGGTGTGTTTAATGGTGAAATAGGGACAATAATAGAAATAGATGAAAAAGAAAAAATTGTAAAAATACAATTTGATGATGAAAAAATAGCGTGGTATGAATATTCAGATTTAGACCAAATTGAGCATAGCTATGCAATTACAATACATAAGGCTCAACGGAAGTGAGTTCGATGTTGTAATAATGCTTACTCCTGCATCAGCACCAATGTTGTTAACTAGAAATTTATTGTATACTGGTATTACTAGAGCTAAAAAACTTTTGATTATTGTTGGTAGCGATAGAGTTGTTAGCTATATGGTGCAAAATGTTGACAGTAAAAAACGCAATACAGGTTTAGAATTTAAGTTAAAAATGATTGCACAAAATTAATATTTAAAATTGCAAAATTAATGAATTTACAAAATTTCTAAGGTTGTAAATTGTAACAATTTTTGTCGAAAAATGTCAAAAACTTTTTGTTGACAATAGACATAAAATAAAGTATAATTAATATACTAATATAGCTAACTACTAAACAAAAAGCGGTTTTAACTCCACCAAAAAATAAACGGAGAATGAAAAAGCGGTTTTAACTCCACCAAAAAATAAACGGAGAATGAAAAAGACAATGGGGATTAGTTTTATTACTAGTTCCCTTTTGTTTTATACTATAATAAATTATGTTATAAATAGGAGGTGTAATAAATAGAAGAATTAAATTTATATAGAATTGATAAAGAATATGCTAAATTCATTTATAATCAAGATAAAAAAGTTTTAAAAGCATATGATGTAAAAGAAAAAAGACCATTTATTGGAATAATTTTAAAAATAAATAATATAAATTATTTTGCTCCATTAAGCTCTCCAAAAGAAAAACATAAGAAAATGAAAAATAATATTGATTTTTTAAAGATAAACAATGGAAGAGATGGAGTTATAAATTTAAATAATATGATACCAATTCCATATCAATATTATTACAAAATAGATATAAATAATGAAATAAAAAAAGACAAAAAATACGGATTAATTTTAAAATATCAAATAAAATGGTGCAATACTAATTTGGAAAGAATTGTTAATAATGCTGAAAAATTATATAATCTAATTATAAATAATAAGGCAAATTTAAGTATAAAGAAAAGATGTTGCAATTTTAAATTCTTAGAAACAAAATTAAATCAATATATTTTAAATCAAGAAAAGAGTGAATAAAATTTTTATAATTCAAGAAAAAATAACAAATCTAATTTATCCACAAACATGCGGAATATGTGGAAAAATAGCCACAAAAACAATATGCCCAAAATGCAATAAAGAACTCAAAAAACAATCAGAAATAAATATATTAACAGAAAACGAAATAGAAGAAAACTTCGAAGAAAGATATTTTAATGAGCTAATGTACATATTTAAATATGAAGGACAAATACGTCAATTAATAATAGACTATAAATTTAACGAAAAATCATATATGTACAAAACATTTGTAAATTTTTTGTTAAATAATAAAAAAATATTTGAAAATATAAAAAAATATGATAAAATTATACCAGTTCCAATAAGCAAAAAAAGATATAAAGAAAGAGGATACAACCAAAGTTTACTAATTGCAAAAGAAATAGTAAGACAGATATCAAAAAGAAGATCAGAAATAGACAAAAAAAATACTATAAAAATATCAAAAAAACAAGCAAATTTGGAACTTGTGAATAATTGTTTAATAAAAACAAAAAATATAATAGAACAAAGCAAATTAAACAAAGAAGACAGACAACAAAATATACAAGGTGTATACAGCATACAAAATAAAAAAATAATAACAAATAAAAAAATTTTATTAATAGACGACATTTATACAACTGGAAACACAGTAAATGAATGTAGTAAAATACTACAACAAGCCAATCCTAAAAAAATAGGAATTTTAGTATTAGCAAAAGATTAAAAATATATTTTCTGTGATGTGGCAAATTAAAGTATCAAACAAAATGTCCCCAAAAGAACCGTCCCCAAAAGGACAAAAAGAATGGAGTGAGAAAATGGAAGATTTAGTAGAGAGTATATTAGACTATGTAAGGTCAGATTACACAGACTATGCCATAATGTTAAATGGAGAATGGGGAGTTGGAAAAACTCATTTTTGGAATAACAAAATAAAAAAGAAAATTGAATCTATGCAATTGAACGGAAAAAGATATACAACAATATACATGTCATTATATGGAATATCAAACTTAGAAGATATAAGCAAAAAAATATTCATAGAAACAACACAATTAATGGACAAAAACCTAAGAAAATTCATGGAATCAAATGGACAAACAACAATACCAGAATATGCAAAAACTGGATTAGACATGGCAAATTTCTTTGGAGTTACACAAAATGGAGACAAGCTAGATTATGCAGAATTCTTTTCAACAGATGATAAAGTACTATGTTTTGATGACTTAGAAAGAGCAAATGTTGATGTTATTGATATTTTAGGATATATCAACAACTTTGTTGAACATGACCATATAAAAACAATAATAATATGTAATGAAAAAGAACTTTCAACAAAATTAAAAAGTTCAAACATAGAAATGAAAACATTTATAGCAACATACTTGTTAGATAAACAAGGAGAGCTAAATACAACAGACAAGCCAATGGTTGAGAAAATTCAAAATAAAATTGAGCATGTTTTTGACAAAGCAAATGATTATGAAAGAATTAAAGAAAAGCTAATAGGTGAAACATTTGAATATGCCCCAAAATTTGATTATATAATAAATGGAATTTTAATGAGATATGAAAGCAACTCCGATTTAATTAGATTTTTGAGAGAAAACACAAGATTGATAATATTAACATTTGAAAGAAGCGGAACAAGAAACTTAAGAATATTAAAACATGCATTAAATGACTTCCAAAAAATATATGAAATGGTAGAAAAAAATTATCCAAACACAAATAACAGAGTAATGCAAACAATGTTAATATTCACAATAGCAATATCATTTGAAATTAAAGCAGGAAAAATAACAAAAGATAAATTTATCAATATAAAAGATAACGAAGAATATAAATCAATATTAGTATCATCAAGAACATTAATGGATAACAGACAATTCTATATAAAAGAATTTGATAGCAATTATTATTACAACTTCAAATCTGAATACAGATTTTTTAAATTTATAGAGTATTATGTAAGAACAAGAATATTTGATATGAGATTATTTAAAGAAAATATGGAAACAATAAGAAATACAGTCGATACAGACAATTTACCTGGATACAAGAGATTACTTACAGAAGAATACTGGAAAATATCAGATGATGAATTTGATAGAGTAATAAAAGAAGTATTAGAAGAGGTAAAAGAAGGAAATCTAGAGTTAATTGATATAGTCAAAATATATGCATATTTTAGCTATTTTTCAAGAAAAAGCTTAATTGATTATGATATTAAAACATTAAAAAGTGTATTCTTCAATGGAATGAATATATCATCATTAAAATCAAAATATTGCAAAAATGTAGAAGAAGAGCTTTCTAAAATTGCAATAGAACAAGTAGAAGAAGATATGGATGACATAGTAAAACACTTCAATAATTTAAATAATCAATTATTAGATAAAATGTACAAGGAAAAAGCAGAAGAAATTTTCAAAGCAATTCCTATGAAAATGGAAAACTTCTATGAAAAATTTGATAGAGAATGCATGAACATACCAATATTTAAATATTATGATGTATATCAATTATTCCAAAGAATATCTTGTGCAAGTAATGAAGATATAGTTTTGATAAAAGAAAAATTATTAAATAGAGCAGAAAAATATCCAAAAGAAATAGAACCAGAAATGGACAATATAAAACAATTGAAACTGGTAATTGATGAGTATTTAAAAGGAAAAGACCAATCAATAAAAATTGTTATGCTAAAAGAATTTTCTAATAGTTTAGGTTACATTTTGGATAAATATAAAAGTGGATTTTTGCGTAAAAAAGAAGAATGAGACACATGATATTGTCTCATTTTTCAAATTTGATTTTACAAATTTAATGAGACAAATTTGTAATAATGTTTCATGTGTTAAAAAAATTTAATAAAAATGTATAAAAATTTCCTCTTTTGAGATAATAAGAATAGACTTGAAATTAAAGGAGGATAAAAATGAAGGCAACTGGAGTAGTAAGAAGAATAGATGATTTAGGAAGAGTGGTAATTCCAAAAGAAATAAGAAAAACTTTAAGAATAAAAGAAGGAGACCCACTTGAAATATTTACTGACAGAGAAGGTCAAGTAATATTAAAAAAATATTCTCCAATAGGAGAATTATCAGAATTTGCAACAGGATATGCAGAAACGTTAGCAAAAACAACAGGACATATTGCATGTATAACAGATAAAGACACAATAATAGCTGTATCAGGTGGTTCAAAAAAGGAATTTTTAGAGCAAGATGTAAGCCAAGAACTTGAGAAACTTATGGAAGATAAAGAAGTGTATACAAGTAAAGAAAATAGTGATAAAGCAATGCCAATTACTAAAAATGATACAAACGAAAAGAAAAATAAATCACAAATTGTATATCCTATAATATCTAATGGAGATACAATAGGTACTGTAATATTAATGTCAAAAGATTCAAACACAAAAATGAATGAAGTTGAAAAAAAGGTAGCACAATCTGCTGCAACATTTTTAGCAAGTCAAATGGAAATATAAAAATAAGGTAACATAAGTTAATTTGATTTATAAGTTAACTTATGCTACCTATTTATATTTTGATTTTTTAATTTTCTTTTAACATATCTTTCATCTGATAATCCAACGATATAGTCTATAGATGTATGATAATATTTAGCTAATGTTATTAAATGGTTTATAGGTATAGTTCTATTGCCTTTTTCATATTCAGAATAATACTGTTGTGAAATACCAAGTAGTTGAGCTACATCCTTTTGATATTTGTCATTATCCTCTCTTAAATCTCTAATTCTTCTGAAATTCACTATTAGTTAACCTCCTGATTAAATAATTAAATTTATTGTATCAAAAAACAATACATAAGTTTGCTAATACACAAAAAATTATGTATTACTACAGAAAGATTACATAAAAAACCCTCGAACCAAATTTGGTTCGAGGGTTTTGGAGTTCTAGAAAGAGATGTCAGATGTTGAAGAGATTGTAGATGCTTCTGCATCAACATCAGGAAATACTCTAACAAATTTCTCTGCATCAAACAAATTTGATGCCAAGCGATACGCCTCTTTGTTTCGAAAAGAGGTTAAAAATTTTTTGTATCCACGAAAGTCTGCTCTTAGCCCTTTCAGGTACATTAAAGCAAGAAATGCTCTAAATCGCTGTTGGGTAGAAAACGGTCCTAATTTTAGAACTGTTTCAAAATTTTTAACCAATTCATCATAAACGGATTTATTTCTAAACCAGTCAAGTGGATACATGGTTAATTCCCGTTCATCTGAAGTATCAGCTTTTGGGTTAATAAAGCAAAGTTCCAAAAACATCATTTCCGCCATTTGCGGAGACAGATTTTGGTTTAAAAGTGTGTAAATTGCATTTCCAATTTTCTTTTGTTCCATTGTTGTATCCTCCATTTATACATAGTTTATAACTAATTACATTTTACATCAATTTACATAAAAAGTCAAATTATACAAACAAAAGACATTGATATACAACAAATATAGTACAAACCAAATAAATTAAAATTAAATTTATCAAAAAGGGTATTCAATTTAAAAAATATATGATAGAATACGCTTAAGAAAAATAAAACTAAGGAGAGTGAAAAAATTGTCAGAAGCAAAATATAAAAGAGTACTTCTAAAACTAAGTGGAGAAGCACTAGCAGGAGAACAAAAAACAGGAGTTAATGTAGAAGTAGTCGGAAAAATATGTGACAAAATAAAAGAAGTAACAGAAATGGGAGTAGAAGTAGGAATAGTAGTAGGCGGAGGAAACTTCTGGAGAGGAAGAAACGGACACCAAATGGAAAGAGCAACAGCAGACTACATGGGAATGTTAGCAACGGCAATGAACGGATTAGCATTGCAAGATGCACTAGAAGCAAGAGGAGTTCATTCAAGAGTTCAAACAGCTATAGAAATGAGAGAAATAGCAGAACCATTCATAATTAGAAAAGCAGAAAAACATTTAGAAAGAGGAAGAGTAGTAATATTTGCATGTGGAACAGGTCATCCTTATTTTACAACAGATACAGCAGCAGTATTAAGAGCAACAGAAATAAATGCAGATATCATTTTACTAGGAAAAGCAATAGATGCAGTATATTCAGCAGACCCTAAATTAGACCCAACAGCAGAAAAATTTGACAAAATATCATACTTAGAAGTATTAGAAAAAGACTTAAAAGTTATGGACTCAACAGCAACAGCATTATGTAGAGATAACAATATTCCATTATTAGTATTTGGAATAGCAGACCCAGAAAATATAGTAAGAGCAGTTAAAGGTGAACATATTGGAACAATAGTAAAATAGGGAGAAAACATGCTAATACTAATATTTATAAATATATTTATAATTGTATGGATATACTCAAAATACTACAATTATTCAAAAAATGAAAACATTGAAAAAAATGAAATAGAAAATATAGAACCAATAATTACAGGATGTATAAATGACAAAGGGTTAAATAATAATTTCGATTTAATATTAGCTGAAATAATAAATTTAAATATAAAAGGCTATATTAAAATAGAATATGATAGAAATGATATAAATGCATATAATTACACAATAAAACAAAATATTGATATGAATTCAAATGATATAAAAAAATATGAAATAATTTTATTAGATTTTCTATTTTCAAAAAAGATAGAAATCACAAAAAAAGAATTAGAAGAAAAATTAATAAATACTTTTAATTCATATAATGTTCAATACAATGATTTACAAAAAGTTTTGCAAAAAGAACTTATAAAAGAGAATATTATAGATGAAAACAAGAAAAAAGAATTACAAAAAATATCTAAAATATACAAAAAAGAATCAATGATTTTAATAATTGTATTATTAATAATAAAAATATTTTTATTAAAAAATATTTCATCATTAAGTATTTTAATATATATTGCAGAAAAAATAATATCAAATATATTAATTATAAAAGCAAGTAATTACACAGAAAAAGGCGAAAAACTAAAAAGGTATATAAACGAATATAAGAATGAACTATCAACTAAAGAATTTTTAATAGATAAAAAAACAATGAATGAAATTATATTTGAAAAGGAATTTGCAAATTCTCTAGCATTACACATAAATACACAAGCAAAAAGAGTATTTATAGATAATCAAATATCAAAAAATGCTACTAAAAATGCAAAAAAAGTTACATTAAAGTTTATAATTTTATTAATATTATTTATATTTATAGGAATAATATTGCAACATGCAACAAAATCAATGACAAAAGATGAAATAGTTTGGCTATATATAATGCTAACTATAATTGTAGCATTTTCAGCAGACATAACAAAAATTAGATAGAAGGGAAGAAAGATTATGGATTACACAAATATTAAAGAAAAAATGGAAAAATGTATAAATGTATACAATGAAAAATTATCAGAAGTTAGAGCAGGAAGAGCAAATCCTGCAATATTAAACAAAGTAAAAATTGATTATTATGGAACACCAACACCAATAAACCAAGTAGCAGGAGTATCAGTTCCAGAAGCAAGATTAATAGTTATTCAACCATGGGATATGAGCATATTAAAAGAAATAGAAAAAGCAATATTAGTATCAGACATTGGAATAAATCCAAACAATGATGGAAAAGTAATAAGACTTGCATTCCCAGAATTAACAGAAGAAAGAAGAAAAGAATTAGTAAAAGACATCAAAAAAATGGCAGAAGAAGCAAAAGTAGCAGTAAGAGCGGTAAGAAGAGACGGAATAGAAACAGCAAAAGCAGAACAGAAAGAAGGAAATATGACAGAAGATGAATTAAAACAAGCAGAAAATGACATACAAAAATTAACTGATAAAAGTGTAGAAGAAATAGACAAAATACTTGAAAATAAGGAAAATGAAGTAATGTCTATATAAAGTAGATAATAAAATAGTAATAATATAAGAAACAAAAGGATGAGGTTGAAAATTCTTTTCCAACCTTAAAGCTTAGGGAGGACTATATTAAAATGGAGTTTAAACAAAATCTAAAAAGGTATCAAGATATAGTAAATGAAGAGCTAGAAAAATATTTAAGAAAAGAAGAATGTCCAGAAAAAATATTAAACAATTCAATGGAATACAGCTTAATGGCAGGTGGAAAAAGATTAAGACCAATATTAGTACTAGCAACATATGAATTATTCAAAAAAGATTATGAAGAAGCAATGCCATTTGCAATAGCAATAGAAATGGTACACAACTTTTCACTGATTCATGATGATTTGCCAGAAGTAGATAATGATGATTTTAGACATGGAAAACCAACAAACCACAAGCAATTCAACCATCCAACAGCATTACTTGCAGGAGATGGGCTTCTTAATCAAGCTTATATTGTTATAAGCAATGAAATGTTGTATTCAATAGAAAATCAATATAAAGAAAATTTTCATAGCAAAGCAAGAGCATTTAATGAATTCACAAAAGCAGTTGATAGAATGATTGCGGGAGAATATTTAGATACTGAATTAGAAGGAAAAGAAATCTCAAAAGAAATGCTAGAATACATACATATAAATAAAACAGGAGCATTACTAAAGCTATGTATAAGAATGGGAGCAATTTTAGCAAATGCATCTGAAAAAAATATAGAAAAATTAACAATATATTCAGAAAAAATAGGCTTAGCATTTCAAATAAAAGATGATATTTTATCTGAAGAAGGTAATCCAGAAATAACTGGAAAACCAGTAGGAAATGATAGAGAAATGGGAAAATGCACATATGTATCATATTATGGATTAGACGGTGCCAAAAAAGAATTAGATAAAATAACAGAAGAGGCAATAGAACAATTAGAAGAATATGGAGAAAAATCAGAATTTTTAAGACAACTTGCATTATATATAAAAGATAGAAATAAATAAAATCTGTCAAAAGGGACGCCCTTTTTTGACAGATACAGAATAATTTTAAAAATTGTGTTGATGGAAAAATTATTGGCGCAATTTAGGGGGAACAAAATGGAACAAGAAAATTTGCCAAAACATATTGCAATTATAATGGATGGAAATAGAAGATGGGCTAGAAATAAAAATTTGCCAGTAAGTTTAGGACACAAAGAAGGAGCAAAGACACTAGAAAAAATAGTAAGATATGCAAATAAAATTGGAATAAAACATATAACAGTATATGCATTTTCAACAGAAAACTGGAAAAGAACAACAGAAGAAGTAACAGCTTTAATGAAACTATTCCAAAGCTATTTAGATGATTACAGCAAAAGAGCTGATTCAGAAAACATAAAAGTAAAAATAATTGGAAGTAAAAAAGGCCTATCAGAAAAAATGCAAAAAAGTATAGAAAAATGCATGGAAAGAACAAAAAATAATACTGGAATAACATTTAATATTGCATTAAATTATGGTGGAAGAGATGAAATAATACATGCAGTAAAAAATATTGCAGAAAAAGTAAAAAACAATGAAATAAATATAGAAGATATAACAGAACAAACAATATCAGATAATTTATATACAGCAAATCAACCAGATCCAGATTTACTAATAAGAACAAGTGGAGAAATTAGATTAAGTAACTTCTTGCCATGGCAATTAGTTTATACTGAATTTGTATTTGTAGACAAAATGTGGCCAGATTTTAGTGAAGAAGATTTAGATAATACAATAGAAATTTATCAAAAAAGAAATAGAAAATTTGGAGCAAAATAAAAATTTATAATTTTTATTTTATGATGAACGAGCGAAGCGGGAGATTTGTAAAATGAAAATCGCAAATTTTCATTTTATGATGAACGAAACTAAGTGAAGAGAAAGGAAAAAAATATGGATTTTAAAAGAATAACATCAGGATTTATAGTAGGTCTAGCACTCTTAGTAATATTATTAATACAAAACAACATAATAACATCAATAATATTCACAACAATATCAATAGTAGCAATGCACGAATACATAAAAGCAATAACAAAAGTATGCAAACCAATAAAATGGGTAGCTTACTTAAGTTGCATATTAGTATTAATACCAAGTCTAATACCACAACAACAAATGCAACAAATATTAATATATACAATACCATGCACAATATTAATATTATTTGCACAAGTAATAGCAACAGACATGAAAACAACATTTAAAGACATGGCATACACACTACTAGGAATATGTTATATACCAACATTCATAATGTTTTTAACAATGATAGACAAAATACAAAATGGAAAAATACTATTAGGATATATATTTATAGCATCATGGGGAACAGATGTATTTGCATACAGTGTAGGATGCAGATTTGGAAAACACAAATTTAGCAAAGTAAGCCCTAAAAAATCAATAGAAGGATGCGTAGCAGGAACAATAGGAGCAACAGTACTTGCAGTGATATATACACTAATTTTAAACAACAATTTTTCATTTAATTATTCATATTTTGTAGTAGGAATATCAGGAATAGTACTAAGCTTAATAGGACAATTAGGAGACTTTTCAGCATCATGTATAAAAAGATATGTAGATATAAAAGATTATAGTAATTTATTACCAGGACATGGAGGAATGCTAGACAGAATAGACAGTGTGCTATTTATAGCACCATTTGCATATATGCTATTCACAATGATTTAAAAAATCGGGATTGAGGGACGTTCCTTAAAATCCCTTCAAAAAGGGAAAAAGGGACATTCCTTTAAAGTTTAAACATTTTTTAGAAAATAAGGAGTGTCACTGAATCCCTAAAAAAAGGGATTTTAAGGAACGTCCCTCAATCCCGACAAGGAGGAGTAAATTTGACAATTATAATATCAGCCTTAAAAATAATATTTTTACTTGGATTTCTAATATTAATACATGAAGCAGGACACCTAACAGTTGCAAAACTATGCAAAGTAAAAGTAAATGAATTTGCAATAGGATTTGGACCTACAATATGGAAAAAACAAGGAAAAGAAACTAAATATGCACTAAGATTAATACCATTACGGTGGATTTTGTAGTATGGAAGGTGAAGAAGAAAGATCAGAAAGTGAAGGTTCTTTTTCAAAAGCAAGTATACCAAAAAGAATTGCAATCGTAGTAGCTGGTGCAACAGTAAATATCATATTTGGTTTATTAGTATATTTTATTTTGATGTCAACAAGTACAACATATGTAACAAACGAAATAAGTTCAGTGTTAGATGGATATGCAGCACAAGAAATAGGCTTACAACAAAATGATAAAATTGTAGAGTTTAATGGTAAAAAAATAAAAAGCAAATATGACTTAAACAAAGCAATGACAAAAGCAAAAGGAACAAATGAATCAGAAAATAGAAGTAATAATAAATCAACACAAAAATATAATGGAGAAGAAATATCACTAAAAATAGAAAGAAACGGTTCAATAGAAGATTACAGAATAAAACCAACAGAAATAAAAAATAAAAATACAGGAATTTATTTAGACCAAAATTGCAAAATAATATCAATTGAAAAAGGAAGCAGTGCTGAAAAATACGGACTAAAAACAAATGATAAAATAACAAAAATAAATAACCAAGAAATAAATGGAGACTACAACAAAATAATAGAACTGATACAAGAAAAAGGTGTTAACACAATGCTTATAACAGTAGACAGAAAAGGCGAAGAAATCTCTGTAGAATTAACACCAGACTATATATCTTCATATTATTTAGGTGTAAATTTAAAACAATCAGAAAATAATTTGATAAACCATATAATATATGGTGGAATAGAAACAAAAGAATTTGCATTTTCAATACTAGACAACATAAAGATGATATTCACAGGGGGAGTAAGTGTAGACCAAATGATGGGACCTGTAGGAATATCGGAAGTTGTTGCCAAAACAAATGGAATTAAAGAATTCATATATATGTTAGCATTAATTTCATTATCACTAGGAGTTACAAACTTATTACCAATACCAGCACTAGATGGTGGAAAAATATTAATACTTCTAATTGAAACGATTAGAAGAAAACCATTAAATGAAAAAACAGAAATAAATATACAATTAATAGGATTTTCAATTTTAATAGCACTATCATTATATATAACTTATAATGATATCCTAAGAATATTTTAAAAGAGACAAGTGGGATAGTACAGTTTGTCTCAAAAAAGTCAAAAAACTAAAAAATATTCGACAATATATACATAAAAATGAGACAATTTTGAATTATCTCACTTGTCTCAAAAAGGAGAAAGAAATGGGCGATAAAAAGGGAAATATAATATTAGGAATAATACTTGCAATATTGATGGTAATTGCAATAGCAATTGTAATAGTCAACCCAAATAGAGTAGCAACTGTAAATTATGCACGAGGAGAAGAAGAAAACAATAATATTAATAACAATGAACAAACTACATCAAATGCAGAAAAAACAAATCAAAAAGAACTTGAAGACGAAGAAAAACAAACAAGTATGCAAGCAGGAGGAAAATTCTGCAAAATAGGAACAAAAGCGGTATTTTATGAAGATAAAAACAAAAGTATATACACATATAATATTGAAGACAAAACTAGCAAAAAAATAGTAGAAGTTCCAAATGGGGCAGATAAAATATATTTTGATGGAGAAAATGTTTACACAATACCTTCATATTATAGTGGAAAAGGCATATATAAAATAGACTTAACAGGAAATGTTCAAAAAATTTATGAAGGAGTATCTTTACAATTATGGATTACAGATAACAAAATTTATTTTGTAAATCAAATTGGATATGATAGCATAAATCAAAATCCACAGGGAACACTATGCTCTATGGAAAAAGACGGAAGTAATGTTATAAATATTGCAGAAAAAGTAAAAAATTATTTCTTTGTCCAAAATGATAAAATATATTATACAACTCAAAACAGAAAAATGTATCAAATAAATGTGGATGGAACAAATCAAACAGAATTAGCACAAGGAAGAAAATTTGTATTAAGTGTAACAGACAAATATCTAACATACATTGACTATGCTGAACAAGAAGCAAAACATATATTGAATTTAGAAACTAAAGAAGATGTTTTATTAGGATATTTTGGAGAAGTAAAAAGTTTTGCTGGAAAGACATATGTAAATGACAGAAGAAGATTAGATGATGGTTCAATAGATGAAAAATATACTTTGTTAGAAATAAATGATGATGGAAGTGTTACAGAAGTAGGAAAATATGCAGATTTTGGCACTAGCTTAAATTATATTATTAATGATAAAGCATACATATCAACTCAAAATGAGGGAGCCTCAACAATTAGTTTGAAAGATGGAGATAAGCAAAACGCAGATGATTATAATAATTGCAGATATTATTTAGGTGGTTATGGATATAAAGTAGATGATTCAAACTTAGAAGATGTTAAAGTTGAAAGAGTGGCCCTTTAGAAATAAGTAAGCTATTTGAACAAAGAGAATTAAAGATAACTTAATCTTTGACTCTGCTTTGTTCTTATATTAATATAAAATAAAAAACTCAGTGCTAAATTTGTTCTGAGTTTTTTAAATTATTTATAAATGGAGTTAAAAGTTCTTTTATATCAATATTAAGAGCAATAGAAAGAGCACACAATTCATAATCTCTTACAGTTCGTTGATTATTTTCTATTCTATGTAAACAGGTGATAGGAATATTAATACCAAGTAATAAAAGTTTATTAGAAAGTTGTTCAAAAGACAACTTTTTTTCTTTTCTTTTTTCTCTTAAAATAGGACCAATTATATTTAAATTATTTTCAAATTTTCCAGAGTTATTCATTTCAAAATTCAATCCTTCCGTATGTCATAAAAAAATTTAAACAATTAAATTAATAACTGTAAATTATAACTTATTATTACAATTATAGTAAAAATCAGAAAATAAATATTGACACACGTGTGAAAAAGATATAAAATATAAAATATAAAGTTAAGAGAGTGTAAACTAATCTATGAAAAAATAGATTATGAAAATATTATCAAAAATTTAGAAAAACAGACATTGAAAAGTTAAAAATATACTGTACTTAGGAGAAAACAAAGAATCATCTTTTTCTTTAAAATTTGAATGTATATTTTTAACAATAAAATTAAATAAAAATAAAATTAGTTTACATTACTAGAAAATTTTAGGAGGAATACAAATGAAAATAAAGAAACAAAAAGGAATAACATTAGTTGCCTTAGTCATAACAATAATTATTTTATTATTGCTAGCTGGAATTGCAATAGCAACATTAGGTGGTGAAAACGGAATATTTGCAAAAGTAAAACAAGCAAAAAAAGCACAATTAGAAGCAGAAATGAAAGAACAATTAACAATGGCATTGCAAGAACTGCAAATAGCAAGACAAGGTAATGCAACATTAGATGATGTAACGCAAGATTGGGCAAATAAAGCAATATTAAAAGATTATAGTCCATTATTACAAGAAGACGCGTCATTAAATGGAAAATTGATTATTATGACAAAAAATAAAATAAAAGGAAAATTTTTAATAGACCAAAATTTGAATATAGAGAAAATAGAATATAATACAAGTAGTTTAGAGTTTGAATATACAACTGTTTCAAGAGTAGATAATAAAGTAAAGATAAATATAGTTGTAACAGATAGAATAAATGGAATAAAACAAATAGACTATCCAGAAGGAAATCCATTGAAAGTAGTAGATGGAAAAAAAGAACAAATATCAATTGATTATGATGTGGAATTAGAAAAAGAATATAAATTTGTAATAACAACAGGAGATGGAAACAAAACAGAAAAAATTATAAAGATAGATGATTATTTTTATAATGTAACAAAAGACTTGGGAGAAAGTGCAACAATAAACAATAATGCAACAAAAGCAGCATATAACAAAACATATGAAGCAACAATATCAGCAGAAGGAAATTATGCAATAACAAGTTTAGTGGTAACAATGGGAGAACAAACTGTAACTACAACTGGTGGAAATGAAGTTGATATAAATACTGGAAAAATAAAAATAGAAAAAGTTACTGGAGATATAAATATAAAAGTAACAACTAAAAAATTAGAAATAACATATGCAATAGGAGTAAATGCAAGTGGAAGTGCAAATGATACAAGTTCACTCGGAGCAAATACACAAGAAAAAGGAAAAACATTGTATATAAATATAATAGCAACATTGGAAGGAAATAAATGTACAGTTGTATCAACAGCAGATAATACAAAAACAGTACCATATGCAGTGACAAAAAATGAAAAATATACTTTTATAGTTAGTGGAACATATAACGGAAAGACAATCAGTGAAGAAAAAGAAGTTATAGTAAATCAATATATGTCTGCAAAAAATATAGTTAAATATGATGCAGGGGAATGGACAAAAGAAGAAATAGAAGAGTTGCAAAATAAAAGGCTGTATGACTTAAATGCAAGCCGTTTAATAGGAACAAGAGCAATGTATAAACTAGAATATCCAAATAATTCAAATGCATTATCATATACTTTTGGAGGATTTACTTATAAAGGAAATGAAAATATAGATTTAAATAAATTAGAAATAATAACAAGCAGAAATCAAAGTGTAAGACCAGCAGATAAAGATGGAATACCTAAATATGAGGGATGGCAAATATTAGAGAGTACAGAAAAAGATGAGAAAATATATGTTACAAAGATAATACATGCAGGAAGCCCAGAAAATTTTACATTCTACGAGTATGCCGCTGGTGATGGATATAGAGCAGAATATTTATTATCTAATGGAACAAGAGCAACTCAATATAATAAGATATATGGAGGAACAGAAATAAATACAAGAAATTGGGAGATGTATAAAGATAAAAAGCAATTGAAATTAATAAATAATGTACACATAATGACAGTTGATGAAGCAAAATTATACAATAGGGAAATAATAAAGACAGGCGCATGTTATTGGCTTGCATCACCTAGTGGGCATGATTTAAGTAAGGTTCTTATAGATGGAGGTATTTCAGGAGGTGACGGCTGCTTAGGAATACGTCCAGTAGTAGAAATGAATGATGGTGTATATATAAAAAGTGGTTCTGGAACAGAAGAAGAACCATATATACTAGGAAAAGACGAATAATTATACGTAGACCAGAAACAAAAATAAAGAAAATACAAAAGAATCAAGATTAAAATTATCACCCAGTTCAAAAAATTAAAGCAACAAAATTAACATAAAAATATAGACACATATAAAAATCAAATATATAATATTTGTGAACGAAACAAAATTATAAAGGAGATTTTTATATGTGTTTAATTAATTCTAACATAATTGAAACAGAAAATAAAGAGGTAAAAAGAAATTTGGATATAACATATGAAGAAAGATGGAAAATAGAATTTATGGTAAAGAAGAAATATACAATGCAAGAAATGGCAGAAGAATTAGGAAGAAATAAATCAATAATATCAAGAGAAATAAATAGACATTGTGAAGAAAAGTGGGATTATAATACGGGAATATGTAAAAAAGTATATTCAGCAGCAGTAGCACAAGGAAAATATGAATATAGTAAGAAAAAAGCAGGAAGAAAATGTAAATTAAGTAGAGCATTGAAACAATTTATAGAAGATAAAATATTAAAGGAAAAATGGTCACCAGAAGAAGTGGCAGGATATATAAAAGTAAATAATATAAAATTTGAAATACAGCCAAGTTTTCAAATAATATATTATTGGATAGAAAAAGGAAAATTAAATATAAGCCCATTAGATTTAGTGCATAAAGCCAAATTAGAAAAGAAAGGAAAGAAAGAAGAAAAGACAGAGAAGAAGCCAAAACATCCAGAGAAAAGTATTCATAATAGACCAAAAGAGATAGATGAGAATAAAGAATTTGGATATTGGGAATTAGATTGTGTAGAAGGTTCAAAAGACAGTAAAAAGACGTATATGACACTTTTAGAAAGAATGACAAAGAAATATATAGTTGTAGAAATGAAAGAACACACGAATGAATGTATAAAAAAAGCAATAGATAGTCTAGAGGAAAAATATGGAAGTAAATTTAAAAAAATATTTAAAAGTATGACAACAGATAATGGACATGAGTTTTTAAATTATGATAAAATAGAAATATCAAAATTTAATGAGAATGAGAGAAGGACAGAAGTGTATTATGCAGATCCATATAGTTCATGGCAAAAAGGAATGAATGAAAATTGTAATGGAATATTAAGAAGATTTATAACAAAGGGTACAGATTTAAATAAAGTATCAAGTGATAAGTTAGAGAAGATATTAAATAAAATAAATGGAAAACCAAGGAAAATATTGGGATTTATATCAGCAGATAAAAGATTTAAAGAAGAAATAGAAAAAATAGTTGCATAAATTATATATTGATTTTGCGTTGCTATTATTTTTTGAATGGACAGATTAAAATTATCTTGATTTTTTTGTTGTGTTCGCTTTAATAAAAAGATAATTTGTGATATAGTATGTAAAGAAAAATTTATAGAAAATTATAAAAAAAATGAAAAATTATACAAGGAAAGGCAAGGAAATAGAAATGAAAAAAATAAACCAATACAATAAATTAATAGAAAAAACAGGAAATTATTGGTTTAGTATAGACGGAGAAAATATAGAGCAACAACAAACAAAAGTAGATAGTGATTTTTTATTTTATGAAGAAGGAAAATAAGGATATCCATTCAGAAAAAAATGTCCCAAAAAGAACCGTCCCCAAAAGGACATTAGCGAAACGGAGTGAAACAAAAGCAATGTCAGAAAACAAAGCAAAAAAAGTAAAAGAAATATTCAGTGATTACGAAACAAAAGCCAACATAAAAGAAGCACATGTAACAGCACTAAATGTAATAAAAAAGACAAACACACTTGGAATAATACTAGAAATAGACGAATACATAGAGGTTAAAGACATATGGTATTTTGAAAAATTCTTAATAGAAAGATTCCATTTTTCAAACATAGACATGACAATCCATTACCAAAAAGACACACAGCTAAAATCAATAAAAGAAGAATGGAAAAATATCATATGTTATATGGCACACAAATACCCATTAATGAAGCCAATGTTATTAATGAAAAGTGATGTTGAAATAAATGACAATATAATAAACGTAAAAATGCATATAAGAGGAGCAGACTTTTTAAGGGCAAAGAAAACTGATAAAGAGTTAGAAAATGTAATAAAAAAATTATATGGAAAAGAATATAAAATTGAACTAGAAGAAATTTTGCCACAAGAAGCGGAAATCCAACATGAGAAAAAGATGAAAGAAATGGAAGAAAATGCAATAAAACAAACAGTCGCATTCATTCCAGAAAACGGAGAAAACTCAGAAAATGGACAACACACTGCAAATACTCAAAGTTCTCCAAATTCAGCATCAAATGGTACAAATCCTGCACACAACAAAAACAATATTCAAAACGAAGTACCAGAATATAACGACCCAGACTACATGCCACCACAAGACGGAGACTATATCCCAATAGAAGAAATGGGAGCAATGCCAGAAGATATTGAATTAGATAATGCTGTTATAGAAGAACAAAAATACATAATGGGAAAACCATCAAAAGCAAAGGAAAAACTAATTAAAATAAAAGACATAACTGCAAATGATGGTAGAGTAGCACTAGAAGGAAGAGTGTTAACAGTTGAATGTAGAGAAACAAAATCAGGAAAAGGAATGCTTATAATTGACCTATATGATGGAACAGGCACAATGACATGTAAATCATTTGCCAAAGATATCAAAGAAGGAAATGAAATAAAAGCACAAATAGAACAAGCAAAAGGAATAAAAGTTATAGGAAAAGCAGGACTTGACACATATGCAGGAGATGTAACAGTAATTGCAAACACAATAATTGAAATAGAAAACAATATTCCAGAACTTCCAAAAGAAGATGAAGAAGAAGACACACCATTGATTTTAGGAAAAACAATGAATATAACTGCACCACTTGCAAAAGTTTCAGAACTAGGCCCAGAAGATGGAGCGGTTTCATTAGATGGTGAAATTATCTTTATGGAAGATAGAGAATTGAAATCTGGAAAAACATTATTAAGTTTTGATTTATATGATGGAACAAGTACACTTACATGTAAAGCCTTCCTAGAAAAAGGGAAAGCAAAAAAAATAATAAAAAAAATGGGTAGTGTAAAAGGTGTAAAAATTGAAGGAAATGCACAAATGGACTCATTCTCAGGTGAACTCACTGTTATGGCAAATACCATCGTAGAAAGTACAGGTGTAAAAAAAGAAGTAAGACAAGATAATGCAGAAGTAAAAAGAGTAGAACTACACATGCACACCAAAATGAGCCAAATGGATGCAGTAACATCAGCAACAGACTTGATAAAAAGAGCAATGAAATGGGGAATGAAATCAATAGCAATAACAGACCATGGAGTTGCACAAGCATTCCCAGAAGCATATCATCTAGTTGGTGACGACAACCCTGATATCAAAGTAATATATGGTGTAGAAGCATATTTAGCACCAGACAATACAAAATCAATTTACAATGGAAAAGGACAAGACATAGATGCAACATATTGTGTACTTGACTTAGAAACAACAGGATTTTCTGCAACAAATGATAGAATTACAGAAATAGGAATAATGAAAGTTAAAAATAAAGAAGTAATAGACGAATTCAGTTGCTTTGTAAATCCAGAAAGACACATCCCAGAAAGAGTTACAGAAGTTACAAACATATCAGACGATATGGTAAAAGATGCAGAAACAATTGAAAAAGTATTCCCTAAAATGTTAGAATTTTTAGGTGACCAAAATGAAACCGTAATAGTAGCCCATAATGCGAATTTCGATGTTGGT
Source organism: uncultured Clostridium sp. (assembly GCA_900552555.1). Taxonomy (GTDB): domain Bacteria; phylum Bacillota; class Clostridia; order TANB77; family CAG-508; genus CAG-269. Next base: position 204,553 of record URZW01000002.1, read on the forward strand.
TTCTTAAAACAAAATGCAAAAAGACTAGGATATGACTTTGATTATTCATACTTAGATACATTAAGTTTGGCAAAAGATTTATTCCCAGATTACAAGAAATATAAATTAGGAAAAATTGCAGAAAACTTAGGAATCAAAGTAGAAGTAGCACATAGAGCTTTAGACGATGTTGATACAACAGTTAAAGTATTTAATGTAATGATAGATATGTTAAAAGAAAGAGGAGCAAAGAAACTAGAAGATATAGACCAAGTTGCAGCAGACCCAGCAGCAAAAGCAGAAGAATACAAAAAATTAAAAACATATCATGCTATAATTTTAGCAAAAAACTATGTAGGATTACGAAATTTATATAGATTAATTTCACTATCACATGTTAATTATTTTTATAGAAAACCTAGAATATTAAAAAGCTTATACAAAAAATATTCAGAAGGTTTAATACTTGGAAGTGCATGTGAAGCAGGTGAACTATATCAAGCAATAGAACAAGGACGTCCAGATGAAGAAATTGAAGCAATTGCAAATGATTATGATTACTTAGAAATTCAACCAACAGGAAATAATCAATTCTTGATTAGAAATGGAATTGTAAGAGATGTTGAAGATTTAAGAGATATCAACAGAAAAATTGTTGCATTAGGTGAAAAACTAAATAAACTAGTTGTTGCAACATGTGATGTTCACTTTATGGACCCACAAGATGAAATTTATAGAAGAATATTAGAAGCGGGACAAAAATATGATGATGCAGATAATCAGGCACCATTATATTTAAGAACAACAGAAGAAATGCTTGAAGAGTTCAGTTATTTAGGAGAAGAAAAAGCATATGAAGTAGTTGTAACAAACACAAATAAAATATCAGATATGTGTGAGCAAATAAGCCCAATATCACCAGAAAAATGTCCACCACATATTCCAGGATGTGAAGAAGATATCAAAAATATTGCTTACAAAAAAGCACACGAATTATATGGAGACCCACTACCAAAAATAGTACAAGACAGACTTGACAAAGAGTTAGACTCAATTATAAGCAATGGATATTCAGTTATGTACATAATTGCACAAAAATTGGTATGGAAATCAAATGAAGATGGATATATAGTTGGTTCCAGAGGTTCAGTAGGTTCATCTTTAGCGGCATTTATGACAGGTATAACAGAAGTTAACTCACTACAACCACACTACCGTTGCCCAAACTGTAAGTATTCAGAATTTGAAGATTACGGAGTAGGAAATGGATTTGACTTACCAGATAAAGATTGTCCAAAATGTGGGCATAAACTAACAAAAGATGGAATGGACATACCATTTGAAACATTCTTAGGATTTAATGGAGACAAAGAACCAGATATAGACTTAAACTTCTCAGGTGAATATCAAGCAAAAGCACATAAATACACAGAAGTAATATTTGGAAAAGGAACAACATTTAAAGCAGGAACAGTTGGTACAGTAGCGGAAAAAACTGCATATGGGTATGTCAAAGGATATTATGAAGATAGAGGAATTCCTATGAATAGAGCAGAAATTCAAAGACTATCACAAGGATGTACAGGAATAAAAAGAACAACAGGCCAACACCCTGGTGGAATAATAGTTGTACCAAAAGGAAGAGAAATATATGAATTTACGCCAGTACAACATCCTGCAGATGACCCAAATTCAGACATAATAACAACACACTTTGATTATCACTCAATAGATGGAAACTTGTTAAAACTAGATATACTAGGACACGATGATCCGACAGTAATTCGTATGTTACAAGACTTAACAGGAATAAAACCAACAGATGTACCACTAGATGATAAAGAAACAATGTCAATATTTAATTCAACAGAAGCATTAGGTGTAACACCAGAGCAAATTCACTCACAAGTAGGAACATATGGAATACCTGAATATGGAACGAAATTTGCCAGAGGCATGCTTTTGGACACAAAACCAACAACCTTTGATGAATTAATACGTTTATCAGGTTTATCACATGGTACAGACGTATGGCTAGGAAATGCCCAAACATTAATTGAACAAGGGGTAGTAACACTTCAAGAGGCAATATGTTGTCGTGACGATATTATGATTTACCTAATCAAAAAAGGATTGCCACCAGACAAATCTTTCAAAATAATGGAAGCAGTTCGTAAAGGAAAAGTAGCAAAAGGAAAAGAACCAAAATGGAAAGACGAATACATTCCATTAATGAAAGAACATGATGTACCAGACTGGTATATCAAATCATGTGAAAAAATAAAATACATGTTCCCAAAAGCCCATGCAGCGGCATATGTTACAAACGCCTTTAGAATTGCATGGTTCAAAGTACACATACCACTAGCATATTATGCAGCATATTTCTCAATAAGAGCAAAAGCATTTGATGCAAGTTGTATGATATTTGGAAAAGAAAAAGTAAAAAACAAAATGAAAGAAATAGAAATGAAAAACCAAAAGAAAGAAGCAACAAAAGCTGAATTAGACATGTATGACGACTTAGAAATTGTATTAGAAATGTATGAAAGAGGATTTGAATTTTTGCCAGTAGACTTATATGAATCTGAAGCAACAAGATTCAAAGTACAAGACAACAAATTAAGACCACCTTTAAATAGTATACCAGGTTTTGGTGGTGTTGCTGCACAAGGTATTGTAGATGCCAGAAAAGACGGAAAATTCATGTCAATAGACGACCTAAAAATACGTGCTAAAATAGGTGCTTCAGGAGCAGATTTGCTTAAAGAATTTGGTTGCTTAGAAGGTATGAGCCAAAGTAATCAGTTGAGTCTGTTTGGATAAGATAGATTGAGAGGGATTGAGGGACGTTCCTTGAAATCCCTTTTAAAGGGGAAAAAGGGACACTCCTTAAAAAAATATCCTTTTGGAAAAAGAAAGGTTAAAAAAATGAAAAAATATTTTGAAAATTTAAAAGAACCAATAAAAGAATATTTTGATATATTATCACCAGAAAAGCCAGACTTTTTAGAAGAATATATCAATACGCCAGAAATGCAAAAACAAGCAGGAATAAGTGTATCTTGTGGAACATGTTATTCAAAACTATTTCCAGAAATTACACTATGGTACTCAAGTTTAGATCATAGTGTAGCAGTTGCACTAATTATATGGAACTTTACAAAAGATAAAAAACAAACGCTTGCAGGATTATTCCATGATATTGCAACACCAGCATTTAAACATGTTATAGATTTCTTAAATGGCGATTACGAAAAACAAGAATCAACAGAAGAACTAACAACAAAAATTATTAGTGAATCTAAAAAAATAATGAGTTTGTTAAATAGAGATGGTATAAAAATTGAAGAAATAAATGATTATCATAAATACCCAATTGCAGACAATGACACACCTATGCTTTCAAGTGATAGACTTGAATATACACTTTCAAATGGATTTGGAGTAATAAAAGAATTATGGAATTTAGATGAAGTAAAAGAAATATATGAAAATATAGAAATACAGAAAAATGAAAAAGAAATAGAAGAACTAGGATTTAAAGACAAAGAAATAGCTGAAAAATTTGTTAAAAATATGAGTATTTTATCAAAATCATATATGGATAGTAAAACAAAAATATCAATGCAATTATTAGCAGATATTATTAAAAAAATATATGAACAAAATCTAATTACAAAAAATGATTTATACAATTTATCTGAAAAAGAAATAATGGAAAAAATAGAAAATTACAAATATAATGATATTGCAAAAAATTTAATGAATGGAGAAATACAGAAAGAGCATATGAAAGTGATACAGTTGTTAAAAACAAATACTGTAAAGAAATAAAAACAAAAAGAAGATATTGAAAGTTGTTTAAAATTTGAAACAAAAAAATATGCTTATCTTGATTTTGAATTTTAAAGGAGGGGAAAATGCAAGATTTACAAAATATATTCACAACCAAAAACATAATAATATACTTTATAATAATAAATATAATAGGATTTTTAATAATGTACATAGACAAGCAAAAAGCCAAAAAAGGAAAATGGAGAATACCAGAAAAAACACTATTTATAATAACAGCATTAGGAGGAGGAATAGGAACAATTGCAGGAATGTACACATTTAGACACAAAACACAGAAAATGGCATTTGTTATAGGATTTCCGGCAATAACAATATTAGAAATAATATGTATTATTTATTTTACAGTAATAAAATAGTATCAATAACAAAGCGATATAGTAGACAATATCAAATTTATGTAGAGTAAAAAATAATAAAAACTATGAAATGAGCAATATAAAGCCATTTCATAGTTTTTTAAAATTCACTATAAATTAAATACAGGGTATACATAAAAATATAAAATGAATTGTTAATAATTGGAAATTAAAGTTATGCACAATTTGATGTGTATAACTTTATATGATAAAGTACTAATTTTGAGTTATTCACAAAGTTATCCACAGTTTCCACATACCAAATAAAACAAAAAATGTAAAAATAATGTAAACAAAACAGGAAACATAATACAACAAAGGTGACATAAATAACAAAAATTTATATAACAATAGCATATAGTAATTATAATAAAATATATAAAAAAATCAAAATCATACAACAAAATATCTTATTAATAATATTATATTAATAGGAAGATGTTATGTTTCAGCAAGAATAATGCTTGAAAATATCATTCACAAGTATTTTCAAACATTGTCTCTAACAAATTTAAGCATAAATATAAAATATTGATGAAAAAAATCATAAACGATTTAGAATCAATAATATTAGAAGGTGTAAAAATGTTTAGAAGAATAAGATATATGATAGAAAAAAACTTTGAATTAAAAAGAAATTTTGACAATAAAAAAGACATAAGAAAAGAAGAAATAAATCAATATATAAAACAAGGAGCAATACTTATAGATGTTCGTAGTCCACAAGAATATAGAGAGGGACACTTAGACGGTGCAATATCAATACCAGATTATCAAATTAGAAGAACAATCACAAGGAAAATTACAAATAAAGAACAAATAATTGTAGTATATTGTTCTACAGGACATAGAAGCCAAGAAGCACAAAGAATTTTAGAAAATATAGGATATACAAATGTTTATAATGTATATGAAGGAATAATAATATAAAACACCTAATGTACAATGCACATTAGGTGTTTTGGGGTTATGATTATTTCTTCTTTTCATAGCCACAAATTGTTAAAGGAGAATAAGAATATATCTCCGTAGTTCCAGAATAAAAACCTGGAGCCAAATCATTAAGGTTAACAGTCTTTTGGACATTAGCATCAAGTTTTAACAAATTCACTCCAATAAAACCTGATGTATCGCCATCCTTTGTATGGATTACAAAGGATACAAAGCAGGATTTATTACTGCTTAGATTAATTTTATCCGCATAACATTTAAACTCAATATTTGAGTCAGATTTGGAATAGAGAGAAGAATCAAACTGTGAATTGCCATAAACAAATGTATCAGTTACTATAACATCAGTTATTTTTGCTTTATCAGAATACTTGAGCATTGATAAATCGTCTAGTGAAAATATTCTTTTTTCACCAGCAGTAAGTTCAATTGGACCATATTGATTTTCTGACTTAGAGTCATTATCCGTTACTGAAAAGTTAAAATTTATGTAACAAGAAGTTGGACTAAAAAAAGAGACTTTCTTGTTAGAATATTCAACCGCTATTGAAGTCATTATTTGAGTTTTCTCAAGAGCTTCTTCAGTATCTGATGACGTTTGAGTTTTTGATGCAGATGCAGTTTCTGTTTCAGTTGTCAATTGAGTATTGATATTATTATCAGCAGCCTTTTTACAGAAAAAAACTGATAAAAAAATAGCTATAATTGCTCCAACAAAAAAACCTACTAATGCTGTAAATACAATTTCTTTTAAAAACCGTTTTCCTTTTGAATTTTTCATTATTATATCCTCCTTTTAATACGGTTTAGACAATATTGCCTACAGAATATATAATACCATAATTAACATAAAATGTCAAATAAATTTGATTATAACAAAACTATTGTGATTTTTTTTGTATTATGTTAAAATGTAAAAAATAAAAAAGTCAAAATAACAACCATTTTGACCAAAACAGGATATGTGCCTTTAGGAGGGAATAAGAAAAAAATGAATAAAAGACAAGAACATATAAGAAACTTCAGCATAATAGCACACATAGACCACGGAAAATCAACACTAGCAGACAGAATGATAGAAATGACAGGAGTACTATCAAAAAGAGAAATGGAGAGCCAAGTGCTAGACAACATGGAAATAGAAAAAGAAAGAGGAATCACAATAAAATCACAAGCAGTTAGAATGATATACAAAGCAAAAAATGGTGAAGAATACGAATTCAACTTGATAGACACACCTGGTCATGTAGACTTCAACTATGAAGTATCAAGAAGCCTAGCAGCATGTGATGGAGCAATACTAGTAGTAGACTCAAGCCAAGGAGTTGAAGCACAAACTTTAGCAAATGTATATCTAGCAATAGACAACAATTTAGAAATATTGCCAGTAATAAACAAAATTGATTTACCAAATGCAAGACCAGACGAAGTAAAAAAAGAAATTGAAGATATAATAGGAATCCCAGCAGAAGACGCACCATGTATATCAGCAAAATCAGGATTAAATGTAGAAGAAGTTTTAGAAAGAATTGTAACAGACTTGCCTGCACCAAAAGGTGACGAAAATGCTAAAACAACTTGTTTAATATTTGACTCATATTATGATAATTACAAAGGTGCAGTAGCATATGTTAGAGTAATGGACGGAAAAGTAAAAGCAGGTGACGAAATAAGACTAATGGCAACAAACAAAGTATACACAGTTGCAGAAGTAGGATATTTTGTACCAGGCTCATACATGCCATCAAAAGAAATAAAAGCAGGAGAAGTTGGATATATTGCAGCAAGTATAAAAAGTTTATCAGACATACATGTTGGAGACACAGTAACTTTAAATGATAATCCAGCGGACAAGCCATTAAAAGGATACAAAAAAGTAACACCAATGGTATATTGTGGACTTTATCCAATAGATGGAAGTGAATACGAAAACCTAAAAGTAGCATTAGAAAAACTACAATTAAATGATGCTGCTCTAGAATACGAACCAGAAACATCAGCAGCACTAGGCTTTGGATTTAGATGTGGATTTTTAGGACTACTTCACCTAGAGATAATTGAAGAAAGACTAGACAGAGAATTTGACTTAGGATTAATTACAACAGCACCATCAGTTATATACAAAGTTCACAAAACAACAGGAGAAGTTGAAGAAATATATAATCCAACAGAATTACCAACACCACAAGAAATATCATATATAGAAGAACCATTTGTAACAGCAAACATACTAACACCAAAAGAATATGTAGGAAACATTATGGAAATATGTCAAAATAGACGTGGAGTTTATATAGACATGAAATACCTTGACGAAAACAGAGTAACATTAGTATATGAAATGCCATTAAATGAAATAATATATGATTTCTTTGATAATTTAAAATCAAAAACAAAAGGATATGCATCATTTGACTACGAATTCAAAGAATATAGAAGGTCAAATCTAGTAAAACTAGACATCCATATAAATGGAGAACCAGTTGATGCCCTTTCATTTATAGTACACAAAGATAGCGCATATACAAGAGGAAAGAAAATGGTAGAAAAATTAAAAACAGTAATACCAAGAAAATTATTTACAATACCAATTCAAGCAGTAATTGGAGGACAAATTATAGCTAGAGAAACAATATCAGCAATGAGAAAAGATGTACTTGCAAAATGCTATGGTGGAGATGTTACTAGAAAGAAGAAACTTCTTGAAAAGCAAAAAAGAGGTAAAAAGAAAATGCGTGAAATTGGTAATGTTGAAGTACCACAAGAAGCATTTTTATCAGTGCTTAAATTAGATGATGAATAAAATGTTCTTTTTGGGACATCGGTTCTAAAAGAGACATTTGACAGACGAAATTTTTGAAAAAATTTTGAATGACGATGAGAGAATGGAGTGAACGAAAGTAATGAAAAATAATTATAATCAAAAAAATAATAAAAAAATTCAAAAAGAAAATTATGAAAAAAAAGAAGAAAAAAATTATGATGACCAAGTAGAAGGAAGAAACTCAGTATTAGAGCTATTAGAAAGCGGAAAAGACATCAACAAAATATTTATAACAAAAGGAGAACGACACGGTTCAATCAACAAAATAATAGCAATAGCAAAAGAAAAAGGAATAATAATAGTAGAAAAAGACAAAAGGCAAATGGACGAAATGGCACAAAATCAAAATTACCAAGGAGTAATTGCAATAGTGCCACCATTTGAATATTGTGAAATAGAAGATATTATAGACTATGCAAAAGAAAAAAATGAAGACCCATTTGTATTAATTTTAGATGGAATAGAAGACCCACACAATTTAGGCTCAATAATAAGAACTGCAGAAACAGCAGGAGTTCATGGAGTAATAATACCTAAAAGAAGAGCTGCGGCAGTAAACAGCACAGTAAATAAAACATCAGCAGGAGCAGTAGAACACATGCATATTACAAGAGTTACAAATATTTCAGATGCAATTCAAAAACTAAAAGATGCTGGTCTATGGATATGTGGAACAGACATAAACACAGAAAAATACTATTATGACCAAGATTTAACAGGACCACTGGGCATTGTTATAGGAAATGAAGGAAACGGAATGAGTGATAAAGTAAGAAAAAATTGTGACTTTTTAGTAAAGATTCCAATGAAAGGAAAAGTAACATCATTAAATGCCTCTGTATCAACAGGTATAGTTATATATGAAGCTGTTGAACAAAAATTAAGAAAAACTATTGATTAAAAAATCAAAAAAATATATAATAAAAATGTACTAAAATTAGTATATAGGAGGAAAAAATATGATGGCAAGAAAAGCAAGAATAACATTAATAGTTATATCAATGATTATAATAATATTGATAATTACAGGAATTCTAGCATTTTTATATTTAAAAACAGACACATTTAAATCAAATGAAGAATTATTTGCAAAATACCTTATGAAAGGTTTTGATGCAATTGACATTGTAAAAAATGAAGATACATTAGGAATCGAAAATACTTTAGAAACAAATAAATATACATCAGAATTAAAGGGAAGTGTTGAATACACAACAAATAAGGGAACAGACAGTGAAGATAAGAATAGTTCAATAAATCAAATTGGACTAAATGTAAAAAGTAATATAGATAAAGCAAATAATTATAAATATCAAAATATATCAATAGGCTCAGAAAATGAAAATTATATAGGATTAGAATATCTAAAAGAAAATGAAAATTATGGTATAAGATTAAAAGATGTTAAACAATTTATTTCTAACAATGACAGTGAAGAAAAACTATTAAAAGATATAGGAATACAAAACTTTAACATAATAACATCAGATATAGATATAAATTCTATATTGAATTTTAGTGAGCAAGAAAAACAAACATTAATGAACACATATGCAGGAACGATAAGAGCAAATATATCAAAAAATAAATTCTATAAACAGACAAATACATTAATAACAATGAGTAATGGAGATACTCAAACAAATGCATATTACATAAAAATGACAATTGAAGAATATAATAATTTATACATAAAAATACTTGAAAAATTAGAAAAAGATGAAATTATCTTATCAAGAATAGATTTAATAGAAAAAGCAATAAAACAGAAATATCCAGATTATACATCAGATACTAGTATGAAAGACACATTTGTAAAAAATATAGAAGATAAAATAAAAGATATCCAAAACAATAACATAGGAAGCGACGAAGTTAAAATTACTGTATATGAAAGTAAAGGAAATACTGTAAGATTTGCGGTAGAAAAACCAACTGAAAAATTATTGATTGATAGGATAAATGATACAGAAGTTAAGATTGATATATCAGAATTAGGATATGAAACGAAAGAAAAAACTATTAAAATAGAAAAAAATAATAAAGAAACAGAAAATCAATTAACAGTTGAATATGAAAACAAGAAGAATGATGAAGTTTTAAAAAATATTCAATTAGAATGTAATCAAAGTTTAGATAATGATAAAATCAATAAAAAAATAAAATTATTAATATCAAATAAAAAGTATGAAGGAATATTGAATTTTGAAGACAATATAAAACTAGTTCAAAACTTTGAAAATGAAGTAAATCTTGATAATGATAATATTGGAATTAGTACTATAAATGATGAACAGGCAAACATTATAGTAGGTGTATTGAAAGAAAATATACAAGAACAATTTGATAACTTATATGCAGTTGCAAGTAAAAATGAATATAAAGAAATGCTACAAAATTTAGAAGTTATAGGAAAAGATTCTATCCAAATATCAGAAAATGGAGAGGTTACAGATACTGAAAGAAAAAGATTTAATTCACAGTTTGAATTTTTTGCAAGTGAAAATTTGACATCAGATAATATAAAAGAATTAATAAGCACAGCCAAAAATAATTTAAGCGATATAAAAGTTGCTTTAAAAAATGGTGAAGTTCAAGATTTAGACATAGATAAAATAGACTCTTCTGAAGATTCTGAAGATTATAAAAAGGAAATTTTAGGAATAGTATTTTATATAAAACCAAATTCTAATAATGATAATAAAGTTGATAACATTACAAAATTTATTGATGAATATGTAAATAATGAAAAATATACAGTTACTTTAGAATATGATAGCAATGGGTTAGTAAAAACTGTTAATGCCAAAATTCAAGATGAAAATTAAATGGAAATAATTAGAAAAGCAAATTGGATAATAATATCAAGTTTGCTTTTTTATATATTAGGAAAGTTATGCAATTTTACTAATATATAAAATTACTAAAGCTGTGAATTGTAACATAAAATTACATTGCATAGAAAATATGAGTTATAAAAAAATTAAAAAAATCATAAAGCAAGTGCTTATAAATAAAGGAATACATAGAATTACCAAAAAATACCAGCAAAAAAAAGAAAAAATGTATTGACTTTAACAAGAAAAGGTGATAAGATAATATCCAGTTCACAAGATAAGAATCATGTGAACTAAAATATGCAAAATTCTTGATATAACACATGAAAATTTGATAAAAAATTATAACAAAAAAGTTTTTTGAAAAAATTTTAAAAAAGTGTTGACAAAGAAAAAAACATATTGTATAATACAAATCGTTCACCGCGAGGGAGAACGAAAAGTACATTGAAAAGTAAACAGTAAATCCTTTAGAGAATAAACCGAAGCGGTA
>URZW01000003.1 GCA_900552555.1 uncultured Clostridium sp.
TTAAGAAAGACAACAGGGTGAGAAGTAATGTACTAAAATTACTATCTAATGCTTGTTTAGGAGCATATTTGATTTCTTGTATTTTTGATAATATTTATTATGATAGATTAAAAATCCTTGTACCAGTTATGCAAGATAGATTTATATATGCACCAATAATGGTTATTTTGGTATTAATTAGTAGTTTATTTGTATCAATTATTATTAATTTATTTTATAATATGATAGCTTTAGTAATAGGAAAAGTAAAAAAATATAATAATTGTAAAATTGAAGTGTGTGCAAAAGAAAATCAATAGGAGAAAATGGAATGTTCAAAGATAAAAGTATAAAAAAAATGAATAAAAAAGAAATCCTAACATACATAGTCATATTAATAATAACATGTATTATATATGCACCATTATTAATGGGACATTATGCAACAGATACTTATAATATTATAAATAAAGGATACGAAAAATATGCAATAACATATTCATTAAATGATGGAAGACCAATTATGTGTTTAATATCACTAATAGTACAAAAAATTAATATTCCAATAATGATATATGTAATAATATTAACAGCAATTGCATTGATAATTTCAAGTATAAGTGTTATTAAATTAAAAAATATAATATTAAAATATACAGAAAAAACAGATAGAAAAAAAGAATATATAATACTTGCAATATCATATATAATAATATTTAATTTTGCATATTTAGAAAATATGCAATTTGCAGAATGTGCAATAATGTCTGCAAGCATCTTGTTAAGTATAATGGCAGCACAAGAAATAATAGAGAAAAATAACAATTACATATTAAAAAGTATAATATTAGCAATATTGTCAGTGTTATTTTATCAGGGTACAATAAATTGGTTATTTACAATAACATTTGTATTATCTATATTTAAGGAAAAAAAGATAAATATTCAAGTTATAAAGAATTTGATTTTAAGTGGTATTTTTGGTGGAATTGGTTGTATTCTTGATTTAATTCAAGTCAAAATTATTGGACAAGTTTTTAATCTAACACAAACAAGAATGGGAAGTTTGCAGAATATACTAGATAATTTTATATATATTGTACAAAATTTATGTGAGATTTTAAAAAATACATATAATTTGTTTCCTAAAAATATGTTGTTTATCTATTTGATAATACTTTTAGTATATGTTTGTGTTTTTATGACTAAAAATGCTAAAAATAATATACCATTAAATGTATTGGCAATAATTTTTATTTGTATATGTACAGTATTTGCACCAAATCTTATAACATTGTCTGCATTTGGAACAGGAAGAACAGCATACTCAATAGGGGCAATGATTGGGTTGGTAATTTTGTATATGTATTGTAATTTAGAAGAAAATTGTAAATTAAGAAATGAAAATATACAAAATGGAATATTATATATTATAATGGCTTCATATATAATATTATCATTAGGAAATTCGATTTTAATAATGAATGAGCATAAAAAAGTAAATGTACAAGATAAACAAGACTGTGAAAAAATAGGAATGTGGATAAGAGAATATGAAGAAAGTAAAAATGTTGAAGTAAATAATATAGTTTTTATTTATAATAGTAATAGTGGATGGTATTATGATAATATAAAAAATCATTCAGCATTGTGTTATAGAGCTTTAAGAGCAGAGTGGTCAAGAGTTGGAGCTATTAATTACTATAATAATAGACAATTTAATGATGTAATAAATGAAATAAAAAGCTATGAAGCATATATAAATAAAATAAATTATTATAAAAATTATTTTTCTAATAAATCTTGGGACAACTTAGATAAAGAGCAATTAGTGTTTGAAGGGAACACATTATATTATTGTTTATATTAAAAAGTGAAAGGAAAAATAAATGGAAAAACTAAAAGAAGAATATAAAAAATCAATAAATTATTTTTTAAAAAACAAAATATTTATAATAGCAATTATATTAATAACAGTGCTAAGCTTTGGATTCACAATAACAAATTCATCTGTGGGGATGGATGATACAGCATTTGATAGATATTATCAGGGTAAAGAAATGTTAGCAATAGGAAGATGGGGGGCATATTTAGTATATCAAATTCTAAACATAACAGAATTTATACCATTTTGGATAGATTTTATTGCAAGTAGTATAATCATGTTAACAGCAGTATTATGGTGTATATTTTTAAAAAAGAATTTAAATGACAAATTATCATTAGGTGCATATGTTGCTTTTGCAACAGTATTTATCTCATTTCCAATAATTAATGAAATATTTATATTTGAAAATTGTAATATTGCAGTAATGTTTGGTAGTTTTCTTGCATCATTAGGTATTATGGTTTTTTATGAAAATTATACAAAAATTCATAAAAAAAGTTTATATATTGCAGCAGCATCAATATTAGTATTAGCAATGTCAATGTATGAAGCATGTGCACAAATAATGTTGTTATCTATATGTATTACAGCAATATTAATGATATATACAGATAAAAATAAAAAAGTTAAAGATGTTTTTAAGTACTTATTTTCTTCTTTAGGTATTTTAATTGCAGGTGTAGTTTTAGATGAAATTATAGTAAAATTGATTTATTTGGCTGGTGTTAGAGCTTCAGATGTAGCTGATAAAGAAATAAATTGGGGACAATATGGTATATTAGAAAGTTTACAATTAGTATTAGCAAATATAGTAAATGGTATGAGAAATACTAAATATTTTCCTGTGCTTATATTTGATATAACAGCTGGAATTGGACTTGCTATGAGTATTTTGCAATCAGATAAAAAGAGAAATTGGATGATTTTAGTGATTTTTATTGCAATGTTTTTATCAAATTTTGCGATAAGTATGTTACAATTGGATTCTGTTTTATATAGAACTTGTACTTCTTGGGGATTGTTTGTTGCAATAATTGTTTTAATGGTTTATAAATTTTTGAGTGAATATAAAGTAACAAAAATTTTGGCTTGTATATTAATTGGTATTTTGGTATTACAACAGTCAAAAACATTGAATCAACTATTTTATAATGATTATAAAAGATATCAAAAAGATTTAAGTATTGCAAATGAGTTAATTTATAATTTGGAAAAAGATTATGATATATCAAAACCGTTGATAATTATGGGTACTCCATATAAAGGAATGGGTGGCTATGGTGCTCAATCAAATAGTTTGTCTGTTCTTTGGTGGGGGAAGAAAGCTTGGAATGATAATGGAAGAGAGTTTATTAAATTTTTAAATTCTTTGGGATATGATTTTAATTTCCCTACGGATGAGGAGTATGAAAAAGGAAAAGTAGAAGCGGAAAATATGAACAATTATCCAAAAGATGGTTCTATTAAGGAATTAGATGATTGTATTGTTATTAATTTTTAAAAATTAGGGATTTTGGAATATGTACTGAATCCTGAAAAATTTAGGAGGAAAAAATTTTGAAGAAACTAGTATTGATTGACGGAAATAGTATAATGAATAGAGCATTTTATGGAATAATGGGTAGCAAAGCATTAACAACAAAAGATGGAAAATACACAAATGCTATTTATGGATTTTTAGCAATTTTATTCAAATTGTTAGAGGATGAAAAGCCTGATTATATAGGTGTAACATTTGACCTAAAAGCACCAACTGCAAGACATAAAATGTATGAGGGATATAAAGCAAATAGAAAAGGGATGCCAACAGAACTTGCAGAGCAAATGCCAATTATAAAAGATGTTCTAAGAGCGATGAATATTGATATAATTGAAAAAGAAGGTTATGAAGGTGATGATGTAATTGGAACACTTTCTAGATATGGGGAACAAAAAGGCCTTGAGGTTGTAATACTTTCAGGAGATAGAGATACATTTCAATTAGCAACTGATAATGTAAGAATCAACATTCCTAGAACAAAAGGTGGAAAAACAGAAACAGAAATATTCAATAGAGAAAAAGTAAAAGAAGTTTATGGAATTGAGCCAAAGCAATTAATAGAAGTTAAAGGTTTGCAAGGTGATACATCTGACAATATTCCAGGTGTTCCAGGAATTGGTGAAAAAACGGCACTTTCTTTGGTTCGAAAATATGAAACAATTGATAATTTGTATAAAAAGTTAGAAGCTGGAGAAGCAGATGTAAAAGGAAAGCAAAAAGAAAAATTAGAGCAAAATAAAGACTTAGCATATCTTTCAAGAACATTAGGAGAGATTAATACACAAGTTCCTATTGAAGATACTTTAGAAGAATTAAAACTTGAAGAATGGGACAAACCAAAGGTTTTAGAATTATTCAAAGAATTAAATTTTAAAAGATATATAGATAGATTTAATTTGCAAAATGAAGCCGGAAATGGTGATAGTTCTGATGAAAAGAATACTATAGAAAATCAATATAAGGTAGTAGAAAAACCAATAGAAGAAATAAAAGAAATTATTAAAAAACAATGTAGAATGATTTTTTATATGGAAACTGAAAAAGATAATGACGAAGATAAGATTATAAAGGAAAAAATAACAGGAATTTCAATTTTTAATTCTTCAGAAAATGAAGCATACTATATGGATTTTAAAAATGGAGAGAGAGTTCAAAAAGTAGAAGATAATAAAGTCCAAGGACAATCAGAAAAATACCTAAAAGAAGAGTCAAATGGAAAAATTAATATTCAAGAACTAAAAGAGATTTTTGAAAATGATAAAATACTAAAAATTGGAATAGATTTGGGAAGAGTTTATATACTATTAAGACAAGAGGGAATGGACTTTAAAGGAATAAATTATGATGCAAGTATTGCTGCATATATCTTAAATCCAACAAATAATAAACTAAAATTGACTGATTTAGCAGAACAATATTTAGAAATAGATGTTAATGAAATTTTAGGAGATTCAAAATTATCAAAAGTAGAACAAATCAATTTATTTGATGCAATGCAAGGTGCGGGGCTATCTGGTTCAAATGAAGAGAAGTCAGAAGAAGAAAAAATTAAAGAAGAACAAGAAAAGGCTCAAAAAGCAGAAGAAAAAAAATGTACACTATATGCATATATAATTTATAAATTACAAGAAATTACAATGAAAAAACTAGAAGAAATAAATGCAGTAGATTTATTTAATAACATAGATATGCCAACAGTAACAGTTCTTGCAAATATGCAATGGAATGGGATGTATGCAGATTTAGAAGAACTTAATAAATTTGGAAATCAATTAAAAGAACAACTAGAAATAAAAACAAAAATGATATATGAAATGGCCGGAGAAGAATTCAATATAAATTCAACAAAACAATTAGGTGAAATATTATTTGAAAAAATGAAATTACCAGTTGTAAAGAAAACAAAAAGTGGATATTCAACAGATGTAGATGTATTAGAAAAATTAAAATCGGAAGACCCAATAATATCAGAAATATTAGATTATAGACAATTAATGAAATTAAATTCAACATATGTTGAAGGATTAAAACCATATATTAATCCAAAAACAAAAAGAATACACTCATTCTTCCATCAAACAATAACAGCAACAGGAAGAATAAGTTCAACAGAACCAAACTTGCAAAACATCCCAACAAGATTTGAGTTAGGAAAACAAGTTAGAAAAATATTTAAACCAGAACAAGGGAAAGTTTACATTGATGCCGATTATTCACAAATTGAACTAAGAGTATTAGCACATATGTCAGAAGACAAACATATGGTCCAAGCATTCAAAGATGGAGAAGACATTCACAGACAAGCAGCATCAAAGGTATTTAAAACACCAATGGATGAAGTAACAAAAGAACAAAGAAGCAATGCAAAAGCAGTAAACTTCGGAATTGTTTATGGAATAAGCGACTTTGGACTAGGAGAGCAATTAGGAATATCAAGAAAAATTGCAAAACAATATATAGAAGAATATTTGCAGGAATATGCTGGAATAAAGAACTTTATGGATGATATGAAAGAAAAAGCAAAAGAAACTGGATATGTAGAAACATTATTTAACAGGAGAAGATATATACCAGAATTAAAATCAAATAATTATATGGTAAGACAATTTGGAGAAAGAGCTGCAATGAATACGCCAATACAAGGAACAGCAGCAGACATTATGAAAATTGCTATGATAAATGTGTATAAAAAGTTGATAGAAGAAAAATTAGATGCTAAAATAGTTTTACAGGTTCATGATGAAATGATGATAGAAGCACCTTTAGCAGAGACAGGCAAAGTAAAAGAAATTGTTAAATCAGAAATGGAAAGTGCAATAAAACTTAATGTACCGCTAATTGCTGAAGTTTCTGAAGCAGAAAATTGGTACGAATGTAAATAAATAATGTCCATTTTGGGACGGTTCTTTTTGGGACATTTTTGAAAAAATGATATTTTAAAAAAAGACGTATATATCAATGATTAGAGCTGATTACAAAATATGGAAAAATGTCCCAAAAAGAACCGTCCCCAAATGGACAAAATGAAAGAGGAGTGTGATTAAAAATGTTTATAGTAAATATAACAAAAAAACAAATAATAATTGTAGCTATAATATTAATTCTTTGTATTTTAATTGCATTTTTAAACATTCCTATTAGAATACAAAAAATAATATATAAAAAAGATTATCAAGAATATGTCCAGAAATATTCTCAAGAATATGATGTTGATGAAAATTTAGTATATGCTCTTATAAAAGCGGAAAGTAATTTTAATGCAAAGGCTGAATCTGGAAAAGGTGCTATAGGACTTATGCAATTAATGGAGAGTACTGCACAAGATGTGTGTAAGAAAACAAATTTGAATATTTCAGATGAAGATTTTAGAGATGAATTGTTGGAACCTGAAACTAATATAAATATTGGAACAAAGTATTTATCAACATTAATACAAAAGTATGGGAATGTTGAAATCGCAATAACAGCGTATAATGCTGGTATTGGTACGGTTGATACTTGGATAGAAAAGGGAATAATAAAGGCTGATGGTTCTGATGTTGAGAATATTCCTTATAAAGAGACTAATAATTATGTAAGAAAAATTTTAAGAGATTACAAAATTTATACTAATTTATAAATAAAGTTAGGGGAGAAAAAATTTTATCTCTCCTAAAAACATTTTTACAAATATTTTTTTAGTGTTTCAACACTATCTTCTTGCATAACAACAAAATCATTCAAAATATTTTTAACATCAGGTTCAATATTTTGATTTTGATTTAGTAAACGACGACCTTCAATAATACCCATATTAGTACCTTGCATAAGTAACTCAGAAAGTTTTGAAGTACTATCATCAACCATAGTTTTCATTTGAATACCATACCAGGTCATCATTTTATTCATAGCATTTGTTTCATGAGGTTCTTTACTACTATAATTATCATATAAATTATTTACTCTATTAGAAATATCTTTATACTTATTATATTCAGTATCTAAAACTTGTTTAAAATCATTATCTTCAACTTTTTCTGAAACATATGAAATTGCATCCATTCCCATTGTTGCACCTTTATTAACTTCATCTAAAATGTTTAAGTTTTGATTTTCCATGTGTTTTAAACCTCCTAACATTATTATAAACAGAAATTCGAAAATTATACAAAAATACTAGACAAATGACAAAAAATGCAATAAAATATTGTAAGAAAAAACGGACATAATAAACATAAAATCTGTTTTTACATTATAGAGGAGAAAACATATGATTTTAGAACAATTAATTTTTACAATATTAGCATTTTTAATATTTGTATATATGTTTTTTAAAATGTTTAAGGAAAATGACACAAATTATATTGGTATTTTAATAATTGAAGCAATTGGAATATCTTTGAATTTTGTAGAAGTACTTAAAAAAATAGAATTTGGACCATTTTGGACAATTATAAAATATATATTAGCAATTTTAATGCCAATATCAATAATTATTTTAGATAAAAAACAAATACCGTTAATTCAAATTCTAAATGTATTGAAAGCAAAAATATATTTAAAATTAGGAAATAACAAAAAAGCAAAAGAGCAATTAATAAACTTAGTAAGTAAATATCCTGAAAATTATGTAGGACATAAAATGTTAGCTGAAATTTATGAATTAGAAGGCGGAATGAGAAAAGCAATTGACGAATATGTACAAGCGATTGATGCAAATAAACAAGATTATGACTCATATTATAAAATTGCAGAATTACTAAATAATTTAGAAAAACCTGATGAAGCTGCAGAAATGTTATTTAATTTATTAAATAAAAAACCAGATTATTATAGGGCAACAGAATTGCTTGGGGACATTTTAATATCAAAAGAAATGTATAAAGAAGCTGTAAATGTATATCAAAACGCTTTAAAATACAATCCATTAAATTTTGATATAAACTATAATTTGGGAATTGCGTATACAATGCTAAATGATTTTCAAAATGCAAAAATATGTTATGAAAGAGCAGCAGACATAAATTCACTTTCATATAATTCAAAATATTCGTTAGCTGAAATTGCATTAATGTATAGAGAATTAGAAGAGGCTGAAAAATATTTTATGGAGGCATTAGAGGATGATGAGCTTTCTGCAGATAGTTATTATGAACTTTCAAAAATTGCAATGATAAAAAATGATAAAGATAAGGCAATACAGTTTGCAAATGTTGCAATTGATATTGATGCTGCAAAAGTAGTTCCAAAGATAAAAAAAGATCCAATTTTTATAACGGTTATTGCTCGAATTTCAATACCATTTAATATTAATTCAGGTGAGAAAACAGAACAAAAATTAACTGAAAAGGAATTGATTGCAAAAGAACATTTGGAGAATATGTTTGATATTACTAGAAATTTGAGTTATGCTGATATTAAATTGTTGAAAAATGAACCAGAGGGTAGAAAACAAAAAAATATAGAAGAAAATCAGAACGATAATCAAAGAGATTTTTAATAATTTTGTAATTTATAGTTAAAATTGTTTTCTTATGGTAATTTGCTATATAATGGTATTTTCAATCACATTCAGGCAATTGAAAATACCATTATATAGCAAACTAACATAAGAAAAACATTATATAAAAAATTCATAAAAATCATAAAATTTAATATACTAATAAAAGAATACAATTGTGATTGTAATAATTTATTAGAAAGAGTGATTTTATGAGTACAAATTTTACTGTTATAGGTGGAGATTTAAGAATAATAAAACTAGCCAAAATGTTAGCAGAAGATGGTAATATAGTTTACACATATGGTGTAGAAAAAGCTGAAGAATTAAAAGAAAATGAAAATATCATAATGTGTAACAAATTACAAGAAGCTGTAAAAAATACGGAAATTATAATAGGACCTATACCTTTTTCAAGCAATGGTAAAGATATAAATGCACCATTTAGTAATAATACAATATCTATAAGGGAACTTATGCATGTAATAAATGCAAAAATTTTAATTGCAGGAAGTATAATACCAGAAGTATATGATTTAGCCAATGATGAGTATATAGAAATAATCGATATAATGAAAAGAGAGGAACTTGCTGTTTTAAATACAATTTCAACTGCTGAGGGAACAATTGAAATTATTATTGCAAATACTAACAAAATAATTCATGGAAGTAGAGTTCTAATATTAGGATTTGGAAGAATAGGCAAGGTATTAGCAAGAAAGCTTGCAGGTCTTTCGGCAAAAGTTACATGTGCTGCTAGAAAAGACGAGGATTTGGCTTGGATTAGAGCATATGGACATATGGAAACAAATATAAATACAATAGGTGAAAATTTATCAGAATTTGATGTTATTATAAATACGGTTCCACATTTGGTTTTAACAGAAGAAAGAATCAAATATGTTAAAGATGATTGTTTATTGGTTGATTTAGCTTCAAATCCTGGTGGTATTGATAAAAAAGCTGCTAAGGATAAAAATTTGAAATTGATTTGGGCTTTGGCATTACCTGGAAAGGTTGCACCTGTTACAACAGCAGAATTTATAAAAGATACAGTTTATAATATTTTGAAAGAAATATATAAAAAATAGTTATAATTTGTAATAATATTTTGTGGATATTCAAAATAGATATAAAATATGATTCATAAGTATTTTAAGCAATATTCTTACAGGATTGTAATAAAATTATAACAAAACTAAAAAACGAAAGAGAGGAACAGAAAATGAACGAAATTTTTCAAGCGCTAATTTTAGGAATAGTTCAAGGACTAACAGAATTATTACCAATATCAAGCTCAGCACATTTAAACTTATGTCCATGGATATTTGGATGGAACGAAATAAGCCCATCATTTGATGTGGCATTACATATAGGAACATTATTTGCGATAGTTTTATTTTTCTTTAAAGACTGGGTAAATCTAATAAAAGGAGGATATAATCAAGTTGTTAAAAAGAAAAAATCAACAGATGGAAAAATTTTTTGGTACATAGTTATATCAACAATTCCAACAGGAATTTTATGCTTGGTATTAGATAAACTTTCTGGAAAAATAATAGAAAAATTAGCAACAGCATTTAGTGTAGAAGAGAAAATGGTAGAAATGTTTATGATAGCAATTGCATTAATTGTAATGGGTATAATATTATATGTTGTTGATAAAAAAGCAAAATCAGAAGTTGAATATAAAGATATAACTTTAAAACAATCACTTTGGATAGCAATATCACAAGCAATTGCAGCAGCATTCCCAGGGGTTTCAAGATCAGGTATTACAATGACAGTTGGTAGAGGAATGGGATTAAAAAGAGAGTCTGTTGCAAAATATTCTTTTCTATTATCAACACCAGTTGTTGCAGCTGCAGCATTAGTTGATTTAAAAGATTTTGTATTTAGTCCGGCATTTTTTGTGGGAATATTTGCAAGCTTTATAGTTGGTGTTTTGGTAATTAAATTTTTACTTAATTACTTACAAAAAGGTAGTTTTAAGGTATTTGCTATTTATAGAGTAATCTTAGGATTATTTGTAATAGGATTATGTATTTCAAGACTATAATAAAAATAATGTAATTGATAGGAAAAGTAAAAAAGAGCTGTAAAGAAGGCTCTTTTTGAATTTACCAATATAAATTTTGTATTATTATGTAAAATAAAAACTCTATAGTATTAAAACTACAGAGTTTTTTGAAATTATTTCATACTATTTTTTACTAAAATATATTTAATACCAAATGCAATTGCAATTACTACCACAATTCCCATAACACCAAAGAAAATTGTAGTACCAGCTTTAGGTAATTCAGCAGGTAGGTTTTCTGTAAGTTTAACTTTAGGAGTTATATTAGAAGTTTTTGTATCAGTTTTATTTGAATAATCCGTGTAAGTTAAATCAAGTTTTTTGTTTGTATCTAAAACTTTATTTATAATATTTTCATCAAAATTTTCTTTTAATTTTAATTTATATTGAACAATTGCTGTTTCACCAGATTTTAATTCTGGAATATTCCAAGTAATAGAATTTGTTGCTGTATCAATTTTTGATGAGATAGTTCCAAAATTAGGATTTTTTACATAAGAAAAATCAAAGTTTTTAACTATTTCATCTGTAAAATAATCTTTAACAATAATATTAGTTAATGATTGAGAAATAGGTAATAAGTCCTTATAAATATCTGATGTTATTGTATCTTCTATTTTATCATCAGTTACATAATAGAATTTACCAATAGTTGGATTTTCAGTAGTACCAAAAATTGATTCTATAATTTCATTATATGTTTTTGATGAAGGTACAGCTGTTGCATCACCATTTGAGATACCTGTAAGCATTATATAAACATTATCTGTAATATCTGAAAGTGATTCTAATTCAGCTTTTGTTTTTGCAATAACATCATCAGAGTAATAATTTTTATCATAGTTAATGGCAACGTTTGGGACACCATCTGATAATACTATTATATATTTATGTGAATTATCAGTATCTTTTGAAAAATATTGTTTTGCTAAACTAACACCAGATTGTAAATTAGTTCTAGGTCCATTATATTGAATGTTTGATATTGCAGATGTTAATTTACTAGCATCACTTGTTAATTCGGAAATTAGTTGTGCATCTTCTGCTGTTCCTTCTTTTGTGATATCACTATTAGTTGAGAAACTTACAGCTCCTATTTTTAGTTGAGTATTATCTTCTAATAGATTGTTTATTAAAGTTTTTGCAGAGTCTATAACTAAATCTTCTCTTGTTTTTGTGGTTGTTACATTGTCAGTCATGCTTTTTGAATTATCTATAACTAACATTATTTCTCCTGTAGGTTTTAGGCTTTTTTCGTTGTTAGTAACTTTTAATTGTAAAGTGATTTCTTTTTTTGCTAGGTCTTTTGATATAACACTTCTTTCAACTATTGAGTTTGTTCCAAAATTTATTGTTGCAGTTGGTTCTGCTACAACAGACATTGTTACATCATTATATGATGCTGATGATATTGTTGCAATTAGTGTTATTAGTAAAAATAGTGTTAATAAAATTTTTGATTTTTTCATTTGAACATTTCTCCTTATATAAATATATTTAGGTTTTTTGGAATACCTATTAACCATTTTGTCATTGTAATACATATATATTTTAAAACAAAAATTATTAAAATACAATGTTTTTTTGTGATTTTTTGTTTTTTATTATATTATCTGTTACAAAAATTTTTATACATTTTGCAGAAGAGAAAAATTTTGATGTAGTATTTTGCCGAAATATATTTAAAATATCAGAAACAGGTATTTCAGATATTTTTTTTACTGCATTTATCATAATTTGGTGATTTGTAAATTAAGGTTAAATTAAAAACTTGCATTGTATAGTAGAGTATGGTAATATTTTATTAGAAGATGTGCTTTAAAAATAAAGTTATAAAATATGATATTCATTTTGAAAAATTATGGGAGGACCAAATGATAAGTGTTGAATATGCTAATGCGTATAGTGAGGTAATAGAAATATTAAAACATATAGATAAGGAAGAATATTTAAAAATTCCTAAAAGAAAAATAGAGGTATTTGAAAAAAATTCAAATAAAGATTATAAATTTTTGTATAGCCCAGAAAAAACATTAGACGAGCAAAATGTTTCAAAAATAGCAAAAGCAATAATAGGATTACTTTTTAGAGATTATTGGGCTACAGAAGAACAAAAAAATAAAATTATTAATAAACAAAAAAAATGATAGAAAAATTATGGAGGAGCAAAAAAAATCAATATATAATGTTGATAAAATTTTTAAGGAAAGAGTAAATATAAATAAGAAACATAAAGAAAAAACTGAAATAATTGTATATAAAGAAACGTTATTAAAAAAAATTTTTAATAAAATAAGAGCTTTATTTAAAATTAATAGTAAGTAGAATAAAAATTAATTTCATAAAATTGAGATTGTAGAAAGTGAGGTGTGTTTATGACACAGAAATTAAATAATAATATTGAATTAAATAAAAGTAAAATAAGTGAAAAAATTGAAATGATAAAAAATGGAGAACAACCTAAAAAATCATTAAAGGAAGTATTGGGTGGAAAAAAATTAGATGAAATATTCGATTCATTTACACAAAATGCTTTATTTGATAATCTTATAAATTCGGGAAAAATACATACTTTAATGGAACATGGAAATGGACTAGATATATTAGATGGTTTATTAAATAATCATATTACAGGAGATTTATCAAATTTTTATATAATTAAATCAGATTATATTTTAAATTTACCCCCTGAAGAACAAAAAAATATGGCAATAAGCATTTCAGGAGGTATGAAAGATTTGGCGGAGGCATTACAAAATGCATGGAAAAATGGTATTAGAACAGAGGCTTGTACAACAAGAGAAGAAGATAATAAACCAATGATACAATTTAGAATAAAAGAAGATGAATTTGATATTCAAGATATGATTCAACATCTATATGGTAAGCAAGATATTAAAGGAAAAACTATTTATGATAATGAAGACAAATCTTTTCAAGTTAATTTAAAAGGAGATAATTTATATAAATATTTGAAAGGAAATATGATATCAGAATTTGATGATAAAGAAAATATTTTTATTCAGGCAATAAAAGAAAGTTTAGAGTTCAATGAAGAAATGATTGACTATTATTCTAAAAATGGAATGGATATAACTGAAGTAAGTCAAACTATTTCAGAAGAGAAAGAGAGTTTATTAAAGCTTGAAAAAAGAAATGAATATGAGAAAAAAAATAAATCAAATTCTAAAAAATTAATTGGCATTCAGGAATTAGGAAAACAAGTTATTGTAGAAATGTCTGATACTGTGTTAATGGATGAAACGGAAAAAAATATAAATGAAATAGAAAAGAATGTTGAAATAAAAGAAGAGCAAGAGGAATTATAATATAATAAAAAATAATTGATAGGTGAAAAATACTAGAAACAATCTTCAAGATAAGTTAAGCTAGAGTAGCATAAAAAAAGGGGAGACATAAAATGTTAGAAAAAATAAACACACCGGAAGATGTAAAAAAATTAAATATAGAAGAAAAAAAACAACTAGCAGAAGAAATAAGAAAATACATATTAGAAGTAGTATCAAAAAATGGAGGACACTTAGCATCAAACTTAGGTGTAGTAGAATTAACATTAGCACTACACAGTGTATTTAATACACCAAAAGATAAAATAGTATGGGATGTTGGACATCAAGCATATACACAAAAAATAATAACAGGAAGAAGAGAACAATTCAAAACGTTAAGACAATTAGATGGATTAGCAGGATTTCCAAAAACAAGTGAATCAGAATATGACAGCTTTAATACAGGACATAGTAGTACATCAATATCAGCAGCACTTGGAATGGCTAGAGCAAGAGACTTAAAAGGTGAAAAAAATCAAGTAATTGCAGTAATAGGTGATGGAGCATTAACAGGCGGAATGGCTTTAGAAGCTTTAAATGATGCTGGATTTAGTAAGACACATATGACAGTAATATTGAATGATAACGAAATGAGTATTTCTAAAAATATTGGCGGACTAAATATGTTTTTAAGTAAATTAAGAACAAAAAAATTATATACAAAATCAAACTTATCAGGTAAAAAAATAATTAGTAAAATACCGATTATAGGAAAGCCAACAGTAAAGGTAGTTCAAAGAATTAAAAGAAGCATAAAACAATTGATAATACCAAAGATGTTTTTTGAAGAAATAGGTTTTACATATTTAGGACCTGTTGATGGTCATGATATTGAACAATTAGAAAATATAATGAGACTAAGCAAACAAGTAACAGGACCAGTACTAATACATGTATTAACCAAAAAAGGAAAAGGATATAAGATAGCAGAAGAAAATCCTGATAAATTTCATGCAACAGCACCATTTGATATAGAAACAGGGAAACCAAAAAAAGAAAAGAAAGCAGACTATTCAAAAGTATTTGGTGAAAAATTAATAGAACTAGCAAAAAAAGATAAAAGAATCGTAGCAGTTACGGCATCTATGAAAGACGGAACAGGACTTGCCAAATTTGCTAAAGAATTTCCAACAAGATTTTTTGATATAGGAATTGCAGAACAACATGCTTTAACAATGGCAGCAGGGATGGCAATTGACGGAATGATACCATTTGTACCAATTTATTCATCATTTTATCAAAGAGCATATGACCAAGTTATACACGATATAGCAATGCAGAATTTGCCGGTTATAATGTGTGTAGACAGAGCAGGAGCTGTAGGAGCAGATGGAGAAACACATCAAGGTACATTGGATATGTCATTTTTCAGACTTGTACCAAATTTGACAATAATGGCGCCAAAAGATTTTAAAGAATTAGAAGATATGATGGAATTTGCAGTAAAATTAAATAAACCAGTTGTTATAAGATATCCAAGAGGTGGACAAGACGAAAACATTCAATTTGAAAAACATCAAAAGATAGAACTTGGAAAGGCAGAGATTTTAAGAGAAGGACAAGATGTTAGTATTATTGCAATTGGAAAAAGAGTAGCAGATGCAATAAAAATTGCCAATAAATTTAAAGAAAATGGAATTAATGCTGATGTAATCAATTCAAGATTTTTGAAACCATTAGATGAGGAACCAATAAAAAAATCAATTGAGAAAACAAAAAATGTTATTACAATAGAAGATGGTACAAAAATTAATGGATTAGGAACAGCAGTAGAAGAATTAATTGTGGAAAATAATTTGCAAAATATTAAATTTGAGAAACAGGCATGGCCAGATGAATTTTTAAAACAAGGTACAGAATGGAAATGTCCTTTTGGGACATTGGTTACAAAAGTAACATCAAAATCAAAAAATAGTGAGGGGAAAAATGGATAAACAAAAAATATTAAGTGAATATAAAAAACAAGAAGACAAAATGATATTGGCACAAATATTAGACAAAATAGAATTTTCAAAACAAAGAGAAAAACTGGAATATACAGATTTTTTAGATATGTA
The DNA here is from genome assembly GCA_900552555.1 of uncultured Clostridium sp. Lineage (GTDB taxonomy): Bacteria > Bacillota > Clostridia > TANB77 > CAG-508 > CAG-269. The sequence continues at coordinate 16,374 of URZW01000003.1, forward strand.
TCAAGTTGCATTAGTAAAAACATTTATGAAAAAAATAGAATTTTCAAATTATGTTTTATATGGTGGTTTTGAAAATGCAGAAAGAAATGTACTTATAATATATCCGGAAAAATACAATATGAATATGGTAGAAAAAAATTATTCAAAAATAATCAAAGTTATAAGAATTTCACTTGAAGACGAAGAAAAGGGTAAATATACACATAGAAACTATTTAGGTGGAATTGTAAAACTTGGTATAAAAAGAGAAAAAGTAGGAGATATACTTGTATCAGATGATGGTGCTGATATTTTGATTAAAGATGAAACTGCAGAAACATTGAAACAAGAATTAGGAACATTAACAAGATTTGAAAATGCCAAAATAGAAATTATAGAGTTGAAAGACTTAAAAGAACAAGAAATAAAGGTTGAAGAAATGAATATAATTGTTCCATCTTTTAGACTTGATAATTTTGTTTCAGATTTGGCAAGAACTTCTAGAAGTAAAGCTGTTCAAATTATTGATAGTGAAAGAGTTTTCATTAATGGTCAAAATGAAACTAAGGCTTCTAAACAAGTAAAACCAGGAGATGTTATAACAATAAGAGGAAAAGGTAGATTTGTTGTTAAGGAATTTTGTGGAAATACTAGAAGTGGAAGAACTGTTGTAAAAATTGAAAAATATGTGTAGATTGGAGAGAGTTAGATGATAATAGGAGTAGATATAGACGATACATTAACAGATATAAGAGATGAAGTTGGAGCAGCTGCATTAAAATATGCACAAAGCTTAAATAAGGATATTGACGAAACAAAAGTAGTTTGGGATAAAAACAATAATGGTAGTAGCTTTAAAGAAAGATATAATTTTAATTATGATGAACTTTTATATTTTTTTGGAAATATTCAAGAAAATATAATCAAAAAAGCAAAACCAAGAGAAGATGTTGTAGATGTAATAAAAAAATTAAGAGAAGATGGACATAAAATATATATTATAACAGCAAGAGATAGTGAATTTCATAATAACCCATATGAATTAAGTAAAACATGGCTAAATAAAAATAATATAGAATATGATAAATTGATTGTTGATGCAAGGGATAAAGCAAAAATATGTAGAGAACAAAATATTGAAATTTTTATTGATGATAAATTATCAAATTGTCTGCAAATATCAAATGAAAATATTGTAACAATTAGAATAACAAATTATACAGAACAGCATCAAAATATAGTTAATAAAAAGAATTGGAAAGAAATTTATGAATATATAAAACAGTTATAGGTGTCCTTTTGGGGACGGTTCTTTTTGGGACATTTTTCCAAATTTTGTAATTGCCTCAAATTGTTGATATATGAGGATTATTAAAAAAAGTCCTTTTGACGACGATGTCCCAAAAAGAACCGTCCCCAAAAGGACAAAAATTTTATAATTTTTTACTCATTATGATAGCATCACTTTCTCCATCATAATATTTTTTTCTAATACCTAATTTATCAAAAGAAAACTTATCATATAAACGTATAGCAGAAAGATTATTTTCATTAACCTCCAAAGTAATAGTTTTTAAATTCATTTTTTTTGAATAATTAATTAAATTTTCTAATAAAATAGAACCAATACCATGATGTCTAAAGTCTTTTTTTACAACAATATTCATAATATCAGCTTCATCTAAAATAACTTTTAGACCAGCAAAACCAACAATAGTATTTTCAACAGTTTTGGCAACAATAACATAAGAATTTTCACATTCTAATTCATCTTCTAGAACATCAAAACTCCAAAAATTATCAAAATCAGAAGTTAAAATATTTTTAATACTTTTTAAATCTTCAACAGACATTTTACTAATTTCAAAATCCATAATAACATAAACGATTTTAAATAATGCATTATATAAATAGGATATTTAGCAAAAATTTAAAATCTATCCTTTCTATAAAATTTTATTTAATTTTTCTTCTAATTGAATTTGTGCTTGAGGCTTTTTCAAATATAGTGGCAATATGTTTTCACCAGTTTTATTTTGATTAACATATTTTTTGTAACCAGCAATTCCTAAATTTTCAACATTTAAATAAGAAGATGTTTCTTTTTTTAAATTATTTAAATTATCATTGTTAGCATAGAAAGCACATAATCTTTCATTGGAAATTCCATCACCAACAAAAGAGATGGCTTTATCACAATATTGCGTATTTAACAAAGATAAAACCTCATTAATAGACATTGCACAAGGTTCTTGTAAAATATTATAAACTCCAGAATTTAATTCATATAAAGCAAAATAACAATTATCATTTTTGCAATCAATAGTACTGCAAATAATACCGTCATTTTTTATATTGTAAGCTAAAACTTCTAAACTAGAAATTCCAACACATGGAATGTTCAAACTATCTGAAAAAGCTTTACAAGATGCAACTCCAATTCTGATACCTGTAAATGAGCCAGGACCTATATCAGAAACTAATAAATCTATATTGTTTAAAGTTAGATTACATTCTTTTAATATTTGTTGGATTAATGGCATTAGAGTTTCTGAATGTGTTAGACCATTATCTAATTCTAATTTTTTTATTAAATTTGTATCTTCTAAAATTGCAACACTGCACAATTTACTGGAAGTATCAACAGCTAAAATTTTCAAAATTATTCTCCTTTCAAATTTTCAATAATATTATCATACTTTTGACCAATAGATTGAATATTTAAGATTCTTTCATTCTCATTTGATTCATTTCTTGAAAAATCGATTTTTATGTATTCATTAGGAAGTGCATCTTGAATTAATTCGCCCCATTCAATTATGCATATGCCATTTTCAAAATATTCTTCTCCACCAATTGCATAAAATTCAGAGGAATCTTCTAATCTATAAACATCAAAATGATAAATATTTATATTGTCTTTTTTATATTCATTAACAATGGTAAATGTGGGACTTGAAATTTCATTTTCTAGTCCAAAATATGTTAGAAAACCCTCTGTAAATTTTGTTTTTCCAGAACCTAAATCTCCACAAAGTACTATTAAATCACCTTTTTTTAATCTTGAAGCTATTTTCATAGCCATTTTTTTTGTATCATTTTCTGATTTTGAATTGTATATGTAATTTTTCATTTAAATCTCCTAAAAATTATTATATATAATTTTATAAATTATTAGAAATGAAATTAAGCATTTATTTATTTTGAAGTGATTCGGGGGGACCGTTCAAAAATTCTCAAAAGTTTTTAAACTTTTGTTAGAATTTTTAGAATGGGGCAACAAAAAATAAATAAATCATTAATTTCAAATATATATTTTTTATTGTACTATAAATTGCAATAGTATTATAATATAAAAAAATAAAAAATTCAATGAAATGTATTGATAAAATTTATAAATTGTAATATAATCGTAACGAAAATGTAACAAAAGTGAAACAAATAAAATAAAGAAGGGAAGATGTTACATGTTGAAATTCGGATTTGGACAAGATGTAGGAATAGATTTAGGAACAGCTACAGTAATTGTATATATAAAAGGAAGAGGAATAGTATTAAGAGAACCATCAGTAGTAGCAGTAGATAGAAATTCAGGAGATGTATTAGCAGTAGGTGGAGAAGCAAGAAGAATGATAGGAAGAACACCAGGAAATATCATAGCAACAAGACCACTTAGAGAAGGGGTAATATCAGACTACACAGTAACGGAAAAAATGTTAAAACACTTTATAGGAAAAGTTTGTGGCAAATCAATATTTGCACCAAGAATAATGATATGTATACCATCACAAGTAACAGAAGTAGAGAAAAAAGCAGTAATAGATGCAGCAATTCAAGCAGGAGCAAGAAAAGTATATCTAATAGAAGAACCAATTGCAGCAGCAATAGGAGCAGGAATAGATATATCAAAACCATGTGGAAATATGGTAGTTGATATTGGTGGAGGAACAACAGATATAGCAGTAATATCATTGGGTGGCTCAGTTGTAAGCACATCACTAAAAGTTGCAGGAGACAAATTTGATGAATATATAGTAAAATATATTAAGAAAAAACATAATATTGCTATAGGAGAAAGAACTGCAGAAGACCTAAAAATAAATGTTGGATGTGTATATCCAAAAATCCAAGATGCTGAAATGGAAATTAGAGGTAGAGACTTATCAACAGGACTACCAAAAACTGCTACAATACATTCAAGCGAAATGTTAGAAGCGTTAATAGAACCAGCAATGATGATAGTTGATGCAGTTCATAGTGTACTAGAAAGAACACCACCAGAACTAGCAGCAGATATTAGTGACAAAGGAATTTATATGACAGGTGGAGGATGCTTAATAGATGGATTGGATAAATTATTACAAGAAAAAATAGGAATAAATGTAATGATTGCTCAAGACTCAATTTCATGTGTAGCATTAGGAACAGGAAAAGCCTTAGACAATTTAGATACATTAGATGGAAAATCAAAATAAAAAATGTTCATTTAAGAACCGTCCCAAAATGGATAAATGAAAGGAAAAGAAAATGAGTAAAGTAGTAAGATTTGTAACATTGGGATGTAAAGTAAATCAATATGAGACAAATGCAATGGCACAAAAATTCTTAGAAAAAGGATATCAAATAATAGAAGAAATAACACCAGAAAATGAAGATATAAAACCAGACATATGTATTATAAACACATGTACTGTAACAAATATGTCAGACAGAAAATCAAGGCAAATGCTAAGAAGAATGAAAGAAAAAAATCCAGCAACAATAGTTATTGCAGTTGGATGTTATGCACAAGTTGCAAAAGAAGAATTATCAAAAATTCCGGAAATTGATTTAGTTTTAGGAAATAATGAAAAAGTGGAAATTGTAAAGCATGTAGAAGAATATATAAACAATAATATTGATAATGTTGAACTAGATGATGTAATGTATTCAAAAGAATTTTCTGATTTTGGAGATGTTACATACACAGAAAAAACTAGAGCAGTTATAAAAATTCAAGATGGATGTGATAGATTTTGTTCATATTGCATTATTCCATATGCGCGTGGAAGAGTAAGAAGCAGAAAGCCAGAAAGCATAATTTCAGAAATTACACAAATTGCATCAAAAGGAATAAAAGAAGTTGTAATAACAGGAATTCATATAGCCTCATATGGAAAAGATTTTGTAATGAGTAAAGATAGCAAATTAGCAAATTATAGATTAATTGATTTATTAGAAGAAATTAACGAGATACAAGGAATTCAAAGAATAAGATTAGGGTCAATAGAGCCTTTACTTATAACAGAAGAATTTGTTGAAAGACTTAAAAAGTTAGAAAAAATATGTCATCATTTTCATTTATCATTACAAAGTGGATGTGACGAAACTTTAAAAAGAATGAATAGAAGATATACAACAGAGCAATTTAAAGAAATTGTACGATTATTAAGAAATGCATATAGTGATGTGAATTTAACAACAGATGTAATTGTTGGATTCCCAGGAGAGACAGATGAAGAATTCAATAAAACATATCAATTTTTAAAAGAAATTAAATTTTATAAAATGCATGTATTCAAATATTCACCAAGAAAAGGAACAAAAGCAGCGGGTATGCATAATCAGATTAGTGGAGATATAAAAGAAGAAAGAAGTAGAAAATTAATAGAATTATCTGATAGAAATGAAATTGAATACAATAAATCATATATAGGAAAAACTGTTGAAGTATTATTTGAAGAAGAGAAAAATGAAATATATAAAGGGCATACACAAAATTACATAATGGTATATTGCAAATCAAATGAAAATTTAGATAACAAAATTTTAAATGTAATATGTGAAGATGCAGAACAAGAACATATTTTAGGTGAAATTATATAAAAATTGATGAGTTTAAAGATAAAAATGGAAAAAATAGAAAAAATGGGAAAACTATTTATATGTATTTTACACATTATTTTTGCTGTATGGAATGGTAAATAAATGATTTGGAAAAATGTAACGGAATTGTAATATTAATGTAATAAAAACTTAACACAAAAAAATGATAAAAATCTTGATATTTATTTTTATTTATAGTATAAATTAAATAGAAAGAATAAAATACAAAGGAGGAACTACAGATGGCAGAAATAAATAAAGAATCAGGTGTATTTGGTGGAGTTTCATTTGAAAATGAAAATGAACAAGGTTTTATAGAAAATGCGGGAACAATAAGAAATGAATCATTACCAGTAAAAACAGGATTTTGGCAAAAATTCAAAGCGTTTTGGTTACAAGATATTGATTGGAACAAAGAAATAAAAGTTGAATTAACACCAGCTCAACAAAAAGTTGAAGATGAAATAAATGAATTTTTACATCAAGAAATTACTTGGGAAAAAGTACATGATTTCTTATTCCAGGAAATTACTTTTGGAAAGAAAAATAAATAATGTCCATTTGGGGACGGTTCTTTTTGGGACATTATTGAAAATAGTGCTTTAGGGACATGTATCTTTGTGATATCGTAGTAAAAAGGGACATGTTCTAAAATCTAAGGTGACATGATTATTTGTTTGGTAATAAAATAATTGTAAATTTTTAGTGAAATATTATAAAAAGTATAGCATATAAGAATTATATATGTTATACTTTTTTATATTCTAGGAAAGTTATCATACTATGATAACCTTCTGTAGAAGATAAATATGGCAGTAATTAGATTTTGTAGCAGTTTGCACTGTGTGAAAAATTTTAATTCTGGTTTTTTGTTATATGGTAATTGACAGTATAATTAAAAAGAAAATTTTGTTTATTACCATACTTTATGGGGTATTAAAAAAAGTGGGGCAAATATTTTATGAAAAGGAGATATTATGCCAAGAATTTACAGAAAGTTAGGATTCACTAAAGTGTATCATATAATAATTAGAGGAATAGATAAAAATGATATATTTTATGAATCAAAAGATTATGAACAATTTTTAAAGATACTTAAAGAAACAAAAGAAAAATATCAATATGATGTTTACGCATATTGTTTAATGAATAATCATGTTCATTTGGTTATTTTTGACAAAGAAGATGAAATTTCAAAAATAATGCAAATTATTGAAATTCGATATTCCTCATATTTTAATAAAAAATATGAAAGAACACGGACATTTATTTCAAGATAGATTTTTAAGTAAAAAAATAGAAGATAGAGAATATTTTAAAACAGTATGCAAATATATACATCAAAATCCGGTAAAAGCAGGAATATGTGGTATTGATGAATATATGTGGAGCAGTTATCAAGAATATGTTAAAAAATGTAATATTATTAATCCCAAAATGTTATTGGCTCTTTTTACAGAAAATAAAATTATATTAAAAGATGAATTTGTTATATTTAATAAAAGTTCATCTGAAAATGAAGTAAATGATTTTTTGGAATATGAGATGAAAGAAAAATTAACAGATGAACAATTATTACAGTATATATGTGAATTGGTAAATGTAAAAAATGCTTGTGAAATTTTGAAGTTTGATAAAAAATTGAGAAATAAGCTTTTAGTTAGAATAAAACAAAATAAGAAAATTAAGAGTTCTCAAATAGCAAGAGTTTTAGGAATGAACAGAAAAATAGTAGAGAGAGCTAAATAAAAATGTCCATTTGGGGACGGTTCTTTTCAGGACATTTTAAAAAAATCTATATTTAAAGGAATGTTTGATATATCAGTATTTTAAGAGAATTACAAAATTTGGAAAAATGTCCCCAAAAGAACCGTCCCCAAATGGACAAAAGAAAAATTGAAAGGAGACAAAATGGCAAAAAATAAAACAGTATTTGTATGTAATGAATGTGGATATGAATCAGGAAAATGGCTAGGAAAATGCCCTGCATGTGGAAGTTGGAACACTTTTTTTGAACAAAAAATAGTAGAAAGCAAAAACATTTCATTAAAAGCAGAAAAAGGAACAAATAATGTACCACAAAAATTAAACTCATATGAAGCAAAAGAAACAATAAGAACATCAACAGGATTTGACGAACTAGACAGAGTTTTAGGTGGAGGACTAGTAAAAGGTTCATTAATTTTGCTAGGAGGAGAACCAGGTATTGGTAAATCTACATTGATTTTACAATTATGTGATAAAGTAAAAGGAGAAGGACAAGTTTTATATGTTTCAGGAGAGGAATCAGCAGAACAAATAAAACTTAGAGCAGATAGATTACGGAATAAATAATGAGAACATACTATTCTTAGGTGAGACAGATATAGATGTTGTAAATCAAAATATAATAAATTTAAATCCAAAATTAGTAATAATAGATTCAATTCAAACAATGTATTCAGAAGAAATTTCAGCAGCGGCAGGAAGTGTAAGTCAAGTAAGAGAAATCACATCACAAATAATGAGAGTATGCAAATCAAGAAATATAACTACAATAATTATAGGACATGTTACTAAAGATGGAAACATAGCAGGACCAAGAGTTTTAGAACATATGGTAGATACTGTTTTATATTTGGAAGGTGAAAGATATTTTTCATACAGAATATTAAGAGGTGTAAAAAATAGATTTGGCTCTACAAATGAAATTGGTATGTTTGAAATGAGAGGAGAAGGAATGTGTGAAATAACAAATCCTTCTGATGTACTGATTTCAGAAAGAGATGACAACCCACCAGGCTCATGTATTGTATCATGTATGGAAGGAACAAGGTCAATGCTAGTAGAGTTGCAAGCATTAACATCTCAAAGTGTATTTGGATATCCAAAAAGAACTGCAAATGGTATAGATTACAATAGATTAGCACTATTAATAGCTGTTTTGGAAAAAAGAGCAGGTATGAACTTAGGAAATCAAGATGTATATTTAAATGTTGTTGGAGGTTTGAAAATAAGTGAACCTTCAATAGATTTGGGTATATTGATGGTAACTGCATCTAGTTATAAAAATAAGCCAATTGAAAAAGGTGTTGCAATAATGGGCGAAGTTGGGCTTACAGGCGAAGTTAGAAGAATTAATATGATAGAAAAAAGACTAAAAGAAGCAGAAAAATTAGGATTTAAAAAATGTATAATTCCAGAAAGTAACAAAAAAAGCTTGAAAGAAAAATTTAAATTAGATATAATAGGTGTGAAAGATATAAATGAAGCAATGAAAAGTTGCTTTTAAAAATGTCCATTTGGGGACGGTTCTTTTTGGGACATTATGGTAAAAAAAGGAAATGAATGTAAAGGTTGATATAAGTGGGATATATGAAATGTTTATTTTGTAATGAATGTCCCAAAAAGAACCGTCCCCAAATGGACAAAAAAGAGTGAAGGGAGGAAAAAATTTTGACAGCAGACTTACTTAAATTAATAGCACCAGGAACGCCAATAAGAGATGGTCTGGAAAACATATTAAGAGCAAAGACTGGAGCATTATTACTTATAACAGATAACAATGATGTAATTAAAGAAATTGTTGATGGCGGATTTTATATCAATGAAGAATATACATCTTCAAAATTATATGAATTAGCAAAAATGGATGGAGCAATTGTTTTAAGTGGAGATTTAAAGAGAATACTGTTTGCAAATGCACAACTTATACCTTCAAGAGAAATAGAAACGAGAGAAACAGGAACAAGGCATAGAACTGCTGAAAGAACAGCAAAACAAACTGGAGAACTTGTAATAAGTATATCTCAGAGAAGAAATATAATTACAATATTCAAAGGTGACTTTAGATATATATTGGAAGATACAAATGCTGTATTAAATAAGGCAAATCAAGGAATACAAACATTAGAAAGATATAAAAAAGTATTTGATAACAAACTTTCAATATTGAATGAATACGAATTTAATGATATAGTAACATTAAAAAATGTAATTGATGTAATTCAAAGGGCTGAAATGGTACGAAGAATATCTGAGGAAATAAAAAATCAAATTTATGAATTAGGTATTGATGGAAGACTCGTAAGTATGCAGTTACAAGAGTTAATGGGTGGACTTGAAAAAGAAGAAGAACTAATTATAAAAGATTATATTGTTGTCACAAAAAATTCAAGAAAAAAGAAGACACCAGAAAAGGTGATAGAAGAGTTGGCAAAAATGCAATATGAAGAAATGACAAGAGAAAATACAATTGCAAAATTATTGGGATATGAAACATTTGACAATTATGATGAAGTTGGTGTATATACAAGAGGATATAGAATTCTTAATAAAATACCAAGAATGCCATCAAATATTGTTGAAAATTTGGTATCTTCATTTAAATCATTTCAACATGTACTTGCTGCTGATATTGAAAGCTTAGATGAAGTTGATGGAATAGGCGAAGTCAGAGCAAGGACAATTAGACAGTCTTTAAGAAGAATGCAAGAACAATTTATATTTGAATAGAGGGAGAGAAAAAAATGAAAAACATAGAAAAAATAATTTGGATAATAGCAATGATTGCTATAATAGTATTAATAGGAGTTGTAGGATTTGGATATTATAAAAAAGCAACATTTAAAAGTCAAAATCCAGTAGCAACAATGGAAGTTGAAAACTTTGGAACAATAAAAATGGAATTATATCCAGATCAAGCTCCAGAAGCAGTTGCAAACTTTATAACATTAGCAAATAAAGGATTTTATGATGGAACAACATTTCATAGAATAGTGAAAGACTTTATGATACAAACTGGTTCAAAAGATGGAGATGGAACAACAGGTGCTAAATTGAGTGATTTAAAAGATGGTGGAGAAGATAAAGATTATTCAATAAAAGGTGAATTTCTATCAAATGGAGTTACGAATACAATAAAATTTGAAGAGGGAACTGTTGCAATGGCTAGAGCTGATTATACACAATATTCATCAAATTTAAAAGAAGAATCTTATAATTCAGGATGTTCACAATTTTTCATAATGACTAAAGAAAATACAAGCTTAAATGGATATTATGCAGCATTTGGTAAAGTTATAGAAGGTCTAGATGTTGTACATCAAATTGAAAATGTTGAAGTTAAAGCAGCTGAAGGACAAGAAAATAAAGAAAATGCAGAAGTTAGTACACCAGTAAATCCACCAAAAGTTACATCTATAAAAGTTGAAACATACGGAGTTGATTATGGTATGCCAGATACATTGACACCATTTGATTATACTTCTTGGTTATATAAACAATATGGAGTTGGACAACAATAGTTAAAGTTTAGTGATTAGAATGTTGAGTTGTAACACAAAAATAAAAAATAAAAAAACACTTGCTAAATTAAATAGCAAGTGTTAAAATAATAATAGATTAAAAAAAAACCGCATTTGCCGGAAAATTTTTTTAATCTTTTTTATTTTTATATTATAGGAAAATTATCATATTATGATGAATTTCTGTAAAAGATAAATATGGCAAAATTAGATTTTGTAGTAGTTTGCACTGCACACAAAATCTTAATTCTGGTTTTTTTAGAGGGAGGAAAAAATGAACACAAAATATATATTTGTAACAGGTGGAGTTGTATCAGGATTGGGAAAAGGAATAACAGCTGCATCACTAGGAAGATTATTAAAAAATAGAGGATATAAGGTAACAATTCAAAAATTTGATCCATATATAAATGTAGACCCAGGAACAATGAACCCATATGAACATGGAGAAGTTTTTGTAACAGACGATGGAGCTGAAACAGACTTAGATTTAGGACATTACGAAAGATTTATAAACGAAAATTTGACAAAAAATTCAAGTATTACAATGGGAAAAATATATTCAGAAGTAATTGAAAAAGAAAGAAGAGGAGACTATTTAGGAAAAACAGTACAAGTAATACCACATATTACAAATCAAATAAAAGAAAAAATATATGGATTTGAAAACACAGATACAGATATAGTAATTTCTGAAGTAGGTGGAACAGTAGGAGATATTGAGGGACTTTCAATAATTGAAGCAATTAGACAAGTTGGATTGGAAAAAAATCCAGAGGATGTATGTTTTATCCATGTAACTTTATTGCCATATATATTTGGCTCAAATGAAATAAAATCAAAACCAACACAACATTCAGTAAAAGAATTACAAAGTTATGGAATAAAACCAGATATTTTGGTATGTAGAACAGAACAAGATATACCAGAAAATATCAGAGAAAAGTTAGCACTATTTTGCAATGTTAGAAAAACAAGTGTAATTCAAAACAAAACAGCAGATTGTTTATATGCCGTACCATTAATGCTAGAAGAAGAGGGATTTGCTAGAGAAGTTTGTAATCATTTAAAATTAGATAGATATATTCCAGATAATAGAAAATGGGAAGAAATGATAGAAAAAATAAGAAAAATAGACAAAAATAACAAAGTTAAAATAGCTATAGTAGGGAAATATATCAAATTAGAAGACTCATATATATCTGTAATTGAAAGTATTAAACATGCAGGATTTGCAAATGATGTGGAAACAGAAATTAAATTGATAGATGCAGAAAAAATAACAAAAGATACTGCAGATGAAATACTTAAAAATTTCCAAGGAATTATAGTTCCTGGTGGTTTTGGAAATAGAGGAATAGAGGGAAAAATAGAAACAATTAAATATGCAAGAGAAAATAAAATACCATTTTTAGGAATTTGCCTTGGAATGCAAATGGCTGTTGTTGAATATGCAAGAGATGTTTTAGGTTTAAAAGATGCGAATTCACAAGAATTTGATGAAAAATCAAAAAATCAAGTAATTCATATAATGGAAAATCAAAAATCAGTTAATAAAAAAGGTGGAACTATGAGACTTGGAAGTTATCCATGTGTTATTAAAGAAGGAACATTGGCTGAAAAAGTTTATGGTACAAGAGAAATTGCTGAAAGACATAGACATCGCTTTGAATATAATAATGATTTTAAGGAAAGACTTGAAAATGCTGGCTTGATTTGTTCAGGAACTTCTCCAGATGGTGAATTAGTTGAAATTGTTGAACTTTCTCAAAAAGAACATCCATTTTTCATTGCAGGTCAATTTCATCCAGAGTTGAAGTCTAGACCTAATAAACCAGCTCCTTTGTTTGTTGAGTTGGTAAGGGTTGCAAAATCTAGATAATTGTAGTATAATAAACAATAGGTAACATAAAAATGTTTTACATTAAGGAGGAAATAAAATGAAGTTAGAACAGTTACTGAATGAAAAAGGAGAAAAACGGCCGTATCTTTTAGGAGAGGATGGTCGTGAATATTTCTTCTACGAAGATCGAACAGGTTATGTTATTCGTGAACTTAACAAAGACGATGTACCTGAATGGTACAAAGTAATGAAAGAAGAAGGTGGCAAGATTAAAACTCAACCAGTACAACGAGCAATTGATATTGCATCAGTTAAGGCAAAGGCTGACCAAATGGCAGTTGAGGGTTCAAAAGAAAGAACAATGATTATTTATAACCCTGCTGGTGAACTGATTGGTGAAGTTGACTTTACTGAAAAAGATTTTGCAAAAGCTAAGGTTGAAGTTTTCCTCAGAGATGAGTCACTTGTAACTAGTAAAGGTTACAAAATTACTGAAGTTTTGAAAAGACTGATACTAAATACAGCACTTTATGATGAGTTATGGTCTGAAAGTATCAGTGGAAGTTTAATGAGGATAGCATAATGATGTAAAAATTTCATATTTATTTGAAGCGGGTTTCTGAATTAGAAACCCGCTTTTATGTTATAGTGGTTTTTATATGGTTCTATAGATTAGTTGTATTACATATAATATACAGTCAAATGTGAATTCTATGTGAATTTTAGCAAACTCTATTGACAATTGCTAAAAAAAGGTATAAATTATTAGCAGTTAAACAAAAAGAGTGCTAAAAATAAAACTAAAACATTCTTAAATAGAAAATTTGAAGGAGGTAATATCATGATTAAACCATTAGGAAGTAGAGTATTAATAAAGATGAAAGAAGGCGAAGAAACAACAAAAAGTGGAATCATCTTAGCAAGTAGTGCACAAGAAAAACCACAAATCGCAGAAGTAATAGAAGTAGGACCAGGAGAGAAAATAGACGGAAAAAATGAAGAAATGTATGTAAAAAAAGGAGACAACATAATAGTAAGCAAATATTCTGGAACAGAAGTAAAATATGAAGGAACAGAATATTTAATAGTAAAACAAGACGATATTTTAGCAATAGTAGAATAAAAAAAAGAGAGATTTAGGGTTTAAACTCAAATTTTAAAAAGAAAAAATTTAAGGAGTGTCCCAAAATCCCGAAAAAGAGGGAATTGAAGGAACGTCCCTTAATCCCGGAAAGTTAGGAGGAAATTTAAAATGGCAAAACAAATAAAATTTGGAGAAGATGCAAGAAAATCTTTATTAGAAGGAGTTAATAAATTAGCTAATACAGTTAAAGTAACATTAGGACCAAAAGGAAGAAATGTTGTATTAGACAAAAGTTTTGGAGCACCACTAATTACAAACGATGGTGTTACAATAGCAAAAGATATTGAATTAGAAGATAAATTTGAAAACATGGGAGCAAGACTTGTAAAAGAAGTATCAGAAAAAACAAATGATGTTGCAGGTGATGGTACTACAACAGCAACAGTTTTAGCTCAAAGCATGATTAAAGAAGGAGTTAAAAATGTAGCAGCTGGTGCAGACCCAATGGCAATGAAAAGAGGAATTGACAAAGCTGTTAATTCAGCAGTTGAAGAATTGAAAAAAATAAGTGTTCCTGTAAATGGAAAAGAAGACATAGCAAGAGTTGCAAGTATTTCTGCAAACAATGATGAAGTTGGAGAATTGATTGCAGAAGCTATGGAAAAAGTTTCAAAAGATGGAGTTATAACAATTGAAGAATCAAAAACATCAAATACAGAGTTAAATGTAGTTGAAGGTATGCAATTTGACAAAGGATATGTATCTCCATACATGGTAACAGATACAGAAAAAATGGAAGCAGTTGTTGACAATCCATACATTTTAATTACAGATAAAAAAATAAGTAATATTCAAGAAATATTACCATTACTAGAAAACTTGATGCAACAATCAGGAAAATTAGTAATAATCTGTGACGACATAGAAGGAGAAGCACTTTCAACGTTAGTACTTAATAAATTAAGAGGTGTATTAAATGTTGTAGCTGTAAAAGCTCCAGGATTTGGTGATAAGAGAAAAGCAATGCTTCAGGATATCGCAATTTTAACAGGTGGAGAAGTTATAACATCAGACTTAGGACTTGAATTAAAAGATACACAAATTGAACAATTAGGTAGAGCAAGACAAGTAAAAGTTCAAAAAGAAAATACAATAATTGTTGATGGTGCAGGAGACAAACAACAAATAGCAGATAGAGTTGGACAAATAAAAGCTCAAATAAATGAAACAAAGAGCGAATATGATAAAGAAGGACTACAAGAAAGACTTGCTAAAATGGCTGGAGGAGTTGCAGTAATTGAAGTTGGTGCAGCTACTGAAACAGAAATGAAAGATAAAAAATTAAGAATTGAAGATGCACTTTCTGCAACAAAAGCAGCAGTTGAAGAAGGTATAGTTGCAGGTGGTGGAACAGCATTAATAAATGTAGCGCCAGCAGTTGAAAAAACAGTAAATGAATTAACAGGTGGAGAAAAATTAGGTGCAACAATAGTATTAAAAGCATTAGAAGAACCGGTAAAACAAATAGCAAGAAATGCAGGATTAGAACCAGCAGTAATTGCTGATAATGTTAAAAAATCAGAAGTTGGTGTAGGATTTGATGCAAGCAAAGAAGAATATGTTGATATGAAAAAATCAGGAATTGTTGATCCAACAAAAGTTACAAGAAGTGCTTTGCAAAATGCAGCATCAATTGCATCAATGGTTATCACAACAGAAAGTCTAGTTGCAGATATTCCAGAAAAGGACTGTCATTGTGGTCATGATAATGGAATGGGTGCAGCAGGAATGGACGGAATGTATTAATAAAAAGACCGCAAACTATTGCAACAACTGAAATTATAAAAATGTGACAAAAAATTTAAAAAATTTTTAAAAAAGTCTTGACAGTTATAATAAAATCATTTATAATCTATAACTGTCAGGAACAATGCAGGTGTAGTTCAATGGTAGAACCTCAGCCTTCCAAGCTGATGACGTGGGTTCGATTCCCACTACCTGCTCCATATTTTTTATATTTTATAATGGAGTAATGACAGATTAATTAAATAATGCAGGTGTAGTTCAATGGTAGAACCTCAGCCTTCCAAGCTGATGACGTGGGTTCGATTCCCACTACCTGCTCCAAATATGACGACTATTTTTAGTCGTTTTTTTTGTATGTATAAATAAATATCAAAAATTCACAAAAAACAGTTGATATTTTTACTAAATTAATATAAAATCTAGAAAGACAAAAAGGAGGGAACAAATGATAACTTTAAAAGATATTAAAGAAAACAAAGAGTTAGATGCTCTAATAAGAGGAGCACAAAAACAACTAAACGCAATAGGATACACAGAACATGGACACAGGCACATATCAATAGTATCAAAAAGAGCAGGAGATATACTAGAAAAATTAGGCTATTCAGAAAGAACGGTAGAATTAACAAGAATAGCAGGATATATGCATGACATAGGAAACTGCGTAAACAGAGTAGACCATGCACATACAGGTGCAATACTTGCATATAACATTTTAAGAGAAATGGGAATGCCAATAGAAGAAATAACAGAAATAATGATGGCAATAGGAAACCATGACGAAAATACAGGAACAGCAGTAAGCGATATATCAGCAGCATTAATATTAGCAGATAAATCAGATGTTCACAGAGATAGAGTAGTAAACAAAAATTTATCAACATTTGATATTCATGATAGAGTAAATTATGCTGTAACAAATGCAGATTTAATCATGGATGAAAAAGAAAGAAAAATAACATTAAATTTAACAATAGATACAAAAATATGTCCAGTATTAGACTATTTTGAAATATTTATGGAAAGAACAATGATGTGCAAATACGCTGCAAAATATTTAAAAATATGGTTTGAATTAATAATAAATGATACAAAATTATTATAAAAAATTTGAATGACGATAAACAAAAAACAAGATTTGGCAGACAAAATTTTGAAAAAATTTTGGATGACGATGAACGAAAAACACAAGATTTGACAGACAAAATTTTGAAAAAATTTTGGATGACGATGAGCGGAACGAAGTGAAGCGAAAGGGAAAGGGATTAAAAATGAAAAAAGAAAGTAAAAATGTAATGAAAACAGTAAAAATACTAACAATTATATTCTTAATTGTATTAGTATCAATGGTAGGATTTTTTGGAATCTATAAACAAAATAAAAATCAAGTATCAAATGTAATGAAAGATTATTCTTATGCCATGGACATAAATGGTAGTAGAACATTAAAATTAACACTAAATTCAGAAAATGGTGATGATGTAAAAACAGAAGAAAATTACAAAACAGCAAAAAATGTAATAGAAAAAAGATTAAAAAAATTAGGTGTTGGAGAATATAAAATAAGCCTAAATGAACAAAATGGTGAAATTATTGTACAAATACCAGAAAATACAAATACAGATACAATTGTTTCAAATTTAACAACTGTAGGAAAATTTGAAATTTTAGATAGTGAAACAAATGAAGTTTTATTAGATAACAGTTCAGTAAAATCATCAGGTGTTTTATATAATACAACAACATCAGGAACATCAGTATATTTGGAAATAGCATTTGACGAAAATGGAAAAAATAAATTAGAAGAAATAAGCAAAACATATGTAAAATCAGAAAATAATACAACAGAAAATACAACCGGAGGTAATAGCACATCAGAAAACACAACATCTGAAAATACAAACACAGAAAATACAACTAACACAGAAGAAACAAATACAACATCAGGAAATTCAACATCAACTGAAAAGAAAATAAAAATGAAAATAGATGATGAAGATATAATGTCAACATCTTTTGATGAAGCAATAACAACAGGAAAAATACAATTATCAGTAGGAAAAGCATCAACAGACACAAAAACAATAAATGGATATGTAACACAGGCACAAAATGTAGCAACTGTACTAGATAGTGGAAAATTGCCTGTTAAATATGATACAGAAAAAAATCAATATATATTGTCAAATATAACAAATAAAGAATTAGCATATGTAGCTATAGCAATAGCAGTAGTTGTAGTAATTGGATTAATAGTTTTAATAGTTAAATATAAAGTAAATGGTTTATTAGCTGGAATTTCTTATATTGGTTTAACTGCATTATATGGAATATTATTAAGATATACAAATGTAACAATATCAGTAGAATCATTATTTGCAATTGCAATGATATTATTATTAAATTATATATTTATAGAAATGATATTAAAAAATATTAAAGAAATAAGCAAAGAAACAACAGAAAAAATTGTAAATAAATCAACAGCATCAGCATATGTAAAATTTTTCAATAGAATAGTGCCAATTTGCGTAATGGTAATAGCATTTTGTTTTGCAAAATGGGTACCTATGAGTAGCTTTGGAATGACAGCATTCTGGGGATTGGTAATTATTGCTGTATATAATGCAATAGTAACAAGATATCTATTAAAAGTAAAAGTGGAAAGCAAATAGGAGGTATTAATAATGAAACAAAAAAGTACAAAAATATTAGCAGTTTTAATAGCAATTATATTAATAGCTGGAACAATAATTATATTTACGAAAGGTTTGGCTTTTGATTTAAATTATGCAGATAGTAAAAAAGTTGAATTAAATTTGGGAAAAGAATTTGATAGAAAAGATATGAAAGCAATAACAAATGAAGTTTTTGGAAAACAACCGGTTTTAATTCAAGAAATTGAAGTATATAAAGATGCTGTAAGTATAACAACTACAGATATTACGGATGAACAAAAAAGTGACTTAATCACTAAAGTTAATGAAAAATATGGAACAGAATTATCAGCTGATAATATTACAATTGAAGAAAATTCTCATATTAGAGGTAGAGACGTTATAAAACCTTATATAGTTTCTTTTGTAATAGCTACAGTAATAATTTTAGTATATTTGGCAATTAGATATTATAAATTAAATTCATTAAAGGTTTTAGCACAATCAATAGGAATCATTGTGTTGGCTCAGTTAGTTTTACTTGGAATTATGGCAATTACTAGAATGCCAATAGGAGTATTTACAATTCCTGCAGTATTGTTTGTTTATATGTTATCAACATATATTTGTACAACAAAATTTGATGAAGATTTAGAAAAAATAGTAAAAAAAGAAAATGAAAAATAGTTACTATTCACAGTATACTCTTTTGAACAAAACAAAGAAGGGAATGAAAGAAAATGGGTAATATAGTTTTACTTGACGACTTAACTATAAACAAAATAGCTGCCGGAGAAGTTATAGAAAGACCAGCATCTGTAATAAAAGAAATGGTTGAAAACTCAATTGATGCAGGAGCAAATAACATTACAGTAGAAATAAGAAATGGCGGAATTTCATATATAAGAGTATCAGATAATGGAAAAGGAATTGCACCAGATGATTTAGAAATAGCTTTTGAAAGACATGCTACAAGTAAAATAAG
Organism: uncultured Clostridium sp.; assembly: GCA_900552555.1. Lineage (GTDB taxonomy): Bacteria > Bacillota > Clostridia > TANB77 > CAG-508 > CAG-269. The sequence continues at coordinate 35,878 of URZW01000003.1, forward strand.
AAAAGCAGAAGACTTAGATGTAGTAACTTCAATGGGGTTCAGAGGAGAAGCTTTAGCAAGTATTGCAGCTATAGCAAATGTAGAATTAACTTCAAAAACAGAAAGCCAAGACACAGGATATAAAATAACAGTTGAAGCAGGAAACATTTTGGACAAACAAGAAATTGGATGCCAAACAGGTACAACTATAGTAGTCCAAAATCTATTTTTTAATACACCGGTAAGATATAAATTCTTAAAAAAGGACTATACTGAGGCTGGTTACATTGAAGATGTGATTACAAGAATTGCTTTAGTAAATCCTAACATAGCAATAAAATTAATAAATACAGGAAAAACTGTAATTCAAACAAATGGCAATGGTGATATGAAAAGTGTAATTTATAGCATTTATGGAAAAGATGTTGCTACAGGAATTTTACCAGTTGATTATACATATGAGGATATAGAAATTACAGGAGTTATAGGAAAACCTGAAATTGCAAGGTCAAACAGGTCAAATCAATTATTTTTTGTTAATAAAAGATATATAAAAGATAAATTATTGACTGCTGCAACAGAACAAGCATTTAAAGGTTTAATTCCTATTGGAAAATATGGATTTGTGGTATTAAATATTAATATGAATCCTGCAAAAGTTGATGTGAATGTTCATCCTGCGAAATTGGAAGTTAGATTTGAAGAGGAAAATAAAATATTTCAATCAATATATCATGCAATAAAAAATACTTTATTAGAAAATGAATTGGTTGCAAATACTGAAAAGACTACAGATAAAGCTGATGAACAAAAAAATGAGACTTCAAAAGGATTGTTTGATTTTAGAAAAAATGAAACTAAAAGAATAGAACAATATAATGATGAAGAAAGTAAAATAAAAACAAATGTAGTGCAAGAAGAACAAAAAAATGCTACAAAAAATGTATTTTCAGCTTTTAATATTGGAACAGGTGGACCTGTAAATACAGCAGATATTTTGGAACAATTGAAAAAAATGAAAGAGGATTTACAAAAACAAATTGAAGATGATAAATCTGAGGCTGTTAATGCTGAAAATATTAAAGATGAAGGTTCTGAAACTAAAATTGATAATATAGAAAGTGACGAAAAAATAAGTCTTAAAGAGGAAAGTGAAAATATAGTAAATACTGAAAATCCAGAAGAGAATACTCAGGTTCAAGAAAATTTAGAACATGATATTCAAGAAAATCCTGTTCAAGAAATTAATAATAATGAAGAACAAAATGAAAGTAATATAGAAAAAACAGAAGAGGATAAAACAGAAAATATCGAGGGTGAACCGGAAGAAAATAATATTGAGAACAAAGAAAATAGTGAAAGCAAACCAGAAGAAAAATTAGAAAAAATAAATGAACAAATAAAACAACTAGAAAATATCAAATATGATGATGAAAATCCAGTAGATTTTAATACAATGTATGAAAAATTATTTGGAACAAAACCAATAGGAATATCAACAGATGGAGAAGAAACAGAAAAAGAAGAAAAACAAAATACAACAGTAGATTTAATAAAAGACAATTTATCAGTATTTGAGCAAAGTGAAGAATATCAAAAACCAATTTATAAATTCATAGGAATAGCATTTAATACATATATTATCATAGAAATGGATAAAGAAATGTACATAATAGATCAGCATGCAGCACATGAAAGAATTATGTACGAAAAAGTTAAGAAAAATTATTATAGTGAATTATCAAAAGACTCACAAATGCTATTATTACCAGACATTATAACATTAACACATAAAGAAATGGAAATAGCTAAAGACAATATGGACATGTTTGAAAAAGCTGGATTTAGTCTAGAAGAATTTGGAGAAAATACAATAAAATTAACAGGTGTACCAACAGTATGCATAAATCTAGATAATAAAGAACTATTTTTAGAAACACTAGATGAAATCAATACAGTTGCAAGAACTGCAAAGCAAGAAAAAGAAGAAAAATTTATTGCAACAGTTGCATGTAAAGCTGCAGTAAAAGCAAATATGGTATTAGATAAAGCAGAAGTAGAAAATCTAATGGATAAGCTATTAGAATTACCTAATCCATTTACTTGTCCACATGGAAGACCAACAGCAATAAAAATGAGTAAATATGATATAGAAAGAAAATTTGCCAGAAAATAGAAAAGAGGTAACACATGACAGTAATTTTAATAATAATATTGATATTGCTTTTAGTTTTATTATCATGGTCATGGCATAGCCTAGGAGATATAGAAAAGAAAACAAAAGTTGCCATTATAGTTGGTGGATTAGTAATTGTATATCTAATAACATTTGTAATATTTAGTATATCAAAAATAGGAATAGATTATCAAAATAAAGACGCAATGAAATTAATACAGACAATTTTTGTAATGCTATTTACAATAGTAAATGGATATATAATATTGCCTTATGTATTTAAAAAGTTGAACCAAATAAATGATGAAGAAATAGAAAAAGAAAAAATTATAAGAAGTTTGATAATTTTAGCTATTATATTTATAATTATTGCAATATTTGAAGTATCATATTTAGGAAATATGCAAAATGGAATTTTAGAAATGATGAAAAAATACAGATAGGAGGTAATGTTATGGAAAATAAAGCAAAAGTTGTTGTAATCTGTGGGCCTACAGCATCTGGAAAAACTGCTTTATCAATTGAACTTGCAAGGACAATAAATGGTGAAATAATATCAGCTGATTCAATGCAAATATATAAAGACATGAATATAGGAACAGCAAAACCAACTGTAGTAGAAATGCAAGGAATTAAACATTACCTTTTAGACTTTGTATCACCAAATGAAAGATACAGTGTTGCACAATATAAAAAAGATGCCAAAACAGCTATAAAAGAGATTCTAAAAAAAGGTAAAATACCTATAATTGTTGGTGGAACAGGTTTATATGTTGACAGCTTGATATATGAAATAGAATATAATGATATAAAATTAGATGAAAATTATAGACAAGAATTAGAAAAAATAGCAAATGAAAAGGGTTTAGAAAGTTTGTATAATATGGCAATGGAAATAGACCCAAAAGCAATGGAGAAAATAAGCAAAAATGATAAAAAAAGAATAATGAGAGTTTTAGAAATATACAAAGCAACAGGAAAAACAAAAACTCAGCAAGAAATTGAATCAAAACAAAAGCCAGTTGAATACGATTATAAAGTATTTGCAATAAATTGGGAAAGAGAAAAATTATATCAAAGAATAAATAAAAGAGTTGATATAATGATTGAACAGGGTTTAATAGAAGAAGTGAAAAATATTTTAAATAAATATGATACATTTCCAACTGCAATGCAAGGACTAGGATATAAAGAAGTTGTAGATTATTTGAATGGAATTTATACAAAAGAAGAAATGATAGAAAAAATAAAAATGGAAACAAGAAGATATGCTAAAAGGCAGTTAACATGGTTTAGAAAAAATAAGCAAACTATATGGCTTGAAGGAACAAATGATATACAAAATAATATAAATATTATTTTGGAGGGAATAGGTATTGGAAGAAGAAAATAAAAATAACAATCAAATTAAAAAGAAAGTCAATAAGAAAAAAATAATTATATACATAGCTTTAGTTTTAATTGTAGTATATTTAATATATGCTGTTTATTTGTTAGTAAGGCAACCCACAGATAAAGTAACAGTAGAAAATGGAACTCTATATTTGGAAGAAACAGATATAGGATATATTATAAGAGATGAACAAGTTGTAAAAGGTAATAACTATAAAAATGGAATGGAAAGAATAAAAAATGAGGGTGAAAAAACAGCGAAAGGTGATTCTATTTATAGATATTACAGTAAAAATGAAGATAAATTAAAAGAACAGATATCGGAATTAGATAGTAAAATACAAGAATCATTAAAAGGACAAACTGGGATATTCAGTTCTGATATAAAATTGTTAGAAAATCAATTGGATGAAAAAATAGCTTTATTAAGCCAAACATCAGATATGTCAAAAATCACAGAATATAAAAAACAAATAAGTGATTTAGTAAGTAAAAAAGCAAAATTATCTGGTGAATCAAGTGCTGCAGGAACTTATTTAAAACAGTTATATAATCAAAGAGCAAAATTGGAAAATGAGTTAAATTCAGGTGCTGAATATATAAAAGCACCATCAAGTGGAATTGTTTCTTATAAAGTAGATGGATTGGAAGAAACTTTAACACCAAATAATTTTTCAACTATTAATAAAGAATTTTTGGAAAATTTAAAATTAAAAACAGGTCAATTGATAGCAACAAATGATGAATGTGGAAAAGTTATAGATAGCTCAAAATGCTATATAGCAACAATAACAAGTTCAGAACAATCAAAAAAAGCTAATGTTGGCGATTCGGTTAAAATAAGATTGTCTAATAGTAAAGTTATTGATGCAAAAATAAGCTATGTATCACAAGAAAATGAAGAGGAAACTTTAATTATTTTAGAGATAAATAAGCAAATAAGTGAACTTGCAAATTATAGAAAGATTTCTTTTGATTTAATTTGGTGGAATAGTTCTGGTTTAAAAGTTCCAAATCAAGCTATTGTTGAAAGCGATGGTCTTAACTATGTTGTTAGAAATAGAGCGGGGTATTTGGATAAGATTCTTGTTAATGTTAAAAGAAAGAATGATAAATATTCTATTGTGACTAGCTATAGTACCGATGAATTGAAGAATTTAGGATTTTCAAGTACTGATATTCAATCAATGAAAACTATTTCTATTTATGATGAACTTATTTTGAATCCGGATTTGAGCAAAGCAAATTAATATATTATAGTAATGTTTTTAATTGATACAATCATATATAATTAAATTTAAAACTGATTTCGGTTCAATACATAATAAGAAATATTACAAAAATATTACAAAAATATTAAACTTTTATTACATTTGCAAAAAGTATTGACAAGAAAGAAAAAAAAGTAGATACTATTAGCATAATATGTAAAAAAAGTTTTAGGAGGTTTTTTTATGTCAGGAGCATTAATGAACAAAGTGTGGGATTTATTTGGAATGGATTCAGCTGAACCTGAAGAATATGAAGATGATAACATCTACGATTATGATAATAATGAGGAAGAAGAAACAGAAGATAACAAAAAACTATTTGGTAGAAAAAATAATAATAAAGTTGTAAGTATGCCACAAGCACAATCACAAGCTATAAAAATGGTGATTTCTCAACCAACAACATTTGAACAATCAGATGAAATATGTAGTTTCTTAAAAGAAAAAAAATCTGTAATTGTTAATTTGGAATATGTAAACAAAGATGTTGCTAGAAGAATTGTTGATTTTATTAGTGGTGGAGTTTATGCATTAGATGGATATATTCAAAAAGTATCAAATTCTATCTTTTTAGTAGCACCATCAAACTATGAAATAACAAATGAAATGGCTAGAGAAGAAATGAAAAGTAAATTATCAGTTTCATGGCTAAAAAATAACAATGTAAATAATTAATTTGAGTTTTTACAATGTAGGAGGATAAAATGATTACACCTTTAGATATAGATAATAAAAGATTTGCAAAACAAATGGTAAATGGATATAATGTAGAAGAAGTTGACGATTTTTTGGATGAATTAACAGCAGATTATTCAAAAAATTATAAAGAAGTTAACGAATTAAGAGCGAAAGTTGAAGAATTAAATAATAGTTTAGTTCAATATAAAACAATTGAGTCAACTTTACAGAATACATTAGTAATGGCTCAATCAACAGCAGAAGAAGTAAAAAATGTAGCAAAACAAAAAGCTGACCAAATAGTAGATGAAGCTAAAGTAAATGCCCAAAAACAAGTAGATGAATTAAATAATGAAATAATTATGAAACAAAAAGAATTAGATGATGTAAAAAAACAATTCGATATATATAAAGCAAAAATGGAGTCTTTATTAATTTCTCAATTGGAGTTATTGAAAGATGTAAATAAAGAAGATTAGAAGAAGTTTAGCCATAGGGTTAGGCTTTTTTTTTACTTAACTGTATAAATTTAAATTTTATAATAAAATATTGGCGAAAAATATTACAAAATTGGAACAATATTACAGAACTATTAAATATATATTACAATTGTGTTAATACTATTGACATTGAAAAAAAAAACGATAAAATTATAACATAGGAGAAAAAGCAAAATGAGAATAATAAGTGGAACAGCTAGAGGAACAAAATTATATACACTAGAAGGACAAACAACAAGACCAACACTAGATAGAGTAAAAGAATCATTATTTAATATAATACAAAATGATATACAAAACTCAATATTTATAGACCTCTTTTCAGGAAGTGGAGCAATAGGCCTAGAGGCAGCAAGTAGAGGAGCAAAAAAAGTTATATTATGTGACAAATCAAAAGATGCCATGAATATAATAAATAAAAATATTGAAAAAACGCATTTAAGAGAAAATGTGGAGTTATATAATTTGGATTATGAAAAACTATTAAAAACAAAAATAAAACAACAAGCTGACATAATATACATAGACCCACCATATGAATCAAATTTTGCTATAAAAGCAGTTGAAATTATTTTAAAAAATAAATTAGTTAATGATAATTCAACTATTATTATAGAAACAGATGAAGAAGAAAAAATATTAAGAGAGTTAGAAAAAATTGAGATAGAAGTAATAGATAAAAGAAAATATGGCAGAGCAGTATTAATCTTTTTAAAAATTAGAAAGGGGTAAACCATGGAAATATTTGAATTACTAGAAAATTTAGAGGACATCATTGAAAGGAGCAGAAATGTACCATTTTCAAGTAAGGGAATTGTAGATAAGGAAGAAATGTTAGATTTAATAAAAGAGATAAGATTAAAACTTCCAGATGAATTAAAACAAGCAAAATGGGTAAAAGAAGAAAGACAACGTATATTAGTTGAAGCACAAAAAGAAGCTGATGGAATAGTGAAAGAAGCTGAAAATAGAATTATTTCTATGATTGATGAACATGAAATTACTAGAAAAGCATATGAGCAAAAGAAAGAAATAATAGAAAGTGCAAATGAAAGATCAAGAGAGATTTCAAATGGAACAAAAGAATATGCTGATGAATTATTAGCGCATACAGAAGATGTGTTAACACAAACATTAGGTGGCTTAGAGAAAAATATTTCAGAGGCATTAAAGTTAATGGAAATGTCAATAGAGGATACATTAAAAACAGTTCAAAATAGTAGAAAAGAGTTAAAATAAAAGGGAAAGGTGGATGGACTTTTTTCCCTTTTTATTATAATGTAAATGGAGGGAGAACATGGCTAAAAGAAAAAACAAAAAAAAGAATAATAAAAGAGCAAAAAAAAGAGCATCAAATATAGATTTAGCAATAGTAGCATTAATGATATTAAGTGTTTTATTATGTGTTTTAATATATGGAAAATCAGGAATTATAGGAATAAAATTAAACGAGATTTTGGGTGGAATGATGGGAATTATAAAATACATTCTACCAATAGGAACATTTGCAATAGGAATAAAATTAGCATTAGATGATGATGAATATTTAACTGCAAAATTGACTCAATATGCAATACTACTAATAAGTGTAGCAGTTTTAATGAGTGCTTGGCAAATAAATTCAGGAGAGATGTCAATAACAAATAAAGACATATCAACAATAGTAAAAGATGCATATAATTTTGGAATGCAAGATAAAGGTGGAGGAGCATTAGGAGCAATACTGGCAACACCACTTGCAAACTTATTAAGCCCAGTTGGAGCAATTATATTGTGTATAGGTATAGTTGTAATGCTTGCAGTATTTACATTTGGAATTAATATATCAGAAATGATAAATAATTTTGTTGAAAAAACAGAAGAAGAAAGAGAAGAAAGATTAGAAAGAAAACAACAAATCAAAGAGGAAAAACAAAAAACAAGACAAGAGTCAAGACAGGAAATATTAGAAAATAAAAGAAAAGCTAAGGAATTGCAAAAGGAACAAGCAAGAAGAGAGGCTTTAGAGGAAGAAAATGTTGGAGAACAAATAAAAATCAATTTTGGTGGTAGAATATTAGAAGAAGATGATAAAAAAGGTAGAAAAAAATATGACCACAGTAATGATGATTTAACGCCATTAACAAAAGAAACAAAGAAAACACAATCAATTCAACCAGATGTTATTGAAAATAATTTGTTTAGACAAGAGGAAGAAAAGAAAGAAGATAAAACAAAAGAAGTTTTACAATTGGAACATGCAATGGTAGTTGAAGACGAAAATTATGAATATCCACCAATTGAATTATTAAGCAAACCAGATAAAAAGAAATTAAAAGGTGGGGCAAAGGCTTTAACTGATACAGCTACAAAGCTGCAAAAAACATTATATAGTTTTGGTGTATCAGCAAAAGTTGAAAATGTATCTGTAGGACCTGCAATAACAAGATATGAATTAAAACCTGCAGAAGGTGTAAGAGTTAGTAAAATAGCCAATTTAGCAGATGACATTGCACTTAATTTAGCAGCCGAAACAATAAGAATTGAAGCACCAATTCCAGGAAAACAAGCTGTAGGAATTGAAGTTCCAAATAAAGAAAAAGAAGCTGTTCATTTAAGAGAAGTATTAGAAAGTGAAGAATTTCAAAATAATAAATCAAAATTAACAGTAGCACTTGGAAAAGACGTTGCAGGAAATATCCAATTAGCAGATATAGCAAAAATGCCACATGTTTTAATTGCTGGTTCAACAGGTTCAGGAAAGAGTGTGTGTATAAATACAATAATTTCAAGTATTATATATAATGCAAAACCTAGTGAAGTTAAAATGGTAATGGTAGACCCTAAAGTAGTTGAATTATCAGTATATAATGGAATACCACATTTATTAATACCAGTTGTAACAGATCCTAAAAAAGCGGCAGGCGCACTAGCTTGGGCCGTACAAGAAATGGATAACAGATACAATTTATTTGCAGCTAAAGGTGTAAGAGACATCAAAGGATATAACAAAGCAATTGAAAAAGAAGAAGAACAAGGAACTTTACCACAAATAGTTATAATAGTAGATGAGTTAGCAGACTTAATGATGGTTGCAGCAAAAGATGTTGAAGAAGCAATATGTAGATTAGCACAAAAAGCAAGAGCAGCTGGAATGCACTTGGTAATCGCAACACAAAGACCATCAGTAGATGTAATCACAGGACTAATCAAAGCAAATGTACCATCAAGAATTGCATTTGCTGTATCTTCACAAGTAGACTCAAGAACAATATTAGACTCTGTTGGGGCAGAAAAACTATTAGGAAAAGGTGATATGTTATTCTTCCCAACAGGATTTCCAAAACCAGTCAGAGTGCAAGGGGCATTTGTATCAGACGAAGAAGTTGAAAAAATTGTTGGTTTTGTAAAACAAAACGGAACAGCAAATTATAGTGAGGACATATTAGAAACAATAGAAAACAGTAATAAAACAGAAAAAGAATTAACACAAGAACAAGCAGAAGATGACGAAACAGACCCATTTTTAATGGACGCAATAGATGCAGTTGTAGAACAAGGAACAGCATCAACATCATTTATACAAAGAAAATTCAAAGTTGGTTATGCTCGTGCAGGAAGAATCATAGACCAAATGGAGGAAAGAGGAATTATCTCTGGATATCAAGGAAGTAAGCCAAGAGAAGTTTTAATGTCAAAAGAAAGACTTGACGAATTAAAGATGGGAACACCACCACAAGAAGAATAAATGTCCATTTGGGGACGGTTCTTTTTGGGACATTGTCTTGAATATGGATAAATCTGAATATGGTTGATATATTAGCATTTAGGGACAATTACAAAATTTGGAAAAATGTCCCAAAAAGAACCGTCCCCAAATGGACAAGAATGGAGGGTACAAGGTTGCAGAAAAAAAAAAATTTATTAGAAAAACTAGTAAAAAAAGATTACAATAATGAACTTGAAGAAGTTTTAGAAAATAAAAATTTTGATGAACATGTTAAAAGTACTCTCTTAGGAATATTATATAAAGTAGAGGCATCATACAAAGACCTAGAAACAGTAAAAAAAGATGTACAAACAAAAGCAGAATATATAGCAAGTATAATAGAAATTATAAAAAATGATTGTGATTCTATAAAAATTATAAAAATGAGTGATGATGAAAACAAAATACCCAATAATAAAACATACATAGTTGACAAGAAAAACAAGGTAATAATAGCATACCCAATAGAAAGGAAACTATTATATGCAATTGCAAAAATTTCAAAAAAAGATAAAATAATAAAAGATGAATACTTTCTTATAGATGAAACATTATCAGAATTAATCAATGTAGGAAATAATATTAATATGGTAGAACCGCTTAGAGATTTTAATGGATATTCATGGACAACAATCCCACAAGAAATAGAAAGTATAGACCATAATTTAATATATCAAGATTTAAGAATATTAGTTGGTCATAAATTTTTAAATAAATGGGTAAAAAGTAGCGAATTTATAATTGACTATTTTTATATGTTTAAAGAGAATCTAGAAAATCAATATGGAAAAAAGAATGAAGAAAAAATAATAGAATTATTATCAAAAATTTCTATATTATTAAGTATAAAGTTTGATGAAGATAAATATGAAAAAGTATTGAAAATAAAAGATAAAGTAGATATTGAAGCAGAAGAAATCCAAGATAAAGAGAAATTTATAGAGGATATAACCGAAAAGAAAATTCAAATTACAAAAGAAATAAAGAATATTGACGAAACAATAAATGATAAAGAATTATTGCAAAAAGAGTATGTATTAAGAAATGAAAATTTATCGCTTGAAAATAAAATATTCAGCATGAGGGTTTTGGCTAAAATAATGATACAAGAAAAAAAAGAAAAAATGAAAAAATTAGAGGAATTAAATGAAATATTAAAACCTCAAAATTTTATAAAATATCAAAAAAAAATTGAAGAAAAACATAAATATTTGATAGTTCTAGATGCAAAAGATAAAAATAAAAAATTAAATGATTTAAAAATGGATTTTCAAAAATTATTTTTGAAAATGTTAGAACTAAATATAAAAAAAGCCGAAACAAAGCAAGAAGTAGAAAAAATTATATATGATTTTAGATATTATTCATTATTGCAATATGATTTTAATACAAAAGTAAAAGATGTGGATAAGTTAAAAGAAGTGATGGATGAAGTTTCAAATATGATTATTGATAAAGCAATTGAATATAAAGTTTTTGAAAAAGTATCAAATGACAAAGAAACAAACTTTAGAATTTTAAAAAACATATTTAGTGTTAGAATTATAAAATTAGAAGATGCATATTTGAAAATTACTAAGGAAAAAGATAAGTATTTTCTTAAAATATTTGATGAAAATATTTTTGAGGAAAAAATAGAAATACAACAGCCAAAAGATTTAGAAATAAAGCTTAACAAAAAAAGACCAATATGGGGATAATGTAATGTCCATTTGGGGACGGTTCTGTTTGGGACATCGTTGGAAAAATGAAAAGAACGTAATATGATTTATATATCAGCATTTATGGACAATTACAAAATTTGGAAAAATGTCCCAAACAGAACCGTCCCCAAATGGACAAAAGGAGGAATTTATGAAAATTACATTTTTAGGAGCTACAAAAACAGTAACAGGTTCAAACTATTTAGTAGAAGCAGCAGGAAAAAAATTTTTAGTAGACTGTGGTATGTGGCAAGGAAGAAAAGAATTAGAGGAAGAAAATTTTGACGAATTTGATTTTAATCCTGCAGAAATTGATTTTATGCTATTAACACATGCACACATTGACCACTCAGGAAGAATACCAAAACTATATAATGAAGGATTCAAAAATAAAATATATGCACACAAAGCAACTTGTGACTTATGTGCATTAATGTTGCCAGATAGTGGCCATATTCAAGAAATGGAAAATGAATGGAAAAACAGAAAGAGAATGAGAAAAGGCCAAGAGGCTAGAGAACCATTATATACAGCAGAACAAGCAGCAAGATGTTTAGAAATATTTGAGCCAGTTCAATATGACCAAATAATAGATATAACACCAGACATACATGTAAGATTCAATGATGCAGGACATATGCTAGGTTCAAGTATAATTGAACTATGGGTAAATGAAAACGGAAAACAAACAAAAACAGTTTTCACAGGCGACTTAGGAAATAATGATATCCCATTATTAAGTGAACCAACAATGATAGAAGATGCTGATTTTTTAGTTATGGAATCAACATATGGAAGCAGAAAACATATAAAAAATGACCAAAAAGCAGAAATGTTTTTGGATATAGTATCAGAAACACTTGATAACAAAGGAACAGTTGTAATACCATCATTTGCAGTAGGAAGAACACAAGAGATATTATATGAACTAAATAAAATAAAAGAAACAAAAGATGACGAAAAATTCATAAAAGAATATGAAACATTAATGAAAGCGCCAGTATATGTCGACAGCCCACTTGCAATATCTGCAACAGAAGTATTTAAAGAAAATATGAATCTATTTGATGATGAAACACAAGAAGAAATAAAAAAAGGAGACCGACCACTTGAATTCCCAGGACTAAAATTTACAACAACAGTAGATGAATCAAAAGCGCTAAATGAAAGTCAAGAACCTTGTATAATAATATCAGCAAGTGGAATGTGTGATGTAGGTAGAATAAAACATCATTTAAAACATAATTTGTGGAATCCAAATTCAACAATATTATTTGTAGGATATCAAGCACCTGGAACACTTGGATATAGCATAGTAAACGGAGCTAAGAAAGTTAAAATATTTGGAGAAGAAATTGCAGTAAATGCCAGAATTGAATATATAGAAGGATATTCAGGACACGCAGACCAAGATGGGTTAATGAATTTTGTATATTCATTTATCAAGAAACCAAAACAAGTATTTTTAATTCATGGTGAAGAAGAATCTCAAGAAGTACTTGGAGAAAAAATTGAAGATGAAGCTAAATTACCTGTTATAATTCCAAGTTATGGTGAAACATATGAATTTAATGTAGATGAAGATGTTAAATTAACACATAAAATTGATAAGAAATTACCTGTCAATATGAAGTCTGAAGTTTTGAAAAGATTAGAAAAATTAAGGGCTGAAATTGACGATATGGATAATGCTGTTAGAGATGATATGAATAATGGTGAACTTAAAGATGCAGATGTGTTTAGAATTAATGAAAAAATTAAAGATTTAGAAAAACAAATTTTGAATGTTATAGAGGGCTAAGAAAATGTCCATTTGGGGACGGTTCTGTTTGGGACATAGTTGACAAAAAGGACATTGATTAAAATGCCTATATATCAGTGTATTAGAAGATGTTCATTTGGGAACGGATGTCCTAAAAAGAACCGTCCCAAAATGGACATCATGAATTCCTAAAAAGTTGTCAAAAAGGGGCGTCCCTATTGACAGAAAGGTAAAAAAATGGATAACAAATATTTAAATGAAGCAATAATTGGAAACAAAAAAATGATAGCAACATTTACAGCAAAGGGAGAATTGCAAAGAGTATATTTTCCAAGTAAAGATAACAGACAATATATAAATTACTTTCATACAGGAGTGAAAATAAATGAATCAGATTTAATATATTTGCATGACGATATAAACAACATATATAAACAATATTATGACACAGACACCAATATATTAAATACAGAAATAACAAACACATACTTCAATTTAAAAATAGTACAAACAGATTTTGTGTTAATAAAAGAAAATATATTGTTAAAAAAATACACATTTTTAAATGAAAGCAAAATTGATTTAAATACGCAATTTTACATTCATTCTGAACTATTATCAGATACAAATAATTTTGTTGGATGCAAAATAATTGATGGTGGAATGATGCAATATGCACATGACTTTACATTCTCAACTTTTTCAAAAGGAAAAGATATTATAAAACACCAGATAAATGGAAGCATAAATAATATAAAAAGAACAGAAATATACGATAAAGATTATATTGGAATGTCAAAAGATACATCAATAGCATATGAAATAGGAACAATAAAACCAGGAGAAAAGAAAGAATTGGAAATAGCCATTTTAATTGATGAAAACAAGAATGTTTCTGATATTGAGGATGAAATTGAAAGAGTTAAAAGAATTGATTTTGATAAAGAATATATGAATACAAAAGCATATTGGAGAAAATATGTAAAGCAACATAATGGCTTAAAAATTAAAGAGCCAGAAAACAGTTATGACGAAAGAATATATGAAATTTATAAAAGAAGTATATTGCTATTTCCTTTATTGACAAATGCTGATACAGGTGCAATTATAGCATCACCTGAAATAGATGAAAACTTTACAAAATGCGGAAGATATGCATATTGTTGGCCTAGAGATGCTGTATTTATGACAAAAGCAATGGATATATTAAAAATGAATAAAGAAACAGAAAAATTCTACAAAGTATTTTGCCAAAGAACACAAAGCAAAAATGGAATGTGGGAACAACGTTTTTATACAGATGGAAAATTAGCTCCTTGTTGGGGATACCAAATTGACGAAACAGCAAGTGTGGTTTTTGGAGTCTATGAACATTATAAATATACAAATTCTGAAAAATTTTTAAAAGAGAATTTACAAATGTGTGAAAAAGCAACAGATTTCTTAAAAAGATATGTAGAAGATTGGGTTGAACCAGCTTTCAAAGATTATAGACAAGGAATAGATAATTCACAAATAGACTCAAAAGACAACTTACAAGCTCATAAATATCATGTAAGTTATGATTTATGGGAAATGTGTGAGGGAGTACACTTATATTCACTAGCAAGTATTTATTCAGCATTTACAAGTATGCTAAAAATTTATGATGTGCTAGGAAAAGATGTATCAGATTTTGAAAACAATAGATTAAAACAAGAAAAAGTTGAAAAATCAAAAAAAGAAATAGAAAAATTACAACTTGAAATAAAAAAATATATCAATAAATACTTATATGATGAAGAAAAGAAGTCTTATGTTAGAAATTCAGAAGATAAAAAAATGGATATAAGCATAGTTGGTGCAGTTACACCATTTGAAGTATTTAAGCCAAAGGAAAAGAAAGTTCAAAATACTATCGAAAGAATTAATTTGAGCTTGAGAACTTATACTGGTGGATATCAAAGATTTGAAAATGATAATTATATGAATGGAAATCCTTGGCCTATTGCTAATCTTTGGATGACTTTGTATTACTTAGAAACAGGAGAGAAAAAGAAAGCAAAAGAAACATTTGATTTTGTCATTAAAACAGCTGGTAAACATTATTTCTTAGGTGAGCAAGTTAATAATGAAACTTTAAAACCTAATTGGGTTATTGGTCTTGGATGGTCACATGCAATGTTCATTATTGTTTTAGAAAAATATATGGGAAAATAATAAATAACACTTGAAAATGAAATAAATTTGATATAGAATTGAATTGCCAAAAGAAATATGGTAATACTAAAAAGAAAAAGCAAAGGAAAAACCAATGCTAAATTAAAGGAGGAATTTTAATATGTCAGTAAAAGTAGCCATTAATGGATTTGGACGTATAGGACGTCTAGCATTTAGACAAATGTTTGGAGCAGAGGGATATGAAATCGTAGCAATAAACGACTTAACAAGTCCTAAAATGTTAGCTCATTTATTAAAATATGATTCAGCACAAGGAAGATATGAAAAAGCTGAAACAGTAGAAGCAGGAGAAGATTCAATAACAGTAGATGGAAAAACAATCAAAATATATTCAGAAAAAGACGCTGCAAACTTACCATGGGGAGAAATAGGAGTAGATGTAGTTCTAGAATGTACAGGATTCTATACATCTAAAGATAAAGCACAAGCACACATTGATGCAGGAGCTAAAAAAGTTGTAATTTCAGCACCAGCTGGAAAAGATTTACCAACAGTAGTTTATGGTGTAAATGAAAAAATATTAACACCAGAAGATAAAATAATATCAGCAGCATCATGTACAACAAACTGTTTAGCACCAATGGCAAAAGCATTAAATGATTATGCACCAATTCAATCAGGAATAATGACAACAGTTCATGCTTACACAGGTGACCAAATGGTATTAGATGGACCACACAGAAAAGGTGATTTAAGAAGAGCTAGAGCAGCAGCTGTTAACATTGTACCAAATACAACAGGAGCAGCAAAAGCTATCGGACTAGTTATACCAGAATTAAATGGAAAATTAATTGGTTCTGCACAAAGAGTTCCAGTACCAACAGGTTCAACAACAATATTAGTTGCAGTTGTTAAAGGAGAAAACATTACAGAAGAATCAATAAATGCAGCAATGAAAGCTCAAAGTAGCGAATCATTTGGATATACAGATGAATACTTAGTATCTTCAGATGTTATAGGAATGAGATATGGTTCATTATTTGATTCAACACAAACTATGGTAACAGAAATCGGAGACGGTTTATATCAAGTACAAGTTGTTTCTTGGTATGATAATGAAAATTCTTATACTAGCCAAATGGTTAGAACAATTAAATATTTTGCTGAATTAGGTGAATAATATAAGTTAAGAGCAAGGCAGTAATATTGTCTTGCTTTTTATAAATTTATAGAACAAATGGCGACTTGATGCAAATGAAACATTAAAAATGCCCCTTTTAATTAGTTGTTTTTGTCGAATTTTGCGGTCGATTTTTTATATAAATTTTATGATTTATATTTACAAATTTATAATACTGTGATATACATAATACAGCTGTATAGATATATAGTTTTGATTCAAATTTTTAAATTAACTTTTAATCGAGTAGATTCCCATAAAATTAAATAAAATTTAAGTATAATTAACGGAGAAAAATTTTAAAAAATAAACTTTGAAATAAATATTGACTTTTAAAATTTTTAATATTATAATATTTTTACAAAAATAAATTATAAATATTTTAAATTGTTTGTCTAAAAAGTAAATATTTCTATATAGCGAGTATTTAATGGAAGGAGGTATGTAAATAATGGAGGAAAAAATATTAAAAGAACTTGAGAATATTAATGTACAACTTAAGGAGATGAACCAGAGATTTGATGGAGTTGATCAGAGATTTGATGGAATAGACCAAAGGTTTGAAAAAATAGATCAAAGATTTGAAGAAATAGATCAAGGGTTTGACAAAAAATTAAATGAAACTATAGCAGCAATATCTAAAGATGTAGGAAAACAAATTGAAGAATTATGTATTAAAATTGAAAAAAGGGATAATAGAGAACACTCTAAAATATTAAATGAATTAGAAGAGCATAAAAGAAGAACTAAAAAAGGTATAGAAACATTTGAAAAAATACTTGCTTGTTAAGTTATATTTAAAAAGTATGTAACCATAGTAACATGAAATTAACAAAATTTTTCCAAAAACCTTGATAAATCCAAGAAAATATAGTATACTATTCAAGGTAAACCTTTTACTTAGCTTTTCAAGCGAAGCACCAAAGCTAAAAGCTCAGTTGAAGGAGTAAATAAAAATAGGAGGTGTAACGAAAAATGACAAAGGAAAGAAAACAAGAAATCATTAACACATATAAAAGAGAAGAAAAAGACACTGGTTCACCAGAAGTACAAATCGCTCTTTTAACAGAAAGAATTAATGAATTAACAGAACACTTAAAAGTACATGTTAAAGATAATCACTCAAGAAGAGGATTATTAAAAATGGTAGGTAAAAGAAGAAACTTATTAAACTACCTAGCAAAAAAAGATGTACAAAGATACAGAGACATCGTTGAAAAATTAGGATTAAGAAAATAATTTCATAAAAGAGCCTATGCAAAACAAAAGATTTAGCATAGGCTTTTTGTGGAAAAATAGCAAACAGGGACATTCAAAAATTGGTTGAAAATTCAAGAATATTTAATCAATTTAAATAATTTTCTGTAAGTTAAAAAAGAGCCGGAAATTTAGGTAAGTAGCTTGTATAATGTACTGGGCAAGCTTAGCGAATGCTAGAAATAAAATCCAGAATATTATAGAGGTTACAATCTAAATGAGGCTCAAAAAAAGAGGGAATATGAGGATACCACAGCAAATCCCTCAAAAAATTTAATAAAAAAGGGAAGAATTGTGTACTGGACTCAAATTAATAATAAAAGTGAATTCATGTACTGATCCATAAATCCCTCAATTCCTAAAAGGAGGAAAAAACAATGTTTGAATTTATTAAAAAATGGTGCAAAAAAGAAGAAAAAGGAGAGAAAAATAGTATGTTTAAAGTATACGAAACAGAATTAGCAGGAAGAAAACTAACAATAGAAACAGGAAAATTTGCAGGACTAGCAAATGGAAGTGTAACAGTAAGATATGGAGACACAGTTGTAATGGTAAACGTTACAGCATCAAAAGAACCAAGAGATGGAATAGACTTTTTCCCACTATCAGTAGATTATGAAGAAAAATTATATTCAGTTGGAAAAATACCAGGTTCATTCCAAAAAAGAGAAGGAAAACCAAGTGACAAAGCAATATTAACATCAAGAGCAATAGACAGACCACTAAGACCATTATTCCCAAAAGACTTCAGAAACGATGTAGTTGTTGTTGCAACAGTTCTTTCAGTAGAACAAGACAACTCACCAGAAGTAGCAGCAATGATAGGTGCATCAGCAGCACTATCAATTTCAGATATCCCATTTGGTGGACCAACAGCAGCAGTAAATGTTGGATTAGTTGATGGTAAAATAGTTATAAACCCAACAGAAGAACAAAGAAAAGTATCTGACTTAACATTAACAGTAGCAGGAACTGAAGAAAAAATAGCTATGATAGAAGCAGGAGCAAACGAAGTTCCAGATGATGTTATGTTAGAAGCAATTAAAGAAGGTCATAAAGAAATCAAAAAGATTTGTAAATTCATTGAAAAAATGAAAGAAGAAATCGGAAAACCAAAATTTGAATACAAATCATTTGCAGTTGACCATGATGTATATGAATTTATAGAAGCAAACTTTGCAGAAGATGTAAAACAAGCACTTCAAGAAGCAGATAAAGAAACAAGAGACAACAATGTAGCAGCAGTATCTGACAAAATTGCAACAGCATATGCTGAAAAATTTGGAGAAGAAGCTGCAGAAGAACATAAAGCTGATATTGGAGAAGCAATTTACAAATTAGAGAAAAAGACAGTAAGAGATATGATATTCTATGAACATAAAAGAGTTGATGGTAGAGCAATAGACGAAATCAGACCATTATCATGTGAAATAGATTTATTACCTCGTGTACACGGAAGTGCATTATTTACAAGAGGTCAAACACAAGTACTTTCAGTTACAACATTAGGAATGATAAGCGAAGAACAAACATTAGACGGAATTGATACAGAAGAATCAAAAAGATATATGCATCAATACAACTTCCCAAGCTACAGCGTAGGTGAAGCAAGACCACCAAGAGGACCAGGAAGAAGAGAAATAGGACATGGAGCATTAGCAGAGAAAGCATTAGTTCCAGTACTACCTTCAAAAGAAGAATTCCCATATGCAATAAGAGTTGTATCAGAAGTATTATCATCAAATGGTTCAACATCACAAGCAAGTATATGTGGAAGCACATTATCATTAATGGCAGCAGGTGTACCAATTAAGAGACCAGTTGCAGGTATATCAACAGGACTTGTAACAAATCCTAATGACGAAAATGACTATGTAATGTTAACAGATATCCAAGGACTAGAAGACTTCTTCGGAGATATGGACTTCAAAGTTGGTGGAACAGAAAAAGGTATAACAGCAATCCAAGTTGACATCAAAGTTGACGGATTATCATACAAAATTATTGAAGAAGCATTTGCTAGAACAAGAGCAGCTAGAAAACATATCTTAGAAGATGTAATGGCACCAGTAATTTCAGAGCCAAGAAAAGAAATATCAAAATATGCACCAAGAATAGTATCAACAAAAATAAAAGTTGAAAAAATCAAAGATGTAATCGGAAAAGGTGGAGAAACTATAAACAAAATAATTGATGCAACAGGTGTTAAAATAGACATCGAAGAGGATGGACAAGTAATGATTTATTCAAATGATTCTGAAAAAGCTAACGAAGCATTAGATATGATAGAAGACATTGTTAGAGATGTAGAAGTTGGTGGAATTTATCTTGGAACAGTTACAAGAATAATGAACTTTGGAGCATTTGTAGATCTAGGAGTAGCTGGAAAAGAAGGTTTATTACACATTTCTAAAATTTCTAAAGAGAGAATTAAGAAAGTTGAAGATGTTCTTCATGTTGGAGATAAAGTAACTGTAAAAGTTACAGATATAGACGACCAAGGTAGAATTAATTTAACAGCAATTTTATCTGATGATAAAGAAGATAAAGAATAAGTTTTATAAATTATATTTGAATTTTTGAGGTGATATTGTTGATTCAATATCACTTTTTCTATGTTATAGTTTAAAGTTGGATAGAAAGTAAAAAAATTTATATTCCTAAGTAGATATATTATTTATAAGTATGAAAATTTGATTGAAGTGAAAAATAGAGAATCTTATATAAAAAAATGAGGAATGCTCACGGAAAAAATATATATGTATATGGTTTTAGAATTTTTTCGGTTTCAATACGCAACATAAGAATTTCTAAAATAAATTAATGGCACCTTTCCACTAAAGTGAACTCTTTCCATTAATTTATTTAAGAAATTCTAATATTGCTCCAATTACATTCAAAAATTCTAAAACCATATACATATATATTTTTGGCCTGAGTTAGAGAGTCTAGTTTTTTTATATTAGATTTTCTTTTTGAACGTAATGAATAGTTCATACTTATAAATAATATATCTACTTAGGAATATAGAGATTTTTACTTTCTAACCAATTAGTAGTATTATCCTTAATGAACTGCAAATTTTCTATTGCTAAAATCTTATAATTAATGTATAATATATTTGACAAAAAACAACAGAACAAAGGATAAAATATTAAAAGAATTTAGCTTTAAATTTTTTTTTAAAATTCTGTACCTTGAAGAAAGGAAAAGCAATATATGAAAAAAATAGGAAATATCATATCATGGATAATAATTATTATTATATTAATATTAGCCTTGAATTTTTATAGCAAGAATAATTTTAATGAATATGTAAGAAGTGAAATGAACTTACACACATCAGAATTTAAAAGAGATAGCGAAGTAAAATATTCAAAAACAAATAGTTATAAAATAACATCAAACAATGAAAATGATGCAACATTCTATAAAAAAGTAAAGGTACAAAAAAATATGCCATATAAAGTAACATGTATGGTAAAAACAGAAAATGTAAAACCAGAAGGAGACATATCAGGAGTAGGAGCACAAATATCAATAATAGGAACAACAGAAAAATCAGTGGCAATAACGGGAACACAAGATTGGCAAAAAATAGAAATGATATTTAATTCAAAAGATAGAGAAGAAGTGGACATAGGATTTAGACTAGGTGGATATTTAGGAAAATGCATAGGAACAGCATGGTTTAGTGATTTTACATTTGAAGAAGGAACAATAAGTCAAAATAATAATTGGAAATTTGCATGTTTCATTTTTGAAAATACAGATGTTGTTTTAAATGGAAAAGAGATAAATATATCAATGTCAGAAACAGATATTAACGATATAAGAGACACAATAAAAAGATTTGGAGCAAATATAAAAGATTTATCGGGAAATAAAATGACAGCTGATTATGATACATATATAGTAAAAGACCCAATAACCAAGCTATCATATGATGAAGAATTTGGATATTATGTTGCAGCAGAAGATGTTGAAGATTCAATAAAAGATGTTGTAAAACAAAATGAGTATGATCATATTTTTGTAATTATCAGATTAGGAAATGAAGAATATAGAAATGATATTCAGGTGAATGATTGGATAGGTTTGCGGTTCTATGGATTATTATGGAATAGGATATTCTAATATTAGACTACCAAATTCATCAAAAAGTTATATATATAAATATGATTCAAGAGTAAATACATTTCCGGAAGAAGTATTTTTACATGAATTTTTGCATTCTTTGGAAAGAACAGCAGAAGAATATGGATATACAATACCAGCACTACATGATAACGAAAAATATGGATATAAAAATCAAAATATAATAGGACTTAAGAATTGGTATATAGATTATATGAACAAAACAATAAAAACATCAAATGGAAATATAGGGTTACCTGCAGAGGTGTATACATTAAAACCAGCTAAAAATTTGGATTTTAAATATTCATATAATATTGATGAATTTCATGAGCCACAAAATGCATTGGAACAAATAAAACAATTATTTAAAAATATAGTATATAATGTTAAAAACATAGGAAGTTTGTTTAAAGAAAATGTTAATCAGAATTTAGAAGTTAATACAGAAAATTAAAAATATATAAATATTTAAATTAAATTATTAACTATTGTTAAAAAATATAATTAAAAAATACAGAAAAGAGTGAAAAAAATGAAAGTAACAGATTTTAATTACAACTTACCAGAAGAATTAATAGCACAAGTACCACTAGAAAAAAGAGATGAATCAAGACTAATGGTTCTAAATAGAGAAAAACAAACAATAGAACACAAAGTATTTAAAGACATAATAGATTATTTAGAACCAGGTGATTGCTTAGTCAGAAATAATACAAAAGTTATACCAGCAAGAATTTATGGAAGAAAAGAAACAGGAGCACATGTAGAATTCTTATTATTAAATAACATAGAAGGAGATATTTGGGAAAGTATTGTAAGACCAGGAAATAAGCTTCATGTTGGAACCAAAGTAATATTCGGAGATGGACTACTAGAAGCGGAAATATTAGATATAATGCCAGGTGGAACAAGAAAAGTGGAATTCCATTATAAAGGAATATTTAATGAAATATTAGACCAAATAGGACTAATGCCATTACCACCATATATCCACGAAGAACTAAAAGACAATGACAGATATCAAACAGTATATGCAAAATATGAAGGCTCAGCAGCAGCACCAACAGCAGGATTGCACTTTACACCAGAATTATTAAAGAAGATAGAAGAAAAAGGTGTTAAAATCGCAAATGTAACATTACATGTTGGAATTGGAACATTTAGACCAGTAAAAGAAGACGAAGTAGAAAAACACGAAATGCATTCCGAACATTTTTATATTAAGCAAGAAGATTGTGATAAAATAAATGAAACAAAAAAAGCTGGAAAAAGAGTAATATCAGTAGGAACAACATCATGCAGAGTGTTGGAAACAATTGCAGATGAAAATACTGGAATGGTACAACCAACAGAGGGAGATACTCAAATATTTATTTATCCAGGATATAAATTTAAATGTATAGATGGATTAATAACAAACTTCCATTTACCACAATCAACATTATTAATGCTAGTATCAGCATTAGCTGGAAAAGATTATATAATGAAAGCATACAACGAAGCTGTAGAACAAAGATATCGTTTCTTTAGTTTTGGAGATGCGATGTTTATCGAAGGGATTTAGGGACGTTCCTTGAATTCCCTCTTTTGAGGGAATTCGGGACACTCCTTAGAATACCCTAAATATATAAAAATATGGATTTAAGGAGTGTCCCAAAATCCCTTTATAAAGGGATTTTAAGGAACGTCCCTAAATCCCCAGGAGGGAAAAATGAAACATGCAGTAACATATGAATTATTACATGAATGTAAACAAACAGGAGCAAGAAGAGGAGTAATACATACACCACATGGAGACATACAAACACCAATATTTATGCCAGTAGGAACACAAGCAACAGTAAAATCAATGACACCAGAAGAACTTAAAGAAGAAGTAAAAGCACAAATAATATTATCAAATACATATCATTTATATTTAAGACCTGGACAAGATATAGTAAAAGAAGCAGGAGGACTTCACAAATTTATGAATTGGGATAGACCAATTTTAACAGACAGTGGAGGATTCCAAGTATTTAGTTTAGGGGATTTAAGAACAATATCTGAAGAAGGAGTTGAATTTAAATCACATTTAGATGGAAGTAGACATGTATTTACACCTGAATCTGTAATGAAAACAGAAGAAGATTTAGGAGCAGATATAATAATGGCATTTGATGAATGTTGTCCATATCCATCAACATATGAATACACAAAAAATTCAATGGAAAGGACAACAAGATGGGCTCAAAGATGTAAAGATGCACATGTAACAACAGATAAACAAGCATTATTTGGAATAATACAAGGTGGTTTTTATAAAGATTTAAGAAATAAAAGTTTAGAAGATTTAATAACACTAGATTTACCAGGATACGCAATTGGAGGAATAAGTGTAGGGGAGCCTAAAGAAGAGTTCTTAGATATACTTTATTATACAGCACCTAAAATGCCAAAAGATAAACCAAGATATTTAATGGGAGTAGGAACACCAGATTATCTAATAGAAGCAGCAATATCAGGTATAGATATGTGTGACTGTGTATTACCAACAAGAATTGCAAGAAATGGAACGGCATTAACATCACATGGAAAAGTTGTTGTAAGAAATGCAACATATGAAAGAGATTGGGGACCATTAGATCCAGAATGTGATTGCTATACATGTAGAAATTACACAAGAGCCTATATAAGACATTTAGTAAAAGCAAATGAAATATTAGGGGTACGTTTATTATCAATTCATAACTTAAGGTTCTTGACTAATTTGATGGAAAGAGTTAGAATAGAAATAGAGCATGATAATTTATTAACATTCAAGAACGAATTTTATAAAAAATATGGGTATATAGATTAGCCAAATCGCTAATTTAATTTGTACAAATTATAAATATTAGATGTAATAATCGGTATAATTTGTAAACTTATAAGTAAGGAAGGGGAATACAAATGAATTTAATTGATGAAGAGTTACAACCAAAGAAAAAAGATAATTCTAAAAAAATGGCAAAGATAATATTAATAATAATATCACTATTAGTAGTTGCGATTATAGGAACTGTTATAGCAATAGCATATATACAAGAAAAAACATTTAAATTATATGTAAATGGAAGTCTAAATGAAAAAGTAAAACAAATGATGGTATTAGATGATGATGGAACAATATATTTTCCAATAAAAGATATAGCAGCATATTTAGGTTATGAAAGCTATAATGGAGAATATACAGATAAATCAGAAGACCAAAGTAAATGCTATGTGCAAGATGATGATGAAGTAGCAAACTTTGCTTTGAATTCAAATAAAATTTATAAATTAACATTAGAAAATAGTGATGGAAATTACGATTACTACTATGCTAAAAAACCAGTAAAAGCTATGAATGGAAAATTATATGCAACTTCAGATGCGATAGAAAATGCATTTAATATATCATTTTCATATAATGCTGATAATCAAAGAGCATATATATATACAATGCCATATTTAATTCAATCATATTCATCAAGAGTATTGGATTATGGATATGAAACAATAAGTGATAATTATACAAATGAAAAAGCGGTTCTTAATGATATGTTGGTTGTAACAAAAAATCAAGGAAAAGTTTATGCTGTAATAGATGTAAAAGGTAATACTATAATAGAAGCTAAATATGACAATATAGAATATTTACCAAATTCGGGAGATTTTTTAGTACAAAGTAATAATAAAGTTGGAATTATATCAGCTAAAAAAGAAACAAAAATTCAATTGTTATATGACAGTCTAGAATTAATAGATAGTGACACAGGTTTATATTTGGCAAAAAAAGATAATAAATACGGAGTTATAGATTCAAAAGGAAATATCAAGATTTATATAGAATATGACCAAATAGGAATAGATAATACAAAATTTGAACAAAACAACATAAAAAACAGATATTTATTAGATAATGGAATGATTCCGGTACAAAAGGATAAATTATGGGGAGCTTTTGATAAGAACGGAAAGCAAGTCTTGGATTTTGAATTTGATAGTTTTGGATATATTGCAACAAGTAATAAAGATGCAATTAATTTACTGTTAATACCAGATTATAATATTTTAGTAGCATGTCAAAATAAAAAATATGCATTAATAAATTCAGCAGGTGAAATGATAATAAGACCAGTTCTTGATGATGCATATATGACAATAAATTCTGGAAAGAAATATTATTATATGAATGCAAATGATAGAAAAATTAATATAACAGAATTTTTAGATGAACAAGGACCAAGTAATAATAGTAATAATTCAACAACTGAAAATAAGACAGATGAAAATTCTACAAGTGAAACAACAGATCAAACTCAGACAGGAGAAACTTCATCAACAGATGATGGATTTGTTACTGTAACTAATACAGAAGAATAAAAATAATATCCTAATAGGTGCTTATTATGCTCTTATTAGGATATTTTTTAACTTAATAAAGAATATTTTTATACTATTTGAATATACATATATATAGTAAACCAAAGAAACAAGGAGAATATGTATGTTTAATGTAACAGTATTAAAAATGAGAGATATAGTAAAATATCTTGTAGGAATTATGATAATAATAGGAGTTATTGCATATACTACAAGATTTTTTGCGTATAAGCCAGGAAATAAAGAGAATGTATTAGAAAAAACTAATAATACCAGTGTAGGAAAATTGCAAACAATGAAAATGGGGAGCTTAACAAGTTGCTTTGAAAAAACATTACCAGTTGTTGCAGATAATAACGAAAAAAATAATAAAGAAAATATAAGTAAATCCAATAATAATTATTTAGAGGGATTTTTAAAAACAGAAATAAGTGCTATAAAAGGTATTGAAGAAACGGAAAAAAATAATGATACAAAACAAGAAGCGGAGCAGGCAACATCTAATCAAGATGGCAAGGAAGTAAATAATGGAAATAAAGATGGAAGTGAACAGACAAATTCTGAGCAAATTATATTAGCAAGTCAGGATGCTGTAAAAACAGAAGTTGTTACACAAAATCCAATATCTGAAAATGCTAATGTACAATATGGAAGTGTAAAAATAAAAAATCAAACAACATATAATTTAACAGAAGATATATTAAATCCAGATATAAAAATAGATAATAAAAATGTTGTGATATTCCATACACATAGTTGTGAAAGTTACACACCAAGTGAAAAATATCAATATACGCAAACAGGAAATTATAGAACAACAGATAAAAATTATTCTGTAATTAGAGTTGGAACAGAACTAGAAAATTATTTAAAACAGTATAATATAAATGTAATACATGACACTTCATATCATGATTATCCATCATATACTGGTTCATATACTCGTTCTTTACAAACAGTGGAAAATATTTTAAAAACAAATCAATCTGATATTATAATAGATTTACATAGAGATGCTGTAGGTTCTAGACCAGATTATGCTCCAACTGTTAAGATTGGAGATGATTATGCTGCTCAAATTATGTTTGTTATTGGTACTAATGAGGGTGGTTTGTGGCATCCAAATTGGCAACAGAATTTGAAGTTTGCTATTAAAGTTCAACAAAAAGCAGAGGAGATGTATCCAGGGTTATTTAAGCCTATTATGCTTACAAAATCTAGATATAATCAACACACAGGAAAGTATGCTAATATTATGGAAATTGGTTCGACTGGGAATACTCTCGATCAGTGCTTGACTAGTATGAAGTATTTGTCTGCTGTTATGAATGAGGTTTTGAAATAAAACTGAGTGAGAGAGGCTCAGTTTTTTTATGTTATATATTTTTTTTAAAAGTGTTGACAAAAAATTTTCTTAAGAATATAATAGAATTACATATGAATAGTTATTCATATAATCAAATGAAAAGAGGGTAGAATATGGAAGAAAATTTTGCAGAATGCAACATATTGCACGAAGAAACAGTAAAAAAAGTAAAACAAAAAATGCCAGAAGATGGCTTTATATACGACTTAGCGGAGTTATTTAAAGTATTTGCAGATTCAACAAGAATGAAAATAATATATGCTTTATTAGAAGAAGAACTATGTGTGTGTGACATAGCAAATATAGTCGGAACAACGCAATCAGCAATATCACACCAACTAAGATTACTAAAACAGTCAAAATTAGTCAAATTCAGAAGAGAAGGAAAAACAATATTTTACAGTTTAGATGATGAACACATCGAACAAATCGTAAAGAAAGGAAGTGAACATATTGAAGAGTTATAAATATACATTAGAGGGGCTAGACTGTGCAGCATGTGCAAAAAAAGTAGAAGACGAAATAGCAAATACAGAAGGATATGAAGATGTAGTTGTTAATTTTTCAACATTAAAATTAACATTTAAAACAGATAAACCAAGTCCAAAAAAGGAAATAACAAAATTAGTTCAAAAATTAGAACCAGATGTTGAGGTTTTAGAAGATGGAGAAAAAATCCAAGAAAAAGAAGAACACAATGAACTAGATATTGTGAGAATAATAGTAGGACTTATAATATATGCAATAGCTTTAATAGTAAGCAAATCAACACTTATAACAAATATATTAACAATAATAGCATTTGTTATATTGTTATACAAAACAGCTAAAAAAGGATTTAAACAATTATTAAAAAACAAAGTATTAGACGAAAATATGCTAATTGTAGTATCAGCAATAGGAGCATATTTAGTTGGAAAAAATTCAGAAGGACTAATGGTAATTACACTATATGAAATAGGGAAAATTTTAGAATCAAAAGCTGTTAATAAAACAAGAAAATCAATATCAGATTTAATGAATATAAAACCAGAATATGCAAACTTGAAGAAAGGTGAAGAATGGGAGCAAGTAACACCAGACAAAGTAAAAATAGGGGATATTATTCTTGTAAAAACAGGAGAAAAAATACCACTAGATGGCATTGTAATAAAAGGAAATTCTCAAATTGACAATTCAGCATTAACAGGTGAAAGCAAACTTATAGAAGTATCAGAAAATAGCAAAGTTCTATCAGGAAGCATAAACACAAATGGGTTAATAGAAGTAAAGGTTGAGCAAACATATGAAAATAGTACAGTAAGTCAAATATTAAACTTAGTTGAAAATGCAACAGACAAAAAAGCAAAAACAGAGACATTTGTATCAAAAGCAGCAAAAATCTATACACCAGTTGTAATGGGGCTTGCACTATTAGTAGCAATATTTATGCCACTAATTATAGCAGGGGTAACTTACAAAGAAAGTATTTATAAGGCACTAATATTCTTAGTAATTTCATGCCCATGCTCAATAGCAATATCAGTTCCATTAAGTTATTTTTCAGGAATAGGTAAGGCATCTAAAAAAGGAATATTGATTAAAGGTAGTGATTATTTAGATGGCATAAAAGATATCAAAGAAATTATATTTGATAAAACAGGAACAATTACAACAGGAAATTTTGCAGTGTCAGAAATACAAGCAATTGATGCAAACTACAAAGAACAAGATGTTTTAAAATATTTTGCAATGGGCGAAAAAAATTCAAATCATCCAATAGCAAAATCAATATTAAAAAAATATTTGAAATTAGTTAGCAAAGATGACAACGAAATTTTAAACGGAAACAAAGATAAGAATGAACAAAAAAATTTAAAAATAGAGAATGTTGAAAATTTTGAAGAAGTTTCTGGAAAAGGGCTTCAATATCAATATGAAGGAAAAACAATAAAAATTGGAAATGCAGAATTTACAAATGCAGACAAAGAAAATATTGTTGGAACAGTTTTATATCTAAATATAGATGGAAACATTGTTGGGAAAATAGTTTTAACAGATGAAATAAAACCAGCAACAAAAGAAACAGTAGAAAAACTTCATAAATTAGGAATAAACACAAAAATGTTCACAGGTGACAAAAAAGAAATTGCAGAAAAAATAGCAAAAGAAGTTGGCATAAAAGCGGTAAAATCAGAAATGTTACCACAAGATAAATACAATGAATTAGATACAATAATCGCAAAAAGAGATGAACACCAAAAAGTTGCATTTGTTGGTGATGGAATAAATGATAGTCCAGTACTAGCAAGAGCAGATGTAGGAATTTCAATGGGCGGAATTGGCTCAAGTTCAGCAATAGAGGCTTCTGATGTTGTAATTATGACAGACGAACTTTCTAAAATTGTTGATGCAATTGAAGTTTCTAAAAATACAAATAAAATTATTAAACAAAATTTAATTTTTTCAATAGGTGTCAAAATATTTACTTTGGTTTTTAGTTTATTAGGAGTTGCCGATATGTGGCAAGCAGTTTTTGCTGATGTTGGTGTTACTTTGATTACAATATTTAATACACTTAGAATTTTAAAATAAGACAAAAAAAGCAGGCTATCTGCCTTTTTATAATGGAAACATGTAACAGTTCAGTAAAGTATAGGAATTAATTATTATAAATGTTGATATATTAATATTTTTTGTAAAAAACATAGCCGGGGTCTACCTATAGGTCTTTTACTGCAAAATATTAATATATCAACATTTAAAGCAAATTTACAAAATTTCTTACTGAACTGTAACCTGTTTTGTTCAATATATTATAAAAGAAAAAAGCACAAAAACTATATTCTAAGTTCTTGTGCCTAAAAAAGTTAAAATACCTTATTTAGTTTTTTGCAAAATTCTACAAAGACTTCAGGTTCTATATCAGGTATAATATAAAATTGTGCCACTACATATGCTGCAATAGGAAAATCGTTAACTCGTTGCTTTAAGTTATTTTGTACCATTGTTAAGTCCCCAAATGTTTCCATTAATAATATAATGAATGCAACTTGAGTTGGCTTTAATTTTTCATTTTCTAAGTTGTTATATTTTTGCATAACTAAACGTTTCAAATTTTCTAAAAGAATTGGCAAGTCTTTCTTAGACTCAATTTCTATGAAAAAAGGAGAATATTCATTTATAAATTTTTTGAATTTTTTCTTGGTATTATAATACCTTTCGATGTCGCTATTATGCATTAAAGATACTACTTGAGAATCTATGCATATATGTGAATATTCTTCATCTTTTAAAGCTTGCCGAAATGCTCTCTCTGCTAATTTTTTATATTTTACTTTTTTATCCATAATGTTTCCTCCTTTAAGTTTGTTAACACATATATTAACATAAAATGTGATATTTTTCAAGCTAACAGAAAAAAACACAAAAACTTAATTTAAGTTCTTGTGTCTAAAAAGTTAAAATACTTTATTTAATTCTTTGAAAAACTCAAAAAAATCTTCTGGAACTATATTTGGCATAATATAAAGTTTAGATACTAAATATGTTGACATTGGCAATTCTGTCAATCTTTCTTTCAGATTATCTTGTATCCATGTCATACTAGAAAATGTTTCCATTAATAATATAAGTTGTAATGCTTGAGTTGGTTTTAATTCCTCGTTTTCCAAATTGTTATATTTTTGTATAACTAATTTTTGTAAAGTGTCAATACAAATTTGCCATCCTTCTTTATCTTCAATATCCATAAAGAATGGGCAAGAACGATTCATAAATGCCTTAAATTCCTCCTTGTTATTGAAATCAACTTCGTCGAGGTGAACCAAAGGATCAATTTGTAGAGAAATTAAACCTTCTTCTTCTTTTAAAGCTTGCCGAAATGCCTTCTTTGCTAATTCCTTGTATTTTGCTTTTTTATTCATAATGTTTCCTCCTTTAAGTTTGTTAACATATACATTAACATAAAATTCAACACTTGTCAAGTTAAGCAAATAAAAGTCTGCTAACCATTTAATTTCAATGATTAACAGACTTTTTTAAAAATTTTCATGATTTAGTCCTGTGCATAAGTTAGTTAAGAAGTATTGTTTAAAAAGATAAAATATGGTATAATTTGTTATGTACAAATATTTAATTAATTGTAGAACTATAATTATAGGAGGAGATAACATATGGATACTAAACCAAGCAATATTAACATCAAAGGACGGTTATGTGGAAGCAAATTTGAAAAAGCAGAGTATGAAAGGATAGCTGTTAATATTATTATTATAGCTATTAAGAAAAAGAATGATAATTGGTTTTCTTTTTCCAGTGATGAATATAAAGATTTGTGCGACAACAGTGTAAGTTCACGGGAAATCGAATTGATGCAAGAAATGGCAGAAAAAGGATTTCTAAAGTGTGATGAAGAAGTCAAGTATAGCATTACACAGAAATTTATTGATGCTTGTTTAGTTGCATAATTAAAAAGGGGCAGGAAAATATCCTGCTCTTTTTCAATGACGAAATATATTCAAAATATCATTCAAAGGTATTTCAAGGATTTTCCCTACTGAACTGTAACTTTTGTTTTTATAAATTTGAAAAAATATAAAAAATCTCTTTTATAACTTAAAAACTTATGATATATTATAACTATAAAATAAATATGCAAAAGTAAAAGGTTGAAAAAATTTAATTATTTTCCAACTTTAAGGAAGGAATGAGATAAAAAATGAAACAAAGAATGACAAAAGAACAAATAGAAAAAAAGAAAAAAAGAATAATAAAAACATTTATAACAATAATAGTAATAATATTAATAGGAATCATAGCCTATAACATAAATAATCACATAATACTAGACAAAAACAAAAACATCAACTTAGTAATAAACAACAAAAATGTAACATCAAACTTAAAGAAAGAAATCATAATAGAAAATGACAACATATACATATCAAAACAAGATTTAGGAAACTTTTTTGATAAATACATATATGAAGACAAAGAAAATGATAATATAGTAACAACGTACAATAATAAAATAGCGACAATAAGCTTAGAAGAAAACAAAATGAATGTAAATGGTTCAAATAAAAATACATATGCACATGCGGAAAACAGAAATGGAACAATATATATTCCAATAACAGAATTAGAAGATGTATATGGAATAGAAATTAAATATATAGAAAATTCAAAAGTATTAACAATAGATTCAACATCAAAAGAACAAAAAAAGGCAATAATAACAAAAGATGTAGCAGTAAAATCTTCAACAAAATTTATAGCAAAAACAGTAGACAGAGTAAAAAAAGGAAGTTATGTAATAGTTGTTTCAGAAGATAAAGGATATGCAAAAATAAGAACTGAAAATGGAAAAGTTGGTTTTGTAAAATCTAACAAAATAGCAAATACAGTAGTGGTTAGAGAAGAAATGCAAGAATCAAAACAAATAGAAGGAAAAGTAAATTTAGTTTGGGACTATTATTCAGAAGTAGCAACAGCTCCAGATAGAACAGGAGTTACAATGGATGGTGTAAATGTCGTATCACCAGCATTCTTCCACTTAAATTCAAAAGGAGAACTAACTGAAAATGTAGGACAAGCAGGTCAAGAATATATTGAATGGGCACATTCAAATGGTTACAAAATATGGCCAATGGTTCAAAATGCTGGAAACGGAATGATGAATGTTACTTCAGAAATAATGAATGATTACAATAAAAGACAAGAACTAATAAACGAAATTGTATATTATTGTGTAAAATATAGATTAGATGGAATAAATATTGACTTTGAAAATATGAAACAAGAAGATAAAAATATGTATTCTAGATTTATAATAGAATTAACACCAAGATTAAAAGATATGGGAATAGTAGTATCTGTTGATGTTACTGCACCAGATGGTTCTGAAACATGGTCATTATGTTTTGATAGAAATGTAATTGGAGATGTTGCAGATTATATAGTATTTATGGCATATGACCAATATGGAACATCAAGTAACAAATCAGGGACAACAGCTGGTTATGATTGGGTAAATATAAGTTTAAACAAATTTTTAAAAACAGAAGAAATAAAAAGTGATAAAATTATTTTAGCAATTCCACTATACACAAGGTTATGGACAGAGGATAGTTCAGGAAAAGTAGTAAAACAAACTACTGTATCATTAAAAAATATTGATAAAACAATTCCAAATGGTGTAGAAAAACAATGGGATGACAACTTAAAACAATACTATGTAGAATATCAAGATGGTTCATATACTAAAAAAATGTGGATAGAAGATGAAAAATCATTGAAAGAAAAAATCAGTTTAATAAAAAATAATAATTTGGCTGGAGTAGCATCTTGGGAAAAAGGCATGGAAACAGATAATTTTTGGACATTTTTAAAAGAAAACCTTGACTTTTAAATATGTAAAAAGATATAATGACTTAAAGTAACAAGCGGAGGTATTTTAGACATATGCAAAGTAGTAACATATATTATACAACAGAAAAATATGCAAATTTAACAGATGAGCAAATAATATCTCAAATAAAAGAAGGAGACGAGCAAGCTTTATCATTTTTGCTAGATAAATATAAAGAGTTAGTAAATTCAAAAGTTGGAAAATATTTTATTATTGGAGCAGAAAGAGAAGATATTATACAAGAAGGTATGATTGGATTATATAAAGCAATAAAAGGGTTTGACCATTGTAAACAAAATACATTTAAAACATTTGCTAATTTATGCATAGAAAGACAATTGATAACAGCAATAAAAAGCTCAAATAGACAAAAACATATGCCACTTAATTCATATTTATCTTTAAATACATCTGCTTATGATAATGATGAAGATGGAACAGAATTGTTAGAAACTTTTGAGGTTGACACAATAGAAGACCCATTAGAAACAATAATGAAACAAGAGTCTTTTGACGAAATACAAAATGCAGTGCATAAATCTTTAAGTAAGTTTGAGGGACAGGTCCTAGAAAGATATATGCAAGGAGAAAGTTATGAAGTTATTGCGAAAAGACTTGATACACCTGTAAAATCAGTTGATAATGCAATTCAAAGAATTAGAAAAAAAGCAATAAAAAATTTATTTTAAAATAAAAATGTCCTATTTGGAACTAATATTCCAAAAAGGACATTGACTTTAAAATTGATATTAATTATTATAGCTGTCAGTTGTTATAAAATGGTTGTCAAAAACTTATGTGAAAGTTTGAAACAATCTATATGCTTGCATAGCTCAGTTGGTAGAGTGCGGCCTTGGTAAGGCCGAGGTCACGGGTTCAATTCCCGTTGTAAGCTCCATAAATAAAAACCATATAATTGCTGAAAAATCAGTATTTTATATGGTTTTGTATATTTGAATTAATGCAATAGTAATGCAGTAGAGAGGTTATTTTATTTTTTTTAGTTCCTGAGTTATAAAGTCAAAAGAAATATCTGTATAAACATTATTGGTTATTTTACTTCCTTCAATGTGACCAACTAATTTTTGAATAACAGGTAGATTAAGTCCATTTTCTTGACATCTTGTAACAAATGTATGTCTTAATCTGTGAGAAGATAAAGTTTCATTTTCATTATCTAATATTTTATATTTTGAATTTAATCTTGATAGATAACAATTGATTTCTCCGTCTGTTATAAAAAAGTTTCTATTATAATCCCAAAATAATAAATTATTTATATTAGTGATTTTATCTGAATATAGTTTTTGAATAATTTTTCTAACATTAGGTTTCATAGGGAATGTTCTTTTTCCTTTATCTATTCCATTTTTCTTGTCGTAGGTTTTTGTATGTTTTCCTAAAATAACTTTATCGTGTTTATCTCTGGTAATTGTTCTGTACACTGTAATAGTATTATTTTTTAAATTAATACAATCCTTTGACAAAGCTAATACCTCACCAATTCGCATGCCAGTATATAATTGTAATAAAAGAATATCATTATATTTATGTTCATTCAGATTTAATACTTCTAGTAATCTTTTTTCTTCTTTTTGAGATAAAGATGTAACAACCCTAGGTGCTTTTGTAGATATTGGTTTTATCAATGTTTCATCTTCCATTATATTATAAGATATTTTTCTACGAGAGTACGCTATCTTAAATCCTTTTTTTAATAAAATCCATATTTTGTCAATTGTACTATTAGAATATTTTCTCATATTTTCTTTTGAATCTTCAATATTTTCAACAGTTACTTTTTGAATAGGTTTGTTAATCCAGGTACTACAAGCTTTCTTAATTTGTTCTAATGTATTTGTATCTCTTAAATAAGTTCTGTCTGATGTAATTCCATCTTTATTTTTTTGCTCAATAAATCTTTCTAAAATCATAAGTAGAGTATCTTTGTTAGTTTCAACATAGATTCCATTATCTATACTACTTTTTAAATTTGTTACTCTTTTTTTAAATTCTCTACTTTGTTCATTTTTTCTTTGTTTTAAAGTTTTTCTTTTTCCATTATAAACATATTGATAAATCCAACATTGTAGAGTTTCACTATAATATAATGAACCTTCACCGTTTCCAACTGATTTTGTTTTTTTGTTTTTTCTTTCCATAATAAAAAATACCTCCAAATTTCTTTAATTTATTTTAATAAACTATTGAAAAGTGAAAGTATTTTCTGTATAATATTAATACAATCACTTTCGATAGTGTTTGTGTGTGAGAAATATGTACCTTGTCGCAAACTTGTAGCATATTTCTCTTTTTTTAATCAAAATCATAAACTACATGATCTTCTCCATCATAGTGATTTAATGGGCGAAAACTATCTTCTATAATTTTTCCACAATTACAGCAAATATCAAATTCAGACCAATCATCAAAAGAAGATGTAACTTTTCCAATGCTTTTACATTTACAATAATCTTTTTCTTTCATAAAATTCCTCCTAAAATTCTCTTTTTAATTGTTTTACAATTCCAACAATAGTAACTGGTATTGATTTCATTTCTTCATAAGTAAAGACAAGTGGTTCATAAGCAGAGTTAAGTGGTTGTAATAAAATACTACTATCACTTTTTTTACCTTTTTTTATTGTTGCTTCATTACCATTTATAATTGCTACAACAATATCGCCATTTTCAAAATCATTTTGTTTCTTAATAATAACAATATCATCTTCAATAAGAACAGGTGACATTGAATCACCGTGTACTTTTAATGCAAAGTATTCATCACCATTACCAACTAATGAAGTTTCAACATCAATAGTTCCAATCCAATTTTCTTGTGCTAGGTAATCGTATCCTGCTTTAACTGTACCGTAGTATAGGGATAGAAATTACAGAGTTTCCAAATTTATCAGTTTTTGTATTCGTGTATTTTTCGTTAGATAGTCCAGCTAACCATGCAGGTGAAACACCAAAGAAATTAGCCAATTTTACAATAGTTTCTCTCTTTACACCTTTAATTTCACCAGAAGCATATCTGGAAATAGTAGCAGCCTTTTTACCAACAGTCTTTTCCATGTCTGTTAATATATAATTGCTATTTTTAATTAACTCAGATAATCTTTGAGCAAAAAGTTCTTCCATAAAACAAACCTCCTACAAAACTATTGTACTACATTTTTTCGCAGTACGCAATATTTTTTTGAAAAAAATAAAAAAATTACGTAAAAAGTATTGACAAAGAAAATAAAATGATATATATTACGTATAACGTAATTACGCAGTACGTAATATTGAGGAGGTGAAACAATGAATAATCGAAAAAAAATAATAATAAAATTGGAAAGCTATATGAAATTAAAAAATGTATCAAAGCAGGATTTGGCTAAGAAATGGAAAAAAAGTGATGCTTATATTTATAGAAGATTTTCAGATGAAGTAGATTTTAGTTTAACAGATATAATAGATATCATTAATATATTAAATTTATCAAAAGACGAAGGAAAAGATATTTTTTTTAATTAAATATTACGTAATACGTAATACGAATGCGACAAGGTACAAAAAAAGAAAGGAAGTGATTAGATGGAAAAGATATTAGAAGAAATTAATTCAAAATTAGAAATACTATTAAATAAAAAAGATGATTTTGAATTATTAACTGCTGAACAAATATCAGAAGAAACAGGAATACCAATAAATAATGTAAGAAAACTTTTTAATGATAAAGATATGGCAGTTCAAACGTATACAAAACCAAGATTAGTAACAAGAAAAGCTTGGAATGAATTTATAAGTGAAAGAAGGTGAAAACAAATGAAAAGAAAACTAGATACAAATAAAATATACAACTTTATTGGACGAGCAGTAGTATATAGCAGTTTATACATAGCAACAGTAGCATTTTCAGTATGGGGATTTTTACAAGGAATGACTTATTAAAATAGGAGGAAAAGATAATGGATGAAAAGACAAAAAGAAATGAATTATTAATTACATTAGCAGATGTAAATAATTTAATCAAAGACATAGAAGATGAACAAAAATATAATGCCGAGTCAGTAATCAACTTGAGGAATCAATTACTAACGGCATATTCATTAAAGGTACAAATATTAAATAACTTGTAATTCTTTGATAAAAAATAATTAGATGGAGGGAAAAGATGAAAATAAGTTTTAAAAATATTAATAAAAGAAACTTGAAAAAAAGAAAAGAATTAATAGAAGAATTATTAGAAAAAGACTTTTCAAGCATGGAATTTAATCAAGAAAATTTAGAAAAAGCGAAGGAACTTGCAAAAAATTACAAAGAAGCTACTTCAAACGATTGGAGTACTAGACCAGTTGAAATAATAATAGCAAATTCTGAGGGGACAGAACTTGCTACGATTAGGTAATACTATTTACTTAGTAGTTTAATAGATTTAACAATATCAGATAAAGAATAGTAATATTGTGTAGCAATATCTTCTAAATCTTGTTGTTGTGAAGAAGTAAAATCACTATTTTTGATTATGTCTTTAATTTCTTCTTTGTAACTTTCAATATTACTTTCAAGATAGTTATATATATCTGATTTTGAAGATATATTTTTAAGATTCATGTAATCACCTCACTTTCTAAGTGAGAGTATAACTTATTTTACAAAATTTTACAAGAAAGGAGTAAAAACATGGGAAACAAGAGAGTAACATCATTATATATAAGACTAAATGACAATAGATTAATAGACATTGAACAAGACAAATTTAGGCAAAGACTAGATAGACTACATTCTAACTGGAGTAAGTTAATACAGAAAAATAAAAAAGAACTAGACGTCGGCAAAACATACTAGTTCAGAAACACTTAAATATATGAATCTATTGTTATTATAACATTTTTAGCAATAGAAATCAAGAGGTGTAAAAATGGTTGTAAAAGATTTAAGTAATAGTTTTCATCCATGCCCAAAACGGGCAATGTAATTTAACAAAGAAAAAGTTAGCAGATAAGCCTAAAAAAAATATTAAAGAAAATCAGAAGAAGCGGCACAGATGATGTAGTAACTGACTTTTGCATTATGCCGAAAAGCACAAAATATAGTACGAAAAGAACTAATAAATATTGCGAAAGACATGAAGCTTATTATTCAAAAGCATATAGAAATAAAAGTATTAAAGACGGTCTGATTGTGTTTTTAACAGAAGAAGATCATAGAGGCACAAACGGGGTACATGGGAAAAACGGTGATAAGTTAAATAGATATTTAAAGAAAGTAGCACAAAAGGCATGGATGGAATACTACAAAAAAACAGAAGAAGATTTTATAGAAAGATATGGAAAAAGTAATTTTTAGGAGGATAAAAACATGGACAAAGAAGAAAAACTAAAAGAAAAAAGAGAAGAGATTATTAAGTTTTTGAAAGAAGAAAAAATAACAGCACATGATTGGGATTGGATGATAGTTAAATACATAAATCAAAAATATGAAGGATGTACATTGCAATAGGCAATGTACTGTCACACAGAGGTTATCCACTGAATTTGGGAAATATGAATATGATACATTTTGTCATCATGAATCAATCTAAGAAATTGATTAGTTGTTGATAGATTTTTCTTAGATAAAAAGTCATTTACAAATATTTCTGATGTTTCATCTTCAATATAGTCATTATCACCAAGTTCAGTCCATACACCTTTTAAATTGGCGTAAACTACCATATAATCACCGCCTTTCAAAGTGATTATATCATAATAACAGAAAAGGAGAAATAGAAAAATGGACAATCCGAATTATTATGCAATAATACCCGCAAAAGTAAGGTATGATGATAGATTAAGAGCAAATGAAAAATTGCTATATGGAGAAATATCAGCATTATCAAACAAAGACGGTGAATGTTGGGCTAGTAATTCATATTTTGCAAAAGTATATCAAGTTACAACACCGGCTATAAGCAAGTGGATAAGTGATTTGGAAGAATGTGGATATATATCCGTAGAGTATATTAGAAAAAATGGTTCTAAAGAACTAGAAAAAAGAATCATACATTTAAACGAGGTATTAACAAATGTTAATGGGGGTATTAACAAAAAATTAAGGGGGTATTCACAAAAGTTTAAAGAGAATAATACAAGTATTAATAATAAAAAAGAAGAAGAAAGGAATTTTCAAAAAGAGCTAAAAGACGTTATTGAATTTTATGAGAATAATATAACACTAATAACAGCGTTTATTTTAGAAGACATGGAAAACTATTTAAAGTCAGGACTGTATGCAGACTTAATTATCGAAGCAATGAAAGAAGCGGTTTCTAGAAACAAAAGAAATTGGAAATACGTAACTGGAATATTAAATGACTGCATAAACAACAAAGTGTATACAGTAAAACAATTTAAAATCAGACAAGAAGAATTTAAATCAAATAAAACACAAACACATCAAAGCAATAGAACAAAAGAAAAAGTTGAATATGACGAAGTAGAATTTTCAAACGAAGAAGAATATAAAGAAAAGATACTAGGGAAAGGATAAAAAATGTATGATGAAGAAATAGAAAAAACAGTTTTATACTACTTAATATTTGAGAAAGAACAAATAAATGTAAACGAAGATGACTTTTTTTTTCAAAAACATAAGCAAATAGTAAAAGCAATAAATGAACTAAAAAGTAAGAAACAAGAAATCAATATATTAAGTGTAAAAAATAAAATAAAAGGTAAAGACACTGAAGTATTAAAATATATAAGTATTATAGCAGAAAGTAGATTTGGTAGTTCAATAGAATATGCTTATAAAGAACTAAAAAGATTAAGTAAAAAAAGAAAATTATTGGAATTAAGCAAAGAAATACAAAAAGATATTGAAGAAGAAACAGAGCCAGAAATATACATAGAAAAGAAAATAAAAGAACTAACAGAAATAAATCAAGATGGAGAAAAAGAAAAAACATTTTTAGACATAGTTTGTGAAACATCAGATGTAATTGAAAAGAAAAGATTACAAGGAACAGAATATGATTATAAATATTTTACAGGAATATTTGATTTGGATAAGGCAACAAACGGGTTGCATGAAGAAGAACTTACAATAGTCGGAGCAAGACCAGGTGTCGGAAAAACAACTTTTGCATTACAAGTTGCACATAAAATTGCAAAAAAAGGTATATCAGTAGCAATTGTAAGTTTAGAAATGTCAGAAACACAAATAGTTCAAAAACTAATTTCAAAAGTGTCAAATGTTGATAGTAACAAGTTAAGGACAGGAAATTTAAATATACTTGAGCAAGAAAAAATAGCAATAGCAGAAGGAGAAATATCGGATTTACCATTTTTTATAAATACAAGAGCTAGAAGTATACAAGAAATAGAAACATATGCTAGAAGACTAAAAAATAAAAATAATCTAGGGTTGTTAATTATAGATTACATACAATTAGTTAAAAGTAAAAATAGATTTAATAGCAGAGAACAAGAGGTAGCAGAAATATCAAGAAGCTTAAAACTATTAAGCTTAGAATTAAAAATACCAATCATTGGACTATGTCAGTTAAATAGAAATGCTGCAAGAACAGAGCCTACATTAGCAGATTTAAGAGAAAGTGGAGCAATAGAGCAAGATGCTGACAATGTAATTTTTATATACAAAGAAAATGAAAATGAAGAACCACAGCTAGTTGAAAATGTGATAATAGATTTGCAAAAACAAAGAGCAGGAGGACTTACAAAAGTAACA
Organism: uncultured Clostridium sp.; assembly: GCA_900552555.1. Classification (GTDB taxonomy): domain Bacteria; phylum Bacillota; class Clostridia; order TANB77; family CAG-508; genus CAG-269. The sequence goes on from URZW01000003.1 coordinate 77,688, forward strand.
GTAAGATTTGACAAAAAAGTAAGTGAATTTAGAAATTTGATTAGGAGATAATGCTTATGAAAAAAGTGATTAAAGAAACAGATTTTCAAAATGTAAGTAATATAGAAAAATGTAAATTGATATTACAAATTATAAAAGGACAAGCAATTTACACAAAAGGGGGATAAAAAGGTGAACAATATAACAAAAGAAACAAGGAAAGAAAGTTATAAAAAATTAGAATTAAAAAAGAAAAGCAAATTAATATATGACAACTTAGATGGAGAATATACAGCAAGAGAATTGGCAAATAAATTGTATAAGAAGCGGATTAACAAGAACGGCAGAAAGACAAGAAACAGCACCACGATTAACTGAATTAGTAGAGTACGATTTAGTAGAAGTAGTCGGCAAGAAATTTGATTCAATAAGCAACTGTAATGTAGCAGTTTATAAAAGAAAAGGAGAAACGTAAAATGTTAAAATTATTTAAAAATTTGAATAAAAAATCAGAAGTAAAAATATGTGAATATGCACAAAAGAACATAAATGAATTATCAAGAATTATAAATAGACCTCACGAAGGTGAAATAGTTAGAATAGAAAACATTAAAATAAATAAAAAATTCAAGTCTCCGCAAGATGAAAAGTTAAGAAAAAGATTGGAGTATTTTGGTAAACACAATTATTTTAGAAGTACAATTATTTTAAATAATAAAAATTATCTTGTTGATGGATATACAACATATTTATTAGCAAAAGATATGAAATTTGATTATATAACAATATTAAGAGAAAAATAAAATATTTGAAAAAGTTTATACAAATTTGGAATTAAGAATAATAAAATAAAAACCCTCACTTAGGAGGGCTGAGCACTTATTATGATAAATGCTACAAATAATGAAAACAATAAAACTGTAAGATGAGCTAATAAAAAGCCTTTAATGAAATCTTTCATACTGCCTCCTTTAGTGGGGTGTAGAGATACTAAAGTATCTCAAAAAATTATTAAGTTAAATAAATTATAGCACTATATTAAATGAAAGTCAAAAAAGGCAATACAAACAGATTATATAAAAATTAAATGGAAGGAACATAAGAGATGATTGAAGTAAACGAATATGTGAAAACAGATTTAAAGTAGGTGAAGAAGATGAATAGAGAGATAAAGTTTAGAGGAAAAATGATACCAGAAAATGAATGGATTTTTCGAACAATATTAAGAATACCAGCTCCACCTGTATGTTTTGGAAAAAGTGAAACAGATAAATACTATATACAGTTTCCAGACCCAAGATATATGCCAGACTGGAATATGCCATATAAAATGGTACAAGGAGAAGTAAATGCAGATACAATAGGACAATACACAGGACTAGACGATAAAAACGGAAAAGAAATATACGAGGGAGATGTAGTATATTGTCAAACAAAATATGGAAAGGCAAAGGCAATAATTAAATTTATAGATGGCAAATTTGCAGCATATTGGAATAGTGCACTTACGCATCCAGAAAATGGACATCATATTGCTTGTTATGAAATAAACAAAAGATTTGAAGTAATTGGAAATATATACGATAATCCAGAGTTATTAGGAGGCTAATAGATATGTTAAAAATAAGAGATGATGTAGATTTAAAAGAACTTGAAAAGTTTGGGTTTAAACCAGATTATTATATAGATGACAAAGTATATGTTAAAGAATTTAAAAAGCGGATTATTTTATAAAGAGTATATTATTATTTGGTTTAAAGATAGAGAAATACAGATTAGAAATAATGGGCAAATATTATTAGAAACATTATACGATTTAATCAAAGCAAATTTAGTAGTAAAGGAGTAAATATGGAAGAGCCAATAGACTGTGTAAAAATAATTATAGATTATTGTAAAGAAAATTATAATAAATGTGAAAATTGCGAGATAGACCATATATGCGAAAAATATTTTGTTAGAGAACCTAGGAAATGGAGGAGTAAATAAGATATGTTATTTTGTGAAAAGGAAGATTGTAAATTTAGAAGTAAAACAAAGTGTAAAAACTTTACGATAGGTGGCAAACCAGCTTATAAATGTAAAGCTAAACATACTCTTATTAGTTTTTATGCTGATGGTTCTAGTGATACATTTATACCTGCTGATAATACTTGTACTTGTTTAACATATCGTAAGAGAGAGGAGTAAATAAGATATGAAAATAAGAGAATTAAAAATAACAAGCAAGATAGCTGATAAACATAAAAAGACAATGAATGCTTTGTATATTATTACTTACATATTATTATTTCCATTTGTAATATTAGATTATTTGTCAGATTTTTTAGAATGGCTATGCAATAAAATGTCATGGTTTAGAACTGATATTGTATATACAACATTTAAAATTATATACAAGAAAGAAATTATAGCAGATATGCAAAAGAGAGGTGTTTTAAGTGAAAGAAAATAGTATAGAAGAAGATATAAAAATGATAGAAATATTAAAAAACAAAAACCTTTACATAAACATTAAACCGAAAAGTAGTATATGTATTGATTGTATAAACAAAAACAAAAACAAACATATAGAAGCAGAAGTAGTAATTAATGAAAAATTGGAAGAAGCAATAAACTATATTTTATCAGATTATAAAAGAGTATTAAAAGAGAATGAAGAATTAAAAAAATTCCATATACAAGATAATAAACATTTGGATTTTATAATGCAGCATAGTATTCCAGTTCAAAAAGTAAAAGACAAGATAGAAGAATATAAGAAAATGTTACTAAGTTGCAATAGATTTTCTGATGTTGACAGAATAAAAGCAATTAATGAAAGAATATTAGAGTTACAAGAACTACTATAAGGGAGAAAATAAAAAATGGAAGAAAAATATATAAATAAAATATTGAATTTTTCAGATGAAAATATATGTACTGAAAAAGAATTAATTATAAATAAAGAACAAGCAAAGAAAATTATTAAAGAATTACAAGAAGATTACACACCAAATGCAATAATAAAATTAAAAATTGCGGAATACAAACAAAGAAAAGCAAAATGTGATGATATAGAAACTGAAATTAGATTAGATGTGAAAATAAGAGCATATGAAGAACTACTAGAAGGGAGAAAATAAAATGAACGGAAATGATAATGGATTCATAAAAAATAGAAATAAAGAAAAACAAAGGCAAAAAAACATAATAGAATATCAAAGAAAATTTTTAAATAAGAAAATGAAAAGAGGTAATAGAAATGAGTAAAGTAATATGTCCGAATTGCGGAAGCGAAAAATTAACATATTTTAAAGAATTTTGTACTATAAGATATTATTTACTAGACAAAAATAACAATCCAACTAAAAAATGTACAAAGAAAAAAGAGGATTCTTGCAATATGCCAGAGAATTGGCAATGTTTAGATTGTGGTTATATATTCGGCGGTACAGCAAATATACAATATGCTTATAAGGGAGGACTAAACAATGAATGAAGAAGAAGCAAAAAAACATTAGAGTATGGAATAAAACTAGGAAGAAGGCAAGCTTTACAAGAGCTACTAGAAGGGAGAAAATAAAACAAGCAATAAATAAGAAAGTAGAGGAATTAGGATGGAAATAAAAGAAAAAAGTTTAGATTTAAAATTAAATAAAGGACATGCAGTATGTTTTGATTTTGATGGTGTAATACATAAATATTCAAAAGGTTGGCAAGATGGAAGCATATATGATGAATATAATAAGGAAGTAGTAGACTTAATGTTATTATTACAAAAATTAGAAATACCAATATTTATATGTTCTACAAGAGAACCAATACAAATAATAAATTGGTGGAATAAACAAGGATTTTGGTGTGAAGCAATAAGTATAAGTAATGACAAAACATTTTGGAATGATTTGAAATATATAGGTGTAACAAATAGAAAATTACCAGCACAATTATATATAGATGATAGAGCATATAAATATACTGGACAAACAGTAAAACAGTTTATATTAGATAACTCAGAGGAGGACTAACATATGACAAAAGAACAAGCAATAGAAAGACTAAAAAAATTAGATTATTTACTTGATGATGTATATAGTACAGGATTAGTTGAAGATGAAGAAAGAAACAAATATCAAGATGCAATAGAAACGGTTTTGCCTATGCTAGAAGAAAAAGACAAAACAATTTCAAGTAAAGACAAAATAATAGATTTAATGGCAAATCATATAGCAACAAGTGATAGTGACTTATGCGAGTATTTAGATATAACAACTAAATGTAAATATTATGCAGGAGACAATGGAAAAACTTGTGATAACTGTATAAAACAATATTTTGAAAATAAAGCAAAAGAATTATTAAATAAATAAAAGAGAATACTACATCTAAAGAGTTTCTAAAGAGAATCTAAAGAGATGTAGTATGAAAGATAAAAATAATATATAGACATGTAAAAAGGAAGTGAAGATATGAATATAAAAGAAAAAATTGTTGCACTAATACCAAAAAAACAAGAAAGTGTAAAAGAAATTAAGGTTCCTGATTTAAAACAATACTTAGTAAACGGTTATGAAGAAATAAGACAAGTAAAAAAGGAAAATATAGAACTAGAAAATCAGTTGGAAGAAGAAAAGAAAAATAAGCAACTATACGAAGGAGCTTTAGTAACATTATCAGAATTTCAACAAAGAGATAAAGATAACAAGAATGAAATTGATAGACTTAAAAATAAGATAAAAGAAAAAGAGCAAGAAATAAATAATATAAATTCACAACTTAATACATATAAAATTAGACAAATTGAATATGACAAAAGAGAGAAGAATTTAAAAAATGAAATAAATGAGAATGTAAAAAGAAAAATAAATATATTAAAAGACGATATATGTAACAAGATAAAAAATACTAAAGGAAACTTAAGCAAAGACAAAGTTATAGACATTGTATATAAAGAAGTGGAGTGATACAAATGACTAAAACAATAAAAAATCTATTAAAAGCAAAAGAATTAATAGAGAAAAAACTAGATTTAAACAATAATTTACTTGAAACAATAAAAGTGTTGAGACAAGATGAAAACAGTCTAAAAGAAGAAAATGAAGCTTATGAGATAGCATTAAAACTAATTAAGAAAAAGATAAAAGAAGAATATAATAAATAAGGAGGGGCACTAATGACACGAGAAGACTTAATAGCATTATTAAAAGAATATAAAGAAAATAAAGCAAGATTAAATATTAAACTTAAAGAATTAAAGAACTCAAAAATAAAATTGAAATATGTCGATTCTGACACGAATACAACATCTTCATACGGAGATAATCAAGATATACATAGTAAAAATCAAATAAGTGATAAAGTATCAAGGAAAGTAGAAGAAAATGATATAAAAAGAATAGAATTAGAGAAGAAAATAGAAGAATTAGAAGAAGAAGTCAGAGAACTAAGAGAAAAAGTAGAAGCGGTTGAAGATAGACTAATAGGGCTTAAATATAAAGAAAGAGAATTATTAGTTGCATATTACATAGATGGAAGAACAGCAGAAAACATTAGTAGAACATTATACTATGATATGTACCAGAGAACTTGCACACCAAGATACATACAAAAAATAATAGATAAAGCAACTCAAAAAATGATAAATATATAAGAGTTCATAAAAAGTTCGTAGTATAGTACGTAGTATTATACAAATATATATAGTATAATAGCAATAGTAAAAAAGCCGAAAGGCAAATCCAAGGAAACCACTTTTTAAGAATAGATGTTTTAGATGTCTATTCTTTTTATTGTGTTATTACCAGTATGTTAGGTAACTGATAATATATAGTTTGTTATGTTTGGTTGAATATGGCAGACCTCCTTTCAAAATAAGAGAACAGGTACATGATATAGAACTTTCCTAGCGAGTTCTAAATATTGCATCTTAGTTCAAATGGTAGAACACAACACTTTGAATGTTGAAGTTTCAAGTTCGAGTCTTGAAGGTACATCCAAAAATGACAGATTAATCCAGAAGGTCTGGAACTTGCCTGCTAAGCAATGTGTACTTATTTTAAGTATGTGTTTCGAATACACAGTCTGTCGCCAAACATTTATTGATAGTACGAAGTATGTAAACATATATAGCAGAATGGCAACAGTAATCTATTGTAGATGAAGTACAAGCCGTTTAGTTCTAGAGTGCAATTATATATAACTTGCATATTTCGTAGTGTTTATAAACAAAAAGGAGATGTACATATGACTAATCAAGAAAGAATAGAAAAGAGCATTGTTCAAAATGTAAAAATAGAAACAAGTTTGATTGTGAAATAAGAGTATTCAAAAACAATGATACTATATGTACAAAGTGTGTATATTATGAGAGACAAAATTAACTATGCAAATTGCATGAAAAGAAAATGTGAACAATGCAGATATTATGATTATTGTTTTAGATATAGAGGTGATATAAGTGGAAAATACAATGACAGAAGAACAAATGGAAAACATAAAAAGTCAAATAATAGAAGCAGTTAAGCCAGTAATAAAAGTAATAATGCAAATATATGAAAAAATAAAAGAAATACTATTTAAAAGATGGTCAAAAATATATGAACATATAAAAATATATAGAAGAACTAAAAATAAAAGAATAAAGAAAAAACAAATTACTAAAATAGAAAAAATATTACAAAAATATTAAAGATAAAATCACATTCGACAAAAAACGACAAAATAATAAATAAAATATGTTATAATTATATTATCGAGAGGAGATGATATAATGAATTGTCCAAAGTGTGGAAGTGAAAATGTAAATGTTCAAGTTGTAAATGAACAAAAATTAGTTACCAAACATCATGGAATAATATGGTGGATTTGTGTAGGATGGTGGTGGATACTAGTAAAATGGTTATTCTTGACTGTGCCAGCACTATTTGCAGCAATATTCATTGGGAAAAGGAAAAAAATAAAGAACACAACAAAGACAATGAGAGTTTGTCAAAACTGTGGATATCATTGGAAGAATTAAAGCACTTAGGTGCTTTTTTCTTTTGCTTAAAAGGAGTGAAGTAAATGTTAAAGATTATGTTATTGAGTATATTAAGTCCACTAGCTATATTATGTGGAATAGCAAGCATAGCAATTATATATGCAATAGTAAATAAAATTATAGATATGATAATAGATTATATAAAAGCAATAAACAATAGAGATGATAAGCAATGCTAAAGAGTTGCCAATATTGTGGTAAGATACATGATAGTAAATATATATGCAAAGAAAAGCCAAACAGAAAGAAAGAAGTAACAGAAGCGGATAGGTTCAGATGGACAAGCCTATGGCATAGAAAGAGAGAAGAGATAAAGAAACGAGACTTATATCTATGTCAGATATGTATTAGAGAATTATACAATACAGTAACAAAGTATAACATGAATGACTTAAGCGTACACCACAATACGCCAATAAACGAAGCCTACAACAGAAGACTAGACAATGACAATCTAATAACAGTATGTAGTTATCATCATGAGATGTGTGAGAGCGGAGAGATACCACGAGAAGCGGTACAAAAAATAATAGATGAGCAAGAAGGAAAAAAATATGAATAGAATTATTGGAATATATAAAGCAAAAATATATGAATGTGAAAATGGAGATATAAGAATAGCTTATGAATGTGATAAAGACAGCAATATCGAATGCTATAAAAGAAACTGCAAGCAAGAATATTGTACACATACATTAAACAAGAGATTTGCTAAAAACGAAATACAAAATACTTGTCCACCAATTGAACTAGGATTACATCCAAGCGGATAAGTACCCCCCTACCAGCAAAGAATAAAAACAAAAACAAATTTTTACACCGACTGCATACCTTCGCTTAAAAAAAATTCCCACATCAACATAAAACAATAATACAAGAAAGGAGATGAACAATATGCCAACGCCAACAAAACCATTTAAGGTATTAACATCTGAAAAAAAGTCACATAGAACAAAAGCTGAACTTAAGATGAGAGAAGAAGGAGAGAAATCATTAAGTACAGATATAGAACTTAAAGAAAGAAAAGAAGTGAGACAAAATAAAGTCGCTCATAAAGAATTTAAAAGAGTACAAAAAATATTAAAAAATATAGATAAAAATGACGCAATTTATGAAGCTGTTATAAATAGATATTGTTTACTCCAAGCAGAGTGTTTTGATTTAGAAGAAAGAAGAGAAGAATGCTATAATTTGATATCTAAATTAAGAGAAGAAGAAAAAGAATTAATTGCAGAACTAAAAGATAGAGAAAATATAGATGAGTTAATAGATTATAAATTGGAATACGCTAAATCACTAGCCAAAATGATGAGTTCAATGTCAACTATAGATAAACAAATTCAAGCAAAAAGAAAAATGCTATTAGATATTGAAAAAGAAAATGTTATGACAATAGCATCTGCATTAAGATGCGTACCGAAAAAGGAAGACAAAGAGACAGATAATCCACTTTTGAAAGTATTAAGAGGTGAAGCGTAATGTTATTAGAAAAAGCAAAAGAATATGCTCAAGATTGCGTAAGTGGAAAAGAAATAACAACATTTGAAGTTAAAATGCAGTGCAAATGGTTTTTAGAAGATTTAGAAAAACAAAATAATGACTATTATCCTTATTATTTTGATACAAAACAAATTGGGATAATCGAAGGTATTTTAAAATTATTAAATTTTGCAACAGGATTACATATTGTTGGCAAAAGTATATACGAAGGTTTGGAAAATTTCCAAGCTTTTTTTATTGCTAATATTTTTGGGTGGAGATATAAGACTGATGCTAAGAAGTATAGATACAGAGAAGTTGACTTATTTATACCAAGAAAAAATACAAAAACTTTTCTGGCAGCACTAATATTTATAATATTAATGTTGACTGAAGACGATTATTCAGAGTTTTATTCAATATGTCTAGACAGAGATTTAGCAGGTGAAGTAAAAAAAGCAATATCACAAATTTTAAATGTAAGTCCATCGGTTGGTCAATACTTTAACATTCCCAAAACATTGAGTGGAAGATTAGAGTGTACATTAACACATAGTTTTTATCAACCAAGAACAGCAGAAGCAAATAGGAATAACTCAATAAAACCAAGTGCTTTTATTGCAGATGAATTTGGAGCAATGAAAGATAATTCAAATGTTGAAGCAATGAAATCTGGTCAATTAAATATAAGAAATCCATTAATGTTTAGATTGACATCAGCATATGCAGAGGATAAATCAATAATGCTAGGAGAACTTGATTATTTAAAAAAAATATACAAGGGGCTTGAAACAGATGAAAGATTATTTGCGTTAGTATATTATGCAACAGAAGAACATTTATGGGATGACATTGGATTGCAAATGGCAAATCCGTTAAGAGTTGAAGAAAATTATAACGAAATTCGAGACAGTAGAAAAAAAGCACTGGCAAAGCCAGATGAAAGAGTTGAGTTTTTAACAAAACATATGAATTATTTCATGCCGTCAAATTCTGGTGAAGAGTTTATAACTTTAGATAAATTAAGATTATGTAAAAACACAAGAGGAGTATTTGATTGGAACGGAAAAGATGTATATGTAGGATTAGACTTAGCAATGACAAATGATAATACATCAGTATCAATGGTAACAATAGAAGATGACATGATATTTGCAAAATCATGGGCTTTTATTCCTGCTGGAAGAATTGAAGAAAAAAATCGAAGAGAAAGAACTGACTATAGAAGATTTATAGAAGATGGAAGTTGTTTTGCTTGTGGAGAGGAAATTATATCATATAGTTTTGTTGAAAGATTCATTATGAATTTAGAAAAAGAATATGGTGTTCATATCGTACAGATAGGTTATGATAGATATAATTGTATTTCTACAGCAAATAAACTTCAAGAGGCAGGATATGAGACAGTTGAAGTAAAACAACATTCAAGTGTTCTACATCTACCAACAAAATTTTTACAAGAAAGTATATTGCAAAGAAAATTTAGTTATGATGGTGACAGATTATATGAAATAAATTTTCAAAATGCAAAATGTACAGAAGATACTAACTTAAATAAATATGTTAATAAGAAAAAATCTAGTGGAAAAGTCGATATGGTTGTAAGTACAATTATAGCGACTTATTTATTACAACAAAAAATATTAAATGAAGATAATTTTGTATGTCAAAGTTTTTAGGAGGTGAGAAAAGTGAAAATAAGAAATATTTTTAAAAGAAATATAAAAAATGAAGCAAATAAAGAAACAATTATTGATGAAAATTCGGTAAACGATGTAATACTAAAAGCTTTGATATCTGGAGAAGAAATTGACAGAGAAAAAGTATTAATGATACCTGCAGTTTCAAGTGCAGTGGGGTTAATTTGTGATTCATTTGCAATGATACCATTTAAGTTATACAAAAAAACAACAAAAGATGGAAAGAAACAGACATCAGAAGTAGAAGATGACAGAGTAAATATTATAAATTTAGACACAAAAGATACTTTGGATGGGTTTCAATTCAAAAAAGCAATTGCAGAAGATTACCTTTTAGGAAAAGGCGGATATGCATATATCAACAAAAAAGGTAATAATTTTGTTGGACTAAATTATGTAGAAGAAAAGAAGGTCTTATTTGAAAGAAATACCGATGCAATATATAAAAATTATTACATATTAATTGATGGAAAAAGCTATAGACCGTATGATTTTATAAAATTGTTAAGAAATACAAAAAATGGAGCATACGGAACAGGATACACAAAAGAAATAAGCAAAAGCTTGGAAACAGCATATAAAAGAATAATATACGATTTAGAACTAATGAGAACAGGCGGAAATAAAAAAGGCTTTTTGAGAGCACAAAAACATTTAGATGAAAAAGGAATGGAAATATTAAAAGAACAATGGAATGATTACTTTGCTGGAAAGTCTAGTTGTGTAATTTTAAATGATGGGATGGAATTTCAAGAAGCATCAAATACATCAGTTGAAAATCAATTAAATGAAAAAAATAAAACTTTTAGTGAAGAGGTAAAAGAAATATTTCACATAGGAAAAACAAATGAGGATTTCTTAAAAAATGCAATTATGCCAATCGCAACAGCATTTTGTACTGCCTTAAATCGAGACTTCTTACTTGAAAAAGAAAAGAAGTCTTATTATTTTGCACCAGACTATACAGAATTAATCAGATGTACTATAAAAGAAAGATATGAGGCATATAAAACTGCAATAGAATCTGGATTTAAAACAATAAATGAAGTTCGATATTTAGAAGGCGATGACGCACTTGAAGGTTTAGATTTAGTAAATTTAAGCTTAGGAAGTGTATTATTTGACCCAAAAACAAAACAAATTTATACACCAAACACTAACAAAACAGTTAAAATGGGTGAAGAAAACAAGGACGACAAACAGATAGATGAAAACAACAAGGAAAATAAACAACAAAATGGTGAAGAAGCGGAGGGAGGTGAGCGAATTGAAGAATAAGTTTTATGAAATTAAAAACATAATACCAAATGCAAGTGCTGACCTTTACTTGTATGGTGAAATAGTTACAGATGATACTGACTGGTGGACTGGCGAAAAAGATAGCAATTTAATTGGATTACAAAGTTTCAAAGAAGAACTTGATAATTTAGGAAATATATCAGACTTAAACATATTTATGAATACACCAGGGCGGAGAAGTATTTGTAGCAACTACAATATGCAGTATGTTACAAAGATTAAAAGATACTGGAACTAAAATTCATACATATGTAGATGGATTGTGTGCGAGTGCAGGTACATTTATTTTGATGATGGGTGACGATGTAAATATTTATGAAAATTCAGTTGTAATGATACATAAACCAATAAATATCTGCTATGGTAATGCATTAGATTTTCAAAAATGCATAGATGTTTTAAATACTATTGAAAATAGTACTATGATACCACTTTATATGAAAAAAGCAAAAGTCGACGAAGAAAAAATAAAAGAGCTTATAAATGCTGAAAGTTGGCTAGGAGCAAAAGAAGTGGATGATACATTTGATGTTAATTTAATAAAAGAGCAAAAACAAGTTGCAGCATGTGCATCTAATTTATTTAAAAATTACAAGAATGTACCAAAGTCATTAAAAAATATGCTTAAAAAAGCAGAAGAACCAAAGTTAGATTATTCTGATTTTGAAAAAAGATTATTTAATATAAAAAAATAATGAAAACAGCTATTAAGTTAGTTGTTTTTTTATTTTATAAAAATTTAAAAGAAGGAAGGTAAAAAACATGAATGAAAAAGAATTAATGGAAAAAAGAAACGAATTACAATCAAAAATGGAGGAAATATTAAACAAGGCAAAAGTTGAAAACAGAGCTATGAATGATGAAGAAATCAAAGATTTTGACAATGTAGAAAAAGAAATAAAAAATATTGATGCTACATTAGAAAGAAGTAAAAAAATTAATGAAATGGAATGTAAAAAGCCAGAAGGAGAAAAAGAATTAACACAAGAAGAAAAAGATGTTAAAGCATTTGCAACATTCATAAGAAATTATGTAAGTGGTGTACCACAAAATTCTGAAACACAATTAACAAAAGGTGATAATGGAGTGATAATACCAAAAACAATAGCTCAAAAAGTTATTGATAAAGTTATTGAAATATCACCATTATATGCAAGTGCAACAAGATATGATGCAAAAGGAATATTAGCTGTACCAAAATATGATGATACAACAGATGATGTAACAGTTGCTTATGCTACAGAATTTGACGAATTAGTTTCTCATTCTGGGAAATTTGCTACAGTTGAATTAACAGGATTTTTAATTGGAGCATTAACAAAAATATCAAAATCATTACTAAATAACAATGATTTTAATTTAACAGATTATGTTGTAAATAAAATGGCTGAAAAATTCAAACTATTCTATGAAGGCGAAATGTTAAATGGAACAGACGGTAAAATTTCAGGTATTACTAAATCTTATGATTCAACAAATATGAAAGTAACATTAGCTGCAAAATCTTCTATAACTGCAGATGAATTAATAGATATTCAAGAAACTGTTCCAGACGCATATCAAACAAACGCTTATTGGATTATGAATAGAGACACAAGAAAGAAAATAAGAAAATTAAAAGATAGCGATGGGAACTATATTTTAAATAGAGCGTTTAATGAAAAATGGGATTACGAATTATTAGGTAAACCTGTTTATTGTTCTGAGAAAGTAGAAAAATTAGGAACTGCATCAAAAGCCGTTGTATTCTATGGAGATTTTTCTGGACTTGCTATAAAAGAAACAGAAGAAATGGAAATTCAAATTTTATTAGAAAAATTTGCTACACAACACGCAATAGGTGTTGTTGGATACTCTGAATTAGATGCTAAAGTAGAAAATACACAAAAAATAGCCGTTGCAGTATCTGGTGCAACAGACCCAGCATCTAAATAGACTTCCTAAAAGGAGGACAAACAATGAAAGTAAGTGAAATCACTGCAAAAGATATAACTAATTATTTAAGATTATCAGAAGTTAGTGAAGAAGAAAATAAAAATATTGAACTATTTATAGATATTGCTAAAAATTATATTGAAAATTATACAGGAATACCACAAAAGTCTGAAAATGATAAAGATGAAACACTTGATACACATTCGGACTTTATCATTGTTGTTTATGTTCTATGTCAAGACATGTATGACAATAGAGTTATGTATGTGGATGGCAAAAACATAAATAATACTGTAAAAACTATTCTTGATATGCACACGAGGAATAATTTATGATAAATGCGGGTGATTATAACAAAAAAATATCTATATATCAAATTGAAGAAATAGAGGATAATGATGGATTTGTTACAAAAAATGAAGTTATTATCCTTGAACCTTTTTCTAAAGTAAAAACAACAAAAGGCTATACTTTAATTGCAAGTGGCTCTGACTTTGAAAATGCTTATACTAATTTTACTATTAGATATTCAAAAAAGGTAGAAGATACTTATTACAAGTCAAACAGAGATGTATATGTAAAGTATAAAGATAAAATTTATACCGTAGAATATCTAAATAATATAGATGAGGCAAATATTGAACTTGAAATGCAATGTAAAAGAGTGACGAAATAATGGCAAGATTTAAAGAAGAGCTACCAAATGATTTAATAAAGATGTTTCAAGAATTAGACCAAGATAGTGAAAAAATGATAGGAGAAATGACAAAAGTAGGAGCAGAAAAGGTATATAAAAATGTACTTAAAAATGTTCCTGCTTCTTTTAAAAATTCTAATATAATGAAGTGCTTAAAAATAACAAAAGTATATAAAACACCAAGTGATGGAGGAATAAATACTAAAGTTGGCCTATATGGATATTTCAAGAACAAAAGAGGAGTAACAACACCAGCACCACTTGTTGGAAATGTTTTTGAACACGGAACATCAACAGTAAAGAAGCATCCATTTATGCGTAAATCATTTAGAAAAGCAGAAATAGAGTCAGAAATGAAAAAAGTTCAAGAAAAATATTTACCAAAGGAGTAATTATGGAAAGTGAAATAAAAAAGATTTTAAATCTAGATATTCCAGTTGCACATCTAAAGTATAAAGGAAACAAAAAGACTTATGTTGTATGGACAATAATAGATGAAGAACCAATTTCTTCAAGTGATGATGAAATAACAGATAGTGAAGTAACTGTTGATATAGATATTTATAGTGATAGCAATTATTTAAAAACAATGAGTTCAATAAAAAATAAAATGAAAGAAAATGATTGGACATGGGATGGAGATAGTCAAGAGTTTTTTGAAGAAGAAACAGGCTTATATCATAGAACATGTTCTTTTAAGAAAGGTAGGTATATAAATGGCTAGTATAGGATTAAGAACAGCAAAATATAATAAAATAGATTATGCAACAAAGAAATATGCAGCATTAGAAAAAGAATCAATAGTACCAGTTTTGGGAAGATTAATTGATGCAAAACCAAATCCAGAAAAGAATAGTACAAAACTTTATGCAGATGATATAGAAGCAGAAAGTGATACATCATTTAAAGGTGGAACTGTAAATATAACAGTTGATGATGTTACTGATGAAGTGTATGCAGATATAAAAGGATGTAAAATCACTGAAAAAGAAGTTATAGACAATTCAGAAGATATAGCACCAGAAATTGGCTATGGGCATATTGTTACCAAAGTATTCAAGGGAGTGAAAAGTTACAAAGTAGAGTTTTTGCCACGTATTCAAATAACAAAAATAACTGCAGATAGAAAAACAAAAGGAGAATCAATTGAATACAATACAGTATCGATTGAAGCAGATTTAAAAAAATTAGAAGAAGAAATTAATGGTATGGAAGTTGGAACTTGGAGAAAAATGAAAACATTCGGAACATTACAAGAAGCTCAAACATATTTAGACGGACTTTTAACACCATCAAAATAATTTAAAATAAAAGTAGACTATTTTTTTAGTCTACTTTTAATTTTTTAGGAGGTAAAAAATGACAAATACTATAAAACATTTTAAATGTGGAGATACAGAGTATCCATTGGCATTTACAATGAATGTAATTGAAAAAATACAAGATAAATATGGTTCATATGAAAAATGGGGAGATATGACAGACAGTAAAAAACAAGAACCAAACATTGGAGCATTAAAATTTGGAATAACTGAAATGATTAACGAAGGAATAGACATTGAAAATGAAAACTTAGAAACAAAAAGAGAATTTTTAACAGCAAAACAAGTTGGAAGACTTATAACAGAATTAGGAATGAAGAGATTAACAGACAAAGTTCAAGAAACAGTAATTGAATCAACAAAGACTAACGAAGAAGAAAAAAACGTGTAATCCACGAGGATGAAGAATTTATTATTGATTTCTCGTGGATATTATTTGTTGGACATTGCTTATTAGGTTTTAGTGAAAAAGAAGTGGGGAGAATGACTTTATCAAAATTTCTGAAATTATATAAGCATTATAAAAACGATTATGATTTTAAATTAAAACATATAACATATGAAGAAATAGAAGAAAGAATAAATCATCAAGGAGAAATGTTTAGCGATGAGTAAATTAGAAAAAATTATATGTCCTCAATGTGGACAAACTCTGATTTTTATAAATCACATTGATGGAGAAATAAAATGCACAAGATGCAAAAATAAAATACGAATACAAAAAGAAAAGAGTGAGGAACACGCACATACAGAGTTAGTGAAGTAGTTACCCAATACCTTTCTTTATTATATAGATTTTTATAAATAAAGAAGGTGAAAAAATGGCATCAAGTTTTGGAGGAACAGTCAAATTAACTGGAGAGAGTGAATACAGAAAAGCGTTAAGAGATATAACAACTAATTTAAAAGAAGTTTCAAGTGAACTAAAATTAACAAATACACAGTTTTCATCTGGAGATAAAACAGTAAAAGAAACTAAAAATGCTTATACAAATATGAACACAACTATACAAGAACAGAAAGAAAAAATCAGCAGTTTAAGAAGTGCACTATCAGAAGCGGAAAAAGAATATGGCTCAAATAACGAAAAAGTAAAAACATTTAAAACACAACTTAATAATGCAGAAACACAATTAATTCAAATGGAAAATGCAACGGATAAAAGCAATAAAGGACTAGATGAATTAAAAGATGGTTTTGATGATGCAGGACAAGGTGCAATAAAATTTGGAGATTTGTTAAAAGCAAATGTTTTAGGAGATTTTATTACAAGTGGTTTAAAATCAGTAGTAGGTGCTGTCAAACAAGTTGGTTCAGCATTATTAAGTGTTGGAAAAGATGCACTAGATAGTTATGCTAATTATGAACAACTTGTAGGTGGTGTAGAAACATTATTCAAAGACAATGCTGGAGTTGTTGAAGAGTATGCAAGTAATGCATATAAGACAGCTGGATTATCAGCAAATGATTATATGGAAACAGTAACATCATTTTCAGCAAGTTTGTTACAAAGTTTAAATGGAGATACTAAAAAGGCAGCAGAAGTATCTAATAGAGCAGTAGTAGATATGGCAGATAATGCTAACAAAATGGGAACTGATATGACAAGTATTCAAAATGCTTATCAAGGTTTTGCAAAACAAAATTACACAATGCTAGATAACTTAAAGTTGGGATATGGCGGAACTAAGGAAGAAATGCAAAGATTAATAAAAGATGCTGCAAACATGAAAAATGTACAAAAAGATTTAGGAGTAACAGTTGATGCAAACAGTATGTCATTTGGAAATATAGTAAATGCAATAAGTGTAATGCAGAAGAAAATGGATATAGCAGGAACAACATCAAAAGAAGCAAGTACAACTATTCAAGGTTCAATTGCATCTTTAAAATCTGCTTGGGACAACTTATTAACAGGTGTTGCAGATGATGATGCAGATTGGGATAATTTAGTATCTAATTTTTTTGATAGTATTTTTACAGCAGCAGACAATGTCTTGCCAAGAATAGGTACAATAGCATTTGGAGTAATGTCATTAATAAGAGATACTGTTACAGAATTATTACCAGAAGTTATAAGTATGTTAATAGATTTTGCAACTACTCTAGTAGATGATATTTCAGGGTATTTGCCAAATGTAATGGAAAGTATTGGACAAGTAGGAAAAACTATTTTAGATACTTTTATTTCGTTATTACCAGATATTCTACAAATAGGAATAAATGTATTAACATATTTAATACAGGGAATTGCAGAAAGTCTGCCAAATTTAATTCCAGCAATCATTGATGCTGTATTATTAATGACAACAACATTACTAGATAATATAGATATGATAATCGATGCAGGAATAAAATTGCTAATAGGTTTGGCAGATGGATTAATAAATGCGTTACCAAACTTAATAGATAAAATACCTGTTATTATAGATAAATTAATAATGGCAATAACTAATAACTTGCCTAAAATTGTAGAGTCAGGAATTTTATTAATGAGTAAGTTGGGGTTAGGAATAGTTAAAGCTATTCCACAACTAATTAGTAAAATACCACAAATTATTTTTTCATTAGTTAGAGGTTTTGCAAATTATTTCTCTAATATGCATGAAGTTGGGAAAAATCTTGTATCAGGTATTTGGGAAGGAATAAAAAATGCAAAAGATTGGCTGCTTGGAAAAGTTAAAGAATGGTGTGGAAATATTTTAAATGGTATTAAGGCTTTTTTTGGAATACATTCACCTTCAAAAGTATTTAAAGATGAAATAGGAACAAACCTTGCCTTAGGTGTAGGAGAGGGATTTTCTGATACAATGAAAACAGTATCGAATGATATGTCTGCATCAATCCCAACGGAATTTGATATTAATTCAACAGTAACAAAAGCAGATACATCAAATCAATTGACATTAGAAAATATAACGAAATCTTTTGTAACTGCTGTAAAAAATTTGGATGCACAAATAATAATTGATAAAGATGTAGCAGGAAGATTTGTTATTACATCCGTCAATAATAAGTTTGGAGAAGTAATGTAGAAGGAGATGAGAATGATGAAAGTAAGAAGATTTATACTTGAAAATGAAAAAGGGCAACAATTTAGATTAGATAGTTTAGATGAAGGATGTTTTCTTACATCTCCTTCTGAGTTAGGATATGCTTATAATATTGATTTTGTACAATCGGAAAATGAATTTATTGAAAACAATAGAAAAATTGAACAAAAAAAACCAAAAGGAACACTATATTTTAAATCATATGATAAAATAAAAGAATTTGGTGATTTTGTAGAAAGCTCTAAAAAGTTAAAATGGTTATATATAATTCCGTTTGAAAAGGAAGAAAAAATATATTATAGGGATGTTACTATAATAAAATTAGATAAAACGGAAAAAAACGGGAAATGGCTTGCATGTCCTGTAGAATTTGCCGGTCTTTCTTTGTGGTATGAACAAAATGAAACAATATTCAAGATAGAAGCATATGAAGATGAAATGAGATACAATTACAGGTGGAATAGTAGATATATAGATTATAATACAAGAGCAATACAATTTGATAATAAAGGACATGTAGCGGCACCATTTCAAGTAGAAATAAATGGTTTTGTACAAAATCCAACAATTACAATTTTTGTCGATGATGAGGAATATGCTAGTATAAAACTTCCAATTACAATCAATGAATTTGAAAAACTTTTATATTCAAGTAAAGCAGGAGAAATATATATACAAAAACAAAACACAGATGGAACAAAAGAAAATTTGTGGAAAAACGAATATATAGATATAACAAAGCAAAACATATTTGAATTGCCAATACGGAGTATCGGAAATAAGATTAACAGCAGATGATGATGTTCTAAATGCAAAATTAACTATATTCCCACAGTATAAGGTGGTGTAAACTATGAGAGTAAAAGCAACTTTTAATAACAAAGAATATGAATTAATTTATAATGAACAAAGTGGATTTTATGAAATTGAAATAGAAGCACCAAAACAGGGCGGAGTATATAATGCAGAAATAACGTTTAAAGATTTACTTGAGAATACTGAAACGTCAACAAAGAAAATTCAAATATGGGCGAAAGAAAAAAACATTAATGTATCAAAAGAAACATTAGTGTATTTTTTGAGTAAAACAGATTTGGAAATAAAAGATGTAATTGAATTTGAAAATTATGAGTACATCATAGATGAAGAAACAAACAAGAATACAATATTTAATGTAATGAAGAAAATAAATGCTGAGAATGGAGATATAGTGGTTTTACAGCGAAATGGTAAGATAGACTATACAGGAATAATAAAAGACATAGAAAATGAAGACGGAGAGCTAAAAAGAAAAGTTACATTAAGGTACATATCTAATATATTTGATAGAAAAGTAATTTTGAAAAATGAAAATTTGATTAGTGAGAACGGAATAGAAGATTTTATTGCTAAAGAAATATACAATAATTTCACTAATTCAGATGATACATTATTAAATATTAAATGGTTAAATGTTGAAGTTAAAACACATACAAAAATAACAAAATCAGTAGATAATGATAATGGAATTTATAATTTTCATACATTTATAACAAATTGCAGTCAAAATTATAATATTGTACTCGATTTTTCGTATATAAATAAAAGAATAAAATTAACAATATATAAGCAAGAAAATGAAGTACAACTGATAGATACAACAATTCAAGATATAAGTAATTATGTAGAAAAGTTTGAAACAAGTGTTATATCAAAAGTAGTTGTAAAAACTAACACAGACATACAGACATGGTACTTGTTAAGTGACAGAACAACAACTCAAAATAAAGATGATGTTAATAGAGCAGTTGGAAATATTGAAGTTGTATATACAGCTAAATCAGAAGATGCAATGCAAACAGCATTAGATAAGTTTAAATCAAATACTTATAATCACTATATATCATTCAAGATAAATAGAAATAGTAAACTATTTGATGTAGACAAAATGAAAGTGGGGACACCGCTTAGTGTAAGAACTAATAATAATATAATATTAGACACTTATATTTCAGCAATAAAAGACGACGGAAGCAATTTTATTGAAATAACATGCGGAAATATGAGGGTTAACTTTATAGATAAATTATTGAAAGAGAGGAATAAAGAATGATAAAAGGTTTTAGATTTACAAATCAATTAGCAAATGCAGAAGTAGATGCAAGAATACATCAAGAATTTTTAAATAGAAACGATGGTATTTTTTATGGTATGGATTTAAGTAAAACCAACAATTCTATAACGATTTCAGAAGGGTTGTGTGAAATAGCAGGAAGACCTGTTGCAGTTATAAATAATGAAACAGTAATAGTAACTACGAGCAGTTTGTATTGTTTATTGATATTGGAAATTGATTTATCAAAAGAATCAACGAAGGACAATTTTGGACAAGTATCTTTTAAATTATTAACGTCTAGTACAAGTTATCCTTCTGTTACACAACAGGATATAAACAAATATAATGGCTCAAATAAATTATATCAATTAGAATTTGCAAGATTTAGAACTGGAACTAGTGGAATAACAGAATTTAAAGATACTAGAAAATTTTTAAGTTTTAGTGGCATTTATGCACAAATAAAAAGTGATTGTGATACTGTTATAAATCAAATTAAACAAGAGTTAGCAAATGTAAAAGATGGTAGTTCATATTTATTGAAAAGCGGAGGAAAAATAAATGGAAATTTGGAAGTATCTAATAATATTAAGTGTGACAATATTACTGATAGTAATCGGAAGCAAAGTATTATATAGTGACAATATAGCAGTTATAAGTGGACAAATGGTATTGAAGGCTAATTCACAAAGTAACTTTGAAAATGATGTTGAACAACAAACTATTTTGAATATTGACTTTCCGCAGGGATTTAACAAAGATAATTGTGTTTGTCTTGCTTTTGGAATGAAGACATTTGCAGAAAAAAATTACAGTTATGGAGTTGCTTTTTCATCTGCAAATAGAGTTAGTACAGGTTCATTTATTAGAAATGCAATATTAGGAGCTGTGGATGATAATAATAAAATTGCACTTCATGTTTGGCAAATGTCTAATGTAGAAAAAACAGTATATTATCGTTTAGTGTTAATGAAAATACCAACATATGTAGAAGGTGTTGATTATAAATTAGGGGATGTAGACCAAAATGGAAAAATAGAAGAAGCTGATGGTGATGTGGTACTGAAATATACTACTGGAGAAATTGGATTAACAGAACAACAATTAAAAGCTGCAGATGTTAATAAAGATGGAAAGGTTGAAGCTTTAGATGCTGCTATAATAAAAAGATATGCAACAGGTCAAATAAGTAGTTTTAATTAGGAGGCATTAAATGTCAAAGATACAAGAAATTATAGTAGAACCGACTAAGGTCAGAGTTGGTTCTACTTTTAAATTGAAATTGAGAGTAATAAATTACTTAACTTATAAAGAAATGAAAACAAAAAATTATAAATATTATAAAAGTTATAAATATAAAGACTTGAAAGGAGCATAAAATGGCTGAAACAAGTAAAAATAAAATATATTACAACGATAATGAGAATAGTGTAGCAGATGTACTTACTGATATGAAAAAAATGGCAGAAAGTACAGATGAAGCAATTGAAAAATCAAAATATGATGATACACAAACAAAAAAAGATATATCAAATATTCAAAAAGAACAAATAACACAGAACACAGACATATCAAACATAAAAAAAGAACAAGAAACACAAAATACTAATATAGAAGAAAACAACAGTAAAATAGTAGAACTCCAAACTGAAAAAGCAAAACTAGAAAAAGAGTTAAAAGAAATGCAAGAGGATTTTTATCAAGCTAGCATAAGAGGACAAGCTAGTGGAGAATACATACATGTAGAAGACAGTAGCAACTGTAGAGCAAAAATTGGAATTGGTGGAAATCACGAGCAAGAGACGAGAAGTGGAAAGAATTACTTAAATACACTTGCTAAATACAAAGCAGGAGATACAGTAACAATAGAGGGAATAACTTACACATTTAACAATGATGGCTCTATAACATTAAACGGAACTGCATCTGCAACAGCAAACTCAAATTTAGATTTTTCGGTAGATGCTCAAAAAATAAATGGAACAAATAAGAAAATAGTTGGTTTATTGACTGGTTCTCAAGTACCTTCTAAAATGGCATTAACAGCATATACGAGTACGTGGGGAGCAAATCCAACATTGACATTTTCAGAAGTTAATAAAAGTTTAACTATAAATATGCAATCAAATGCGGAATATACAATATTTAGAATATCAGTATATAGCGGAACAACTGTAAATAATCAAACAGTATATTATCAAATATTAGATACATCAGTGAATGATTTAACATACGAACAATACGGAGCAAGTCCATCACCAAACTATCCAAGTGAGGTTAAGTGTGTTGGAAGTAATATAAATATATTTGACAAGGATAATCCAGATATGTTTTTGAATGGATTGACACCAGACAATTCAGGAAATATTGTTAGTACCTTAACAGATACTACGAAAACAAATTACATTATTACGATAATAGTTCCTTGCAAAGGGAATAAACAATATACAATTTCAAGATGGTTAAGTGGTAAGACATTTATAGTATATGAAAGTGAAAAAAATAAATTCAATATTAATGATAAAGTTACATTATTAAAAAGAAATGATAATAGTGGAATTATAAATGAAACAATAGCAACTAGTGCAAATGCAAAGTATATTTTAGTTAAAATATATTCTACATGGGTAAATGAAGAAAATACATATAATGATTTAATATCA
This sequence comes from uncultured Clostridium sp., assembly GCA_900552555.1. Taxonomy (GTDB): domain Bacteria; phylum Bacillota; class Clostridia; order TANB77; family CAG-508; genus CAG-269. Next base: position 100,931 of record URZW01000003.1, read on the forward strand.
AGCATTAAGATTGAAAAAGGCACAGTAGCAACACCATGGTCACAACACGGTCAAGGTTGCATTAAAGTAACAAAATGTAATAAGAATATATATAACAAAAATAAAGAAATAATATGTAATGGAGTAGGAGTAGGTTCAAGCGGTGAATTATTTTCACGTTCAGACCAGAAGTTATTGATTATTCCAATCTCAAAACTTGAAACCAATATAGCAATATCTTTAACAAAAACATTTTCATATAGTTTAAGATATGCTTTTAGCGATAAGATTGTAGAAAATATAGATTGTAAAATATTCAATACGGGTTATGTAGAAAATTCTACCACAATAAATATAAAAGTTAATAAAACAGTTCAAAATAATAAGCATAATTATCTATTGTTAAGTTTTACAAAAAAAGATAGTTATCCAGATTTACAAGTAGAATATAAAAAAGAGGTATCACAATACGAAGAACATCAAGGACAATCATACATAATGCCAACGCAACAATCATTTAAATCAGTTGGAGATATAAGGGATACATTTATAAAAAAAGATGGTAAATGGTATGAAAGACATAATATATACAGATATCTATTTACTGGCAATGAGAATTTTAAAGCACTTGATAATAACTCTATATTTGGAATGAGAGTTACAGAGAATAAGGCAAAAATAGTATCAAAAAATAGTAGTGAAAATTTAACAAATTGTTTAAGCAATAGATTTGTAAATAATACACAGTCTAATACGGCAAAAATGAGTAATAAGATTGCGTTCAGTCAATGGTCAGATGCACAATTTTTATATTTATCAAAAATCAAAGATAGTGTTGGTGAACTAAAAAGTTATTTAGCAGCAAATGAAACATATGTAGATTATCCGCTAGAAACACCAATCGACATTGAATGTACAGAAGAACAAAGCAAAATCTTAGATGAACTAACCAACGCAAGAACATATAAAAACGTAACAAACATAACAACAGATAGTAAAGCAATACTAAGCTTAGACTATGTAAAAGACCAAGAAACACAAAATAATAAAATGCAAAATGAAATAGACGAAATAAAGCAGTTGTTAAGCACAACACAAACAAGTGCATTATTGCTTGATAATATGCAAACTGATATAGAAAGCGAGGTGGAATAAATGATAGTTGAATTATTAAAGAAACTAATAACAAAAAAATATTACAAAGAAAAAGCAGACATTGAAAACAAACTAAATGTATTTTATGCTATGAGTAAAATTACAGATGAAGAATATAGCGAATTAACATTACAAGTAGAAGATACATATGTAGAAGTAGTAGAAGAAGTTGAACAAACTGAAACAGCCAAGGAGGAAGAATAATGCAAGATACAGAACTAATCGAAAAAGTAGCTCACTTAGAAGAACGAGAAAAGTCAAACACAAAAAGAATAGATGCTGTTGAAAATAAAGTTGAAAATATATATGACTTAACATTAAGTGTAAGAGAAATAGCAACAGAAATGAAAGCAATGAGAGAAGACCAAAACAAAATGAACGAACGCTTGAAAATAATAGAAGAAAAGCCAATTAAGGATTATGAAGACACTAAAAAACAAGTAAAAAGCAAAGTAATTTCTTTTATAACTGGAATAATATTAACAGCGATAGCTTTTGCGTTAGGATTAAGTAAATTTATGTAAGAGGTGATAACAATGAAAGAAAAATTGAAAAATATATTCAAAAATAAAGAGCGTACAATAGGCTTAATAATATCAATATTATGTGCTAGTTCTTTACTATTAAATTGCTATTTAGAATATGACAGAACAGGACAAGTTGATACAAATAAAATATCAGAAGCAATAAATACAGTAGTAGATGAAATAAACAAATCTAGTACAGAAATACCAAATTTAACAGAAACAGACGAACAAAGTCTAGAAGTTCAAGAAACAGAGTCAGAAGGCTTTGAAGAGCAAGGAATAGTAGCATATAATGGAGCGGAAAAAGCACCAAATGTTCAAGTAGGAGAATATGCAGGATTAACATATTATTCGCAATTAGACAATAGATGGCGTTATAATATGTATTCTAGTGTAGGAAATAGTTCACAAACAATAGGAACATCAGGATGTGGACCAACTTCTGCAGCAATGGTTGTTTCAAGTATAAAAGGTAATATAGCACCAGACCAAATGGCAAATTTATATGTAAATTATGGTTATCGTTCTGCAAATCAAGGAACATACTGGAGTGCATTCAAATGGACAGCAGATGTATTTGATATTGGATATAGTGAATGTTATAAATTAGATGATGCAGTAGCAAAATTAAAAGATAATCATTATATAATAGCAAGTTGTAATCAAGGTTTATTTACATATGGAGGACATTTTATTGTTCTAGTAGGAGTCGAAGGAGATTATATAAAAGTATATGACCCTTATTTGTACAATGGAAAATTTGATGTAAGTTCTAGAAGAGGAAAAACAACAGTTAGTGGTAATACAGTATATGTATCAATTGAAAACTTTAGAGCGTATGCTAATTACCAAAAATTCTTCTGTTTTAAAAATGATAGAACAGACATAAAAGAAAATACAACTACAACGGTAGTAACAGATAACACAACATCAAATGTAAATACAGTAAATTATCAAGTTAGAATTACAGCAAATAGTGGTTTAAATATAAGAGCTGGAGCAAGTACATCATATGCAAGAGTTGGTGGATATGCAAAAGGTTCAATAGTAACTATATTAGCAGAAAGCAATGGATTTGGTAAAACAGATAGAGGATGGATATCTTTAGCATATACAAGTAGAGATATCAGTACATTAAATACTGTTCAAACAGTCGGACAAACTAAGAAATTAACTAGAGCTAGTATCTTATATAGTAATTCAAATTTAACAGGCTATAGATATAATTACAAAGCAAATACAACTATAACAATACTACAAAACATATCAAGTAATGTAGATAAAATTAGAGTTAATATGACTGGTAGAATTGCATACATAAACAAAAGTAATTACACAAATGTATCAGCAAAACAAAGTACAACTAGAAAGATAAAAGCATGTACATTATACTCAAAATCAAATTTGAGTGGTGTAAGATATCAATATAAAGCTAATACTTCTGTTGTTGTTTTGCAACATGTTAATTCTTATGTTGATAAGGTAAGAGTTAGAATGACGGGTAGAATTGCTTATATTAATGTTAATAATTATAGATAAAAAAAAGAGGTAAGTTGATTAATTTCAATTTACCTCTTTTTGTGTTTTATGGCTTAAAATCAAGGTATATAATTACATTGATTAAAAAATAAAACGGCTTAAAATTGATTGTGAAGGCTTGATTTTTGGCTAAAAATAAGCATTTTTTACTTGAAATCATATAAAATTTATGATATAATGTTGACAGATAGAAAAAGAAATGTTACAATTTTGTAACAGAAATATTACATTTATTTTAAATAATTGTAATATCTATTGACACAAATGAATAATAATATTATTATAATAAAAAAGAAAGAGAGAACTTCTTCTCTCTGTCTACCGCTTATCTAATTGAATTGGAGTTCTCCGCACGAACTTCAATTTTTTCTTTTGAGAAAGATAGGTATGTATTGTATCTTATTGTGGCACACAAAAACACAAAAAACCCAATTATAAATGCTATTAAAGCTCTACCGAGATATTTTATTGCTAAAACGTTGATGTTACTTTTTTCCAACTTTATCACTCCCTTCTTAGCAAAGTTTAAACTGCGGAACAGGTACAGTTTATCAACAGTTATGGAAGAAAACTGCCTTGCTATCAGCAGCATAACTGCTGATTAATATACCTGTTGCTAGAGTGATATATAAACGATAAACACAATATATCAAAAATATAAGATAATGTCAATAAAAAGTCGAAAAAACTGTGGATAATTTTTTATGAATTGTGGAAAGAAATTTTAAAAATGTGGATAACTTTGTAAAATAATGTAAAATCTTCGACACCGTTCGACACACAAAATTAACATAATATGTTATAATACATATGAGGTGATGAATATGAACGAAGCATATAACAATTCACTACAAATGATGAAATATTTAGGAATAAGATTAACAAGAAAGCAGTATACAGAATTAGCAAAAAGATTTAACTTATTAAGCATACAGAGTTTGCAATTTATGTCAAAAAGAAGTTATGAAAGCATAATGAGAGCAATTTTAAAAGAAGCATAATTAGTCCCAGAAATGGGGCTTTTTCTTTTTGTGTATAATTTTTTTAAGAATGTATATAATATAAACATGATTAATTATTATGAAAAAAGTAAAAAAGAATTTATAAAATATATAAACGAAAATCCAAATGTGTCAAGAAAAGAATGGGACGAGTACGCACATGAAAATTGCTTATTTAGTGCATTTACTATATGTTGTCATGAAATAGATGAAATTACATTAATGTTGTTACAAGCACAAAGTAAAAGTGAGTTTGAATTTTTAAAAGAAAAGTTTACAATAAAGTCAAATAAACACTTCAATTTTTTAAGAAAAGCGAGGGAAAAATGGCACAAGATAGTATAAAAAGAATCAGAAGTTTAAGAAATAAATTGCATAAAAGTATAAAGAAAAATGGCTTAGATTCAGACGAAACTAGAAAAATAAGCGACGAGATGGATATATTAATAAATGAATATTACAATAATATACAACAAATAGAATATCCTGCCGACAGCGAAATGAAACTATATTATGAGCAGTCTTATAGAGCAATGAAAACGACTACGCAACAATTAGAAAGATTTCCGTCAATACAAGAGTGGAATCAAATCGCAAAAGAAAAATATTTATTGAGCAGCACATCCATGCAATATATTTCAAAACTTAATTGGAATTATTTAAGAACAAAAATTTTAAGAGAATTAAACATGGAAATATAAAAATATAAAAAAATCAAAAAAATTTTTCCGCACAGTTACTGACTTTGCGGACTTTTTTGTCGAAAACGAGATTGGAAAACTTGACATTATTTTTCATTCATATAAAATAAGAAAGAAGAAGATAAGAGATTGCCGTCAACTATCTTCTTCCAACCATAAAAATTTCATACTTAAAAATAAGTACATATACAGTATAACTTCTAAAGTATGAAATGTCAAATTTTTATATGAAAGAAGGTTTAAGCTATGAAAGATGTAGTAAAAAATGAAATAGTAAACGAAAATCAAAGAAAAATATTTACAAAAAATGATGGAAAGGATATAATAGATAAGAAATATAACCTCTTTGCTGCAAATAACAAAAAATATTTGCAAAGGAAGGGATTGTTTATGAAAAACACAAAAGAAATAATATTAGATGAAGTAACAAAAGAATTAAATTGGAAAGAAAAAATTATAGCAAAGATATTTAATAAAACTTTTAATAAAGTTGCAAATTTGATTAGAATTAATATTGTAAATCAAATGTTAAAGTAATGCAATAAATAATGCAATAGAAAAAGTTTTATAAATATATCATAGATTTATCAAAAGTTGAATTTATTGAAAACACTAAGTATATGGTTGTGTACTATATTTGAAAATTTATAGAAAGTATTGTAAAATGGCTGTAAGCTCCAATGACGTATCTGTTCGAACTAATAGAACAGATAGATATGAAAATCAATCAGTAAAATGGTTGATTTTTTCTTTTGCAAAAAATCATCCTAATTCTATATAGAAAGGATGGTGCTTGATATGAAGATAATTAAGCAAGAACTAGAATTTGAGGAATGTCTAAAACAACGACTTGAATTTATATGTGAGTTTTCAAAAGTTACTCCTACTTTTATCAATGGTAGTATTAGAAAATTAGATAAAACTAATCTTACATATATTGAGCCACATAGAGTGATTATTAAAAATATTACTATTTTAGTTTTTAACTATTCAAATGATGTGTATATTTCAAATTTGACTAAAAAGATTAAATTATCAGAGTTAGAAGAATATTTGAAAAATATATAAATTGATTAGTGTCAAGAAGTTTCGGAAAATAATCCGATAAAATAATAATTTTTACGAAGCATAAAGATAATATGAGTTATATTTATGTTTCATTGTTAAATAAACTTCCGGCTGTGCCGGTAGTATAATAGGCGTTAGCTTTGTAGCAAAGCAACTCCTTTCATGTTATAATATCAATATGTTTCGACGCATAAATGATAAAATAAATGAAAGGAGTTGCGTATCATGAATAGTATATTCAGTAAGAAAACTAAAGAAGAAAGTACTACATATGATACAATGTCAAGTTTATCACATACAAAATGGAATTGCAAATATCATACACTATTAATAGCCTGTAGAATTTGCAATATTATGTAAAATATAGTATAATAAGGTATAGGACTTTTCATATAAGTAGCCCTTACCAAAATTTGGAGGGCGCTATGTCCTCCAAGCTACGTAATTTCATGTAAACATTAAAAAATAAATAAGGAGGACAAAAACATGAAAATCACAGAATTACAGGCATACAAGAGACTTGAGGAAATGTTCGAGCAAAAAGGTTATTCACAGGGCATCAAAGATGATATGCCAATTTATTGCTGGGATAATGTTCAATGTATCCCTGACAATTTGACACCTGGTCACTACGTATATGCCAATAGCTATGGAAAAATTAAATTCAGAGATATTCCTGATGAATATCGTACAAGAGAATTTTTCCTACACGCATTATCAGGTGAATACGAGGATATCGTTGAATATGTCAAAGAACATTCGTCAAAGTTTGACAAGCAGTTTTTTAAAGACCATATTGCAACAGATTATTATGGTCTGGAGTTCCAGCTTAATGATTTTGAGTATATGCCACTTGAGTTCATCGATGAGGAGATGGTAGCATGTGCTATGTTTAGATCTGTTAATATGCGCTATGTAGACAGACGTGGTGATTGTGATGACTGGTTTTATTCTGTATATAGAAGAAAACCTGAAATTTTAACACAGGAGCTGTATACGCTTGGTGCTAGATGCTTTGCCGAAAAGAGACATGGAGAAAACAAGTTCTTAGATATTACACCTGAAGAATATCGAACACCAGAATTCTACTTTGCTCTTTGTCTTGAAAATGGCACACCAGTAATGGAAGATATTCCTGAAAGTATCTTAACAACCAACTTCCTTGTTGACTTGTTGAATGACAGTACTGAAAATATTCAGTGTTTCAGTGAGGTTGCTCTTGAAAGAGAAGCACCTATGGCGGAAAGAGGCAATGTGAAGTTCTGGCAGGCTGCTATAATAAACGATGGGTATCGAATTGGAGATATTCCCCTCAACGATGAAAGAGTTGAATTCTTTTTATCTATGTATGATAAAGATTCTCCTGAATATGAATATGGTTTCAAAGACCATTACAAGAGATATCTTCGTAAAAAGAATTCTACCACTGAACCTAAGAATGATGCAACCGAGTTAGCTGGTATGATGACCTTAGCAGGAGCATTGTTAGGTATGGAAAATGATTCTGCAATTGACTTTGGCACTGCTGTTATGAATACAGCAACAGACCGTCAGTCTAAGCTTCCTATTCATTATGATTGTAGAGTTCCCATTGAATACTCTAAAAAGTATGATAAGGAAAAATATCTGCTTGAAATCTATAAAAAGATTGGCATTCAGGTATTACAGGAAGCAGACAACTATTATTACAGTGTTATTCTACCTGAGAACATTTCTATCGTTCGGGATGATTATGGTTACTGTATAAATGATTCTAACGGAAAGACTCTTATTCATTATTATGATAGAGGATCTTTCTACGATAGAACAGTTACAGTTGACCAAATCTATGTAACTCTGTAATACGTAAAACTGTATTTTCAAAAATAAAACACGAGCTCTACTATTGTTGAGCTCGTGTTTTACTTTTGAAAATATATAATTGATTTAATATAACTATTGCAATTTATAAAAATTATGATATACTTTAATAAATTGATTGATATTTGTATCAATCGTTATGATAGAAAAAAGTTGTAGATAACTACGACGTTCGCTCCATAAATTTTATAAAAGTAATGCTCCCAAAAAATTGGGAGCATTACTGACTTTTTAATCAGAAAGTCCGGAATATTTATGTTCAATCAACTTTTTCATCAAAATGCGGTGATTAAAAATTAAAAGGATGTGACTCAAAATAGCCAAATTTTGTTTATCATCTAAACTAGTTTTAGAGATTCTATCTCGAGTAATATTCCGTGAGTTTTCTAATTCCTCTAAAGTCATTTTTGAAAGGTCTACTGTAACCCCATCAATCATTTTCTGCATATGTCATTCCTCCTTGAGTAATTGATAATTAAATTATAACACGAAATGAATAAAAAATCAAAAAAATAATTGACTTTTATGTAAAAAGGTATTAAAATAAAAATATAATAAGAAAAAACAAGTAAGAGAAAAAGTAAAATAAAGGTTACTGAAAAGAGAGAACTAGCCGTGGCTGAAAGCAAGTTCAAGAAAACATATTTGAAAAACTAACTCTTTAAGTTTTTGGTGAATAAGCCAAACGTGTAAGATGCGTTATAATCTATTAATTAAGTAAAAATTAGGATGGAACCGTGTAATAAAAGCACTCCTATAGATGTAAAAATCTATGGGAGTTTTTTTGCGGTTATAATGTCCATTTGGGGACGGTTCTTTTTTGGACATTGTATTGAAATGATATATACAATGAAAAGCTAGAGGCAGAATAAATACAGCAAATGTAATTTTTTACCAAAATGTCCCAAAAAGAACCGTCCCCAAACGGACAAAAATTTAGAATGGAGGAATAAAAATGATTAAATTAACATTAAAAGATGGTTCAATAAAGGAAGTTGAACAAGGAAGCACAATATATGAAGTAGCAAAACAAATAAGTGAAGGATTAGCAAGAGTAGCAACTTGCGGAATAGTAAATGGAGAAGTAAAAGACCTAAGATATGAATTACAAGAAGACTGCCACCTAAATATAGAAACATTTGACAGCAGTTTAGACGGTAAAAAAGCATATTGGCATACAACATCACACATAATGGCACAAGCAGTACAAAGATTATTTCCAAACGTAAAATTTGCAATAGGACCAAGTATTGAAAATGGATTCTACTATGATTTTGATGTAGAAAAACCATTTACAGATGAGGACAAAGCAAAAATAGAAGCTGAAATGAAAAAAATAATTAAAGAAGATATTGAAATAGAAAGATTTTCTTTACCAAAACAAGAAGCTTTAAAATTAATGGAAGGACAACCATATAAACAAGAATTAATAAATGATTTAGCAGATGGGGAAGAAATTAGTTTCTACAAACAAGGTGATTTTACAGATTTATGTGCTGGACCACATTTAATGAAAACAGGAAAAGTAAAAGCTGTTAAAATATTATCATCATCTGGAGCTTATTGGAGAGGTGACGAGCATAATAAAATGTTACAAAGAATTTATGCTATATCATTCCCAAAAGCAAGCCAAGTTGATGAATATATGCAAAAACTAGAAGAAGCAAGACAACGTGACCATAGAAAAATAGGAAAAGACCTAGAATTATTTATGACAAGCCCATTAGTAGGTTCAGGACTTCCAATGTATTTACCAAATGGTGCAACAGTAAGAAGACTATTGGAAAGATATATTCAAGATAAAGAAGTTGAAATGGGATATCAACATGTATATACACCATCACTTGCAAATACAGAATTATACAAAGTTTCAGGACACTGGGACCACTACAAAGAAGATATGTTCCCTGTTATGAAAATGGATAATGAAGAAATGGTATTAAGACCAATGAACTGCCCACATCATATGTTGATATATAAAAATAAAATGCATTCATACAGAGATTTACCAATCAGAATTGGTGAATTAGCACATGATTTTAGATATGAAGACAGTGGAAGTGTTTGCGGTTTAGAGAGAGTTCGTGAAATGTGTCAAAATGATGCTCACCTTTTTGTAAGACCAGACCAAATTAAAGAAGAAGTTGGAAAAGTTGTACAATTGATATTATCAGTTTACAAAGATTTTGGATTTAAAGATTATGAATTTAGATTATCATTAAGAGATAAAAAAGATACACACAAATATTTTGATGATGATGAAATGTGGGAAAAAGCAGAAGGACAATTAAGAGAAATCTTGACTGAATTAGGAATAAACTTCTATGAAGCAGAAGGAGAAGCTGCATTCTATGGACCAAAACTAGATGTTCAATTAAAATCAGCAGTTGGACATGATGTAACAGTATCAACCTGCCAATTAGACTTCTTATTACCAGAGAGATTTAAGCTAGAATATATTGGGGAAGATGGAGAAAAACATAGACCAGTTGTTATCCACAGAGCAATTTTAGGAACATTTGATAGATTTATGTGCTTCTTAATTGAAGAAACAAAAGGTGCATTCCCATTATGGCTTTCACCAACACAAGTAAAAATATTACCAATTACAGATGCACAACATGATTATGCTAAATCAATTGAAGAAAAATTACACAAAGCTGGAATTCGTGTAGTTTTAGACGATAGAAATGAAAAAGTTGGATATAAAATCCGTGAAGCTCAACTTGAAAAAGTTCCATATATGTTAGTTGTTGGAGCAAAAGAAGTTGAAGAAAATACAGTTTCTGTTCGTTCAAGAGAAAGTGCAGAAAATGAAACTATGGATGCTGATGCATTTGTAGCAAGAATAAAAGATGAAGTTGAAAATAAGATTAAATAAAAATATTGTTAAAACTAAAAAGATATGATATTATATTGGGGCAAACTTAAATAAGTCTTAATTATAGGAGGTATGACCATGAAATTGATTCGGTGGATAAGGCAACAGGTAAAACAAATCAAAAACTGCTGGATTATTACTACAATCTGGAAATTAGTTGTGTTTCGAGATATATCAAAAAAGTCTGAAACACATAATCAAATGGAAAAGAAGCGGTTTTATAAAGATCCGGAATTAAAAAAATGGAAAAACTTTCGTAGAGGGTGATTAAACTCATCTAAAAAAGTTAAAAATTAAAAATGATAGAATATTCTAAAAATTTTTGGAATGTTCTATTATTTTTGTTTTTTATTATTGATATGTTTTTTTTCAATTGATTTAAAATTTTTTATATAAAATGATATGTTACAAAAATATTACAAGTATATTACATTTTGTTTAAATACATCAAAAATATTGTAAATACATAAATAATTATGTATAATGTAAAGAGATAAGTTTGAATATTTTTTTAATATAAAAAAGCTTATCAAAATAAATTTGTTATTAAATTTTAAAATATAAATAAAAATTTAAGGAGGAAGAAAGATGAGAGAAAAAACAAAATTAAAATTAATTTCATTGGTAGTAGTGTTAGTTGTTATGGTATTGCTACCAGTAGGTAATGTAAAGGCATCATTACAGGCAAATCCAAATACTCATTATAAAAAAATTGATTTACCAACAAATTGGATGTCAAATATAAGAAATATGGAAAAAACAGGTGAAGCAATGGGATTAAGTGAAACATTAAATGAAGATTTAACATCATCAAGCGATAGCAATGGAATCGATGTACATATGATGAAAAGTACAGAATATGGGGCAATAGCAATATTATCAGCATCAGGATATGGAAACCCAAAAAAGTTACAAGATAGTGACGAAAAAACAACAACAGGAAATAAGACAGGGGTATACTTTTCAGGAACAAATTGGGAATGGGTAGCAGGAGGACTTCAAACAAGTTTCGGAGGAGTAAATTCAAGATATTATGATGTGTATACAAATGATAAAAATTCTGCTAAAGTAGGAGATGCATTAGGAAATGTGACAACTACAAACCAAGGATGTGCGGGATGGCATTCAGCACCTAGTGGATGGATTAATAATACATTCTATTATTTTGTTAGAGGTAAAGGCGGTTTATTTAGTTTTAATGGTAATGTTCCTACAAGTACTATGGTTGGAACAGGTGGCAGTCGTGGCGTAGCCATCTGCGGACAAGGGTTATAAATTCTGTCCCAATGTTTTGGGAATAAAAACGAAAACATTAAAAGACAGGAGAAAAAATAATGAAAAATAATAAAGAAAAATCACGAGGAATAACATTAATAGCACTAGTAATAACAATTATTATTCTTCTATTA